>JACDFR010000054.1 GCA_013815685.1 Ramlibacter sp.
GCGCCGGACGGCGCCGCCGGCACCACCGAGGCAGGGAACGAGACCACGGTAGCGCCGTCCGCTTGAAGCGCAGGCGCTCCCTTTCCCGCCAGCAGCGCAGCGGCGATGCCGGCGAGCGCAATGGCGCCCAGTGCCGCGAACACGGCCAACGGCAGTTTCTTGCGAGCGGGAGTTTGCGCGGGTGACAGGACGGGTTGGGGATCGAGCCCGGACTCGCGCGACGGCGCCCGCTCTTCAACCGCCTCGACGCGGCCAGCCGCGTGGGCCGGGCCTGTCATCAACGGCTTGGTGGCCGTGTAGGCTCGCGTCGCGTCCAGATCCTGCGGACCCGGCGCGCCGGCACCGCTCAGGACCGTCTGAGCGGGTGAGCTGGTGCTGCTTGATAGCTTGCGCAGGCGCCGCCGCGCCAAGTCGGCGTAGATGCCCGAGGGGAACTTGGCCAGGAAACCTTCCAGCTCCTCGGAATCGGTGGAATCCTTGATGTCCTTCCAGTACACCAGCTCGAGTTCCTGCGTGACCGTTGAACCGCTCGTGGGGGCTGTGCCGGCGCCGGTGATCGAAGGCTGTGCCCGGGATCCGGTGACTGACGCATCCGCCTTTTTCAGGGGATCGGCCGGCGGCACCACCGTCGCATCCTCGGCGCGGCGGATGGCCGATTGCAGGGCCGACGCAAAATCGCGTGCGGTCGAAAACCGTTGCTCGCGATCCTTGGCCAGCGCCCGGGCGACGACGGCATCGATGGCCGAAGGCAGCCGCTCGTTGAAGGTGCTGGGCGCCGGCGGCGCATGGCCAATGATCTGGTGGATGATCGAGAAGTCGTTGTCGCCGTCGAACGGCCGCTTGTCGGTGAGCAATTGGTAGAGCACCACCCCCACCGAGAAGAGATCCGCGCGCGAATCGATTTTCTGGCCCTGCACCTGCTCGGGCGACATGTACTTGAGCGTGCCCACCATGCTGCCCTGGGTGCGTGTGGCCTCGCCGGAATCCTGGATGCGCGCCACACCGAAATCCGTGAGCTTGACGCGGCCGCCGGGCTCGATGAGCAGGTTGGCCGGCTTGATGTCGCGGTGCACAATGCCCTGCTTGTGCGCATAGTCCAGCGCCGAAAGCAGGTCGCGGATCATCTTGAGCGACTGCTCCAGCGAATAGCGCACGCCCTTGTCCAGATGGTGCTTGAGGTCATCGCCCTGGATGTATTCCATCACCAGAAAGGCCATGTCGCCGTCGCGGTCGGAGTCGTAGACGCTGACGATGTTGGGATGCTGCAGCCGGGCGGCCGAACGCGCCTCGGTGCGGAACCGCGCCTCGTATTCGGCCGCCGCTTCCTCGGAAAGGCTCTCCACCTTGACGGTCTTGATGGCGACCCGCCGGTCCAGGTTGGGGTCGCGGCCCTCGTACACGATTCCCATAGCCCCCTTCCCGAGGACTCGGACCAGGTCATAGCGGCCAAGCTTTTTGAGACTCACAACACCTGCGTCGGTAGCGGGGAGACGTCGATTCTAGCCTGCGGCAGAGCTGCGGGCCTCGATGCACGCGCACAGGTGTGTCGCGCTTGATACGCTGCAGTCCGCGCCGATCAGGCAGTCACTGAAAACAGCAGCACCGGCGCGCCTTCCGCCTCACGCTCGCAGCCCAGGGTGATCTCCCCCTGCCCCACCAGATAGCACTCGGTGCGGCGCAGGACCACCGGCTCGCGCTGGTTGCCGACGTACACCCACGTGCCAAAGCTCGAAGCGTCGCTCAGGATGAAGTGCCCGCCGCGCCATTCCACGGTCGCATGGACCCGCGAAACCCGTGAATCGTTGATGGAGAGCGTCGCCGTCGTGGCGCGTCCCAGGGTCAGCCTGTCATCGCGCGGGCCGAGCCGCAGCGTGCGTCCTTGTGCGGAGATTTCGAGCGAGCCCCCGGCGGCCGTCTTGAGCATCGAAACGCCCATGACCGTGGCGTCCGCGTCGCGGTCTACCTGCCAGTCGACCCTGAAGATCTCCGTGACCTCCGACTTGCCGCGCAGGTACATGGGGCCGAGGCTGCGCATCTTGGCCTGTTGCAACGGGCCCAGCGCGTCGCGCACCCGCTGAGTGGTCAGGATCTGCGCGGCGCCCGCCAGGTCGGCCAGCCGCGCCGCACTGTTGACTGCATCGCCATAGCAATCGCCGTCGATCTCCACGACTTCGCCCGATTCCACGCCTATCTGCATCTGGACCGGGCTGCCGATCCCCCCGGCGTAGACCGGCTTGTCCTGCAATCTCTTCTGGATGGCCACGCAGGCCGCCAAAGCTTCGCTCTCCGCGGGAAACACGACGAATAGGCCGTCCCCAAGCAACTTGACCACGCGGCCGCTGTGCTCCTCGAAAGTCTTGCTGAGCGCGCCGGTCAGCTGCGTGACAAAGCGGCCCGCGGTCTCGTCGCCCAGCCGCTCGAAGATGCCGGTGCTTCCGACCAGGTCAGCAAAGACAACGGTGGCCACGGTAGTCAGCGCCCGGGGATGTGATAGGAATAAACGCCATTCGCAAGGATTTTATGCGCCTTGGCGTGCGGCACAACAGCAGAAAAAAAAGGTTAGCAGGAAACTTCCTGCTAACCCTTGACTGTGATGGTCGGCGTGGCGGGATTCGAACTCGCGACCCCTTGCACCCCATGCAAGTGCGCTACCAGGCTGCGCTACACGCCGACAAGCTGCGGATTATAACCCGTGGGACGGCGCGTCTTAGCGCGTACGTCAATGTGTGGAGGACAGCAGGTCGCGGATCTCGAACAGCTCGCGGCGCACCAGCAACAGCTTTTGCGAGAAAAGGTCGCGATCATGCGGCAGAGCACTGTCTTCGAAATCCTCGAAGGTCGAATCCTCGACCTCGATCACTTCCACCCCGTCGAGCATGACCTCGCCGGCACGCCGCTTGTCGCGCTCCACCTGCACCAGTTCCTGGAGCTTATTGCGCGCCCCGCTGATCGTGAAGCCCTGGTCGTACAGCAGGTCGCGGATGCGGCGAATCATGAGCACCTCATGGTGCTGGTAGTAACGGCGATTGCCGCGGCGCTTCATGGGCCGCAGCTGCGTGAATTCCTGCTCCCAATACCGTAGCACGTGAGGCTTGACACCACACAGGTCGCTCACCTCACCGATGGTGAAGTAGCGCTTTGCCGGAATGGATGGGAGAGCTTTCTCCATTGAAATCAATGTTGTAGGAGAGAAAGCTGCTAGGTTACTCTAAGACAGGCGGCTTGCAAAGCCTGTTCGCTCGCGAAGCGCGAACTGTTGTTTCAGCTCACTCGCCCGGGGCGCCCTCGCCCTGGATCTGTTCCTTGAGCTTGTGGCTGGCATGGAATGTCACCACCCGCCGCGCCTGGATCGGGATGGCCTCTCCCGTGCGCGGGTTGCGACCGGGCCGGGGCGCCTTGGTGCGGATCTGGAAGTTGCCGAAGCCCGAGATTTTCACATCCTTGCCGTCGACCAGGCTGCCCGCGATGAGGTCGAAAAAGGCATCGATCATGTCCTTGGACTCGCGCTTGTTCAGGCCAATCTGCTCGAACAGCAGTTCCGAGAGCTGGGCCTTGGTCAATGCCGGCGTTTCAAGGCTTTCGACGGCGAAGTCCATCATGTCTTCTTGTTTCAATGTAGTTGCGAGCGCGTTCATGGTTATCCCCGCAGGCGCCCGCCGAGCCGGCCGGCAATGCTGTCCACCACGGCTTTGACGGCCGCGTCGATCTGATCGTCGGTCAGTGTGGCTTCGCGGCTTCCGAGCGTCAAGCGCACCGCCAGGCTTTTTTCGTGAAGGGCCAGCCCTGGTACAGGTTGCTTGGGCTTGTAGACGTCGAACAGGAAGGCGTCGCGCAGCAGACCTCCGGTCCCCGCAGCCTGAATCGCTTGCATCACGGCGTCGTGCTTGATCTCATCGCTCACGATGACCGCGATGTCCCTTTGGACGGGCTGGAACTTCGGTACTGGCTCGAACGCCGGTACCTCGCGCTGGACGATGGTTTCCAGGTCGAGTTCGAACAGCATGGGCGCCTGGGCGAGTTCCCAGCTCTGACGCCAGCGAGGATGAAGCTCACCCACCACGCCGATGTCGCGGCCGTCGAGCCAGATGCTTGCACAACGCCCGGGGTGCAGGGCCGGGTGCCCGGATGCCTTGAACTGGGCCCGCAACGGCGAGAGCATCGCCTCGACGTCGCCCTTCATGTCGAAAAAGTCGACGCCAGCACTCTTGCGCGCCCATTGCATGGCATCCGCGTCACCGTAGGCCAGACCAGCCAGCCGCATGGGCTGGCGGATCCCGCGCACAGTGCTGTCCGTCGTGGCCACGGCATCATCGCGAAGGAAAACACGGCCCATCTCGAACACCCGCACACGCTCGGCCTTGCGGTCCAGATTGAACTTGAGGACCTGCAGCAAGGACCCCAGCAGCGAAGACCGCATGACGCCCATCTGGCTGGCGATCGGGTTGAGCAGCCGGATCGGTTCGGCATTGCCGGCCAGGTCCCGCTCCCAGCTCTCCTCGACGAAGCTGAAATTGATGGTTTCCTGGTAACCCAGGCCGGCAAGGAGTCTGCGAACGGCGAAACGGCTGCGCCGCGCCTCGGGCGGCAGCCTGGCTGTAATGGGAGCCAGAGGCGGCACTGTCGGCAACTGGTTGTAGCCGATGATGCGCACCACCTCTTCGATCAGGTCTTCCTCGATCGTCAGGTCGAAGCGCCACGGCGGCGGCTTGACCGTCAAGACCCCGGTTACGGCGGTCGCCGGCAGGCCCAGGCGGGCCAGCGCATCGGCGCATTGTTCTTGGGTGACGGGCATGCCGATGACCTTGGCGGCACGGGCAACGCGCAAGCTGACAGGCTTTTGCTCCGGCAGCTTGATCAGCTGGTCGTCCATCGGACCGGCTTCGCCGCCGCAGATTTCGAGGATGAGGCGGGTGATCCGCTCGATGTGCGCAACGGTCTGGCTGGGGTCGACGCCGCGCTCGAACCGGTGGCCGGCATCGGTCGAGAAGTTGTAGCGGCGCGATCGCCCCTGCACGGCCCGCGGCCACCAGAAAGCGGCCTCCACATACACGTTGCGCGTGTCGTGCGACACGGCCGTCGCCTCGCCGCCCATGATGCCCGCGAGGGACTCCACCTGCCGGTCGTCCGCGATCACTCCCACCGTTTCGTCCACGGCCACGGTGCTGCCGTTGAGCAGCTTGAGCTGTTCGCCGGGCCTGCCCCACCGCACGTCGAGCCCGCCGTGGATCTTGTCGTAGTCGAAGATGTGCGAAGGCCGGCCAAACTCGAACATCACGTAGTTGGAGATATCGACCAGGGCCGTGACGCTGCGCTGGCCGCAGCGCTCCAGCCGGTCGACCATCCATTGAGGCGTCTTGGCCGTGGTGTCGACGTTGCGCACGATTCGCCCGGAGAACCGCCCGCACAGGTCCGGCGCGGACACCTTCACCTTCAGCCTCGCATCGTGGACCGGCGGCACCGGCGGAAATTCAGTCAGCTTGAGCGGGGTGCCGGTCAAGGCCGACAACTCGCGAGCCACGCCGTAGACGCTCAGCGCGTGCGCGAGGTTCGGCGTGAGCTTGAGGGTGAACAACGTATCGTCCAGTTTCAGGACCTCGCGGATGTCCGAACCGACCGGCGCATCGGCCGCCAGCTCGAGCAGCCCCGCGTGGTCCTCACTGAGCTTGAGTTCGCGCGCGGAGCACAGCATGCCCTGGCTTTCCACGCCACGCAACTTGCCCAGCTTGATTTGGAACGGCTTGCCGTCTTCCCCCGGCGGCAACTCCGCACCCACGAGCGCGCAAGGCACCTTGATACCCACGCGCGCGTTGGGGGCGCCGCAAACGATGTTGAGCAGCGCACCCTGCCCTGCATCCACTTGGCAGACGCGTAGCCGGTCGGCGCCGGGATGCTGGGCTGCTTCCCTGATTTCGCCGACCACGATCCTGGTGAACGGCGGCGCGACCGGACGCAGCTCTTCCACCTCCAGCCCACCCATGGTGAGGGTATCGGCCAGCTGCTGCGTGGTCAGCGGCGGATTGCAGAACTCGCGCAGCCAGGACTCGGGGAATTGCATGTTGTTCTAATGTCGCGAGCGGTTAGCGGAACTGGCGCAGGAACCGGATGTCGCCATCGAAGAAAAGGCGCAGGTCGTTCACGCCGTATCGCAGCATCGTCAGGCGGTCGGGACCCATGCCGAATGCGAACCCGATGTATCTCTCCGGGTCCAGTCCCATGTTGCGCACGACCGTCGGATGAACCTGGCCGGACCCTGCGATCTCGAGCCAGCGGTCGGCCAGCGGACCGCTCTGGAACTGGATGTCGATTTCCGCACTGGGTTCCGTAAACGGGAAGAAGCTGGGGCGAAAGCGCAGCGCCAGGTCCTCGCTCTCGAAGAAAGCGCGGCAGAAGTCGGTGATCACGACCTTCAGGTCCTTGAAACTCACGTTCTCGCCCAGCCACAAGCCCTCGCACTGATGAAACATCGGCGAGTGTGTCGCGTCGCTGTCCACGCGGTAGGTGCGGCCAGGACAGATGACGCGGATCTCCGGCATCGGATCATGGCCCCCACGCTCACCGACCGCGTGCGGGTCGCTGCCCCCCGAGGGGGCACTCGGCGCCAGGGGCGGCCCGTCGCGCCTCAGGCCCGCGTATTTCTTGACGTGCGCCTGGGCGTAGCGCACCTGCATCGGGCTGGTGTGGGGCCGCAGGTTGTAAGGGATGCCATCCTCGCCGTCGATGTCGACGTAGAACGTATCCTGCATCGAGCGCGCGGGATGGTTCGGCGGATTGTTCAGCGAAGTAAAACTGTGCCAGTCGGACTCGATCTCGGGGCCGTCGGCCACATCAAAACCCATGCTCGCGAAGATCAGCTCGATGCGCTCCAGCGTCAGGCTCACCGGATGGAGCCCGCCCGGCTCGCGAAGGCGCCCGGGCAAGGAGACATCCAGCGCTTCCGCCTTGAGCTGGATGTCCAGTTCGGCCTCGGCCAGCGCCTGCCGACGGGCGATGAGCGCCGCCTCGATCGACTGCTTCGCGGTGTTGATCGCCGCGCCGCGCGTCTTCTTCTCGTCGACGCTCAGTGCGGCCATGCCCTTCATCAGCTCGGTGAGGCGGCCGGCCTTGCCAATGAACTGCGCCTTCGCGTTCTCGAGATCGGCGGGCGTCATGGCCCCGGCAAACGCCTGCCTGGCGCTGCCGACGATGGAATCCAGCTCGTCGTTCATAGTCTCATAGCAAAACAGGGCAAGCGCTTCGCAGCCCTAGCCCTGTCCTTGTAGGTTGCACCAGACACCGCTCGCGCGGTGCCCACCGTGAACTCAAGCAGCCAGCTTGGCCCTGACTTGTTCCACGATGCCGGCAAAAGCCGCCTTGTCGTGCACGGCGATGTCGGCCAGCACCTTGCGGTCGATGTCGATGCCGGCCTTGCGGATGCCGTTGGCGAACTGGCTGTAGGTCATGCCCAGTTCACGGGCGGCGGCATTGATACGGGCAATCCAGAGCTGGCGGAACACCCGCTTCTTGGTGCGGCGATCGCGATAGGCATACTGCCCCGCCTTCATCACCGCTTCCTTGGCGACCCGGAATACATTGCCGCGGCGGCCGCGGAACCCCTTGGCGAGGGCGAGAACTTTCTTGTGGCGGGCGCGAGCCGTTACACCACGTTTGACGCGAGGCATGTGATTACTCCTTGTTCGTCGTGTTGATCAATGGCCGGCCGTTACAGACCAGCGAACGGCAGCATCTGCGCCATGTGACCCATGTTGGTCTCATGCACAGCGACCGAACCCCGCAGGTGGCGCTTGTTCTTGGTGGTCTTCTTGGTCAGGATGTGACGCTTGAAGGCTTGGCCGCGCTTGACGGTCCCACCGGGACGAACGCGGAAACGCTTTTTCGCTCCGCTCTTGGTCTTCATCTTGGGCATGTGAATGCTCCTCTTGCTTTGTGCTCGTGAGGCGCCGCGGAAACTTTCCGCGTCTTGTAGGCCCCGAGCCACTTTTTGAAGTGGCGAGAATCAAACTCTCCACTTTTTTGGAGAACCAAAGGTTCTCCGTCATCGCCTCATCGGCGACCGGCCGATGGAGCTTTGATTCCGCCCCCAAAGGGGCTTTTGACATTTACGCCGAGGCCGCTTGCGGGGCTTCGGCGGCGGGCTTTGCAGCCACTTTTTTCTTGCCGGGCGCGATCATCATGATCATCTGCCGGCCTTCCAGCTTGGGGAACTGCTCGACGATGATGATGTCCGCCAGCTCGTCGCGGATGCGGTTCAACAGCGCCATGCCGATTTCCTGGTGCGTGATCTCGCGGCCCCGGAAGCGCAGCGTGATCTTGCACTTGTCGCCTTCGGCCAGGAAGCGCCGGATATTGCGCATCTTGATGTTGTAGTCACCGTCGTCTGTGCCCGGCCGGAATTTGACTTCCTTGATCTCGATGACTGTCTGCTTGGCCTTCGCTTCCGCCGCCTTCTTCTGTTCCTGGTACTTGAACTTGCCATAGTCCATCAGGCGGCACACCGGCGGATTCGCCGTCGCCGCTATCTCGACCAGGTCGACATCCGCCTCGCCTGCCATTCGCAGTGCTTCCGACAGGCTGACAATGCCCAGCGGCTCGTTCTCGGGCCCCGAGAGGCGTACTTCCGGGGCCATGATTTCCCGGTTCAGGCGGTGCTTGCGTTCCTCGCGTTGGCGGCGGTCGCGAAATTCAGTAGCGATGGTCCAAATCCTTTTAAAACGATGCTACCGAAATGGTAGCGAAGCTGCCTTGATGCGCGCGGCCAAGCTACTGGTTTCCTTGAAAATCAGAGCTTGTTGGCGATGTCCTGGGCGATCTTTTGGGAGAACGACTCCAGGGGCATCGCGCCGAGGTCCTGGTTGCCCCGGGCACGCACTGAAACAGCACCAGCAGCCATCTCCTTGTCGCCCACGACGAGGATATACGGCAGCTTCTGCATCGAATGCTCGCGTATTTTATACGTAATTTTCTCGTTGCGCAGATCGAGCTCGACCCTAAGCCCTTGATTTTGCAGCGTTTTGGCCACCTGCCGGGCGTAATCGGCATGCGAATCCGTGATATTGAGCACAACCACCTGGACCGGCGCCAGCCATGCCGGTAAGGCGCCGGCATGATGCTCGATCAACATCCCGATGAAACGCTCCAGGCTGCCGACAATGGCCCGGTGAAGCATCACCGGGTGCGCGCGCGCGCTGGTTTCGGTCACATAGTCGGCACCCAGCCGCTCTGCCGTATTGAAATCCACCTGCATCGTGCCGCACTGCCACTGGCGCCCCAGCGCATCCTTGAGAGTGTATTCGATCTTGGGACCATAGAAGGCGCCGTCGCCGGGTGAAACGATGAAATCGACGCCGGAGCGCCGCAGCGCCTCCATGCACGCATGCTCAGCCTTGTCCCACAGCTGGTCCGAGCCGACCCTGTTCTCGGGCCGTGTCGCCACCTTGTAGAGGATGTCGTTGAAGCCGAAGTCCTTGTAGACCTCTTGAAGCTTGGCCGTATAGGCCACGCATTCCTCGAGTATCTGGTCCTCGGTGCAGAACGCGTGCCCGTCGTCCTGGGTGAAGCCGCGCACCCGCATGATGCCGTGCAGGGCACCGGAGGGTTCGTTGCGGTGGCACTGGCCGAATTCGCCGTAGCGCAAAGGCAGGTCGCGGTAGCTGCGCAGATGAGACTTGAAGATCAGCACATGGCCGGGGCAGTTCATCGGCTTGAGCGCGTACTCGCGCTTCTCGCTCTCGGTCGTGAACATGTTCTCGCGGTAGTTCTGCCAATGACCGGTTTTTTCCCAGAGGCTCTTGTCGAGGATCTGCGGGCCTTTGACCTCCTGGTAGCCCGTGTCGCGGTACACCTGGCGCATGTACTGCTCCACCACCTGCCAGACAGCCCAGCCTTTCGGATGCCAGAACACAACGCCGGGAGCGACGTCGTCGATGTGGAACAGGTCGAGTTCGCGTCCCAGCTTGCGGTGATCGCGTTTCTCAGCTTCCTCCAACATGGTGAGGTAGTGCTGGAGCTCCTCCTTGCTGGCCCAGGCCGTGCCGTAGATGCGCTGGAGCATCTCGTTGCGGTGGTCTCCCCGCCAGTAGGCGCCCGCGACCTTCATGAGCTTGAAGAACCTCAGTTTCCCCGTGCTCGGCACATGGGGACCGCGGCACAGGTCCTCGAAAGTGCCCTTGCGATAAAGCGACACGTCCTCGTTGGCAGGGATGCTGCCGATAATCTCCGCCTTGTAATGCTCACCCTGGCTCCTGAAATGGGCCACCGCCTCATCGCGCGGCAGGACGCGGCGCGTGACCGGCTCGTCCTTGGACACGAGTTCCGTCATCCGCTTTTCGATCGCGGCGAGGTCTTCCGGCGTAAAGGGCCGCTTGTAGGCGAAGTCGTAATAAAAGCCGTTCTCGATCACCGGCCCGATGGTGACCTGCGCCTCAGGGAAAAGCTCCTTGACTGCGTAAGCCAGCAAATGGGCAGTCGAGTGGCGGATGACGTCCAGGCCTTCCGCATCCTTGGCGGTGATGACCGCGACCGGTGCATCTTTCTCGATCCTGTAATGGGTGTCGACCACCTTGCCGTCGACCTTGCCGGCAAGCGCGGCCTTGGCCAGGCCGGGCCCGATCGAGGCAGCCACGTCGGCCACCGTCACGGGACCGGGGTATTCGCGTTTGGAACCGTCGGGAAGGGTAAGCTGGATCATAGGAAGCATAAAAAGAAAAAGCGCGGACTCGAGCCGCGCTTTTGGATGCAGGAAAAAACCTTAATGCACGCGACCACCGGGCCTCACAGGGCCGTCAATCCTTCCGGTGTAGTTCGCGGTGTCATAACCAGGATGCCTTTCTCGCTCTTTTTCGCCGATAAGGCCTTCATTCTAACCGGCAGCGACGAAACCGGTTGCGCTGCAGCGGGACAGGGCGTGGCCAGGGCCTGTCCTTTTGCGCGTTGCGGGCCCCACTCTACAGGCGCGGCGGGTGCGCGCCCTTACGCGGCCTTTTTCTCGTCGAAGAACTGCGCGTCTTCCGTCGAGCCCTTGAGTGCCGCGGTGGATGCATTCGCCTCGATCGTCGTTGTGACGGAGTCGAAGTATCCGGTACCCACTTCGCGCTGGTGCTTCACCGCCGTGAAGCCCTTGTCCGCCGCGGCGAACTCAGCCTGCTGAAGTTCGACGAAAGCCGTCATGTTGTTGCGGGCGTAGCCATAGGCCAGGTTGAACATGGAGTAGTTGAGGCTGTGGAAGCCGGCCAGGGTGATGAACTGGAACTTGTAGCCCATCGCACCCAGCTCCTTCTGGAATTTGGCGATCGTGGCATCGTCCAGGTTCTTCTTCCAGTTGAATGAGGGTGAGCAGTTGTAGGCCAGCAGCTTGCCCGGGAACTTGGCATGGATCGCATCGGCGAATTGCTTGGCGAAGGCCAGGTCGGGCGTGCCGGTTTCGCACCAGATGAGATCGGCGTAGTCCGCATAGGCCAGGCCGCGGCTGATGGCCTGCTCGACGCCATTGCGGCTGCGGTAGAAGCCTTCGACGGTGCGCTCGCCCGTGAAAAAGGGCTTGTCGTTGTCGTCCACATCCGCGGTGACCAGATCCGCGGCTTCGGCATCGGTGCGGGCCAGCAGGATGGTGGGCGTGCCCATCACATCGGCGGCCAGTCGCGCCGCCACCAGCTTGGACACGGCTTCGCGCGTGGGGACCAGCACCTTGCCGCCCATGTGGCCGCACTTCTTGGCGGCGGCGAGCTGGTCCTCGAAGTGGACGCCCGCGGCGCCTGCCTCGATCATGGACTTCATCAGTTCGAAGGCGTTGAGCACGCCGCCGAAGCCGGCCTCGGCGTCCGCGACAATGGGCGCGAAATAGTCGGCATAGCCTTCATCGCCGGGGCCTTTGCCTTCGCTCCACTGGATCTGGTCGGCGCGAGTGAAGGTGGCATTGATGCGCTTGACGACCTTCGGGACCGAATCCACCGAGTACAGCGACTGGTCGGGGTACATCTCGCCGTTGCTGTTGGCATCGCCGGCGACCTGCCAGCCGGACAGGTAGATGGCCTTGAGGCCGGCCTTGACCTGCTGCATGGCCTGGTTGCCCGTCAGCGCCCCCAGCGAATTAACGAATGGCTCGGTGTTGATCAGGTTCCATAGTTTTTCGGCACCGCGCTTGGCCAGCGTGTGCTCGACCTGCAGCGAGCCACGCAGCTTGACGACGTCGGCGGCGCTATAGCCGCGCTTGATGCCCGTCCAGCGGGGGTTTTCAGCCCAGTCTTTTTCGAGTTGAGCAATTTGCTGCTCGCGGCTCAGGTGGGTCCAGGATGTCATGGTTCGCTCCAGTTGATAAATAATCCGATGCTGAACTTTAAGTCTTCTATAAGACTTTTGACGCTCTTATGTCTTATACAAGATATATTTTTTATCCTGAAATATCAATCACTTACCCACGAGATTTCTCAATGCGGGAAATAATTTCTTGTATTGAGAAAATATGCGGCGGCGCAGCATCGCGACTTTTCATGATGCGGAAACACGAAGTGGAATAGTGAAATGGCTGCGCCTCAGGTGCGGCGCTTGAGGCATGATCCCCCGTCTTGAAAACCACCCCCGCCCCATGAGTCCAGGCGTCCAGCGCCTGTTCGCGTATGGCTGCCTGGCCCTGAGCATGTCGCTGGTGGGCAGCTACGTCGCCCTGTCAAAGCCATTGGTTGCGGCCATCCCCGTCTTTCTGCTCGCATGGCTGCGCTTTGGGATCGGGGGCCTGGCGATGCTGCATTGGCTGCGCAAGCCGGCTGCGGAGGTGCCGATGACGTGCCAAACCAGGCAATTGGTATTTCTCGAGTCCTTCCTGGGCAACTTTCTATTTTCGGTCTGCATGCTTTATGGCGTGAGCATGACCAGCGCCGTCTCGGCAGGGGTGATCATGGCCTCGATTCCCGCCGCGGTAGCGCTCATGAGCTGGGCTTTCCTGCGCGAGCGCATCGGCGCGCGGACATGGGCAGCGGTTGCATGCGCCGGGCTGGGCATCGCCTTGCTGGGCCTGGCCGCCCCCGAGGACGGCACCCCCGGGACCGGCAGTTGGCTCGGCAACCTGCTGGTCTTCGGCGCGGTGTTGTGTGAAGCCTCCTATGCAGTGATCGGCAAGCAGCTCACGCGCGCTCTCGGACCGAAACGCATCACATCCCTGATCAACCTGTGGGGCTTCGCGCTCGTTACCCCATTCGGTGCCTATATGGCCTGGCAATTCGACTTCGGCGGCGTGCAGCCGGGCATATGGCTGCTGCTGCTCTTCTATTCACTGGCGGCAAGTGTCTGGACCGTTTGGCTCTGGATGACGGGGTTGAAGCTTGTCCCGGCCGCCCAGGGCGGCGTGTTCACTGTCTTGCTTCCGGTGTCCGCCGCCCTGGTGGGAGTCCTCGCGCTAGGGGAACACCTGGTCCCGCTGCAGATGCTGGCGTTCGGCCTTGCGATCGCGGGCGTGGTGCTTGCGACTTTACCCGTCAGACCAGCCGCGTCGCGCTGACAACGATGCCGTCGGCGTCGGCATACAGCCAATCGCCGGGCCGCACCGCCACCCCCTGTACATGGATGGCCAGATCGCGTTGGCCTTCACCCTGCTTGACGGACCGCAGCGGCATCAAAGCCAGGGCCTTTATGCCGATGCCTGCGTCTGCCAGCTCGGCAGCATCGCGAACTGCCCCGTCCACGACGATGCCTGCCCAGCCATTTTTCGCGGCGGCTCGCGCGAGGTTGCCACCCACGAGGGCGCGGCGCACCGAGCCGCCGCCCTCCACGACGAGCACGCGTCCTTCTCCCGGCGAATTGACGGCTTCGCGGATGCGGGAGTTGTCTTCGATGCAGCGCAAGGTCGCCACCGGCCCGGTGAACCGGGCGGCCGCGCCGAAATCGCGGAACACGGGAGGCAGGACCCGGAAGGCGCCTGAGGTGTCGCTCTCGTGGGCATCGCACAGGTCGCAGACGGCAAAAAAAGATGATGAGGTCATTTCCGATGACTTTCCTGATCACGGGCTTGATGTTCTCGCGCCGGGCGGGCAGCACAACGGCGTATTCGCGCGCGGCGTTCAAAACGATGGAGGTCGAAGTCTCGGTAAGGATACAAAACTTCGTGACCACGGCGTCCAGATGCTCCACGTCGATCACCGCGATTTCGAGAATCCAGCTGTCCTCGCCGGTGACGTTCCAGGCATTGACCACCTCAGGACTCTGCTCGATCAGCTTGACTACCCTGGCATATTCCACCCGCCCCACCCGAACCATCGCATAGCCGCCTTCATCGCGGTGGTACCCATGCTGGTGTGTGCCTGGGGCCTGCTGTTCGGTCAGCGCCCCAGTCGGCTCGAGTTCGCCGGCATGGTCGTGGGACTGGTCGGCGTGTTCCTCCTGGTTCGCGGCGCCAGCTTCTCGGCCTCCCCCGTCGGAATCGCCTGCATCGCATGCGCCACCCTCGCATGGTCGCTGGGCTCTTCGCTCTCCACGACACGGCTGCCGCTGGCGCCGGAGCCGATGGGTTTCGCCAGTGAAATGTTGTGTGGTGGCGCGGTGTTGATGGCGGTTTCTCTTGCTTTGGGTGAGCAGCCCGCCTGGCCAGCGCAGCCGTTGGTGATCGCGGCGTGGCTCTACCTCGTCGTGTTCTGCTCGCTCGTCCGCTTTCAGCGCTTACCTCTACCTGTTGGCCAATGTTTCACCCGCCACTGCCACCAGCTACGCCTTCGTGAACCCTCTCATCGCGCTGTTTTTGGGCGTCGTTTTCGCGGGCGAGGCCGTCACGGCAGGCGAATGGCTCGCCTCCGGGGTCGTCCTGGCCGGCATTTTCCTGATCTTCAGAGGGAAAATGCAGCCGAAACGCGGGTGAAAAAATGACACGGCTCAATGAAAAAACCCATTTTTCGCTTGGAAACGCGTTTTTTCTCCAGTAGCATCCGCAGTGCCAGAGGGAATGCAGATTCCCAGTGGTGATTAATCAACTTCTAGAAGGAATAATCATGGCAACTGCGAAAAAAGCTGCGGCGAAAAAAGCGCCCGCAAAGAAGGCCGCCGCGAAGAAGGCAGCACCGGCGAAGAAAGCCGCTGCAAAAAAGGCCCCGGCGAAAAAGGCCGCCCCTGCCAAGAAGGCGGCTGCCGTGAAGAAGGCGGCTCCGGCGAAGAAGGCCGCTGCGAAGAAAGCTCCGGCCAAAAAGCGCACCCCGAACGCGGCGTTCATGAAGGCCCTGACCCCCAGCCCGCAATTGGCGGCTGTGGTCGGCACCGCGCCGCTGCCCCGCACCGAAGTGGTCAGCAAGCTGTGGGCTTACATCAAGAAGAACAAGCTGCAGGACAACGTGAACAAGCGCATGGTCAACGCCGATGCCAAGCTGAAGGAAATCTTCGGCAAGGCCCAGGTCTCCATGTTCGAGATGGCCGGCCTCATCGGCAAGCACGTCAAGTAACCGGGCCTCTCCTCACCTGCAAGGGCCGCCTCGTGCGGCCCTTTCTCATGGCGCCGGCTGCTTCTTCAGCGCGCCCTGGGTGATCGCGCTCAGCGTGCCGCGGGTCGTGATCACCTCGGGGTCGAGCATGACCTCGATGAGCGTGCCCTGCTTGCGTTCCAGCGCGGCCAGCAGCTCGGGCTCGAACTGCGACGTTCGTGAGATCCGCACGCCGGCGTAGCCGTACGCCCGAGCCAGCGCGGCGAAGTCGGGGTTGGCCAGTTGCGTGCCGCTCACGTGCTGCGGATAGTCGCGCTCCTGGTGCATGCGGATAGTGCCGAACATTCCGTTGTTCAGAAGCACGATGATGGTCTTGGCGCCATATTGCGCAGCGGTAGCGAGCTCCTGGCCGTTCATGAGGAAGTCGCCATCGCCCGCCATCGTCAGCACCGTGCGCCCGGTCACGATGTTGGCCGCGATCCCGGCGGGAACCCCATAGCCCATGGCGCCCACCGTGGGAGCCAATTGGGTCTTGTGGCCTTTCACGAGGCCATGGTGCTTGAAGAAGCGGTGGACCCAGCTCGCGAAATTACCGGCTCCGTTGGTGAGCACCGCGTCGTCGGGCAGGTGCTTCTTGAGCATTCCGACAATGGCCGGCATGTCGATGTCGCCGGGCAGAGCCTGCGGCACGAGGTTGCCCTCGTAGTCAGCGTGGGCGGCTTCTGTCCACGCCGCCCACGGGACTTCCGGCGGCGCCGCCAGCACTTCCAGCGACCGCGCGGCGGCATTCATCGTGGCGTTGATCGCCAGGTCGGCCTGATAGACGCGATTGAGCTCCTCGGCGCTGGCGTGGATATGCACCAGCTTCTGCCTGGCCTTCGGCGCCTGCAAGAGCGTGTAGCCGCCGGTTGTCATTTCGCCCAGGCGCGGTCCGACCGCCAGGATCAAGTCGCTGTCCTTGATGCGGGCGGCCAGCTTGGGGTTCAGGCCGATACCGACGTCGCCCGCATACAGCGGGTGATGGTTGTCGAAGGTGTCCTGGAAACGGAAGGCGTTGCCCACCGGCAGCTTCCAGTTCTCGGCGAATCGCTGCAGCGCCTGCGCCGCCTGCGGCGTCCACCCCCCGCCGCCGGCGATGACGAATGGCTTCCTGGACTTCAGCAGCAGCTCTCGCAGGTCGCGCAAGGACTCCGGGTCGCTCCAGGCCTGCACCGGCTCCACACGGGGCAAGGGCCGCGCCGCGGTCGAGCGGGTCAACATGTCCTCCGGCAGAACCAGCACGACGGGGCCGGGCCGGCCGTTCATGGCCGTCGCAAAAGCGCGAGCGACGTATTCGGGGATCCGGTCGGGCTGGTCGATGCGCTCGACGCGCTTGGCCATGCCTTTGGTGCTGGGGCCGAAGAAGCTCGTGTAGTCCACCTCCTGGAAGGCCTCGCGATCGCGCTGGTCGCTGGCCACGTCGCCGACGAAGAGCACCATCGGGGCGGAATCCTGGAAGGCCGTGTGGACGCCTATGGACGCGTTGGTGGCCCCCGGACCGCGCGTGACGAAACACACGCCGGGACGGCCCGTCAGCTTTCCGTGCGCTTCCGCCATGTAAGCCGCCCCGCCCTCCTGCCGGTTGATGATGAACCGGATTTGACGCTCATGCGCATGGAACCCGTCGAGTACCGCAAGATAACTTTCGCCCGGCACCCCGAAGGCGTGCGTCACACCCTGCGCAACGAGACATTCGACCAGCAGGTGGCCCGCGAGCTGGGGGGTGGCATTCGGCATGGGCTTGACTTTATTAACCAATCAGTGAATTATTGCCGGCATGACAAGAGACACGGCCCCCGTCACGGAAGAGCGCTTGAGGGATGCGGACCGCTCCCAGGGCATCATCTTAGCGGCGGCGCGCGACGAGTTCGCGGAGTTCGGCCTCGGCGGCGCGCGCATGGACCGCATCGCCGAGCGCGCCGGCCTCAACAAGCGCCTGATCTACTACTACTTCGAGGACAAGGAAAAGCTGTTTCAGGCAGTGCTCGAGCAGGCTTACCGGCATATCCGTGAAGAGGAACACAAGCTGCGACTCCTCGACCTCAAGCCCGTCGAGGCGGTGCGCAGGCTGGTGGAATTCACCTGGAACTACTACCTGGCGCACCCCGAGTTCCTCACGCTGCTCAACAGCGCCAACCTGCACCGTGCGCGCCACCTGCAGGAATCGAAACGAGCGCGTGAGATGAACTCGCCGTTGATCGAAATGCTGGGCGAGATCCTCGAGCGCGGACGCAAGGACGGCAGTTTCCGAGGCGGCGTGGATCCGCTGCAGCTGTACGTCTCCATCGCCGGGCTGTCGTACTTCTACCTCTCCAACAGCCACACGCTGTCGGCGATCTTCGGCCGCGACCTGCTGTCGGCGAAGGCCAAGAACGAACGCCTGACACATATGTGCGACGTGATCCTCGGGTATGTCCTGCGCAGCTGAAGGCCGGCCTCGCGCTCGAGCTTGCACTTGCCGCACGCTTTCCTATAATTCACTATACAGTTAATTGCACGGCCCCAACCTCTTGGAGACAACATGAAATTCAACCGCCGCGTCATCGCATCCTCGCTTGCAGCCTTCGGCTTCCTGGCCCCGCTGGCGGGCTTCGCCCAAGCCGGGTATCCGAGCAAGCCGATTCGCGTGGTCGTGCCCTTCGCCGCCGGCAGCACCACGGACATCATTGCGCGGGCCATCGCCGACAAGATGGGCCAGAGCATGGGCCAACAACTGGTCATCGACAACCGCGGCGGCGCCAGCGGCACGATCGGCCAGGCCGCGGTGGCCCAGGCGGCGCCGGACGGCTACACCATCATGATCCACTCGTCGTCGCACACGGTCAGCCCCTCGACATTCGCCAAGCTGCCTTTCGACACCATGGCCGACTTCGCCGGCGTCACGCCCATCTCCAGCACGCCGAATGTACTCGTCATTTCGCCTTCGAAAAATATCAAGTCGCTGCCGGAATTGCTGGCAGCCGCGCGGGCCAAGCCAGGCAGCATGAACTTCGCATCGGCGGGCCAGGGCAGCGCGACTCACCTCAACGCCGAGAAATTCAAGCTCGCGGCCAGGATCGAAGCCACGAACATCCCCTTCAAGGGCTCGGCCGAGGCCGTGACGGAAGTCATGTCGGGCCGCGTCGACTATTACTTCTCTCCCATCGCACCCGTGATCGGCCAGATCAGGAACGGCCAGCTCGTGCCCCTGGCCGTGGGCTCGCCCACGCGTGCCAGCGCGCTGCCCCAGGTGCCGACGACGGCGGAGGCCGGTGTGCCGGGCTCGGAATTCAATTTCTGGATCGGCATGATGGCCCCGGCCAGGACGCCGCGCGACGTTGTCAACCGGCTGCAGGCCGAAGTGGTGAAGGCGCTGAACACGCCCGAAGTCAAGGAGCGGTTCGCCACGCTCGGCGCCGACGCCTGGACGCTCGCGCCCGAGCAGTTCGATGCCTACATCAAGGACGAGATCAAGGCCAATGCGTTGCTCGTGAAAGCCGCGGGCCTGGAAGTTCAGAAGTAACGGGACGGACCAAGCCGGCCTGAAGGCCGGCTACTTGAAGGATTTAAGTTATGCCCACTCGCTCACTCGGAATCATCATGCACGGCGTCACGGGACGCATGGGCATGAACCAGCACCTGATCCGCTCCATCGTCGCCATACGCCGCCAGGGCGGGGTCGCGCTGTCCAACGGCGACAAGGTGATGCCCGACCCCATCCTGATGGGCCGCAACGCCGAGAAGATCGCCGCGCTGGCCAAGGCGCATGGGATCGAGCGTTGGGGCACGGACCTCGACAAGGCGCTGTCCAATGCGCAGGACACCGTGTTCTTCGATGCGGGCACCACGCAGATGCGCCCCACCCTGCTGGCCCAGGCACTGCGCGCCGGCAAGCACGTGTACTGCGAAAAACCGATTGCGACCAACCTGAACGAAGCGGTGGAGATCGCCCGGCTGGCCGAACAATCCGGCCTCAAGCACGGCGCCGTGCAGGACAAGCTGTTCCTGCCCGGCCTGCGCAAGCTCGACATGCTGCGGCGTGCCGGATTCTTCGGGCGCATGCTGTCCGTGCGGCTGGAGTTCGGCTACTGGGTCTTCGAAGGCGACCTGCAGCCGACCCAGCGCCCCAGCTGGAACTACCGCAAGGAAGAAGGCGGCGGGGTGATCCTGGACATGATGTGCCACTGGCGCTATGTGCTGGACAACCTGTTCGGCGAGGTCAAATCCGTGTCGTGCGTGGCCGCCACGCACATCCCCGAGCGCTGGGACGAGGCAGGCAAGCCTTACGTCGCGACGGCCGACGACGCCGCGTACGCAACGGCCGAACTGGTCGGCCACAACGGCGAACCCGTGATCGCCCAGATGAACATGTCGTGGGCCACCCGGGTGCGCCGTGACGATCTGGTGACTTTTCATGTGGACGGCACCCACGGCTCCGCCGTGGCGGGCCTGACTTCCTGCCGTGCGCAAAGCCGCGTCACCACGCCGCGCCCGGTATGGAATCCGGACGAAAAACAGATGATGAATTTCTTCGACCAGTGGCAGGATGTGCCGGACACGCAGGTATACGACAACGGCTTCAAGATCCAGTGGGAGCACTTCATCCGCCACGTGGTGGAGAACGAGCCTTACCGCTGGACCCTGCCCGAAGGCGCCAAGGGCGTTCAACTGGTCGAGGCCGCCTTGCAAAGCTGGAAAGAGCGGCGCTGGATCGACGTGCCGCCGCTGCAGGTCTGAGGCAAGGCGATGGCCCTGTCACTCCAGCTCCCGTCGGCGGGCGGTCAACTCAGCCGCTACACCCTGCGCGGTGCCTTGCCCGCCAAGCCGGCTCCCGGCGCGCAGTTCAACCGCATCGCCTACTCGGCCGCGCATGTCGTGGCCGACCCGCTTGCCGCTGTCGATCCCTGGCTGCAATGCGCCATCGACTGGGACACGACCATCGCCTACCGCCGGCATCTGTGGACGCTCGGCCTGGGTGTGGCGGAGGCCATGGACACGGCCCAGCGCGGCATGGGCCTGGACTGGCCGACGTCGCTCGAACTGATCCGCCTTTCACTGGATGCGGCGCGGGACGTGCCCGGCGCGCTGGTCGCGTCCGGCTGCGGCACCGACCACCTGGTGCTGGAAAATGTGGCCACGGTCGACCAGGTGATCGCCGGCTATGAGGAGCAGATGGCGGCGATCGAGAAACTGGGTGGAAAGCTGATTGTCATGGCCAGCCGGGCCCTGGCCCGTGTTGCCCGCGGTCCCGCCGACTACGAGCGCGTCTACGACCGTATTTTGCGCCAGGCCCGGCAGCCCGTCATCTTGCATTGGCTCGGCGAGATGTTCGACCCGGCGCTGGCGGGTTACTGGGGGGCGCAGGATGTCGATGCCGCCATGGACACGGCGCTGGGCGTCATCGCGGCCCACCCCGGCAAGGTGGATGGCATCAAGATTTCGCTGCTGGACAAGGACAAGGAGATCGCGATGCGCCGCCGCCTCCCGCCGGGCGTGCGGATGTACACGGGCGACGACTTCAACTACGCCGAGCTGATCGCCGGCGACGGCTTCGGCAGCCAGGCCGCCCATGGCCGGAGCGACGCCTTGCTCGGGATCTTCGACGCGATCGCTCCCGCTGCCGGCGCGGCCCTGGGCGCGCTGGCAAAGGGCAACCTCGAGCGCTTCCACGCCATCCTCGGCCCCACCGTGCCGCTTTCGCGCCACATCTTTGCGGCGCCCACGCGGTTCTACAAAACGGGTGTGGTCTTCATGGCATGGCTGAACGGCCACCAGAAACACTTCACGATGGCCGGCGGCCAGCAAAGCACACGCTCGCTGCAGCACCTGGCCGAGCTGTTTCGCCTGGCGGACGCGGGTAACCTGCTGGAACAACCGGAACTTGCCGCGCGACGCATGAAAACGCTGTTGTCCCTGCACGGCGTCGACGGCTGACATGCGCGACTTTTCAGGCGATCACCGCTGGCTCTCCATCAACACGGCCACCGTGCGCAAGTCGCGAGGGCACGACGCGCGGCTGACGGACATCATCGAAGACTGCGCGCGGCGCGGAATCCGCGCCATCTCGCCCTGGCGCGACCAAGTTGCTGCGGCAGGCCTGCGCACAATTGCTAACCTCGCTAAAACCCACGAAATGGAACTCTCGGGGTACTGCAGAGGCGGTATGTTCCCTGCGACCGACCCGCTCGGCCTGCGGGCCGCGCACCAGGACAATTGCCGCGCCGTCGACGAGGCTTGCGAGCTGAATGCATCCTGCCTGGTGCTGGTGGTGGGCGGCCTGCCGGGCGCCCTGGCCGGCAAACCGGCGCACAAGGATATCGCAGCGGCACGCACGCAGGTGCGAGACGGCATCGCCGAATTGCTCGAGTACGCGCGCGCCGCCGGGATGCCCCTGGCCATCGAGCCGCTCCATCCGATGTATGCAGCCGACCGCGCCTGCATCAACACGCTGGAGCAGGCGCTGGATGTCTGCGACCAGCTCGATCCCGCGCGCTCAGGCGCACTGGGCGTGGCCGTGGACATCTATCACGTGTGGTGGGATCCGAAGCTGCAAGCCCAAATCGAACGGGCCGGCAGCAAGCGCCTGCTGGCCTTTCACGTTTGCGACTGGCTAACGCCCACCACCGATATGCTCAACGATCGGGGAATGATGGGCGATGGCGTCATCGACATCCCCCGGATCCGCGGGTGGATCGAGGGATGCGGCTACGCCGGCTACAGCGAGGTGGAGATCTTTTCAACCGCCAACTGGTGGCAGCGGGACCGCGGCGAGGTGCTCGACACCTGCATTCAGCGGCACCGCGGCGCGGTCTGATCCAGGATCAGCCGGCGAGCGAGCGGACTGCGGCGACCGCGGGGCGGCTGTTGGTGCCCGACTCGATTTCGCCGGACAGCTGGCCGCCCTCTTCGATCACGACCTTGCCGTAGCGCACGTGCCCGGTGACCTTGCCCGTGGCGTAGATCACCAGCTTCTGGCGAACCGTCAGGTTGCCTTCGAACTGGCCATGGATTTCAGCGATGTCGATTTCGGCAGAGCCCTTGAAGGAGCCGCGCTCGGAAATCTGGATGACCCGCGAGTCCATCGTGGCCTCGACCGAGCCCTCGACCACGAGGGTGTCGCAATCGGTGATCTCGACGCCCTT
Source organism: Ramlibacter sp. (assembly GCA_013815685.1). Taxonomy (GTDB): domain Bacteria; phylum Pseudomonadota; class Gammaproteobacteria; order Burkholderiales; family Burkholderiaceae_C; genus Ramlibacter. The sequence continues at coordinate 22,550 of JACDFR010000054.1, forward strand.
GAGCTTTATATTCGGCCCGACGGTCAGCTTGCTCTCGCCTTCCTTGACGGGCGCGGTGTTGGCAGCCGGGGTGCTGGGAACAGAAGTGGCCGCAGTAGTGGCGCTACCCGTGGTGGGGGTGGCGGCGGTATTCGGGCTGGTGGGGCGCTGGTTGTAAGCGTCGGGCTCGCGCTTGTTGAAGAAGGGGGATTGCAGGGCCATGGTGTACTTCCTCTGAGTTGGCGTTGAAAGAGGTGCCGATGCTACGGATGACATGCATTACAAGTTCATCCAATTCAGCAATATCGGTAACCAATAGCGTTGGCACTTGCCGTCGGGAACTTTTTAAAGGCGCGACTTATTTCCTGTTTGGTGTAAATGACCGTTGCCTCTTCGCAACCTGCTCGCGTGGTGTTAGTCGGTTTTTCCAGGCGCCGCAATTGCACTGATCTCGCGCGCAGGAACCCCCAGCCGGCACAACGGTCAGTAAGCAACCGTATAGCGGGCGCCGCGGAACCGCAGAATCGCGCCCTTGGGCCGGATCTGCTCCAGCACCACGCCGGTTCCGATCTCGCTGCCTTCGTTGAATACCTGCCCGTTCACGATAAGCATGCGCTGCGCCGCATTGGTCGAGTACACCCCGCCGCTGATCGCCAGCTTGGGCGCATCCGCCGGCAGGCCGGCCACCGGCGCGGCCGGGGGCGCTGCCGCTGCCGCGGCCGATGCACTGTTGGCCGCAGTCCTGGGCATCACCGGCACCGGTGCCGGTGATGGCACGGGCGCCGGTACGGTCGCGGCGGCGGGTGCGGTCCCCGGGATTACTGCCGATGCCGATGCCGATGCCGCAGCTGGCACCGTAAATGCAGCGCCGGGCGCGGCGACGGGCGGCGGGAGCGTGCCCGGTACGGCCCCCGGCGCCTGCGCGGCTTCCGGGGTTGCGGGAGCCCCAGGGACGGCGGGGGTAGGTTGTGGCCCGCCGCGCAGGGTCGGCTGCGAGATCATGCGCACGTCCCGGGGCGCAACGGGCACCACCGGTGCGGGGGGCGCCGGAGGCTGCACCGCCGTGCCAACGACGGGCGCAGGCGCCGGTGCTGCGGCCAGCATCACTCTGGACGGGACGGCAGGTGCCAGGTCCGCGCGAGACGGCGCGGGCGGGACAGCGGAACCCTTGTCGGTGTAGAGGAACCAGCCGGCCCAGGCCAGGGCCGCGCCGCCGACCACGAGGGCGCCCCAAAGCCAGGGAGCGGATCCCTCGCGCGCGTGGTTCGCGTGGGCTGCGTGCAGGGGCTGGGCATGAATGCCGCGCGCCGGGTCGCGCTCGCGCTGCGCATCGGCTTTCTTGAGGGCGTCGAGGATATAGGACATGGGTATCAGGGCTCGGTTCTAAGGCGCGGCTCATCGATGCCCGTCGCGCGGTTGAGTTGCATGTACGTCATGGGGCCCGGCAGGCCATCGGCTTCCAGCCCTTGGGACACCTGGAAGGCCCTTAACTCGGACTTCAGCGATGCGTCAAAAGTTCTGAGCGGCTCCGTCACGCCCGATCCGTTGACCGTGGCGAGCCGGGCAGCGATCCAGCCCACCGTTTCGTTGCGCCCTTCCGGCAGGCCGCCGGCATAGCCGGGCGGCGAGCGCCACAAGGTCGCATAGTCACCCTGCCAGCGAGCGGCCAGGGCCGCCAGGGTGACCGTCTGCTCGGTGCCGGCCGCGCGCAGGGTGGCGCTGTCACGCGTCAGCGCCGTGAGCAAGGCGTAGCTCGGGGCGCCGCTGCCGGCGTCCAGCGTCAGGATGCCGGGCCGTCCCAGCTCCCGGATCAAGGCCAGGCTGAGGTTCCTGCTGAAGCAATGCAGCTGCTGTTTCGGCAGCGCCCTGCAGGCCGGCCCTTCCACTGCGCCGGCCTTCCAGCTTTGCGCGAGCTCGCGCCAGGCTTGCTCGGGATCGCGCAGGAGCGTTGGCGCCGCGGAGATCGTCGGCCGGGGCGCAACAGCCGGGGGCGCCGACGGCGCTTGCGCCGGCCTGGATGCGGCGGGCTGCGG
>JACDFR010000055.1 GCA_013815685.1 Ramlibacter sp.
CCGCGCGCTTCAGCGCGCATCGTGCTCTGATTTGTCGCAGCTTGTTTGAACGCAGCGGCCTTAGGGCGCGCAGTGAGTTCTGCGACAGGCCACGGGATCGAGCAAACCCAGGGTAGTCGGGGCGCAGAACCGACCGCCTTGTCGATGCGCCGCGGCCTGCCCGGACACGCCTTTGCCGCGTGCCTTCTTCTCGGCCCGCCTACCAACCGCCCACCTCTCTGCTACATTGCGGCCCATGAATGACCTGGCGGGCAAACATATCGTCCTGGGGCTGTCCGGCGGCATCGCTTGCTACAAGGCAGCCGAGCTGTGCCGGGCCCTGGTCAAGGAAGGTGCCACCGTGCAAGTGGTGATGACCGAGGCCGCGGAGCAATTCATCACCCCGGTGACCATGCAAGCACTTTCCGGCCGCCCGGTTTATGGCTCACAGTGGGACAGCCGCGAGCCGAACAACATGCCGCACATCAATCTCTCGCGCCAGGCCGACGCCATCGTCATCGCCCCCTGCAGCGCGGATTTCATGGCGAAGCTGCTGCACGGCCGCGCCGACGAACTGCTCAGCCTGATGTGCCTGGCGCGGCCTGTCGACAAGGTGCCGCTGCTGCTCGCCCCCGCGTTGAACCGCGAAATGTGGGCGCATCCCGCCACCCAGCGCAACATGGCGCAGCTTGCCGCCGACGGTGCCCATGTGCTGGGCGTAGGCAGCGGCTTCCAGGCTTGCGGCGAGACCGGCGATGGCCGCATGCTGGAGCCGGAGCAGTTGACGCAGGACATCGTCGCCTTCTTCCAACCCAAGCTGCTGGCCGGCAAGCGGGTGCTGGTCACCGCGGGCCCCACGTTTGAAGCGATCGACCCGGTGCGCGGCATCACCAACCTGTCGAGCGGCAAGATGGGTTTCGCCATCGCGCGCGCGGCTCGCGAAGCCGGCGCCGAGGTGACCCTGGTCGCCGGGCCGGTGAGTCTTCCCACGCCGCGTGGGGTCGTGCGCATCGATGTCAGGTCCGCCCAGGACATGTTCGACGCCACGCAACCGCAGGCGCTGCTGGCCGACATATTCATCGCCACCGCGGCAGTGGCCGACTGGCGCGTGGCCAATCCCTCTGCGAAGAAGATGAAGAAGGACGGCTCGGGCAAGGTGCCCGAACTCGCGTTCACCGAGAACCCCGACATCCTCGCCGCTGTGGCCAGTTCATCGCGCGCGCGCGCCGGCGAATTGTTCTGCGTGGGGTTTGCCGCAGAGAGCCACGACCTCGCGTCCAATGCCCAGGCCAAGCGGATTCGTAAGGGAGTGCCCTTGCTGGTGGGCAACATCGGCCCCGCCACCTTCGGCGCCGACGACAACGCGCTGCTGCTGGTCGACGAACATGGCTCGCAAGAGGTACCGCGCGCTGCCAAACTGGAACTGGCGCGCCTGCTGGTCGCCGAAATTGCCAATCGCTTATGAAAATCGACGTCAAGATCCTCGATCCGCGCATGGCGGACCAGCTGCCCGGCTATGCCACGCCGGGCAGCGCCGGCCTGGACCTTCGCGCGTGCCTGGACGAGCCGCTGACGCTGGCCGCCAACGCGTGGCGCCTCGTCCCCACCGGCATCGCGGTCTGGCTGAAGGACCCGGGCTACGCCGCGATGATCCTGCCGCGATCGGGCCTGGGCCACAAGCACGGCATTGTGCTGGGCAACCTGGTTGGTCTGATCGACAGCGACTACCAGGGCCAGCTGATGGTCAGCGCATGGAATCGCAGCGACGTCGAGTTCACGCTGCAGCCCATGGAACGGCTGGCGCAGCTGCTGATCGTGCCCGTGGTGCAAGCAGAATTCAGTGTGGTGGCTGAGTTCCCGGCGACCCAGCGCGGTGAGGGCGGCTACGGCTCCACCGGCAAGAACTGAAGCAGGGCAAGAGCTGAAGCGGGGCCAAACCCTGCGGTCCAGCTGCGGGATCGGCAGCTTCCTACAGCTTCGGGTCCCGGTTCCTACATCAATGCGCGGCATTGGCTGCAGCGCGGATGCTGGGCCGCTCGGCTTTAATGATTTGCACGAGGCGAGCCAATGGCTGCGCTGTGTACAATGGCTGCGCTGTGTATCTATCAAGAGGCAGGAGTATCCCATGCGTACCTCACGTTTCGCTCCAGTGGCCGCGGCGGCAGCGATGCTGGCAGCCTGCGGCGCCAACCCCACCGTGCCGCTTTCAGGGCCGGCCAGCAGCTATCCCTCGACCTATCCCGCCAGCGCCAGCGCGCCGGCGTCGCTGGAATATGGGCGCGTCACCAACATTGAAATGACGCAGGGCGGCACCGCCGGCAGTGGCGGCGTGAACGTGCCCGGCGCCATCATCGGCGGCGTGGCAGGTGCCGTGCTGGGCAATCAGGTAGGCAGCGGCAGCGGACGCGATGCGGCCACCGTGCTTGGCGGCGTGGCGGGGGCTGCCGTGGGCAGCCAAGTCGGCGCGTCCCGCAACGCGGGTGCCAACCCTGTCTATCGCGTCACTGTGCAGACCGGGCAAGGCGCCATGCGCATCTTTGACGTGCCCGCCACCGGCGAGCTGCGCATCGGTGACCGTGTGCGCGTCGAAAATGGTGTAATTTACCGCTCATGAACAAAAAGGAGACCCTCATGAAATCATCCAAACGTCTTTTCGCCATCACTTCGACCATCGCGCTTGCGGCCGGCCTCGCAGCCTGCAGTGCCTACGATCCTTACGGCAATAACAACTATCCTGTCTCGCAGCCTGCTCCAACGGCCGCGCCTTACGGCAACTACCCGAGCCAGCAACCGGCGGCTGCTGTCGAGTACGGACGCGTGACCAATGTATCGCTGGTCAGGCCGGCGCAGGGCGCCAGCAGCGGCAACTCCACGGCCGGAACGGTTATTGGTGCCGTCGTGGGTGGTGCGCTGGGCAACCAGGTGGGCAGTGGCAGCGGACGGGCCGCGGCGACCATCATCGGTGCGGTGGGTGGCGCGGTGGTGGGCAACCGGATCGCCGGTGGCGGGAACCCGCAGCCCACTTACGCCGGCAACGGCGCGGTGTATCGTGTGTCGGTGCAGACGGACCAGGGTTACATGCGCACCTACGATGTCAGCGCGACGGGTGACCTTCGCCCCGGCGATCGCGTGCGCATCGAAAACGGCGTGATCTATCTCGCCTAAAGGCTAGTGCAGCGGGGCGCCGTCGGGCGCTCCCCGCTGCACCTTGAAAAAGCCGGTGCCGGCAGAACCGCGGCCGATTTCTTCTTCGCTAGCTTCGCGCACACCCTCCACTTTCAGGTGCAGGCGGATGGCGATGCCGGCCAGGGGATGGTTGCCGTCGGCCACCACGTGGTCGGGGTAGATATCGGTGACGGTGTAAAGCACATCGCGCGGTGCCTGCGCACTCGCACCGGCGGGCAACCCCTCGAAGGTCATGCCTTCTTCCAGTTCGGCGGGGAACAAGGAGCGCGACTCCAGAAAAACCAGCTGATTGTTGTAGTCGCCGAAGGCTTCCTCCGGCTCCAGGTGCACGTCTACCTTGTCGCCGGCCTCATGGCCTTGCAAGGCCTGTTCGATCTTCTCGAGCAGGTCGTCGCCGCCGACGAGGAATTCAACGGGCTCGCCCAACTCGTCCAGCACCTCGCCCAGCGTATCCTTCAGCGTCCAGGTCAGCGCGGCCACGCATTGTTTTGTGATTTCCATATGACAATTGTGGCACCGGTCCATGCTCATCACCCAACCTCTCCCGCTGCTAGGCGGCCTTTCGCCCCGGCAATTCATGAAACGCCACTGGCAGAAAAAGCCGTTGCTGGTGCGCGGTGCCGTCCCCGGCATGCAGCCCTTGATGACGCGAGGCGAACTGTTCGCCCTGGCGGCTCGTGAAGACGTCGAGTCCCGGCTGGTCGCCCACACCGCGGGAGTGTGGTCCTTTCGCCGCGGGCCGTTCGCGCGCCGGTCGCTTCCGCCCCTGTCGCGGCCCGGCTGGAGCTTGCTGGTGCAGGGCGTGGACTTGCATGACGACCGTGCGCATCAACTTCTTGGGGACTTCCAGTTCGTGCCGCGGGCGCGCGTGGACGACCTGATGATCAGCTATGCCAGCGAAGGCGCAGGCGTGGGTCCTCATTTCGACAGCTACGACGTTTTCCTCCTGCAGGCCCAGGGGCGCAGGCGCTGGCGCATCGGCCGGCAGAAAGACCTGTCGCTGCGCGACGACCTGCCGCTGAAGGTGCTGGCGCGATTCGAGCCCGAGGAGGAATATGTGCTCGAGCCCGGCGACATGCTCTACCTGCCCCCGCGCTATGCGCACGACGGTGTCGCCCAGGGTGAATGCCAGACCTATTCGATCGGTTTTCGCTCGCCCGGACGCGGCGAGCTGGCGGGTGAACTGCTCCAACGCTTGTCGGACGACGCAGCCGAGCTGGCAGGCGAGAGCCTGTATCGCGATGCGTCACAGGAAGCCACCGGCTCGCCCGGTGAAATCCCGTCGGCGCTTCAGCAATTTGCCCGCGACGCGCTGCTGGCCGCGTTGAAGGATCCGGCCGTCCTGGACCGGGCCCTGGGCGAATACCTCACCGAGCCGAAGGGCAATGTCTGGTTCGAGCCGGGTGGCGCAAGCGGGCCTGTCTACCAGCTCGAACTCGATCGCCGCACGCGCATGATGTACAACGAGCTGCATGTTTTCATCAACGGCGAGAGCTATCGCGCCGGCCGGCGCGACGCCGCGCTCATGCGCCTGCTGGCCGACCGCCGTGTCCTGGGCGCGCGCGATCTTGGCGGCGCCAGCGAAGCGGCGCGGTCGCTGCTGCAGTCCTGGCGTGAAGCAGGGTGGGCGCATGCGACAACGCCCGGGAAGGAAACGTGATGACTTCGGCGCCGCCATCTGCTGCCCCGGCCTCTGCCTTGCCCGCCGGGCGATTTGCCGGCCGCGAGGCCTTCCAGCAACTGGTGCGCGATGCATTCGCCTGCGCGGCCCGCGAAGGCTGGCGCGAGATCATCCTTTCGGACGCGAGCTTCGACGATTGGCCGCTGGGCGAGCGCGAGGTTGTCGGGGCGTTGCGGCAATGGTCCGCGACAGGACGCCGCTGCACCCTGCTCGCGAGGCGCTACGACGAGGTCGTGCGGCGGCACGGGCGTTTCGTGACCTGGCGCACGACCTGGTCCCACATCATCGAGGCCCGCGCCTGCGCCTTTGCAGACCCGCTGGACCTGCCCAGTGCGATCTGGAGCCCGGGCTGGGTGATGCAGCGGCTAGACCCCGAGCGCTGCAATGGCATCAGCGGGGCCGAGCCCGAGCGCCGCGTCCTGCTGCGCGAAAACCTCCAAGCCTGGCTGCAGAAGAGCGCCCCGTCCTTTCCGGCGGTGACGCTGGGCTTGTAGCACTGCCATGAGCCTATAATTGGGGGTTGAGCGGCAAGAGTTCGAGTCTCCTTGCTCCTCGGTCATAGCGGCCATTCCGGCGGCGCTGACATTTCCAGTAATTGTTCTATCCATAAAAGGAAGCTTGAAATGAAGAAATCGCTCGTCTTGGCGACCCTGATTGCAGCCGCAGCGGTGACCGCTTGCGGCAAGAAGCAAGAGCCGGCTCCGGCCCCCGCCGCAATGCCGGCCCCGGCTCCCGCTCCCGCCGCCACACCGGCTCCCGCTTCCGACGCCGCTGCTGGTGCTGCCGCAGGTGCCGCTTCCGCCGCCGCTGCTGGTGCCGCGAATTCCACCGCCGGCACGTCCGGTTCGGCCGCCCCGTCGACGTCCAGCATCCCGTCTGTCGCCGCGCCCGCCACCCCGGCCAGCGGCACGGCCAAGTAAGCCCCTTTCCTGGGCATCAAAAAAAGCCGCCCCCGGGCGGCTTTTTTATCACCCCTAGGCGGTCAGCCAGCCGCAACCGCTCGGCCCATCGGCCACATGGATGTCGGCTTCGCCGCAGCCCATGGCGCCCGCCAGTGCCTGGCGCGCGAGTTCAGGCCGGTTGTTCTGTTCACTCAGGTGTGCAGCCACGACCTGCTTGAGGCCGGCCGGACGGATAGCCTGCGCGATGGCTGCCGCCGCGTCGTTGGCCAGATGGCCGTAGGCGCCCCCCACCCGGCGCTTGAGAAAGGGGGGGTAGGTTGACGCGGCGAGCAAGTGCGGGTCGTGGTTGCATTCCAGCAGCAGTGTGCCGCAGCCCGCCAGCATTGCCAGTACATGGCTGCTCGCATGACCCAGGTCGGTCAAAAGGCCGAGCGTGGATGCGCCGTCGCTGCAGGTCAGCTGCAAGGGTTCGCGCGCATCGTGGGGAACGGTGAAGGGCAGCACCGCCAGGGCGCCGATTTCGATGTCCACGTCATCGCAGGCGATGCGCAAGAGCCCATCGAAGTCGGGCTCGCCCATGGCGCCGTAGGTGCCCCGGCTCATCCACACCGGTATGCGCTCTCGCAGCGCCACCTGACGGGCGCAGCCGATATGGTCGGCATGCTCGTGCGTGATGAAGATCGCGTCGATCTGTTCGGCCAGCATGCCCGCCTGGCCCAACCGTGCATCGAGCTGGCGGATGCCCAGCCCGCAGTCCACCAGCAGGTGGGTGATGTGGGAGGCGGCGCGCGCCTGCACCACTGTCGCGTTGCCCGAGCTGCCACTGCCCAGGCTCTTGAATCTGATCATCTGCGAGGCAACCCAAGTACAAGGGCCTGACCGGAAAGTCCTTGTCTACACCTCAACGTAAATCATCCGCGATCACCTGCACGATGCGCTGGGCGTTGGCCGAGCTCTCGGGCGCGCCGCCGGCGTTGAGCACGGACACCGTGGTCGATTCGCCCTGGCTCTGGAGGTTGATGCGGAACTTCAACGGCGGAACCGCTTTTTCCGACGGCCCGAACAGCTTGCCGAGAAAGCCGCGCTCCTTCCTGTCGGCGGTGGGCTCCACATAACGGACGAAATAGGTACCCTGGCCCCGGTCGCGGTCCTCCACGGTAAAGCCCGTGCGGTCAAGCGCCAGGCCGACGCGCCGCCAGGCGCGGTCGAACCCTTCGTCGATCTGCACGACCGGCGTGCTGCCGACCGTCGCGACGCGCGAGGTGGTCTTGGCCGCGCCAGAGGCCACCAGGGCCTTGGACTGCTCTTGCGGCACGCCGAGCTTGACCATCAGGCGGCGCAGGAACTCGGCCTCCAGTTCGGGGTCGGTGGGACGCGGCTGCCACACCGTCTGGTCTTTCTGGTTGTTGTTGTAGACCTCGATCATCCCGCGGTGGCTGATGTAGATTTCGGTGCCGCCGCTCGCGCTGCGCTCCAGGCGCGTGCGGAAGCGGTCGCGCTCGGAAGTGGAATAGACCGAGTCGAGCAGCTTGCCCAGCGTGTTGCGGATGAAGTCCTGCGGGATCTTGGCGCGGTTTTCCGCCCAGTCGGTTTCCATGATGCCCAGGTTGGCCTGGTCCATGGCGAGGAGGAAGCCGTTTTCCTGCCAGAAGTCGCGCACGGGCCCCCACACCTGATCGGCCGGCCGGTTGACCACCAGCCAGCGCTGGTTGCCCGAGCGCTCCACGCGCACGTCGCCCAGGGTGGTCGCCGCCGTGGGCACGCCCGGCGCCGCCTGGCCCACCTGGAAGCTGCTGGCGGTGACGGCGCCGCCGGGAATCGTGTAGCGGGAGTCGCGCGAGAGCTGGTTGAGGTCCGGAGGAACCTCCAGGCCCGCGCCCTTGCTGGCGCTCTTGTAATCGATCTTGTCGCCCTCCAGCACCGAGCAGGCCGAAAGCGAAAGTGCGGCGCAGATCGCGACCACGCCGAATTTTGCGAATTGCATCACGTCATCCCCTTTGAGGGTTGGTTCTCGAGAAATCAAGCCAGCAGGCCGGCGGCGCGCAGGGCCGCTTCCACGGCGGCCTCGTGGAACTGCGACAGCGGCGTCATCGGCAGCCGCAGCGTCCCGCCGCACAGGCCCATGCGCGCCATGGCCCATTTCAATGGGATCGGGTTGGCCTCGACGAACAGCTGCTTGTGCACCGGCATCAGCTTGCGCTGGATTTCCATGGCGGCGTGCGCGTTGCCGCCGACCGCGGCCACGCACAGCTCGTGCATCAGGCGGGGCGCGATGTTGGCCGTCACGCTCACGTTGCCCTGCCCGCCGCACAGCATCAGGGCCACGGCGGTCGGGTCGTCGCCCGAATAGACGGCAAAGCCCTTGGGCAAGTCGCGGATGAGCCACTGCGCGCGTTCGATGTTGCCCGTAGCCTCCTTGACGCCGACGATGCCGTCGACTTCGGCCAGGCGCAGCACCGTCTCGTGATGCAGATCGGCCACGGTGCGGCCGGGCACGTTGTAGAGAATGATCGGCAGGTCGCCCGCCGCCTCGGCGATGGCCTTGAAATGCCGGTACTGGCCTTCCTGCGTCGGCTTGTTGTAGTAGGGCACCACCTGCAGCTGGCAGTCGGCGCCGATCTTGCGGGCAAATCTGGCCAGTTCGATGGCCTCGGCCGTGGAGTTGGCGCCGCAGCCGGCCATGATGGGCACGCGCCCCTTGGCCTGCTCGACGGCAACGCGGATGATCTCGTGATGTTCCTGCACGCTCACCGTGGGCGATTCTCCGGTGGTGCCGACCACGCCGATGCAGTCCGTGCCTTCGGCGATGTGCCAGTCGACCAGCCTGCGCAGCGCGGGGTAGTCGACGCTGCCGTCTTCATGCATCGGCGTGACCAGCGCGACGATGCTGCCTGTAATCGGTGTCATGTAGAGAGTTTTGTCCGGAAACAGCGATTCTAACTAGAGCGCATGGCGGGGCCTGGGTTCCGCAGGCAGTGCCCTGCAGGCCGCGATGCGCTGGACAAGCCGCGCGGGCCCGTCCAGGAATCCATCTTCGTAGGCCACCACGAACAGGTCCGCGCAGGCCTCCAGCAGCTCGCCCGGCCGCAGCAGGAAGTCCGGCCTCGACGGTTTTCCAAGGGTTTCGTTGCCCGCGGCGAAAGTCTCGTAGATCAGCACGCCGCCGGGCGCGATGCTCTGGACAATGGCCGGCAGCAAGGGCCGCCACAGGTAATTGGTCACGACCACGGCATTGAATTCCCGGCCGGCGAAGGGCCAGGGCCCGTGCTCGATGTCCGCCAGAATCGCTTCGCCGACGGCCGCCACCGAGGAAACTGCCTCCGGCGAGCGATCGACACCCGTCACCGGATGGCCGAGCCCGGCGAACCACCGCACGTGGCGCCCTTGGCCGCATGCCACGTCGAGCACGCGCCCGCCGGTGGGCACGAGATGGCTCCAACGGCGCACCCAGGGCGAGGGTTCTTCCAGTCCGTGCATCAGTCGGTCACCGCCGCGCGCCCATCAGCGGGGCTTCACGTTTTCCTTGAGGGCGGCCAGGGCCATGCCTTCCACAACGCCCGGAACGATGAGCTTGGCAAAGCGGCCGAGCTTGCCCTTTGCGGTCATCACCACCTCGCGCCGGCGTTCGGTCATACCCGCGATGATGAGCCTGGCGCATTCCTCGACGCTCATCGCGTCCTCTTCCTTCAGGCCCGATGAGCCCGCTGCCTCGCCCCGGGCGTTGTATCCCCGGTACCTGATCTCGGTGGCGACAACCCCCGGGAAGGCAGTCGTCACGCTGACCCCGCTGCTTTTGAGCTCGGCCCGGAGGGCTTCGAAAAAACCCGTCATGGCGAACTTGGAGGCGCTGTAGGCTGTGCGGCCAGGCACGCCCACCAACCCGGCCAGGGAGGAAACAGCCACGATGCTGCCTTTGGCGGCAACCAGGTGGGGCAGGGCGGCATGGGTGCACCAGACGCTGCCCCAGAGGTTCACCTTCATCAGGTTCTCGTACCAGTGCAGGTCTTGCGCCTTCACCTCGGAGAACAGCGCCTGTGCCGAGACACCGGCATTGTTGATCAGCGCGTCGATGCGGCCGAACTGGCGCATGGCTTCGTCGATTAGTGCGCGGCATTGCGATTCTTCGCTGACGTCGGTGGGAATTGCCACGGCCTGCGCGCCGTGCGTGCGGCACTGGTCCGTGACAGCACCCAGCTTTTCCGGGCTGCGAGCGGCCAGCACCAACGCGGCCTGCGCGCCATGGGCCGCAGCCAGCTGGCGGGCCAGTTCGGCGCCGATACCGTCGGAGGCGCCGGTGATGACAATGGTTTTCATGTGAGCGCAGCGGGAAGGTGGGGGTGCCGGATTCTAGACCCGGCAGCCCCTTACCGCGCCGGCGCCCGCTGTCAGAACCGGATGGCAATGTCGTGCTCGGCCGGATGTGGGTGCAAGCGCCGTTCGGCGTACAAACTGGTGAAAGTTTGTAGGTGCCTCAGTCTGCCTAGAAACAGGCCCAGAGCTGATCGGCCAGCGTGACCATCACGTCCGGACGGCTGTAGAGCGCGAACACCGCCAGCAGCGCGACGACGGCAACGCCGTAGGCCAAGCCTTTCCTGGTGCGCGGCGTCATCTCATGCAGCCTGCGGTGTACTGCGTGCGATGGGGGCCTCACGCACCGGCAGGGTGACCAGCGCCGCGAAAATGCCCATCGCGATCGAGATGTACCAGACGATGTCGTAGCTGCCGGTGCGGTCGTAGAGCAGGCCGCCCAGCCAGACACCCATGAACGAGCCGATCTGGTGGCTGAAGAACACGAAGCCGCCGAGCATGGAGAAGTGCGCGACGCCGAAAATCTGGGCCACCGTGGCATTGGTGGGCGGCACCGTGGACAGCCACAGCAGGCCCATCACGCTGGAGAATATATAGACCGACAGCGGGGTCAGCGGCGCCCAAAGGAACACCGAGATGGCGATCGAGCGGCCGATGTAGATGCACGCGAGGATCTTGCGGCGGGCGAGCTTCTGGCCCAGGCTGCCGGCGATATAGGTGCCGAAGACATTGAACAGGCCGATCAGGGCAAGGGCGTAGCTGGCAACCTCGGGCGACAGGCCCTTGTCCTTCAAGTAGCTGGGCATGTGCACGCCGATGAAAACGACCTGGAAGCCGCAGACGAAATAGCCGGCCATCAGCAACTGGAAGCTCGGGTACTTGAAGGCTTCGCGCAGCGCCTGCATGATCGACTGCTCGCGCCTGGGCGCCGCGCCGCCGACGAAGCCGGGCTCGCGCAGGCCGAAAGCCAGCGGCGCGATCAGCAGCACGAACAGGCAGAGCGCCAGCAGCGCTTCCTGCCACCCCAGGCCCGAAATAAGGAAGCCTTCCACCGGCACCATCAGGAACTGGCCGAACGAGCCGGCGGCGGCCGCCACGCCCATGGCCCACGAACGCTTGGCGGGATCGAGCTGGCGGCCGATCACGCCGTAGATCACGGCGATGGTCGTGCCTGCCTGGGCGGCGCCGATGAGCACACCGGCCGTCAGGGTAAAGACAAGCGCGTTGGGTGCAAGGGCCATGCCGGCCAGGCCCGCGCTATAAAGTACCGCGCCCACGATCAGCACCCGGAAGGCGCCGAACCGATCGGCCGCCATGCCCGCGAAGATGCCGAAGAAGCCCCAGGCCAGATTCTGGATCGCCAGCGCGAACGCGAACGTTTCCCGGGTCCAGCCCTGGGCCTGGGTGATGGGCTGCAGCCACAGCCCGAAACCATGGCGGATGCCCATCGACAGGGTGACGATGACGGCGCCGCAGGTGAGAACCTGGGCCATGGAGAGCTTTTGCGGCGCGGCGGATTGCATCGGGCGACTGTATCGAAAGGCCATCAAGCCTGCTGGCGAAAGGCTTGTTTCTGTATATCCATACAGCCATTCGGTCCAGCCCGACTACAATCCCCCTCGCATGGCAACCAAACTTCCCCCCGAGTATTCCGAAGGCTCGATCCGCGTGCTCAAGGGCCTGGAGCCCGTCAAGCAGCGGCCGGGCATGTACACGCGCACGGACAACCCCCTGCATGTCATCCAGGAAGTGCTGGACAACGCCGCCGACGAGGCACTGGCCGGACACGGTAAGCGCATCAAGACGATCCTGCATGCCGATGGCTCCGTGAGCATCGAGGACGACGGCCGCGGCATCCCCTTCGGCCTGCACCCGGAAGAAAAGGCGCCGGTGATCGAGCTGGTGTTCACCCGGCTGCATGCCGGCGGCAAGTTCGACAAGGGCAAGGGCGGCGCCTACAGCTTTTCGGGAGGTCTGCACGGCGTCGGCGTGTCGGTGACCAACGCGCTGTCCAAGCGGCTGGAGGTCACCACGCATCGGGAAGGACAGGTCGCCCGGCTGGTCTTTTCGGCAGGCGATGTGATCGAGAAACTGCAACTGCGCAAGGTGCAGGAGGGCGACCGCCGCCAGGGCACCACGGTGCGCGCCTGGCCCGACCCCAAGTACTTCGAGTCCAGCCAGTTGCCGATGGCCGAACTCGCGCACCTGCTGCGAAGCAAGGCCGTGCTCATGCCTGGTGTCACGGTTTCCCTGGTCAACGAGAAGACCAGGGAAACGCAGAGCTGGCAATACAAGGGCGGCCTGCGCGACTACCTGATGCAGACCTTGACCGGCGATCCGGTCATCCCGCTGTTCGAAGGCGAAGGGTTCGCCCAGAACAACGACAACTTCGCCGAGGGCGAGGGCGCGCAGTGGTGCGTTGCGTTCACCGAAGACGGCCAGCCGGTGCGTGAAAGTTATGTCAACCTGATCCCCACCAGCGCCGGGGGCACGCATGAGAGCGGCTTGCGCGATGGCCTGTTCAACGCGGTGAAGAGCTTCGTCGATCTGCACTCGCTGCTGCCCAAGGGCGTGAAGCTCCTGCCCGAGGATGTGTTCGCCCGCGCTTCGTATGTGCTATCGGCCAAGGTGCTCGATCCGCAGTTCCAGGGCCAGATCAAGGAGCGCCTCAATTCGCGCGATGCCGTGCGCCTGGTGTCCAGCTTCGTGCGGCCCGCGCTCGAGCTGTGGCTCAACCAGCATGTGGAATACGGGCGCAAGCTGGCCGAGCTGGCGATCAAGGCCGCCCAAAGCCGGCAGAAAGCCGGACAGAAGGTCGAGAAGCGCAAGGGCTCGGGCGTGGCGGTGCTGCCGGGCAAGCTCACCGATTGCGAGAGCAAGGACATCAGCCACAACGAAGTCTTCCTGGTCGAGGGCGACTCGGCCGGCGGCAGCGCCAAGATGGGCCGCGACAAGGAAAGCCAGGCCATCCTGCCGCTGCGCGGCAAGGTGCTCAACACCTGGGAGGTCGAGCGCGACCGCCTGTTCGCCAACACCGAAATCCACGACATCGCGGTGGCCATCGGCGTCGATCCGCATGGCATCGAGGACGCCCCCGGCCTTCGCGGCGCCGGCCCGTCCCAAGCCGCGAGCGCTCCCACGGAGGGCAGCGACCAGCGCGAGCGTGGGGCGGACGTATTGTCCGGGCTGCGTTACGGGAAGGTCTGCATCCTGTCCGATGCCGACGTCGACGGCTCGCACATCCAGGTGCTGCTGCTGACGTTGTTCTTCCGGCATTTTCCCAAGCTCATAGAAGCCGGCCACGTCTACGTGGCCCGGCCGCCGCTCTTCCGGGTGGACGCGCCGGCCCGCGGGAAAAAGCCGGCGTCCAAGGCTTACGCCCTTGACGAGGGGGAACTCACGGCCATCCTGGACAAGCTGCGCAAGGAAGGGGTGCGTGAAGGGGCCTGGAACATCAGCCGCTTCAAGGGCCTGGGCGAGATGAGCGCGGAACAACTCTGGGATACGACACTCAATCCCGATACCCGCCGCCTGTTACCGGTGCAGCTGGGCAACGTGGATTTCCTGCAGACGGAAAACCTGATCACCAAACTGATGGGCAAGGGCGAAGCGGCCGCCCGCCGCGAGCTGATGGAACTGCACGGCGACACCGTCGAAATCGATATTTGAGTACACAGCCTTCGCATGACCGCCGCCAACTTCGCCGCCAGTTCGCCCGACCGCACCACGGCGCGGGTGCGGCTGCGCCCGACGATGACGAGCGACCTGGAGTTCGTGCTCTCGCTCGAGCAGGATCCGCAGAACCTGGCCTTCATCACGCCGTGGGAGCGTACCCAGCATGAGGCTGCGATCCGCTTTCCCGACTTCCGCCATTTCATCATCGAAGGCGGCGCCGAGCTCAACGCGATGGGCTTCCTGATCCTGATCGGCTGCCGCAGCCAGCACCGGTCACTGGAGCTCAAGCGGATGGTGGTGCAGGCCAAGGGTTCCGGCTTCGGCCGCGCTGCGCTGCGGGTGGCCAAGAAGGTGGCTTTCGACGACTTGGGGGCGCACCGCTTCTGGCTGGACGTCAAGGGACGCAACAGCCGTGCCAAGGCGCTTTACGACGGCGAAGGCTTCGTGGTCGAGGGCGAGCTGCGCGACTGCGTCAAGGTCGCGGACGGCTTCGACTCGCTCATCGTCATGTCCATGCTGCGGCCCGAGTTCACCGGGCGCCGCGGCCTGGGGCTGGAGATGCGCGCATGAGCCTGCGGTCCTGGTGGGTGGGGGCACTGTTGGCCTTGGGCCTGGTGGCGGGGGCCCGGGCCGAGGTCTGGGGCTATGTCGATGGCAACGGCGTGGCCCATTTCGCGGCAGAGAAGGTCGACGCGCGCTATGAGCTGTTCTTCCGGGGCGGCGAAAGCTTCGACACGGCGGGCGGGCTGGGAACCCCTCGGGCGGTGGCGGTGCCGACGGCAGCGCCGAAACTCATCGCCTTTTTCGAATTCTCGCCCAGCTACAGGCAGGTCAAGCACCACCTGCGAGAGGCTTCGAGGTCGTACGGCATCGACTATGAACTGCTGCAGGCGCTCATCGCCACCGAATCGGGCTTCGACACCGATGCCGTATCGCCCAAGGGGGCGGTGGGGCTGATGCAGATCATGCCAGCGACGGCGCAGCGTTATGGCGTGACCGCTGACAGGAAGACGCCGGTCGAGAAAAAGCTGACGGATCCACGGATCAACATCAAGGCAGGCTCGCGCTACTTGCGCTACCTCATCGATCTTTTCCCCGGCCGGCTCGAATTGGCGCTTGCCGCGTACAACGCGGGCGAGGGCGCCGTGCAGCGCGCGGGCAACAGGATCCCCAACTACCGTGAAACGCAGAACTACGTCAAGACGGTGATGCAGCTCTACACCATGCTCCGGCCTCCATCGACGATAGGCGCCGGCCGTGCGCCCGGCCGCGTGCGGATGGAGCTGCCCGCGGGCGGCGCCGTCGGCCGCGGCAACCTGCCGGCCGCGCGTGAATGACATCGCTGCCGGTTGATGCGGACAAGCTGGTTGCGCTGGGCGCCTTCGCCGGCGCACAGGTGCTGGTGGTGTGTTTCAGCGTCCTGATCGCCAACGCCTACCGCGAAAGGGCGCTCCTGCTGCACGGCGCGGCGACCATGATGGGGGTGCTGGCGCTGCAGGCGGTGGTGGGCGGGCACGCCCAGCTGGCCGAAGCCGCCATGCTTCTGGTCCTGGCCGCCAGCGGCCTGCAGCTTCGCGATCTGGCCAGCCACGCGGGTGCCTTGCGGCGGCCGCGCCAGTGGCTGTTCGGCATCAGCGTGGGCCTGCTGCCCCTGCTGGCCTTGGGTGGTTTCCTTGCCGGCCGGCATTTGCTGCTGCCCGGCGTGGCGGCCTGGGGCGCGGCCGTCGGCGTCGTCATGGCTCGCGCCTGGCCGCAGAGCCGCCCCTGGGCCTGGTGGCTGGTGCCGGGGCAGCTGGCCTTGGCCCTGGCCGCGGGCTGGCAGGGCTGGCATGCGCTGAGCGCGGAACCCGATCCGGCATTGCCGCTCGCTGCCTTCCTCAGCCTGTGGACCACGACAATTTTCCTGGCGACGGCCTGGCGCAACAGGATCTTCGGCGAGACCCGGTTGCGCGTCGATGCGCGCAACACGATCGACCCGCTCACGGGCCTGTCGGCGCCGATGATCTTCTACGACCGGGTGGGCGCGGTGCGCAACCTCATCAAACGCTACGGCCATCCCAGCGTTCTCTTGCTGGCGCACATCGAAGGCCTGGACCGGCTGTCGGCCGAACTTGGCCCCGAGGCGGCCGAGTCGGCGGTGATCGAGGCGGCCCACCGTGTTCGCAAGACGCTGGGCGACGGCCACGTCGCCGCCCGCCTGTCGAACTCCCGCATTGCCGTGCTCGCCGAAGGCATGTCCCTGCCGGAAGGCTCGGCCAACCTGGCAAGCCGCATCCTGGTGGCCGGCTTGAAGGAGCCGCTGCCCGCGGCGCCGGGCGAATTTCTGCACTTTCGCATCGTCCTGGCGGCGGTGCCCGTCAACGAGGTGCCGCCCAAGGTGTTGCTGCAGCGGCTGTCGAACCTGCTGGACCAGCAGCTGCTGGCCGCATCCGATCGCCGGATCGTGACGCTCCCGGCTGAAGAACTGGCGGCCTGAGGCCTTTTTCGTTTCCTGCCTTCGAATCCAATGGACCAAGAACTGATTTCTTTCAATAGCGGCGACGGCGGCGACGATGCCGATCTCGACCTGGCTTCATACGCCCAGCGGGCCTACCTCGAATACGCGCTCAGCGTGGTCAAGGGGCGCGCGCTTCCCGATGTGTGCGATGGGCAAAAGCCGGTGCAGCGGCGCATCCTGTATTCGATGTCGCGCATGGGCCTGGGCTACACCGGTGCCGGCGGCGCGCGCCCGGTCAAAAGCGCACGCGTGGTCGGCGATGTGCTCGGCCGGTTTCACCCGCACGGCGACCAGGCCGCATATGACGCGCTGGTGCGCATGGCGCAGGATTTCTCCCAGCGCTACCCGCTCATCGACGGCCACGGCAACTTCGGCAGCCGCGACGGCGACGGCGCCGCGGCCATGCGCTACACCGAGGCCCGGCTGGCGCGCATCACCAACCTGCTGCTCGACGAGATCGACGAGGGCACGGTCGCCTTCATTCCCAACTACGACGGCAGCACGCAAGAGCCGCAGCAGCTCCCCGCGCGGCTGCCGTTCGCGCTGCTCAACGGCGCCAGCGGCATCGCCGTCGGCCTGGCCACGGAAATTCCCAGCCACAACCTGCGCGAGGTTGCCGATGCCTGCGTGGCGCTGATCAAGAACAGCAAGCTGCCCGACGACGAGCTGGCGCAGCTGCTGCCCGGACCGGACTATCCCGGGGGCGGGCAGATCATCAGCCCGGCGTCGGATATCGCCGAGGCCTATCGCACCGGGCGCGGTTCGCTCAAGGTGCGGGCGCGCTGGAAGATCGAGGAGCTCGCACGCGGCCAATGGCAACTCGTGGTCAACGAACTGCCGCCGGGCGTGAGCACGCAGAAGGTGCTGGAAGAGATCGAGGAACTGACCAACCCCAAGGTCAAGGCCGGCAAGAAGGCGCTGAGCCAGGACCAGGTGCAGATGAAGCAGACCGTCCTGTCGGTGCTCGACGCCGTGCGGGACGAGTCGAGCAAGGACGCGGCCGTGCGGCTGGTGTTCGAGCCCCGGACCAGCCGCATCGAGCAGCGCGATCTCATCACCACGCTGCTGGCCCATACCAGCCTGGAAAGCTCATCGCCCATCAACCTGACATCGATCGGCCTGGACGGCCGGCCGGTGCAGAAGTCGCTGCGGCAGATGCTGCTGGAGTGGATCGAGTTCCGCCAGGCCACCATCGAGCGGCGCTCGCGGCACCGCCTTGCCAAGGTGATGGACCGCATCCACATCCTCGAGGGGCGGCAGCTGGTGCTGCTCAACATCGACGAAGTGATCGCCATCATCCGAAGGAGCGACGAGCCCAAGGCGGCGCTGATGTCGCGATTCGCGCTCAGCGACCGGCAGGCCGAGGACATCCTCGAGATCCGCCTGCGCCAGCTGGCGCGGCTGGAAGCGATCAAGATCGAACAGGAGCTGAAGGAACTGCGCGAAGAGCAGAAGAAGCTGGAAGAAATCCTGGGCAGCCCGGCCGCGCTGCGCAAGCTGATGGTCAAGGAGATCGAGCAGGATGCCAGGCAGTTCCAGGATGCGCGCCGCACGCTGATCCAGACCGAGAAGAAGGCCGTGGCCGAGATCAAGGTGATCGACGAGCCGGTCGCGGTGGTCGTTTCGCAGAAGGGCTGGGTGCGCGCACGCCAGGGGCATGGGCACGAAGCGGGCAGTTTCGCTTTCAAGGCCGGGGACGGCCTGTACGGCGTATTCGAATGCCGCACCGTCGACACCTTGCTGGCCTTCGGAAGCAACGGGCGCGTCTACACCGTGCCGGTTTCCACATTGCCGGGCGCTCGCGGCGACGGCCAGCCGGTCACGACGCTGATCGAACTTGAGCCCGGCTCCCACTTGGTTCATTACTTCGCGGGCGCGCCCGGGGCGTGGCTGCTGCTGAGCAGTTCGGGCGGCTATGGCTTCCTGGCGACGGTAGAGAACATGATGTCGCGCCTGAAGGCGGGCAAGGCCTTCATCAGCTGCGGCGAAGGCGAAGTGGTGTGCCGGCCTTCGCCGGCCAATGTGCCGCCGCAGGCGCCGGCCACGCACGTGGCATGCGCCTCCACGGGCGGGCGCATCCTCACCTTCGAGATCGGCGAACTCAAGCCGATGTCCAACGGCGGGCGCGGGCTGATGCTGATCGACCTTGAGGCCAAGGACACATTGGCGGGCGCAGCGGCTTACACGCGCAGCGTGAAGATCATCGGCATCGGGCGCGGCGGGAAGGAGCGGGAGGAAACGCTGGAGATTCGCTCGCTGAACAACGCGAAAATCCACCGCGGCAAAAAGGGCAAGGTGGCGGACCTGGGCTTCAAACCGACGGGGATCGAGCGGGTGGAGTAATAAGGCGTTGCGCCGTCAGAGGTACGGCGCAATGTTGTTCATCGCGCGGGTGACGTAGTCTTCCTTCTCGCCCACCGGCGCGACGTAGTGACTTTCTAGTTCCGATACCGCCTCGCGCGGAACAGCGCCGAATCGTCGCCAAGGTTGACGTGCTAATGGCAACGTACGACCAGCTAGAGGCGAGCCTTGCTACCGGAGAAGGCCAACGTCGCCGATTGCTCGATGCGCTCCTGTACGAAACCTTGGAGCCAGCCGACGCGCTGGAGGAAGCCGCGTGACGCTCCGGCTGGTGGGCTCAGGCTGGGGCACGGAACTGACGAGTCTCCTCAATGGCCTCATGGCGCGGCGCGGCAAGGCGCCGGGGATCGCGACGCCAGCCAACTGGGTGTTGTGGGCGCTGGTTGTCGGGAGCTGGTTTGTGCATCTCGATATATTTAGCTACCATTCGACGAAGGCAGCTCGGCACCGATCTGGCTCTAGAAAAGAAAAGACAACGGAGGGGCGGATGGAATCGTCGCGAACAGGTGAGGGGTGGCATTCCCAGCGTGCACAAGTCATCACCGACGGGTGCTGGCCGCAGGCCCATGGGACGACACGGCACGTCGAGCGCTGAAATGGCAGGCTCGTCCGTCGACAAGTACTCCGCTGGTGAGCAAGGCCTGGGGTATATCTACCAGCCACGTTTCGCTTTGCTCCAGCTTTTGCAATTGCCGGAAAGCACTTCGATCCTGATAGAGAAAGACGACGACCTCGATTTCCTTAGCAATGACGGCGTCAAGACGCTTGCCTCCCTCAAACACAAGGCGATCGGCGATCGCCTAAGTGACCTATCCACCGACTTCTGGAAGTCCGTTCGAATTTGGCTGGCGCGCTACGTTCGCGACGATCGTAGCGAATCCAATCTTCGGTTCTTCCTGTTCACGACGGGTGCCGTATCGGAGACTTCCTTTTTGCGGCACTTCATTCCCAATCCGCGTGGGAGCGGTGCACCCATTTCACTGTCGACGCTTGCAGAAGATGTACTCGCTAAGACCAAGTCGACGCTGATTACTGCAATCGCCCAGGAGTTCCATGAGCTCAAGGATGCGGAGAGGGATGACTTTCTCTCGCGCATCACCATTTTTGACAGCGGGCCTCGAATCATCGATGTTCCCATGATCATCAAAGATCAGCACATGCGAAGCATCCGGCGCGAGAATAGAGAGGCAGTGTTCGAACGTCTCGAAGGATGGTGGAACGATACCGTTGTGAATCTGCTGTCCGGTACGCGCACGGAGGCGGTTTACGGGTACGAAATCTCGGACAAGCTCTCAGCAATCTCCGAAGAGTACAAATCCGACAATCTCCCCATCACGTTCCGAGGGAAGGCGCCCGCCGGAGAAATTGATGCAGAGAACGATCCACGCCTCTTTGTCGCGCAGCTGCGAGAGATCGGCATCGCATCCAACAGAATTCGCAACGCCATCCTGGACTACTACAGAGCCTTTGAACAACGGTCGGCCTGGGCCCGCGAAAACCTGCTTGTCTCGGGCGAAATGGAAGAGTACGAAGACCGCCTCGTTGACGAATGGAGCCGCTACAAGGATGTTGTCTTTGAAGACATCGATGAGGGAAGCGCCGATGCGATCCTCATGGAAGCGGGCAAGGCACTGTACAGATGGGCTGACCTGGAGAGCGGCAACATCAGCACGCTGCGGATACGTGAACGCGTGACTGAACCGTACGTGCTGCGGGGCGGATTTCACATTCTTGCGAATAGCCGCCCGTTACCCCGGGTGTACTGGCACCCCCGCTTTCTGAGCCGGGTCGGCGAGTTGCTGGGAGCATCCGAATGAAGCGTTGGGACCAGCGCCCATTCGAAGTGAGAAATCTCTTCAATCCTGCCTTCTGCGGTCTGGTTCTATTTAGGGCACTGGAGGGCTTTGAAGAAGAAAACCCGGAAGGGATGCCGTTCTCCCTGGCACTCCTGGTACTGCCGCTGTGTCTGCACATGGACTCTCGCCAAGTGATCGCGGACAGCCCTCGTAGTTATCTGCTCAAGACTGTCGAGAAAAATCCTCAATTGCTGGTCGGTCTCGCGGACCGCACAAAGAACCTGCTGCCGTTCGCCTTCGAGGCGTTGGGCTTTTCGATGCAACTGGGCTGTTTCGAGGTGACGCAGGACGGCCGGTTGAAGACTGTGACAGGCCGGGTTCGCAAGTCTGTCACCGGGACGAGTGAGTCCGTTTCCTGCCAGCGCGTCGCACGGATCATCGGAAAAGAGTTTGCCCGCATCGCTGACCGCGTGACGATATATACGACCTTCGGGATACGCCCATGAAAATAAAGTCGGTTCACATCTATAGCCACAACGGTCAGCGCAGAGACCTTCAGTTCAAGGTTGATGGTCTCAACGTTATCACCGGTCGCTCGTCGACCGGAAAATCAGCGCTGTCGGAGATCATCGAATACTGCATGGGACGCTCGACTTTCAACGTGCCCGAAGGCGTCATCAGGGACAAGGTAGCGTGGTTCGCCGTGATCTATCAGTTTGCGAAAGAGCAGGTGCTGATCGCCAAGCCAACGCCGAGCGCAGGAGGCACCCGTTGCAGCACCGTCATGCAGCGGAGAGGGACGCAACTGGCGCCGCCAGCTTTTGAGGACCTGGCGGTTAACACGGATGACGATGCGATTGTTGCTCTTCTGTCGCGGCTACTGGGAATCCCGGAGAACAGAACCGAAGTCGCCATCGAACATAGCAGAGACAGTTATGACGCGAACATCAAGCATACACACTACTATCTCTTTCAGAAGCAGGGCATCGTTGCCAACAAAGATCAGCTTCTGTACCGGCAGAACGAACCATTTCAGCCACAGGCCATCCGCGACACCTTGCCGATTCTGCTCGGCATTTCCTCCAATGAACGGTACGAGTTGGAAGCAAAGCTTCGCAACGCACAGCGTGAGCTAAAACTCAACGCGAAGCTCCTGGACCAGGCTCGTGACGCAATCGATACCTCCCAGCAAAGAGGAATCGGTCTTTTTTCCGAAGCCAAGACGGTTGGCATCATCGACCAGGCGAGCCAGCAGGCAGGCGCAGATGGCGTGATCGACGCATTGCGAGCCGCGTTGCTGTGGAAACCCGTTTCGGTACCCGAAGATGACGGTCACAGGATTTCGAATCTGGAAGAAGAGCTTGCCCAGATGCGGAAAGACCGGCGGGAGGTTCAGGCAAAGCTAGACGCTGCCCGTCAATTCTCAAAGAGGGCTGGGGGCTTCGAAAGCGAAGCGGCCGAGCAGAAGGATCGACTGGCTTCGATCAAGGCACTTCCCAAGAACCCGCAGACCGGTGAATGGCAATGGCCCTTCTGCGAAGAAAACCTGGCTATGGCCTCGCCGATTGCAAAAGTGCTGCTCGGCGAACTGGCTTCTCTCGACACAGAAATGAGCATTGTGGCCGGACAGCGGCCCAAGCTGGAGGCATATCTGGGCGAATTGCAGGAAAAGGTCCAGCTATTTGTCGATGCGATCAAGAACAAGGAAGTTGAGCTTTCCGCGGCGATTGCGGCGAACGAGGTTCTTGCGCAAATGGGAACACGCAACAATGCGGCGGCGCGCGTTGTCGGTCGACTCAGCTTGTTTCTCGAGAACCTGGTTCCCAACGAAGAGTTGGCCGCCCGCGACGCTGAACACCGCCGTCTCAAGTTCAAGGTCGACGAACTGGAAAAGAGAATCGGTGCCGACGACAGCAATGAACGGCTGCTGTCGATCCTGAACAACATCTCTTCGCAGATGTCGCACTACATCCGCACGTTCGAAGCGGAGTTCAGTGAATTTCCTTCGCGCTTTGATCTCACTCACCTGACCGTTGTCATCGACCGCCCCGAACGCCCAGTGCCCATGAGTCGTACCGGGGGCGGTGAGAATCATCTGGCCTATCACTTGGCCGCCCTGCTGGCGCTGCACTTCTTTACTGCGCGCAACAACCGCCCGATCCCCCAGTTTCTGATGATCGATCAACCGACTCAGGTCTACTTCCCGTCTGAGAAGGTCTATCAAGAGGCGGATGGCTCCGTCCAGAAGACGGAGGCGGACGCGGATCTTGCGGCAGTGCGAAGGTTGTTCGAGTTGCTGCTGAAGTTCACGAAAAAGGATGTGCCCGGCTTCCAGCTCATTGTGACCGAGCACGCGAATCTTCGGGATCAATGGTTCCAAGATGCGCTGGTTGAGCAACCTTGGACTAAGCCGCCGGCGCTTGTGCCGGAAACCTGGCCCGAGCAGCCACGCGCCTCTGCATAGGGCAGTTTTTATGGGCTGGCGTCTTCGAAGAAGACGTGTGATTCCGGCTCTACCAGAGTCTTGGCTGTGTCCATGTAGAACTTCTTCAGTTCAGCACCAGCAGGCCCGCGTGCGGTCGGGCAATCCCGAGGTGATTGTTGACGGTGTGGGCTCCAGCTTGTTCTCCTCTGGCAACGACATCAACGGGGCGCTTGCCACCCAGGTGGGCAAACAGGTTGGCCGCGCGGCGGATGAGGGCGAGCAGCTCGGTGTAGTTGACGCGGCGGGGTTGTTCGTCGTCCGCGCCGGTCATCACCATGGTGAGGGTCGTGTCCGTGGGTTGGCGCTGCGCGGTGGCGTTGAAGACGTCGTAGATGCTGCGGCCGGGCAGGCGCTGCTACAGCGGCATCTGTGCCTCGAAGTGGGCTACGTCGTCCAGGGTGCGCAGTGGTTCCGCGGGCAGAGTCTGCATGCTGGGCTCCTCGCCATTTTTGAAGCTGAGTTGATTATGGTTCGTCCGGCACGCCGCGCGCAGGGCGCCGGCATCAGGGTGGCTGCCTGATGCGTCGGCGCGATTGCGGCTCTGGCAAAGGAGGCGCTAGCCATGAAAGACCGTGATCACGACGGCCAGCCCTGGCCGGTCACTGATCAAGGCTTGGCTGCTGCACGCTGGCCGCCAAGACGCGCCCGTGCCGTGGTTTTCTTCGTCGATCCTCTCGCCCCTGCCGCAGAAGGTCTCTTGACGCGGGAGCGAGTTCCACTTTTTTGCTTCACCTGCATTTCCGGCGCGGCAAAGTGCAAACCAACGCCCAACGCCTGAGCTACCTTGAAGATGGTGTCGTACCGTGGGTGGGCTCCGGGGGCGAGCGCCTTGTAGAGGCTCTCGCGCCCAAGTCCTGCCTTGCTGGCCAGTTCGGTCATGCCCCTGGCCCGGCCAACAGCTGCGAAGGCGTTCAGCAGCACGGCCGGATCGCCGATTTCCGCGGCCGCATTCAGGTATTCGGCGATCGTCCGTTCATCGGTCAGGTGCTCCGACTCGTCGAAGGGTTTCAGGCTTGCTGCATTGTTTTTAGGCATTATTTACTCCACGTCTTTCGCCAGGGCTTTGGCACGCTTGATATCGGCCTTTTGAGTAGCCTTGTTCCCACCGCACAACAACACATAGACGACCGAGCCGATGCGCCTGAAGTAGACCCGGTAGCCCGGACCGACGATGGTGTTCACCGGCTCTCGTTTCGCTATAGGGTTCGAGGCACATTGTATCCGATTGGATACGGGTTCGGTGCGCTACTGCGCTGACACGTCAACCTCGAACCAGCACTGAAGTCATACCTAACAAAGTGCTATCATTGATGTCAATTTCACTTGGTCGAAGTCACATGCCCGTCGTCACTGTTCGCAATTTGCCCGAAGCAACACATCGTGCGTTGAAATTGCGCGCCGCCCAGCACGGGCGCAGCACGGAGG
>JACDFR010000056.1 GCA_013815685.1 Ramlibacter sp.
CGACCTTTGGGCGTCATTGAGGCATTCTGTGGATGTTCATCCGGGGAGTCCTGAAGAAAGTCGGGAGATGTCAGAACCTCCATCTTCCTTCACCTCGGGTGAACAACCTCTTGGGAAACTACAGCTAAGGAGCAAACTCTTGACGACAGGTATCACCGGCGCGAGCGGACGGCTTGGCCGTCTCGTCGTCGAAGAAAGATAGCACGATGATGAAGCTGAAAAAATAACGCCGTTGCCCGCCGAATGAGTTCCTGCTCAAGCGCAGGCGGCTCCTGACCGACGCCTTGCTTGCCCGATCCTGGCGGGCCCATGAGCAGCGTTGGTCCCTAAGGTGGATTGCAGTAGGGTCGGCGGGCGGAGTTACACCTACCCCTGGGATCGATCGACTCCATGGCTATCTCAACGGAGCGAGGTGTCATGCAACGGATGAGACTTCATGCAACCAGTCGATAAACGCACTCACCTTGGAGGAATCTCGACGACGACCTATAGCGAAAGAATAGCTTCCGGTCTCCACGCGCTGGGAATGGAGCAGCTCAAGCGAACCGCTGTCGAGTAGCGCAGCTACAAACGCCTCCGGCACGACACAAGCGCCGAGGCCTTGTACTGCAGCCTGAATCGCTAGGACGGTGTTGTCAAATACGAGCGTCGGCGCCAACGATTCACTGCTCACTGGATGGAACTCATGCCAAAACGGCCAGAGATCGCTCCGCGACCGGGCCCCGATCCGAGGCATCTGATTCAGCCAGCGCATGTCGTTGCCGACACGTTCGGAGATTGAAGGCGAAAGACAAGGGCTGGCAACCAGCACCGAGCGTTCGGTCATGAACATTTCTCCGGGCAGCCCGCGGAGTTCGGAAGGGTCGCGACGGATGAAGACATCCACGGGCGCATTGGGATTGATGGCGCCGTTACCAGTGCGAACCTGCAAATGAATATCCGGACGCATTTCCGTGAACGTACGCAGCTGTGGAATAAGCCAATGCATGGCTAGAGTCACACTGGTGTCGACCAGGACGGTTGTGTGTCGGGCCGAGGCGCGGCCATCTAGTACTGCGAGGACGCCCGCCATCTGGTCGGAAACCTGCTCGTAGAGCAGCCGGCCTCCAGCAGTCAGAACGCCGTGGGAGCCGGCGCCCCGCTCGAACAGCAACTGCGCAAGGTGCTCCTCTAAGGCTTGCACCTGTCGACTAACAGCGCCGGGGGTGACGTGTAGCGCCAGCGCCGCTTGGCGAAAGCCTCCCTCCCGCACGATCGTGCAGAAGACGTGGAGCGCATTGAGCGGCAAACGTGTGGTCATCAGGCTTAACTCGGCTGACGGTGTTGCTCGAAGTTCAACGGATCGTGACGAAAACTCATTTGACTTCGAAGGTTAGCACTCCGACACTGCTTCGTGTCAGTTTTGTGAACCTTTTATGACATACAAACCGCTTCAGCTCGGCAAGCCGTTGAGGCCGACGCCAATCTGGATACAGAGTTGCTGCGGCACGCAGGGTGGTGTGCTGATACCTCAGATGGGCAAGGGTTTGTACAGTGCGCACCGCACCGTCGCGACGATATGCGTATGAATGCCACGTTGACTCGCTTCGGGTATCCCCATGCCAACGTGCGCGAGTATGACCATTGGGTCGTGCTAATCCGGCCGGTCCAGCCCACACCTCTGAGTTGTGTGATTGCGGCACGTGCCGAAGTGGAAAGCTTGGGCGCACTCAGTCGAGCGGCAGCCGGTGAGCTTCCCGAAGTCATACGCGCTTTCGAGGCTACGGTGCGCGTTCTCGCCCCAGCGCAGAAGTTCAATTATCTCGCGCTGATGATGGTCGACCCAAACCCTCATTTTCACGCGCTACCCCGCTACGCGGACTCAGTGCGACTCGGCGGAATCGACTACCGCGATGAATTGTTCCCCAAGCCTCCGGATGTACTACGGGGACTGGTGGTCGACGCGCCGACGCTTGCCCAGTGGCAAGCATGGCTCGCCGCTCACTGGCGGAACTGATCGCCGCACAGGCTCTCAGTCGCGGCGGGGAGATGGTGACGAAGGCGCTCAGTTGTCGGGGACATCTGAGATTCAATCTCAACGGGAGTTCCACTAAAAATGCTCACTTCAGACCAGAGACGCGCGCAGTTGCGTAGCCTCTTGCACAGCAAGCGTTGCTTGCGCGTCCTCGAGACACATAGCCCAATCTCTGCGCTTCTCGCTCAGCACGCCCGGTTCGAGCCGACGCCTGGTCACAGCGTCGGCTACGACGCGATCTGGTCAAGCTCATTGACCGATTCAACCCACAAAGGGTTGCCCGACATCGAGATCCTCTCTGTGAGCAATCGGCTGCAGAACGTGCACGACATCTTTGAAGTCTCGTCGCTTCCTATGCTCTTCGATGGAGATACCGGGGGTAAGCCTGAGCACTTCGCCCTGCATGTGAAGGCGCTAGAAAGGGCCGGAGTCTCGGCTGTAGTGATCGAGGACAAGTGTGGGTTGAAGAAGAACTCCTTGTTTGGTAACGAGGTCTTCCAAGAGCAGGAGTCGATCAAGGACTTCTGCGAAAAGATACGTGCGGGCCGTGCTGCTCGGCTGACCGATGAGTTCTTGGTCATCGCGCGCTGCGAGAGTCTGATCCTGGATCGCGGCCACGAGGAGGCGATGCAGCGCTGCCTAGCGTACGTCGAAGCTGATGCCGACGGCATCATGATTCACAGCCGCAAGAAAGATGGCCGGGAAATCACAGACTTCGCGCGCGGTTTTCGGGACCGCCATCCCGATGTGCCGCTGGTCTGTGTACCCACCAGCTACGCCCACCTGACGTTCGAAGAGCTTGCGGCGTCTGGTTTCAACGTGGTGATCTACGCCAATCACATGCTGCGCAGCGCTTACTTGGCCATGCGAGGCGTGGCGGAGGACATCCTGCGCCATGGCCGCACCCTTGAGGTCGAGCCACGATGCCTCGGGATCGACGAGATCCTCCACCTGATTCCGGGAACGCGTTGAGCGACACGACAGCATTTCAGCCATCCCAACCTCTGCATATGCCTGACGCACGCTGCGCCATCGGCACGCAACGAAAAAACTGCAATGACACTCGCCCTACGTAATCAAAAGATCACTCCACCCGGCACCTCCAAGATGAGAACGATCGCCAACGAGTTGAAGGCTCAAGGCGTACATGTGATCAATTTCGCCGCTGGCGAGTTGGATGTTGACACCTTCGACTTGGTCAAAGACGGCGCCCGCGAGGCGATCGAAGTCGGCAAAAACGCATACACGCCAACGCTCGGTCTGCCCCTGCTGCGCAAACAGCTCGCCACGCTGGTCACCAAGCAAGTCGACGTCCCCTACTCGGATAACGAGGTCGGATTGACCGCAGGAGCCAAACAGGCGCTCTACAACGCCGCCATGGTGCTCTTGGATCCAGGCGATGAGGTCATTATCCCGGCGCCCTACTGGGTGACCTTTCCCACGCAAGTTGAACTTGCTCAGGGGATTCCTGTGTTCGTCAATACCAAGCCGCACGGTTATCAGCTGAAAGCGAGCGCTGTCGAACAGGCTCTTACACCGCGTACGAAGGCCATCATCATCAACACGCCGAACAACCCGACGGGAGTCGTCTACTCGAACGGAGAGCTGGCGAAGATTGCTGAGCTGGCGCTCGCGTACGATGTGTGGGTAATCTTCGACGAGTGCTACGCATCCCTGGTCCGATCAGGGTTCCGGCATGAGCACATTCTAACCATCGAACCGCGCCTGAAGAGCCGTTCTGTGCTCGTCAATTCCTTCTCAAAAAGTCACGCATTGACAGGATGGCGCTTGGGCTATGTCGCCGGGCCAGCCGAAGTAATCAAGGCCATGGAGAATCTGCAGGGGCATACAACTTCCAATCCCAGCAGCATTGCACAATACGCGATCAGCCATGCACTGAAGCACGACGAGGGAAAGTTCATAACCGGCGTCAACAAGCTGCTCGACGAGCGCTTAGCTGCGGCGCAGGTGATCGTAGCCGAAATGCCTGGCGTTCGACTCGCGTCGCCGCAAGGTGCCTTCTATCTGTTCATAGACATTTCAGCGCATCTGGGTAAGCGGCTAGACGACGTCCTGGTCAGCGATGTCGATCGCCTCTGCGAACTGGCGCTACGCGAAGCGC
This sequence comes from Ramlibacter sp., assembly GCA_013815685.1. Lineage (GTDB taxonomy): Bacteria > Pseudomonadota > Gammaproteobacteria > Burkholderiales > Burkholderiaceae_C > Ramlibacter. The sequence continues at coordinate 4,137 of JACDFR010000056.1, forward strand.
AGATCGCGCTTGTTTCCGGGGCGGCATTTGGTGATCCCACCAGCGTGCGGGTGTCATACGCGATCGGCGCCGATGACGTGGTAGAGGGGCTGCATCGGCTACGAAATCTGCTGGAGCGACTTCGGTAGTTCTTAGTTATCTCTCTCCATGTCAAGCCGGCATGCGCTGCTCGAGAGAAGGCGAGCCGGCACGCATCCCTTACTGCAACCGAACAACATGAACGCAAAGCAAAAAGCTGATCGTGCCTCTAGCACCCACGCCGTCATCCTCGCCGCTGGCCTTGGCAGCCGGCTCAAGGAGAACACAAAGGCTACGCCCAAGTGTCTAGTGCCGGTAGCGGGTCGACCGATTCTGCAGCGCATACTGGAGCAGCTTGACCAGCTGGGGATCAATCGCACCACCATCGTCGTCGGATACCTAGACGATGCCATCCGGAACTTCGTGGCGAGCTGGATTCGCGAGCGGGGAAGGCCCGCGTCTATCGACTTCGTCTTGAACGATCGCTACGCGGAAAGTGGGTCGGTCTTCTCGTTAGACATGGCGCTGCGCAGCCTCCGGGACGGAGGTGAGTACCGTCATCTGCTGCTCATCGAAGGGGACGTCGTGATCGACCAGCGCCTGCTAGAAGCCTTGCTGGAGGCAGATGAAGGAGATGCGGCGACGCTCCTCGCACCTTATGAGCCGGCGCTCAGCGGCACTTTCGCGACTATAGACAGCGGCGTCGTGAGCGCATGGCTGCACGAGAGCGTGCGAGAACCGGGATTTACGCTGGAGGAAAGCTTCAAAACCGTCAATCTGACCTTGATCAATCGCGGTGAATCCCGGGCACGCCTTGACGCAGCGGTCGCTGGGGTCATCGCCAACGGCGGGGTCAAGGCTCCGCTGGAGTACGCGATGCACAAGCTGGTGAAGGATGGCTTGCGCATCGTTGCCGTTAAGACCAACGGACTGCCGTGGTTCGAAGTGGACACGCCAGAGGATCTGGCGATTGCAGCGGCCATGTTCTCGGCCCAACCCGCGTCGGCGTAAGCGCCGCGCTATGTCGAGAGCGGAGACCGAGTAGATGTTAGAACTCCTTGACGGCGCGCTAATCGCACCGATACGCTGGGCTCTGCTGACCGTGCTGCGGTTAGGCTATGAGTTCACCGGCAGCCACGGGCTGTCGCTGCTGCTGCTCAGCATTTTCTTTAACCTGCTGCTTATCCCGGCCTATCACTGGGCCGAGCGTGTGCAAGCCAAGGAACGCGCTGTTCAGCGTCTAATGGCGCCGAAGATTGAGGAGTTCGGGGCCGTCTTCAAAGGGCAGGTCCTGCACATGATGCTGCGGCAGCTCTACAGGCTGCATGGCTATCACCCTGCATTCGCCTTGCGCACGTTGGCGCCATTGGCAATACAGGTCCCCTTCTTCATCGCCGCATTCGGCTTGCTGTCTCACCATACGCCCTTCCAGGGCGCATCCTTCCTATTCATCCGCGACCTCGCGAAACCGGATAGCCTCCTATCAGGCGTGAATCTGATGCCGCTGGTGATGACGGCTGTCAATCTCTATGCCTTGCAGCTGTATGCGCGTCAGCTGTCTCGCTCTGAGTGGCTGCAAGGCGTCGCTGTAGCGCTGCTGTTCCTTGTGCTCTTGTATGAGTCGCCCAGCGGACTGGTACTTTACTGGACCTTCAACAATCTGCTGTCAGTGCTCAAGAGCTTCTGGTACACCCGACATCACGAAGCGGATCAAAGACGAGGGCATCTCGTTGCCCTCGTGAGCGAAATTGCCAACAACTTGGGCACCGGACGCACGAAACGTTTGCTTGCCAGTCTTGGCGCTCGAATGGCCAGCAGTTACGCGCTAGCCTGGGCAAGCTTGTTCATGCTCGTAGCCATCGCGCTGCCCATTGGTTTCACCAGCTTGGAGGACAACGTTGATGGATTGAGTGGCTATATCGGCTTTTTCATCCTGCTGGCCGCAACCGCCGCAGTACTGTTCGCCGCGCTGTGCGCGCTGTGGTATCGCGTATGTGGACGGAGCCTGCGCGCGTGGAGCACCTTCGCGGCCTTCGCGCTGACGCTCCTATGTCTAGCCTTTGCCTTCATCCATCAACCAGATGCGGGCATGCTCGACAACTTTGTCTTCTTTACGCCCAAGGCGCTAGCGCCGACCGTCGGGAAGATCGTTCTCGATGTCCTGCTCATCTCCTTTGTCCTCGCCGGCGCCTTCTGGGTGACGGCTCGTCACGAGGCCGTCATGCGCAACGTGATGGCCGTGCTGCTGATCGCTTGCTCGCTAAGCGCGGTGGTGAGCTTGAGCTCTCTCTCGCGGCGGATCGACCAGAATCTTGCCTCCGTACCACCAGAAAACGTCAAGCTGTTCCGATACTCCAAGACAGAGCGGAATGTGTTGCTCGTCTTTCTGGATGGTGCGATGAGCGGGTATATGCCGGCGGTTCTTGAGGACGAACCGCAGCTGCGGGAGCAACTGCGCGGATTCCGCTGGTACCCCAATGTCATCTCATCGGGAAATCGCACGATCAACGGGCTTCCCTCGGTGTTCGGCGGCATCGATTACACGGTGGGCGGGGTCAATGCACGTCGTGAAGGTACGCTAAAGGAGAAGGTCAGCGACGCCTACAAGATCTACGTCGACAACTTCCATGCGCAGGGCTACGAGGTTCAGTACGCCGACCCTTTCTGGTTCGGTATGGAGCGCACCGGCGATTGTGATTTGTTCAACGATCTCTACGCAAAGGATGGCAAGGGGCGCTGTATCCACTCCATCGGTCGTGGCGTCGAGCAGCGCAAGCGCGCATTCACGGCAGACCAGTCTCAAGACTTCTTCGTCGGGCTGGCAAGGCAGTACGTGGCGCTGACATTGTTCCGCATCGCTCCCCATTCATTGAAGGAAGCCGTCTACGATGGCGGCAGATGGCTGTCAATGTCCTTCGCATGGAAGAAGCGCATGGACAAGTATTTGAACAACTTCTTCAGCCTCGGCGCGATGCCTTCTCTATCGGCACTCGATTCCGCCCGGCCCACTTTCAACTTCATCACTAATGAGACTCCCCGGGCGACCTTTCTGCTCGACAAGGACTGCATGCCTCAGGATCCGCAGGGGAGAGGAGCAAACCCGCCGGCTCAGCGTTTCCGAGACATCGAAACGCAAAAGATTTTTGAGACCCATCGCTGCGTGCTGCGTGGCGTAGGGCGGTTTATCGATTGGATGCGAGCTGAGGGCATTCTGGACAACAGCTACGTCGTTTTCGCTTCTGATCACGGCTGGGTGTCGGACAACCCTTTGCTCGACGGCATTGAGGGGCAGAGAAAGTACTCGATGTATCAGGCTTTCCTAATGGTCAAGGATTTCGGCGCCGGCGGCGAGCTCAAGGAAGATCCGACGTACATCGCCAACTTCAAGGTCCCCGGCCTGATTTGCGACACGATAGGCGGTTGCATCGACAAGGCCACTGGTCGAATGGTGCGCTACGAGCCTCTCGTCGGGCCGGTCGCGCTCTACGAGACGCCTTGGCAGCCGGCAGGACAGACGCTGAACGACTATGTGATCGAAGCCATGCATCAAAACAGCGGCCCTGTCGCCTCGCCGCTGAGTTGGCGCTCGCTTGATGGCAGCGTGCCGCCGGCGGCAGCTGCGAGAGCCCTCGAAGGGGCAGACCGCGCAAACAATTCTTTCGTCCAGGAAAAGCGGTGAGCGAGGGCTACGTATTGTTTCTTGCTATGGTGGTAGTCACGGTCGCGAGTCCTGGGCCAGGAGTCCTGATGACAGTGGACAACGCCATCGCTAGTGGCTGGCGGGCCTCCATGCACGGTGTCGTGGCTTGGCACTCGGGGCCGCGTTGATGGCCGCAGTTTCCTCTGCTGGAGTTGGTCTGCTTATACGATCGTCACCGCCGCTGTTCACCGCGTTGAAGTACTGCGGGGTCAGCTACCTTTTCTACCTTGCCTACAAGGCCTGGCGCCGCCCGACGCTGGCGCCAGTTGGTGCGCCAGCCGAGCAAGTGATTAGCCGCGCCGGCCTGCTCATACGAGGTGCGCTACTGCAAACCAGTAATCCAAAGTCACTGCTATTCTTCTTGTCGGTCTTACCGCAACTCGTCGAGAGCCGCGATGCTTCCGCATCTCAAATGGCCAGGCTGGTCGTGGCAATCGGCATCTACTGTGTCGCGTTGTTGGTGATTCACGCGATGTACGCCGGCGCAGCGGCACGCGCCCGAAGATGGCTGATGAAACCTTCCGCTACGCGCCTACTCTCCCGTCTCAGTGCAGTCGTGTTCCTAGGCTTTGGTGTCGGGATGCTGACACTCAATCTCTGATTTCTTACGGATCTAAAGCCCCATGTTGCTGACTAACTCAAACGCGTTGCAGAGTGCGCTGCTCTACCTCGATCCGGGTACGGGCAGTTTGTTGTTCTCGGTGATCGTTGGCATCGCCAGCACGGCCTACTTCGTAGTTCGGGATTTAATCTACCGCGTCCGTACGCACCTGCATATGATGCTGTCCCCGGCGGCGGTTGCGCGCACCCGGACGGTACAGCACGCGGTGGTGTTCTACAGTGAGGGCAGCCAATACCGGAGCACTTTCGCCCCCTTGCTCGATGGGATGCAGGGGCGCGGTCTGCCGTGCCTGTACTTGAGCAGCGATGCCAGCGACCCACTGCTCGAGCTCGGCCGTTCCGGGATGTCGTCAGTGCAAACGGAGTGCATCGGGGAAGGCCATCTGGCTTGGGGGCGACTGCGTACCTTACGCGCCAAAGTAGTGTGCATGACCACGCCCGGTTTAGACGTTATGCAAATTAGACGTTCGCCGCATGTGGAACACTACATGCATCTCGTGCACTCGCCCACCGACAAGTCCTTTAATCGGCCGTATTCGTTCGATTTCTTCGATTCGGTGGTGATCAACGGACCTCACCAGGCTCGCGTGATCCGGCACCTGGAGCAGTTGCGCTCGCGGAAGACGAAAGACTTGTACCAGCTAGGCTGCATTTATTACGACAGCTTGCTGCCGGCCTACCAAGCAGCCGTCACGTTACGCGATGCGTCACAAGGGGCATCGGAAACGCGGGTTCTGCTTGCGCCGACATGGGGGAAAAACGGTCTGTTGAGCCGCTATGGCTCAGCACTAATCCGCGCGATGGTCGATGTGGGCCTGAACGTGACGCTACGCCCCCATCCCCAGTCCAGGAAATCAGAGGCGGAGCTGTTGAGTGCGTTGCAGCGCGATACATCGGGCATGGTTGCCTGCTACTGGGATTTCAGCGCTGATCCAATCGCCGCTATGGCGAACTCGGACATTCTCCTTTCGGACATCTCCGGCATCGTGTTCGACTACGCCTTCCTGACGGGGCGGCCGGTGCTGACTATGGACTTCACCGTCGACAAGCGGGGCTTCGAGGCCATGGATCTGCCGTTCGAGCCGTGGGAGATCGCGTGTCTTGATGTGATCGGTCGTCGTATCGGCATGGCTGATATCGGTAACTTGCAAGCCATTGTTCTGGAAGAATGCCAAAGCACGACTCGCGCCGAGCAGATTGCGCGACTGCGTGGCGAGTTCGTGTGCAATTTCGGCCGAGCTAGCGCGCCCGTAGTGGAGCGCATCGCGCAGCTGCTGGAACCGGGGGCACAAACCAGCAAGGCGGTGACGTCAGTCACAGCGCTATGAGTCGGTGGCCAAATTCCCTTGGCTGGACGCGCTTGCTAGTCTTGCCGCTAGGGCTGGCGATACAAGCCGCGGTATGCGTAGAGATGCTGTCGATGTTCCTGCCGTCGATGCTCGACGCCGGTCAGGACGAGGCCATCAGGCGGGCGCAGAGATCTCTGTTGCAGCTGTTATGTTGGGGCCCCATTTTCGAAACCGCCGCGCTGATCAGTGCGGCTTATGTTCTCCATCGTTTGAATGATGGCCGTGTTGGGGAACGGGAGGTCTCAACGCTCATTATCGGCGTGTCGTTCTGCGCCACGCATTGCATGCAATACGGTAGCGCTGCAGTCGCGTCGCTACCCATGGCATTGACTCTGGCCCATGCGGCGACGCGTGCCGTGGTCCAACTACCTGGAGTCACCCTTGTCTCCGCACTAGCTCTGGCAGCAATGCATGCCGTATATAACGCTGGATTGCTCGGAATTGAGGTAGCCATCGGAGCGGCGCATGCGTAGTACCTGCAGGCCTCCAAGGCATAAACGAGCGCAGGCGCTGGCGGCTTTCTCGTCGGCCAGCATCAGGCTCTGGACAAGCCCACGCGCTCGGCAATGCAGTCATAGGTCAGGCGTTGATTACGCCGCAGTGCCACGGCCCGCTCGATCTTGCTGGGGCAACTGCGCCCAGGGCTCGTGTGCGGGCGTGAGCTGAGATCGGCCAGCCCCGCAACGCTGTGCAGGACAAAGCGGCGACGCCACTTGGCGGCCGTGCGGGTGCTCAAGCCAGCGGCTGCAGCCGCTGGCTTGAGACCGATTCGATCAATTTCTCGAACCAGATGGGCTCGACCTTTGGGCGTCATTGAGGCATTCTGTGGATGTTCATCCGGGGAGTCCTGAAGAAAGTCGGGAGATGTCAGAACCTCCATCTTCCTTCACCTCGGGTGAACAACCTCTTGGGAAACTACAGCTAGCGCCCAGCTCACATGCTCGCCGACCAGCGCGCTGCCGTGCTCCAGGCGAGCCTGCAACGCGGCGCGTAAAGCAGGTTCATCGCGTTGACGCAAAGCATTGCCGATGGCCACGGCCAGATTGCGCAACCAGCGCTCATGGCCGATGCGGCGTATGGGGCTGCCCTCGGTATTGCGCAGGAATTCCGCTTCTTCCCAGCCGAACAGCTCGGCCAGTTGCCGCCCTGTCAGGCCTTCGCGTTCGTCGAAATCGGGCAAGGCGCTGCGCCGGGCGTACTTGTTCCAGGGGCAGATGAGCTGGCAGTCGTCGCAGCCATAGACCCGGTTGCCCATCAGCGGGCGCAGTTCGAGCGGTATCGGCCCCGCGTGTTCGATGGTCAGGTACGAAATACAGCGGCGCGCGTCCAGCCGCTGCGGCGCGACGATCGCCTGCGTCGGGCATATCTGGATGCAGGCACTGCAGGTGCCGCAATGTCCGGTCACGGGCAGGCTCGGCGGCAACGCCAGGTCGACGTAGATCTCGCCCAGGAAAAATGTTGAACCGGCTTCGCGGCTGAGCACCAGGGTGTGCTTTCCGCGCCAGCCCTGGCCGCTGCGCACCGCCAGCTCTGCCTCCAGGACCGGCGCCGAATCGGTAAAAACCCGATGGCCCAGCGGCCCGACCGCCTCGGCGATGCGCCCGCCGAGCTTTTTCAGGCGCGATCGCACCACCTTGTGGTAATCGCGGCCCCGGGCATACGTCGATATGATGGCTTCCTTCGGCCGTTGCAGGCGCTCGAATTCGATCGCTTGCCATCCCTCGGCCGTGGTGCGCGGCAAATAGTCCATGCGGGCGGTGATGACGCTCACGGTGCCGGGCACCAGCTCCCCCGGCCTGGCCCGCTTGAGGCCGTGGGTTTGCATGTAGGCCATATCCCCGTGAAAACCGTTAGACAGCCAGGCGAGCAGGCCGGATTCGGCGGACGAAAGATCCACGCCCGCGACGCCGATTTGTGAAAATCCCAAATCGCGGGCCCAGGCCTGTATTTCCGCCACCAGTTGAGGACCGTGGATCTGACCGCTGTTGAACGCCATCTGCCGATTGTAGAAAGCACCGTCCGGGCCATGGTCTGGCAGACCGAGGACGAGACCCGCGCCTTCGCCGCGCAACTGGCGGCCCGCCCCGGCATTGGGCGCGCGTTCATCGAATTGCACGGCGATCTGGGAGCCGGCAAGACCACCCTGGTTCGGCACCTGTTGCGTGCACTGGGGGTGCAGGGGCGCATCAAGAGCCCCACCTACGCCGTGGTCGAGCCCTACGAGGTGCCGGGCATGACGATCTGGCATTTCGATTTCTACCGCTTCACCGACCCCCGCGAATGGGAAGATGCGGGCTTCCGGGACATTTTCGCCGGCGCCGGGTTGAAGCTCGCCGAATGGCCGCAAAACGCCGGTCCCCTGCTTGCGGCTGCCGATCTCGCGGTGCACATCGACGCCCGGCCCGACCAATCCCGCCATGTCACGCTCGATGCCCGCACGCCCCTGGGGCAGGAGCTGCTTTGGTGAAGCGGCGCGACCTCCTTCGCGGCGGCACGCTGGTAATGTTGCTCGGCAATGATCAGATCGCGCGGGGCGCCACCGTCGTGGCCGTGCGGGTCTGGCCCGCGCCCGAGTATTCGCGGGTCACCATCGAATCGGACGGAAAGCTTAGGTCCCGGCAGGTCGTCATGAGCCATCCGCCGCGCCTGGCCGTGGATATCGAAGGCCTGGACCTCAGTCCCGAACTTCGCGAACTGGTCGCCAAGGTCCGAAGCGACGACCCCTTCATCGGCGGCATTCGCGCCTCGCAGCACGCGCCGGGCGTGGTGCGGATGATGGTCGATTTGAAGCAGCCGGCCGTCCCCCAGGTCTTCGCGCTGACGCCGGTGGCGGCCTACCAGCACCGCCTTGTCTTCGACTTCTATCCGGTCAAGGAAGAGGACCCGCTGGAGGCGCTGATCGCCGAACGGATGAAGGACCGGCCGGTGGCGCCCCCGACGCCCGCCAGCGATCCGCTGGGCGAGCTGATCGCCCGGAAGATGCAGCCACCGGGCAAACCGCCCGCGCCGGCGCCCGCCGTGGCGCAACCGCCGCCCGCGCCGCCGCAAAAGACCGACCGCCTCATCATCATCGCGCTCGACCCGGGGCATGGCGGCGAAGACCCCGGGGCCGTGGGACCGAGCGGGACACGCGAGAAAGACGTCGTGCTCCAGATCGCGCACCGCCTGCGCGACCGGATCAACGGCGCGGTGATCAACGGCAATCCGATGCGCGCCTACCTCACGCGGGACGCCGATTTCTTCGTACCGCTGCAAGTGCGCGTGCAAAAGGCCCGGCGGGTTCAGGCCGACCTGTTCGTCAGCATTCATGCCGATGCGTTCTTCACACCCAACGCGCGCGGCGCCAGCGTTTTCGCGCTCAGCCAGGGCGCCGCCTCCAGCAGCGCGGCGCGCTGGATGGCCGACAAGGAGAACAAGGCCGACCTGATCGGCGGTGTCAACATCAAGACGCAGGACGCGCAGGTGGCGCGCGCATTGCTCGACATGAGCACCACGGCCCAGATCAACGACAGCATGAAGCTCGCTGGCGCCTTGCTGGGCGAGATTGGCAACGTCGGGCGCCTGCACAAGCGCAATGTCGAGCAGGCCGGCTTCGCGGTGCTCAAGGCGCCCGACATCCCCAGCGTGCTGGTCGAGACCGCCTTCATCAGCAACCCCGAGGAAGAGCTTCGGCTGCGCAGCGAAAGCTACCAGGAGGAACTGGCCGACGCCCTCATGCGCGGCATCCAGCGCTACTTCGCGAAGAACCCGCCGCTGGCCCGAAACCGCACACTTTGAGGCGCGAACGGCTGTGTCGTCTGCACCGCCACCGGCTTCCCGCTGACCCACCCTTCAGATCGGGTAGATCAGCGAGTTGAGCACCATCTCGCTGTCGTAGACGCACAGGCGGCTGGCGAATCGCAGGCCCTCGGCGGTGCGCACGATCTCGTCGATGTAGCGCCCGACGTTGTAGACCTCGCTCGCGTCGCCCGGCCGGGTGCGAAAGACGGCGTAGTGGGATTGGGTCCTGACCCGGATCCCTTCCTGCGCCAGCACCTGGGCCGGGCTCACCACATGCCTCGTGTGGTAGGGCGCGTGGTAGATCGTCTGCGTGACCCCGTAGACGCGGTCCTTCATCATCCCCTGGCTCTCCAGGTCGATCAATGCCAGCGGCAGGCCGCGATCGAAGTTCTCGCGCGCCTGCACCTTGTAGCAGGCGTCCTCGACGAAGAAGCCCGGCCAGTCGCCAAACCGCTTTTCGTCCAGGGCGGCTGCGTAGGCCGCATTGAGCTGGTCTATTTCCAGCTGCAGCATGAGCCTCTGGATGCCAGGTTCCGTCATACCGCCATGACCTTGCGCCAGTAGGCATACATGCTGCGGATCAGCGTCTCCGTCACCATGTGCTCGGCCGCTTCGGTCCCGGTTCCGCCCAGCTCGCACAAGGTGCTGGCGCCACCCGCCACCTGCCGGAAACCCGCCTGGCTGAGTTCGATCACCTCGCCATCGTCGGCGCTGACGAAGCCGGCGGGGCCGAACAGGTTGGCCTGGCGCAACCGGCGCCGGGTCATTTCGGGCGTGTCGCCCTCAAAGCCGAAGTGCGTCCAGACGAAATCGAATTCGCCCGCGCCGCGCGGCACGATGTGGCGTGTCGAGAGCGAGTTGACCTGCTGCTGGACGATGAGGCTGGGGAACAGCGTGATCATCGTGACCGTCGGTGTGATCCGGCGGCCGGGATGGGCCGGGTCATCGACCGTCCACCACGGCTCCGGGACCACATCCAGCAGACGCGCGTCGTGCAGGGTCATCCCGGCCTTGAAGGACGTGACGCCCTGGGTCACCGCCTCGTTCTGGCCGCCCTCGTTGCGGCGCGAAATCATCACGGCGTGCCGGCCGTGCTCGTCCATCACCATCCGGCTTTTCTGGTCGGCACGCCACAGCCCGAAGGTGACGAACCAGGTGTGCAGCAGCCCAGGATGGTAGGGGTCCTTGATGTTCTCCATCATCAGCTTCCAGTTGCCCGGGATGCGCTGGCGGTTGTAGCCGAGCAGGGCCAACGGCCGGCCCTTGAAGATGCGGTCCATCCAGGGCGTGACCTGCGGACCCAGGAATTGCGCCAGCGCAGGGACGGACTCGCTGAAGGTCGCGAACACCAGGCCATGCATGACCTCCACCCGCAATTTCACCAGGCCGTGCTGCTTGAGATCGAAGTCCGCCGGCATGCCGCCGTTGACGCAGTCGCCGTCCTTGACGCCGTCCTTGAAAGGCAGCCCCGCCAAGTCGCCGTTCAGCTTGTAGGTCCACTGATGGTAGGGGCAGACAAAGCTGCGCGCGCTGCCTTGCGGCTGCTGGCAAAAGCGCACCCCGCGGTGGGCACAGCGGTTCTCGACCACCCGCACGCCGGTGTCGGCGCCTCGATCCTTCGGCGCAACGCGGTCGCGCACCATGATGACCTGGCGCTCGCCGACCCAGCTGAGCTTGTAGTCGCCCACGTCGGGAATTTCCACTTCGAGCCCGACGTAGCACCAGTGCTCGCCATAGAAGATCTTTTCCAGCTCCTGCTGATAAAGCTGGGCATCGGTGTAAACCCAGAACGGCACGCGGCTGGAACCCGGCTGGCTCCAGCGGGACAGGGTCTGCGGGGCGTTCATCCCGAAATAGTACGCTTCGCCTTCAGTTCCGGCCAGCGACCGCCGGGGCCTTGCGCCGCGTTTTCAACGCGCCCCAGAGCACGAAGAGCCCCGGCAAGAGGATCATCGCCCAGATGATCTTGTCCAGGTTGGCCTTGACCCATGGCACGCTGCCGAAAAAGTAGCCCGCGGTGACGATGCCGCCGACCCAGAGCGCCCCGCCGGTGACATCGTAGAAGCTGAACTTGCTGCGGGTCATCTGCGCCACGCCGGCCACGAACGGCGCGAATGTTCGCAGGAAAGGCATGAACCGCGCCGCGACGATGGTGATGCCACCGTATTTTTCGTAGAACGCGTGGGCCTGGTCGAATGCCTTCCTGTTGAACAGCCGCGAATGCTCCCACTGGAACACCTTGGGTCCTATGTAGCGGCCGATCGCGTAGTTGCTCTGGTTGCCCGCGACGGCCGCCACGAACAGCAGCGCCACGGAGAGCTGGTAATCCATCAAGCCCACCCCGCACATCGCACCCACCACGAACAGCAGCGAGTCGCCCGGAAGGAAGGGCATGACGACCACGCCCGTCTCGACGAAGATGATCAGGAACAACAGGGCATAAACCCAGGCACCGTAGGTCAATACGAAGGTTTCCAGGTGTTTGTCGACATGGAGGATGAAGTCGATGAGAAATGAGATGAGTTCCATGGGCGCCGATTATCACTCCCTACAATGTCGCATCGCATGAACGCCATCCTGTCGACCCTGCCGCGCCGCCCGATCCGGGAGCTTCCTGATGAGCTCATCAGCCAGATCGCCGCCGGCGAAGTCGTGGAGCGGCCGGCCTCCGTGGTGCGCGAGCTGGTGGACAACGCGCTCGACGCCGGCGCCACCCAGGTCACCGTACGGCTGCTGGCCGGCGGCGTGCGGCTGATCGCGGTCGAGGACGACGGCGCAGGCATCTCGCGCGAAGAACTGCCGCTGGCATTGCGGCGGCACGCCACCAGCAAGATCTCCTGCCTGGCCGATCTCGAGGCGGTAGGCACCATGGGTTTTCGCGGCGAGGCCCTGGCCGCGATCGGCTCGGTCGCCCAGTTAAACCTGTTGTCGCGCACGCTCGAGCAGCCCAGCGCCTTCCTGCTGGACGGCCGCACCGGGGAACTGCGGCCCGCAGCGCGCGCTACCGGCACCACGGTGGAAGTCAAGGAGCTGTTCTTCAGCACCCCCGCGCGCCGCAAGTTCCTGAAGACCGACGCCACCGAGCTGGCGCACTGCATTGAATCGGTGCGCCGCCACGCATTGGCCCGGCCCGACGTGGGCTTCGCCATCTGGCACGAAGGCAAACTGGTCGAGCAATGGCGCCGCGGCACGCGCAGCGAGCGGCTGGCCGACGTCCTGGGCAGCGAACTGCTCGAACAGAGCGTGTCGGTGGAATACAGCGCCGGCCCGATCCGGGTCACCGGCCACGCGGGCATCCCTGACGCGGCGCGGTCGCGCGCGGACCAGCAATTCACCTATGTCAACGGGCGATTCGTGCGCGACAAGGTGCTCACGCATGCCGCCCGCAGCGCGTACGAGGATGTGCTGCATGGCCTGCGCCAGGCGGTGTATGCGCTCTATATCGAGATCGATCCGGCGCGGGTGGACGTGAATGTGCACCCCACCAAGATCGAAGTCCGGTTCCGCGACAGTCGCGAGGTTCACCAGGCCGTGCGCCATGCTGTCGAATATGCGCTGGCGGTGCCGCGTGCCGCCGCGGTTTCGCCCGCCGCCGGCGTGGCCGTGCCGGCGCAGGGAGCCCCGCCTGTCCAGAAGTGGGCGCAACCGTCCATGAACTTCACTGCGGGCGCCGGCCACCGCGTGTCCGACCTGGGTGCGCTGTGGCAACCCGGCCCCGCCAGCCCGCCGCCCGCCTTGCTGTCCGCGCCCGAACTGCCCGCGGGCGACTGGCCCCTGGGCCGCGCCATCGCCCAGCTGCAGGGCATCTACATCCTGGCCGAGAACCGGCTGGGCCTGGTCATCGTCGACATGCACGCGGCGCACGAGCGCATCGTCTACGAGCGCCTCAAGCGCCAGATGGAGACCAGCGAGATCGCCAGCCAGCCCCTGCTGATCCCTGCCACCTTCGCCGCCACGCCGCAGGAGATCGCGACAGCCGAAGCCTGCGCGCCGACGCTTAAAACTCTGGGACTGGAAATCACGGCCTTCTCGCCCAGGACCCTGGCCGTGCGGGCGGTGCCCACCAGCCTGGCCCAGGGCGATGCCGTCGAATTGGCGCGCAGCGTGCTGGGCGAACTGGCGCAGCACGATGCCAGCACCGTGATCCAGCGCGCCCAGAACGAGCTGCTGGGAACGATGGCATGCCACGGCGCCGTGCGGGCCAACCGAAAGCTGACCGTCGACGAAATGAACGCCCTCCTGCGCCAGATGGAGGAGACCGAGCGCTCCGACCAATGCAACCATGGCCGGCCGACCTGGCGCCAGATGACGGTGCGCGAACTCGATGCCCTCTTCATGCGAGGGCGCTAGAGGTTTCCCGACGTTGCCGAACTTTTAGCGGCCGAGCCAGTCTGTCCCTGATGACACGCTGGATCTTCTTCGCCGCCGCCGCGCTCGCGGCCGCTCTCACGGTGGGCTGCGGCACGCTCGACGAGAAGCAGCGGGCCTGGATATTCCAGCCCAGCGATCGCAGCTGGGGCGATTCGTCCGCCCTGGCCGGCGACATGGACGATGTCTGGGTCGAGTTCAAGTCCCAGCTCTCCGGCGAGCGCGTCAAGCTGCACGGCCTCTGGCTGCCGTCGCAGCCCGCCGCCGGCGAGGGCCCGGTCCTGCTGTACCTGCACGGGGCGCGCTGGAACGTTCACGGCTCGTCGCCGCGCATACGCCGCATGCAGCAGCTGGGCTTCTCGGTGCTGGCCATCGACTACCGCGGCTTCGGAAAAAGCACGCCGGGCCTGCCCTCCGAGGAGATGGCCTATGAGGACGCGCGCGCCGCATGGGACTGGCTGGCCGCCAGATATCCGCAACGCCCCCGCTACATATTCGGCCACTCCCTGGGCGGCGCCGTGGCGATCGACCTGGCGGCCAAGGTCGATGACGAGCGCGGCACCATCGTCGAGGGCACTTTCACCTCGATCCCGGACGTCGCGAGCAGCATGAAGTGGGGCTGGCTGCCCTTGGGACCGCTGATCACGCAGCGCTTCGAATCCGTGCGCAAGGTCGCCCGGGTCGGCTCGCCGCTGCTGGTCGTGCATGGCGACAACGACAGCCTGATCAAGACCGAACTTGGCCGCAAGCTGTACGAGGCCGCACATGGCCGCAAGCGCTTCCTGCTGGTGGAAGGCGGCTCGCATCACAGCACCATGGCGATCGGCCTGGGCAAATACCGCGAAGCCGTGGCGGACCTGTTCGACCTGCGCTGAAGCCGCCCGACGGTTTACGTTCGGTCGCACCTTCGAGGCAACCGTCCGGCGTGCGAATGCGCTGCTTGCGCGGCACCGCGACCTGGCCTACTCTCCCGGCAGCGTGAAGCAGAACGTGGCGCCCTCGCCCGGCCGGGCGAGGGCCCAGATGCGGCCGCCATGGCCGGCGATGATCTTCTGGACCAGCGCCAACCCGATCCCGGTCCCTTCGAACTCGGTGGGGGCGTGCAGGCGCTGGAAGGCGCCGAACAGCCGGGACGCGTGGGCCATGTCGAACCCGGCGCCCTCGTCCTTCACGAAGTAAACCTTCTCGCCTGCGGCATTCTTCTCGCTGCCGATGCTGACGCGTACTTGCGGCTTGCGCGATGAGAATTTCCAGGCATTGCCCAGAAGGTTGGTCATGACCTGGGCCAGGAGCCGAGGATCGCCGCGCACCCACAGGCGACCCGTCATCTCGACGGTGGCTTCCCGCTCGGGTTCGCGCTCGCGCAACTGGGACATCGAGAGCGAGGCCAGCGCCGCAAGATCGACCTCTTCGTACTCCAGCTCCACGCGCGACAGCCGCGCCAGCGACAGCATGGCGTCGGTCAGGTCGCTCATCTGCCGCACGCCGGCGCGGATGCGCCGCAGGTAATGGCGCGCCTTGTCCTCATCCGTCTTCAGGCTGCAACCCTCGAGCAAACGCGTGAACCCGTCGATGGAGGTCAGGGGCGACCGCAGGTCGTGCGCGATCGAATAGGAAAACGCCTCCAGTTCGGCGTTGGCCGCCTCCAACTGCATCGTGCGTTTTCGCACGCGCTCTTCGAGCTCGGCGTTGAGCAGAACGAACTCCTTCTCGCGCTGCGTGCGTTGCAAAAACTGGCCCACTTGCGTGCCGATGATGCGAAAGGTCTGCAGCAGCCGCTTCTCCGGATCCCGCACTGCGCGGCTCACGAAGGACATGACGCCCATGGTGCGCCCCTGAGAGGTGACAGGGAACATGAAGGCCCCGTGCAGTTCCACGCCAGGCGGGAGAGTGGCGCCGAGCACCTGGGAGTGCTTGCTCAAGTCGCTCACCCAAAGCGGCTGGCCGGATTCCCAGACGCGGCCCACCAAGCCCTCGCCGGGTTTGAAAACGGCAGTTTCCGACCCCGCCATATGGACCGCGATCACGCTGTCCACCAGGTGCCACGAGGCGGCGAACCGCAACACGCGCGCGGCCTCATCGGCTTGCCAGAACCGGCCGTACTCCCAGCCTTCGGTTTCGCACAGCGCCTGGATCACCGCCTGCAAGGCCGCCTGCACGTCATCGGCATCGGCGAGCTGGCGCGCCACCGCGTGCTCCAGGCGCAGCAGGTGGTCGTCGCGCTCGTTGTGGGGCAGGCTTGTCGGCAACATCACGTATCAGCTCGGCGCACTCTAGCCCCAATGCCGTCTAAAAGCCAGGGGGTCTGCTACTCTCACGCCGATGTCCGACACGCCGCCGACCGCCTCAACTGCCGCCAGGCCCGCGATGACGCCGGGGCTCGTCGTGCTGGTGCTGTCACTGCTGCTGGGCATCCAGCCGATCACCACCGACTTGTACCTGCCGGCACTGCCTTCGCTCACCGAAGGCTTCGCCGCAACCGTCTCGCAGGCGCAGCTGACGCTGACCACCCTGCTCCTGTCCTTCGGTATTTCGCAGCTGTTCTGGGGTCCGATGTCGGACCGCTTCGGCCGCCGCCCGATCCTGCTGTGGGGGCTGGGCGCTTATACGCTTGCTTCCATCGGCTGCGCGCTGGCCTCATCGATGCCGCTGCTGATTGTCTGGCGCACGGTACAGGGCGCCGCCATGGGCGCCGCCGTCATGGGTGCGCGTGCCATCGTGCGCGACCTGTACACACCCGAGGCGGGTGCCCGCGCGATGTCGAAAGGCCTCACCGGGCTGGGCGTCATCGCCTGCCTGTGTGCGCCGCTGGGGGGCCTGCTGGCCGACCTTCTTGGCTGGCGGTATGCGCTGGCCGCGCCGGGCGTGTTCGGCGCGCTGGCGCTGGCGCTGGTGGCGCTGCGATTCGATGAGTCGCTTGCCGCGCGCAACCCGCGGGCGCTGCGGCCCGCGACCCTGCTCGCCACCTGGCTGGCCATCGTGCGCCATCCCACCTTCCTGACCTATTCGGCGCTGTCCACCGCCTCGTATGCGGGGCTGTTCACCTTTCTTGCCTCGTCGTCTTTCGTCTTCATCAAGGTGCTGGGGCTGTCGCGCACGCAGTACGGTCTCGTGATGTTCTCGATGTCGTTCGTCTTCATCCTGGGTACCTTCATGTGCCGGCGGCTGCTGCCCCGTTACGGCGTGCGGCGTTCGGTCGCCATCGCTGGGGCGCTGACGCTCGCCGGCGGCACGCTGCTAGGCGTGCTGGCCTGGGCCGGCTTGCACAACGGCTGGGCCATCATGCTGCCCTATTACCTGTTCATGCTGGGGCACGGCGTGCACCAGCCATGCGGGCAAAGCGGCGCGGTGGGCCCGTTCCCGCGCGCCGCCGGTGCGGCGTCCGCTCTCAACGGCTTCCTGATGATGATCGCGGCATTTGTCATGGGCGGCTGGATAGGCATCCGGCTGGACGGCTCGGTCTTCGCACTCACCAACGGGGTCTGGTTCTGGAGCGTGTGCATCGCCGTGCTGGCGTGGACCGTGGTGCAAAGGTATGGCGAGCCCGCCCGGTCGTGAATTGAAAGCGATCGCCCTGGCGGGGCCGACGGCCTCGGGCAAGACGGCCGCCGCGCTGGCGATTGCGCACGCCCACGGCGCCGAGATCATCAGTGTCGACTCGGCGCTGGTGTATCGGGGCATGGACGTCGGCACCGCCAAGCCGTCGCCGGCCGAGCGCGCGGCCGTGCCCCACCACCTGATCGACATCCGCGATCCCTTGCAAGCCTACAGCGCCGCCGAGTTCGCGCGGGACGCTGCCCGGCTGGTCGGCGAGGTCAACGCCCGCGGCAAGCCGGCCTTGCTGGTGGGCGGCACCATGCTGTACTTCAAGGCCTTGTTCGAAGGACTCGACGCCATGCCGGCAGCCGATCATGCCGTGCGCGACACCATAGAGGCCGAGGCCGCGGCGAAGGGCTGGCTCTGCCTGCATGCGGAATTGGCGCGCGTCGATCCCGCAACGGCCGCGCGGGTGTCGCCCAACGACGCCCAGCGCATCCAGCGCGCGCTCGAGGTGTTCCGGGTCTCGGGGCAGGCGCTGTCCAGCTTCCATGCCGCCAGTGCCCACCGGACCACGGCTTTCGGCGCCATGCCGCTGTTTTCGCTGGAGCCTGGCGATCGCGCCTGGCTGCACGCACGCATCGCGCAGCGCTTTCGCGACATGCTCGACGCGGGCCTGGTGGACGAGGTGCGGGCGCTTCGGGCGCGGCGCGATCTCACCGCCGAGCTCCCCAGCATGCGCTGCGTCGGCTACCGGCAGGCCTGGGAAGCGCTCGATGGCCTGTGGCCGATGGACCAGCTGCCGGATAAGGGAATCTTCGCCACGCGCCAGCTCGCGAAGCGGCAACTGACCTGGCTGCGTGGCATGCCGGGCCGCCGGGTGATCGCCTGCGACGCACCGGACGCGATAGAGCAGTTGCTCGCCGCGGTCGCCGAATCGCTATGAGCCTCGCCGTCTCCAACCTTGGCAAGCGCTACGGCGACGCGGTGGTGTTCTCGAACGTTTCGGTGGAAGTGGCGCGCGGCGAGTTCGTCGCCATCGTGGGTGAGTCGGGAGTGGGCAAATCGACACTGCTCAATTGCATGGCCGGGCTGGACACCTGGGATGAAGGCCGCGTCGTCCTCGATGGCCGGGATCTCGGCGTGCTCGATGACGACCAGCGCGCGCTGCTGCGGCGCCGGCAGGTCGGCTTCGTGTTCCAGGCTTTCCACGTCCTGCCGCACCTGGACGTGGCACAGAACGTTGCCTTGCCGCTGATGCTGCTGGGCGCATTGGACGACGAGCGGGTCGACGCCATGCTGCGGGCCGTCGGGCTGGACGGCCTGGGCGCGCGCCTGCCGCAGCAGCTGTCCGGCGGCCAGCTGCAGCGGGTGGCGATCGCCAGGGCCCTGGTGCACCGGCCGTCGCTCCTGCTGGCCGACGAACCCACGGGCAACCTGGATCCGCGCACGGCCGCCCGGGTGATGGACGTGCTGATTTCGCAAACCCGCCAGCAAGGCGCGTCGCTGGTGCTGGTCACCCACTCCGAAGCGGCGGCGGCGCGGGCCGACCGGGTGCTGCTTCTGACCAGCGAGGGCGTCGCGGCGAAGCTATAGCGGGCCGCGGGCCCGGTCCAGGATCTCCAGGCCCGCGTGGATGTCCTCGATGGGCATCTGGCCCGGCGCCGAACTGCTCTGCCCCACGGCGAATGTCATCGCCGAGCCGAACGCCCCGCCGCACAGGCGCGTCACGGCACCGAGGCTGCCCATCGACATGCCGACCACCGGAATGGACAGGGCCTGGCTTGCCCGCCAGGTCGCCGCGAGCAGGTTGATCACGTCCTGCATGTCGTGCGGCATGACGGCGACTTTGGCCACGTCCGCGCCCAGCTGCTGTGCCTGGCTGAACCGCTGGGCCAGCGTGTTTCCGGAGGGCGTCGCCTTGAAATCGTGGAACGACAGGATGAGCTTGATGCCATGCTCGCGCGCAAGTTCACGCACCGCATTCACGCGGCGCGGCTCATGGCTCATCTCGTAGTCGACCATGTCGACATGGCCGCCGGCTGCCACCGCGCGGTACAAGGCGATGACCTGCTCCTCGCCCAGCACAATCGCCTCGCCGCCTTCGCCCGACCAGCGGCGCGTGAAGAGCAACGCCATTCCGGGGGCGGCCTGCCTGATGCAGGCGGCGAGTTCCGTCACCTGGGCCGTATCGGCGATCGCCTCGAAAAAGTCGACCCGCCATTCCAGGATGTCCGGCTTCCTGGCGGCGACCGCCGCGACCTCGGCGAGCAGCGCCTCGCGTGTGCGGCCCACCAGCGGGGCACAGACGGCGGGCACCCGGCC
>JACDFR010000014.1 GCA_013815685.1 Ramlibacter sp.
CGGCGGGGCTGCGCCGGCACCGGCAGCCCCTGCGACACAGGCGACCGCGGCCGGGGCCAACCCGGCGACCGCGCCGACCCAGGCGTCGGCGCAGCCCTCTACCGGCGGGCAAATCCAGGCCGACCCGGCCACCAACTCGCTGATCATCACCGCCGCGGAGCCCCAGTACCGGCAGATCCGCGCCGTCATCGACCGGCTGGATGCGCGGCGCGCGCAGGTCTACGTGGAAAGCCTGATCGCCGAGGTCAATGCCGACAAGGCCGCGGAGTTCGGCATCCAATGGCAGGGCCCGATCGGCAAGAAGGGCGACAAGAACATCGGCGTGCTGGGCACCAACTTCACCATCGGTGGCCAGAACATCATCCAGCTGGCGACCCAGGCGGCCAGCGGGAATGCGCTGCCGTCCTCAGGATTGAATTTCGGCGTGGCGACCCAGGTCAACGGCGTTTACGTGCTGGGCTTCCTGGCGCGCTTCCTCGAAGCCAACGGAAACGGCAACATCCTGTCCACACCCAACCTGCTGACACTGGACAATGAAGAAGCCAAGATCGTGATCGGCCAGAACGTGCCGTTCGTCACGGGCCAATTCACCAATACCGGCGCCAACAACGGTTCGGTCAACCCGTTCCAGACCATCGAACGCAAGGACGTGGGCCTCACGCTGCGCGTGAAGCCGCAGATCAGCGAAAACGGCACCGTCAAGCTGCAGATCTTCCAGGAAGTCTCCAGCGTCCAGGCGTCGTCGATCAACTCCGCCACCGGGCTGATCACGAACAAGCGCTCCATCGAATCGAACATCCTGGTGGACGATGGCTCCATCGTGGTGCTGGGCGGCCTGCTGCAGGACGAATATTCCGGAAATCAGGAGAAAGTACCGATCCTTGGCGACGTGCCGCTGTTCGGCAACCTCTTCAGGAGCGAGACCCGCAGCCGCAAGAAAACCAATCTGATGGTCTTCCTGCGGCCGGTCGTGGTGCGCGACACGGGCCAGAGCGATGCGCTGTCGCTCGACCGTTATGACCTGATGCGCGGCAAGCAGGAGGCGGCGCAGCCGCCCAGCAGCTTCGTGGTGCCGGTCAATGCCGCGCCCGTGCTGCCGGCCCTGCGCCCGCCCGAAACGCCGGCCCCCGCGCCTTCGAACGTACCCGCTCCCCTGGGCCAATAGTCCGGTGCGCCACCCCCTGCCCTACGCGTTCGCGCGCGGCAACCAGTTGCTGCTGGAAGACGACGGCCAGCAGGTCACGCTGTGGCACGGCCCCGCGGCGCAGATGCCTGCGCTCACGGAGGTGATCCGCAAGTACGGCGTGCGCAGCCTGCAGCGGCTGGATGCCTCGGCCCTTGCGCAGCGCATCAGCGCCGCCTACGCCCAGGGCGAGTCGAGCGCCGCGACGGTGGTGAGCGAAGTGCAGAACGACGCCGACCTCTCGCGGATGATGCAGGAGCTGCCGGCCGTGGAAGACCTGCTGGAGACCAGCGACGACGCGCCGATCATCCGGATGCTTAACGCCTTGCTCACGCAGGCCGCGCGCGACGGCGCGAGCGACATCCACATCGAACCCTATGAGCGGCACTCGAGCGTGCGGTTCCGTGTCGACGGCACCTTGCGCGAAGTTGTGCAGCCCAACCGCGCGCTGCACGCGGCGCTGATTTCCCGGCTGAAGATCATGGCCGAGCTCGACATCGCGGAAAAACGCCTGCCGCAGGACGGCCGCATCAGCTTGCGCATCGGGACTCGCGCCGTGGACGTGCGCGTCAGCACCTTGCCCAGCGCCCACGGCGAACGCGCCGTGCTGCGGCTCCTGGACAAGAGCGAGAGCAAACTGAGCCTGGAGTCGGTGGGCATGACCGGCGAAACCCTGCGGCGCTTCCTGGAGCTGATCGCGCAGCCCCACGGCATCATCCTCGTGACCGGTCCGACCGGCTCGGGCAAGACCACGACGCTGTACGCGGCGCTCGGCCGCCTGGACGCCGGCAGCAGCAACATCATGACGGTGGAAGACCCGATCGAGTATGAGTTGCCGGGCATCGGCCAGACCCAGGTCAACGCCAAGATCGACCTGGACTTCGCCAAGGCGCTGCGCGCCATCCTGCGCCAGGACCCCGACGTCATCATGATCGGCGAGATTCGCGACTACGAGACGGCGCAGATCGCGATCCAGGCCTCCCTCACCGGCCACCTGGTGCTGGCCACGCTGCACACCAACGACGCCGCCAGCGCGGTGACGCGCCTGACAGACATGGGCGTCGAGCCGTTCCTGCTCAGCTCGTCGCTGCTGGGTGTCCTGGCACAGCGGCTGGTGCGCAAGCTGTGCGTGCATTGCAGTCCCACAGCCCCCACGCTCGTGTCTTCGCTGCCCCCCGAGGGAGCTCCCTCCGCCTTGGGACGGCCCGGCGGCGTGGGCCCGGGCTGCAGTGAGTGCGGGCAGACCGGCTACCAGGGGCGCACGGGCGTCTTCGAACTCATGGCGGCCACCGACGCGATCCGCGCGCAGATCCACAACCGCGCGGCCGAGGCCGACATCCGCGCGGCCGCGCTGCAAGCCGGGATGACGCTAATGCGGGACGACGGCGAACGGCTGGTGCGTGAGGGAATCACGTCGCGGGAAGAACTGGTGCGGGTCACGCGCGAGTAGTGCTCGAGTAGCGTGCGCTGCCTACACGCTCAGGGGCGTGGGGCTTTCCGGGCAACTCGACCGGCACGACACGCCTGCCGTCCTCGTCTGAAGGCGGCCCCTTTGGCTTCGGGTCGCCCGGCTGGGGTTCGGGGTTGTTGACAGGCGGCACCGATTCCGGCGCGGGAACATCGGAATTCATCCGAACCTCGGAATTCATCCCGTCAGCCCTTTCGACCGCCACGCGTCTCGGCGCCATCGGCGATTCCGGGCCCGCTGTCCTGGACCGGGTCGGCATCTTCATCCTCGATGTCGGCTGCCATCCGTTCCGGGTGATCGGGCAGCCCAGGGCGGCTCGTTATATCGGGGCCAGCCCCGTGGGCGGGCAGCTCACCGCCGGGCTTGGGCTGCGGAAACTTGCGCTCCGGCAGCCTGCTCACCATTTCATCGCCAAGAGGGCTTCGATCGACTGGGGGCATGACGGCTCCTTTCCATTGATTCTGGATCGCGGCTTGCGCACTGTCGTTCAGCACATCTCGCGACCGGCTGTCGGTCTGAGTCCTACCGCGCGCCAGCCGCGTGCACATCGGGCATGCTGCTTGCTGCTAGCCGCTGCATGAAACGCAACAACATCCCGCACCACATCGGCTTCATCCCGGATGGGAACCGTCGCTGGGCTTCGGCCCGCCAACTGCCCAAGGAAGCCGGGTATGCAAGTGGGATCGAGCCCGGAATCGTTCTGTTCGAGCGCTGCCGCGAGCTCGGCATCGAAGAGGTGTCGGTCTATGGCTTCACGCAGGACAACACCCGCCGCCCGTCGATCCAGACCGAGCACTTCCGCAATGCTTGCGTTGACTTCGCGCTCAAGATCGCGGCGCGCGGTGCGGCCCTGCTGGTACTGGGCGACGACCGCTCGCCGCAGTTTCCCGCACCGCTGCTGGCATTTCGGCAACGGCAGGGCCAGGGCATCAAGGTCAACTTTCTCGTCAACTACGGATGGGAGTGGGATCTGGACGGTCTGCGCAGTGGCGCGCTTCGATCTGCCGAGGTGTCCCGGCTCGACCTTGTGGTGCGCTGGGGCGGGGGCCGCAGGCTGAGTGGCTTCCTGCCCGCCCAGTCCGTCTATGCGGACATCTACGTCGTCGAGGCCTTCTGGCCCGATTTCGACATCACGCACCTCGACACGGCCCTGGCCTGGTTCAAGCAGCAAGACCGCACGTTGGGCGGATGAGCTAGCGTGTTGAACTCGTTTTGCTAACCGGGCTTACCTTTGCTGACCAAGCTTCGGAAACCGGCGATGACATCGTCAACGTGATTTTTGCTCATCAAAACGGCGTGTGAGGGCTCCCGGTGCGGTAAAAAAATGCCGCTAAACAAAAAAAACTGGCCGAAACGCCGCCGTCGACAACACGGGGCGGCGGGGTTTGTGGGGTACGTCAATTCGCGCCGCTGACCGGAGATCCTGAGAGTGTTCGGCAATGCGCGAGGCCACTGCGATCACGCGCTCAATTTCACTTGATGATTCGCGCGCACCGGATGTGGGGCGATTGCTAATCCTGACAGTTGTAGAAACGGTTTGCCGTCGATTGAATGCCTTGTGTGCGGATTGAGCACGCGCGAAGGTTTACTGCCATGCGTCACTGACCGGGTCGGCTCCAGGAGCTTCACCGGTCGTGCGGCTGGCCGATGCCAACGCGTTCGCATCAGCGCACCTTGATACACGGAGAAGTCCAGATGAATGCTCCCTTCCAGTCGGATTTGTCGGCGCAAGCGCAGAGGCCGCTCGCGGGGTCGCACCATTCGTGCGGGTCTCGGCGCCGGCAGCACGAATGAGCTCCCTCTCGACGAGCACCAGGCGCCGATCGGCGTGAACAGCCGGTCTTCGCGCCGCCGGGGCACCGGCGGCACGAAACCGTTCACCGCGGCCTGACAGCCGCGCCCGCGCCCTGCCCGGCCAGCGCTCCGGCCCGAGGGGCCAGGCTCATTTCGGCGCGGCCGTAACGAAACAGAAAAGACCCGCTATCGCGGCGGCGCAGCTATCTGCGCCTTCGCAAAACTGCGGCCGCAGCGTTCCCGTGCAAGTGAAACCATAGATGGCCCGACCACCCAGATCCGCCCCCGCTGATCGCGCCGCCGCCGACACTGTGCAGGTGCGGCATTGCGTCGTCGACGGCAAGCGCATCTCATTGAGCGTGCGCGGCAACGACAAGCGCGGGTTCAGGCTGGAGCGCCGCTGCCGCAGCCCCGGCGAGCCGGTTTCGATCCAGCACCTGGACCTGCGCGACAGCGGCCAGGTGGCCGAATTCATCGAGCACGATCCTTATGCGGACGAACTCGGGATCGAATACCGCTGCGTGCTCGGGGCGCTGGGCAACCGGGACGCCGGCGCGAACGTGCCGCGGCCCGAGTTCGCTTTCGAATGCGAAAACGAGGGCGAGCTGGCCGCGCTCATGCGCAGCGTCTGTGAGGCTTGTGGAGCCACGCACTGCTTCTATCACTGGTTCGTCGTCGACGAGCAGGAAGAGGCCGAGTTCGAAAGCCACCACCTGCTGGTCGGCGGCCCGCCGGCCTGGGCGCAGCGCTACGTCCACCAACACCGGTACCTGAACGACCCCGCAGTCGCGCATGCGCGCGAAGATTCGCAACCGCTGCGCGGATCGGCGCTCGTCTCGCTCGCGCCCGAACACTGGCTGAACCAGGACGGTCGATCCCACGGCTTGTGCAGCAACGTGTTCCTTCCAGCGCACCGGCGAGACAATTCCGCGTTCGGGCTCTTGCACGTCAGCGCACCGCTGGCGGCACCGCAAGGGGAAGAGGCGCTTTGGGCACATCGCCGGCTGCTGCGCGGGCTTGCCGATGAACTGCTCGAGTGGCGCGTGATGCGGCTGCGCCAGGAGCTCGCCCGTGAGCTGTCGCTCACATACCCCGAAGTACTCGCGCTCAGGCTGGTCGCAAGCGGCGGGAGCGCGCGCCACGTGGCCGAGGAACTCAACTTAGGAGAACGCGAAATCTACCAGTTGTTCATCGCCATCAACCGCAAGATGAACAGCAAGCACATCAAGAGCAGCGCGAACAAGGCAAAGCAATACGGACTGCTGGCGGAAGCTGTACTTTCGAACTAGCATCGTCACCAATTGCAGAGCATTTTTTTATCGATGGTTATGCCGCAAATCATCTAAGTAATTGCAGCGGGGATCGCCCTTAGCCTTGCGTCTCTTCGGAAATGAACAGCATATGGGCAAACACATCGTTCAAGCAATCCAGTCGCATGCGATCAGCATGCCGTACCAATGCGCGCTGTCCGATACGAGCATCGACCTCAGCTACGAGGAACTCGATAGCTTCAGTACGCGCTTCGCCATCCGGTTGCAGGTTCTGCAATGCAAGCCCGGCGACCGCGTGGTCATGCTGGCAAGCCGCCGCGCCGTGCTCGTGGCCGCCATCATCGGCGTCTTCAAGGCGGGCTGCGTGCATGTACCGCTCGATCCGGGTATGCCGGCCGAGCGGCTGCGATACATCCTCAACGACATTGCCCCCGCGGTAGTGATCACCGAGGACGAGCTTGCCGACGGCATCGGGGCCAATCTTCCGCAGCCGGCGGGCATCGTC
Organism: Ramlibacter sp.; assembly: GCA_013815685.1. Taxonomy (GTDB): domain Bacteria; phylum Pseudomonadota; class Gammaproteobacteria; order Burkholderiales; family Burkholderiaceae_C; genus Ramlibacter. The sequence goes on from JACDFR010000014.1 coordinate 6,222, forward strand.
TCGCTGAGCGAACTCGAACGCCTGATAACCGACGACGAGGAATACGCGCAGCGAGCCGCGCTCGTGCGGCCGTCGCCCCTGCCCGCGCCGGACGACCAGGCGATCGCATATTGCATCTATACCTCGGGCTCAACCGGGCGGCCCAAAGGCGTGCTGATCAACCATCGCAGCATCGTCGATTTCTTCGAAGGCACGCGAGAGGTCTACGACGTCAGGTCGAACTCGAAATGCGCCAGCTTTTCGCCGCTGCATTTCGACGTCTTCCTGATGGACATGCTGTTCCCGCTGGCGGAAGGCGCGCATCTGCGCGTTCATGACGACATCGTCGTGCCGGACCTGCTCTTCGCAACGGTCCAGGGCAACGACGTGACGCACTTCTCCGCCTGGGGAATGATGCTGGGACTGATGGCGCAGGCGTCCGATTTCGCCACGGCGCCGATGCCCCACCTGAAGACGATCCTCACGGGCACCGACGTGCCGGACGTCAAGACGATCCAGCGCTGGCTGAAGAAGAACACCGGCGTGCGGGTAATCAACGCCTACGGCCCGACCGAAGCCACATGCGCCGCGACGGCTCATGTGATCAGGGAGATCGAGCCGGACCGCAAGCAGCTCTACCCGATCGGCAAGCCGCTGGCGCATGTGCAGGTGCGGCTGGTCGACAGCCGCGGCGAACCCATCGAGGCCGTCGAAACGCCGGGCGAGCTGATGATCGGCGGCAGCCAGGTCATGCAAGGCTACTGGCACCTGCCCGAAGAGACCGCGGCACGCCTGACCTACTTGAACGGGGTGCCGTTCTATAGGACGGGCGACATCTGCACCTACCTGGAGGATGGCAGCCTGTTCTATATCGGCCGCAAGGACAACGAAGTGAAGATCGGCGGCTACCGAATCCACCTGAACGAGATCCAGCGTGTCATCAACAGCGTGGCGCATGTCCATGCGTCGGAGATCGTCCTGCTGGAGTCCCGCTACGGGGAAAAACTGCTGGCGGCCGGCGTCCTCATCGAGAAGGGCTGCCCAATCGGCGCCGAGAGGTTGACGGAGGCGATCAGGAAGCGCCTGTCCATGGAGCTGCCGAGGTACATGGTGCCCCGGTACGTAACGATTCTCGAGCAGTTTCCGCTGCTGTCATCGGGAAAGACGGATCGCAAGGCGCTTCTGTCGACTCTGCAACATCGCATCAACGAAAGTAACCAAGAGGAAGTGAACACATGAACACTGAAGCTACTGTTATTCAAATTCTGGAAGACGTCATCGGCGTCAAGAAACTGAATCGCGACACCCGATTTCTGGATATTGGAGGCAACTCGCTCAATCTGGTCGCGGTACTGAAGCAAATCAAGGAAAAGACGGGTGCGGCGCCTTCGCCGCGGCTGTTCTTTGACAAGACGCGTTCGACGGTGGCGGCCATCAGCGCGGAGATCGACTCGCAACGCGAAACCAATCGCGCGCCCGTCTCGGTCTCGGCCTAACCAGGCTTCGTCTTTCGATATCCGCCGCAATCACGACATTTTTTTCACACTTTATTAGGAGAACCGAGATGGAAAAGCGCTTTCATTTGTCAGAGGCCGAGAAGAAATCCTTCTATGAGAATGGTTTCGCCGGCCCCTTCACCCTGTACGAGCCCGAAGAGATGACCCGCATCTGGGAAGACATCCGCATGGACCTGCTCGACACGGCCAACGCACCTTTCCCCGACAGCAGGCTGAACTACGACCGGCACATCGATCTGCCCCAGATGAACCAGATCGTCAGCAATCCGCGGATCGTGGACCGCGTCTCCAGCATCTTGGGCCCCGACTTGCTGAGCTGGCGTTCGGAGTGGTTCCCGAAGTACCCGGGCGACGAGGGCACCGACTGGCACCAGGCCGAAAGCTTCGTCGAGTTCGAGGGCACGGAGAAGCTGGAGCCGACCGCCGCCGAGGAAGGCCGGCCGTGGGAGTTGACCGCCTGGATCGCCATGAGCGAGGCGACCAAGGAGAACGGTTGCCTGAAACTCATGCCGGGCAGCCACCGCACGTGGTACTTCGACGAGAAGAAGAACATTCCGTTCGAGCCCGAGAACTTCAACAAGCGCCAGCTGGAAGATGGTCAGAAGTCCGGTTTCTACGGCTATGACTACGAGAAACTGAAGCTCGACCCGACGTGGAAGCCCGACGAGTCGCGCGCGGTGCACATGGAAGTGAAGCCGGGCCAGTTCTTCATCTTCACGTCGCGCTGCATGCACGGCTCCAATGCGAACATCAGCAAGGACTCGGTGCGCTTCGGCCTGGCCACGCGCTTCGTTCCCACGCACGTGAAGGTCTACTCCGGCCAGGAGTCGTTCCATCACTTCGGCGAGGTTCTGCCGCTGGACCGCTACACCACGATCCTCGTGGCTGGGGAGGACAAGTACCGCCATAACCGCGTGGTCGAGCCGATGAAGGTCGACGCCCCGGTGGCCGCGTAACGAACGGCCGCGCCGACATGACGCACATGCATGAACCTTGCTGGCTCTTGTTCGGCGCCGGGGAACCGAGGCCCGATGCGCGGGCCCGGCTGTTCTGCTTCCACTACGCCGGCAGCGGCGGATCCATCTTTCGTCACTGGCCGGATTCATTGCCGGATGAGGTCGAACTGGTGGCCGTTCAGCTGCCCGGCAGGGAGAACCGCCTTCACGAGCCCCTGCTCCATTCCATGGAGGACGTCGCGCCGCCGATCGTCGACGAGCTCATGCCGTTGCTGGACAGGCCCTTCGCTTTTTTCGGCCACAGCACAGGCGCACTCATCGGATTCGAGGTGGCGCGTGTATTGCGGATGCGCGGGCTGCCGCAGCCGCAGCTGCTGATCGTGTCGGCCCAGAATGCGCCCGACGTCAAACCCGCAACGATCCGGCACCAGCTGTCGGATCCCGAATTCATCGAAGTCCTGCGCGGCTGCAACGGCACGCCGGACGCCATCCTGGCGAACCCGGCGCTGCTCGAGCTTCTGCTGCCGCGGATACGTGCCGATGGCGCGCTGTTCGAAACCTATCGCTACGAGCAGCAGCCGCCGCTGGATTGCCGGATCGTGGTCTTCCACGGGTCCGAAGATCACCTGGTGCACGTCGAAGGTCTCGCGCGGTGGGAACGCGAGACAAGTCAGAGTTTCAGCCGCTTCAAATTTCCGGGCGACCACTTCTTCATTCACGCCGAAGAAGCGTCGGTACTCAAACACGTCAATCGGGAACTTGCGCCGCTGCTAAGCGAAGCAGGTTCCACGCTAACCGGGTAGAAAAAAATGCCGCAGTGGAAGACAGATGAGGAATTATTCGCCCTGATGCGGGCCGAGATCGCGACCTGCCCGGTCAGCGATGTGATGGAACAGCTCGGTTTTGCATTCCCGATGCTACCGCCCGAAATCCGGCCGCTGCGCCCCGACATGGTCATGATCGGCCGCGCCATGCCGGTGCAGGATGAGCCTCCGGTCCCGCACGGTGGATTGAAGCGGTTCGACGCCAAGCCCTTCGGGTTGTTATTCGAATCGATCGAAGCGCTTCGACCGATGGAGGTCTACATCGCCAGCGGCGGCCCGACCACGGCAGCGCGCATCGGCGACATGCTGACCTTGCGCGCACGCAATCTCGGCGCCGCCGGCGTGGTGCTCAACGCGCACGTACGCGACGCCAACACCATCGTGGGGCTGAATATCCCGGCGTTCGCGCACGGCACCTATGCCTATGGGCTGCAGGGACGCCACAACGTGGTCGATTACCGCTGCTCGATCACGATCGGGAACGTGCGTATCAGGCCGGGCGACCTGGTTTTCGGCGACGGCGACGGTGTCTGCGTCATCCCGCGCGAGGCCGAGGAAGAAGTCGTCAACCGCGCCATCGCCAAGAACCGCCTGGAGCGAAATGTCCGGGAAGGAATCGCGGCCGGGCAAAGCGTGGTCGACGCGTTCAACAAATACAAAGTCATGTAAAGGAATACAAACAATGAAAGCCGACTACGTCTGGAAAAACGGCGAGATGCTTCCGTGGGAGCGCGCCCAGGTTCATGTGATGAGCCACGCGCTTCACTATGGAAGCAGCGTCTTCGAGGGAGTGCGCGCCTACGAGATCCGCGAAAAGTCGGCGATCATGTGCGGACCAGAGCATTACGAGCGCCTCCTGTTCAGCTGCAAGGTCGCGCGGATCCCGTCCCCGTTGTCCGTGGGACAGTGGATGGAAGTCACCGCCGACACGTTGCGCGCCAATGGGCACCGCAGCGCCTACATCCGGCCGCTCGTCTATCGGGGCCTGGGGCCGACCATGGGCCTGGACGGCCGCGGCTGCCCCTCCGAAGCGCTGCTCGCGAGCATGCCCTGGGGCGCCTATCTGGGCGAGGACGCGCTGGTGCAGGGCGTCGATGTGCAGGTCAGCAGCTGGCGGCGCAGCGGCTCAGGCGCGGCGAGCACGCTCGCCAAGATCGGCGGCCAGTATGTCAACAGCCAGTCGATCGTGATGGAAGCCCGCGACAACGGCATGAGCGAGGGCATCGCGCTCGACGGCAACGGCCTGGTGAGCGAAGGCAGCGGCGAGAACGTCTTCATCGTCTGCAAGAAGGAGATCTTCACGCCTTCGCTGAGCAGCAGCATCCTGTGCGGCATCACCCGCAACTGCGTGATGCGGATCGCCAGGGACCTGGGCTATACGGTGACCGAGGCCAGCGTTCCGCGGGAGATGCTCTACCTGGCCGACGAAATCTTCTTCACCGGAACCGCGGTGGAGGTCTGTCCGGTGCGCTCGGTCGACCGCATGCCGGTCGGCAACGGGCAGCGGGGGCCGGTGACGCGTGCCATCCAGGAAATCTATTTCGGCATCATGCGCGGCACGCACCCGGACAAGTGGAACTGGCTGACGCACGTCTCCGTGCCGGCACGCCAGGGAGCACCGGCATGACCGAGGTTCAGCGCCCCGAATCTCCCTGCCTCATCGTCCACGACGCCGAGGGGATGCCCGAGGTGCGCTTGCGGCTTTTTTGCTTCCACTACGCCGGCGCGACCGCTGCCATCTTCCGGTCCTGGCGCAACGCGTTGCCCGATTGGGTGCAACTGATCGCGGTACAGCTCCCGGGCCGGGACTACCGGATGTCCGAGCCGCTGCTGAGCGACGCCGAACCTGTGGTCGCCGAGCTGGCCGAAGCCGTGCCTGCGCTCCTGGACCGGCCGTTCGTGTTCTTCGGCCACAGCATGGGGGCGCTGATCGCGTTCGACCTGGCGCGGATCCTGCGCGAGCGGGGCCTGCGCCAGCCCTGCCTGTTCGTGGCGTCGGGCCGCAACGCCCCGCAGTTCAGGTGGCGGGATGCAGGCGTCGAGGCGCTTGCGGACGATGTGTTCATCGCCACCGTACGCGACTACAACGGCACGCCCGAGGCGTTGATCGACGAGCCCGCGATGCGCGACCTCTGGATGCCGCGCCTGCGCGCCGACTTGACCATCTCGGCGACGTACCGCTATGAGGAGCAACCGCCCCTGGGCTGCCCCTTCCTGGTCCTGCACGGCACGGACGACGGCCTCGTGAGCGACGCAGGCCTGCGTGGATGGTTGAGCGAAACAAGCGGCCCGGTGCGGTACGTCCGCTATCCGGGCAATCACTTCTTCTTGCACAGCGACGAACAGCTCGTGCTCGCCGACCTGAGCCGGGAGCTGGAAAGGCTGCTGGCAGGTAGCGGGGACACGGCGCAGGCGGAGCAACGCGGCACGGAGGCCGGCATCCGCCAGCCCACCGACGGCGTACGTGCGCTAACTTACTAAGGCGGTAAAGAATGAAAACGGCATCGCGTACACGAGTGGCTATTGTGGGGTCGGGCAGCATCGGCGTCGACCTCATGTTCAAGGTCAAGTCCACCGAGTGCCTCGACCTGGCATTCGTCGTCGGGCGCAGCCCCACGAGCGAAGGCCTCAAGCTCGCCAGGGCCAGCAACGTCGAAACCTCCAGCGACGGCCTGAATTTCCTGAAAGAGAACGCCGACGCATACGACCTGGTGTTCGACGCCACCTCGGCCGCGGGCCACAAGGTGAACAATGCATTCTTCGAGCAGGCGGGAAAGTTCGTCATCGACCTGACGCCCGCCAAGCTGGGGCGCCTGTGCGTACCGTGCATCAACCTGCCGGAATCCGACGCTGCCCAGAACATCAACCTGATCACCTGCGGGGGCCAGGCCAGCTTGCCGCTCGCCTATGCGCTCAAACAGGCGGTGGACGAGATCGAATACATCGAGGTGGTGTCCGCCATCGCTTCCAGGAGCGCGGGCATGGCCACCCGGGAAAACATCAACGAGTACATGACAACCACAGAGTTCGCGCTCGCCATGTTCTCGGGTGCGAAGAAGACGAAGGCGATTCTCAACATCAACCCGGCGGAGCCCGGCATCCAGATGCAGACCACGCTGTACGCGCACGCCCGCTACAAGGACTTCGGCCAGGTCAAGGCACGCATCAACGCGATGGTCGACAAGGTCCGGGAATACGTTCCCGGCTATCAACTGGTGGTCCAGCCGATGGAAAGCCAGGGCAGGATCACGGTGAGCCTCACCGTTCGCGGCCGGGGCGACTACCTGCCCGAGTTCGCCGGGAATCTGGACATCATCAACTGCGCGGCGATCGCGGTCGCCACGCACCAACACGCAGCCACACAAGCAGCCACACAGGCAGGAGTTACACAATGATAGTTATCAGCGACGCCACATTGCGCGACGGCAACCATGCCATCCGCCACCAGCTCACGGCGGCCCAGATGTACGAGTATGCGAGCGCGGCCGACGAAGCGGGCATCGACATCGTCGAAGTCGGGCACGGCAACGGATTGGGCGGCTCGTCGTGCCTGCTCGGGCAGACACCGATCGACGACACCATCATGCTGGAGACCGCGCGCGCGGCGCTCAAGTCCAGCCAGCTCGGCGTGCATTTCATCCCGGGCCTGGGCAAGTCCTCCGACATCACCCTGGCGCTCGAGGCCGGCGTCGATGTGGTGCGCGTGGCCACGCACTGCACCGAAGCCAACGTATCGGCGCGGTTCATCGAGCAGGTTCGCCTGGCCGATAAGACCGCCTATGGCGTGCTGATGATGTCGCACATGGCGCCGCCCGAAGTACTGCTGGCGCAAGCCAGGCTCATGGAGGGCTACGGCGCGCAGGCCGTGATCCTGATGGACAGCGCCGGGTACTCGACCCCTTCGCTCGTCAAATCCAAGGTCAGCCGTCTCGTCGACGGGCTCAGCATCATGGTCGGGTTCCATGCCCACAACAACCTGGGCTTGGCGGTGGCCAACAGCCTGGTCGCCCTGGAGGAGGGCGCACTGGTCATCGACGGGTGCATCAAGGGTTTCGGCGCCGGCGCGGGCAACACGCAGCTGGAGACCTTGATCGCCGTGATGGAACGCGAGGGCTACCAGGCCAACACGACCTTCGAGAAGGTGACGGAACTGGGCCGCCGTTCGGAGGCCTTCCTCAGCCCGAAGACGCCGCATATCAGCGCGGCCAACATCGCCAGCGGGCTGTTCGGCCTGTTCTCGGGGTACGTACCGCACATCCAGAAGGCTGCGCTGGAATTCGACGTCAACGAGTTCGAACTTTACGGGCGCCTGGCCAAGAGGAAGCTGGTGGCGGGCCAGGAAGACATCATCACTGAAGAGGCGGGCCGGCTCGCTCGCGCGCGTGACACGCAAAGAGCCGTCGGCAAGCTGGAGGCGCGGGAGGTTTCCGCTTGACGCGCAGGCCCGTGGCGGTCGGCGCCGCGCGGGCCTGCGTTTTTTTTCGATCTACAGGTTGTGCGACCGGGGAGGATTTGTGGCTGGCTTGAACGAACAGGGATATGGGGCGTGGGAGCTGATCGAACGCGAGGAGCTGACCCCGCAGATCGGGCGCCAGATGGTGTCGGGCGACGCGCTGATGATGGCCAAGCTCTACTTGAAGAAAGGCGCCTTCGTCGGCACTCATTCGCACCCGAACGAACAGTTCACCTACATCCTCGAGGGTCGCATTCGTTTCCGCTACGGGCATAACCTGGAGCACGAGGCCGTCGTGGGGCCCGGAGAGATCCTGCACCTTCCGGCCAACCTGCCGCACAACGCGCTTTGCCTGGAGGACGCCGTCGATCTGGACGTATTCACCCCGCTCAGGGCGGACTGGCTGGCCCCTGGCGGCCAGCAGTATTTCTCCGGCTCCGAGGCTGAAGGAGCCGACAGTGTCCGTCCATGAAGCCTTGCCGACGATGGCGCTCTACCTGTCGCTGGTGTTGGTGGTGCCGGGCCCCACGAACACGTTGCTGCTGTCGTCGGGCCTGAAGGTCGGTTTGCGCCGCACGCTGCCGCTGGTCGTCGCCGAGGCGATGGGCTATGTCGTCGCAATTTCCGCGTGGGGCTTCTTTCTCTTCGCGCTGGCCGCCAGCCGTCCCTGGCTGATGGCCACCGTGAAGCTCCTGAGTTCGGCCTACATCCTGTGGCTGGCAGTCAAGATGTGGAGAAAGAGCCGCTCGCTGCATAACCTGGCGGCCCGGCCGGTCGGTTTTCGCGACGTATTCGTGGCCACGCTGATGAACCCGAAGGCCGTGCTGTTCGCGAGCACGGCATTCCCGATCGAGGCGTTCCAGTCCGGCGAGTACTTCATGCAGGCGATCCTGGTATTTCTCATCGTTCTTGCCCCAATCGGAATCGGCTGGTCCGGCCTGGGCGGGCTCCTGACGTCCAGGCGTTCCTGGTCGGCCTATACATCCACTTTTCTTCGCTGCGCATCGCTGGTCCTCGTGATGTTCTCCGGTTCGCTGGTCTATTCGATCCTGCATCCTTGACCTCCGGCATCACCTGCGATGCACCAAATTCTCATATCCCAAAATTCCACGGAGGCGCAATGACAAAAAACTGGACGCAGAGCGCGCTGAAAGATTATCAGATGCCGCTTTCCTCAACGGCCCCGGCCTCGCTCGCCAGCGACCCGGACACGATCACCCACCAGTTCAAGAAAGCCATGCGCCGGCTGACGGCGACGGTCTCCATCATCACCACCCAGGAGCAGGGCGAACGTTTCGGGATGGTGGTCACGGCCGTCAGCGCCGTGTGCACGGAGCCGCCCGCCATCCTGGTGTGCATCAATCGCTCGGCCAGCATCTACGCACCTCTCACGCGTATACGGCGCTTTTCGGTGAACCTTCTTCAGGAGCGACAGCACGGCCTGATCGCCCCGTTCAGCAGCAAGCTCGAGCATCACGAGCGCTTCGCGCACGGGGCCTGGGGCGAGGCCGAGTGCTTGCCGGTTCTTGGCGGCGCACAGGCGACCTTGTTCTGCCGGGTCGACGGCGAGCTGGGTTATGGCAGCCACGACGTTCTCATCGGCCACGTTGAATCCGTACGGGTGGCCGATCCCATATGGCCACTCCTCTGGCAGGACGGGCGCCCTGCTGCCTCACGCATGCTGCTCGACGAAAGAGTTCAGGCATGAGAACCCAGACCTCATGACGCAGAAACACAATCCCCTGGAGCCCCGACATGGAGACCGTGCTTGAGCAGCTGACGCAGCACCTTGCGTCCCCCATCAATAGTTTGATCCTCCAGATCCTGGTCGTCATCTTTGCCGCCAAGCTGTTCGGCGCGATCTGCAGGCTTGCCGGGCAACCGCAAGTGGTCGGCGAAATTCTTGCGGGCATCGCACTCGGGCCCTCGCTTCTGAAAGTGGTGGCGCCCGAGATCCATGGTTTTGTTTTTCCCAAGGAGTCGCTGTCACAGCTGTTCTTCCTGAGCCAGCTGGGGATCTTGTTGTTCATGTTCATCGTCGGACTCGAACTCGACCTGAAGTCGCTGCGCTCCAAGGCCAAGTCGGCGGTCGTGATATCGCAGTGGCCTGGGCGCGATATGGACGCTCGTTTTCGCCGTGCTATATATTGCCTTCATGCTGACCGTGGTCCGTCCGTACTTGAGCAGGTCACTCAACGTCGCCGCGAACGAACCGGTTTCGCCGCGCCTGATCGGCTTGATCCTGATCGGGCTCCTCGTATCGTCCTGGATCACGGAGACGATCGGCATCCACGCCCTGTTCGGCGCCTTCCTGATGGGCGTCGCGGTGCCCGACCATGGGCAGGTCAAGGAAAAGATCGGTGCGCGGGTCCACGACGTCACCACCATCATCCTGCTGCCCCTGTTCTTCGCCTTCACGGGCCTTCGAACCGAGCTGGGCTTGATCAACGACGCCGAGTCGTGGCTGATCTGCGGCCTGGTGCTGTTTGTCGCGATGGCGGGCAAGCTGGGTGGGGCCACGATCGCAGCCCGGTTCACGGGTCATGGCTGGCGCGATTCCCTGACGGTCGGTGCGCTGATGAATACGCGCGGCCTGGTCGAACTGATCGTCCTGAACGTCGGCTACGACCTGGGGATCCTGAGCCCCAAGATATTCACCATCATGGTCATCATGGCCCTCGTCACCACGATGACTACGGGGCCGCTGCTGCGGCTCCTCAAGCCGGCTGCGGGGCGGTTGTTCCCCGTAGTGGCGCGGCGGTGACGGACAAGCGCACCACATTCGCGCGCGCTCAACATTTTCAAGGAGACTTCCCATGAGCAAGAAACGCATCCACTTCGGTGTACTGATACAGGGCCACGGCGCCAACATGAACGCCTGGAAGCACCCGAGCGTGCCGGCCGACGCGAGCATTCGCTTCGACTTCTATGTCGACAGGGCCCGCAAGGCCGAGGCCGCGGGCATCGCCTTCGCCTTCATCGCCGACGGGCTGTACATCACCGAGAAGTCCGCGCCGCACTTCCTCAACCGTTTCGAGCCCATGGCGCTACTGTCGGCGCTCGCGCCGATGACGAAGAAGATCGGGCTTGTCGCCACGATATCGACGTCGTACAGCGACCCGTTCACCGTCGCGCGGCAATTCGCCTCGCTCGACATCATCAGTGGCGGCCGCGGCGGCTGGAACGTCGTCACCTCCTCACTCGAGGGGTCGGGAAGGAACTACAGCCGCGCGCATCCCGACCACGACATGCGCTACGAGATCGGGCAGGAGCACCTGGAGGTGGTCAAGGGCCTGTGGGACAGCTGGGACGACGACGCGTTCATTCGCGACCGCGCGAGCGGCCGCTTCTTCGACCCCGACAAGATGCACAAGCTCAACCACAAGGGCCGCTTCTTCTCGGTGGAGGGTCCGCTCAACAGCGCGCGTTCGCCGCAGGGGCAGCCGGTGATTTTCCACGCCGGATCCTCGGAAGACGGCATCCGCATCGGCGGAATGCACGCCGACGCGATTTTCACCAATGGCGCCACCTTCGAGGAGAGCCGCGGTTTTTACCGGCGCCTCAAGGAGAGCGCCGCGGCCCAGGGCCGCAACCCCGATGACGTGAAGATCTTCCCCGGCATCGGCCCCATCGTCGGCGCGACCGAGAAGGAGGCGCAAGAGAAGTTTCTCGAGGTGCGCAACCTGCTTTCGCCCAAGGAGGCGCTGGCTTTTCTCGGTCACTTCTTCCAAGGCTACGACTTCAGCGTCTATCCGCCGGACGGGCCCTTTCCCGACATCGGCGACATCGGCAGCGACGGCTTCCGCTCGACGACGGACAACATCAAGCGGCTGGCCCGCGAGCGCAACCTGACCTTGCTGGAGGTGGCCTATGAAGTCGCGACGCGGCGCTCGAACATCGGCACCTCCGAAGCATTCATCGGCACCCCGGAAAAGATCGCCGACGAGATGATCCGCTGGGTCGAGGAAGGCGCCGCCGACGGTTTCATGCTGGGCCTTCCGGTGCTCGGCTTCGGGCTCGACGATTTCATCGATCACGTGCTTCCGGTGCTCACCGAGCGCGGCTATCATGATCCCGTCCTTCGGGGGACAACGCTGAGGGACCACCTCGGGCTGCCCTACCGTGAGAGCTGCTACGCCCGTACCGCCGAGCCCGAAACCGTCTGAGAGGAAAGATCATGAGCACTTCCGTCACCCGATACATCCTGATCATCGGCAGCGAATTTCCACTGCGCGAGCGCGCGCTGGCCGGTGCGCTGCGCGCCGGCGGCGGCACGCCCGTCTACACGCTGGCGAAGTCGCGCCAGTCCACGACCATCAAGTTTTTCGACGGCTACATCACCGGCGACCTGACGGATCCGGAAGGCGTGGTGGCGGCTACTGTCGAGCATGCAGCGCGCACTGGGGCCCAGCCGGCCGCCGTCGTGCCGGTCAACGACTTCGCCGTGCGCAGCGCGCTGGCAGTGGCGCAGCATTTCGGGCTGAACCACAACCCGGAGGCGGCGGTGGACTGCTGCCGCGACAAGTTCGTGATGAAGGAGGTGCTGTCGGCCGCAGGCTTGCCGGTGCCCAGGTTCAGCGCATTCTCGACGCTCGAGGAACTGCAGGCCGTGGCCGGGCGCATCGGTTTCCCCCTGGTGATCAAGCCGCGCGAGCTCACGGGCAGCCTGGGTGTGGTGAAGGTCCCCGACGCCAACGCCTTGGCCGACGCCTACCAGCAGTGCATGGCCGGCATCAGGTCGCTGAGCGGTGACGCCGAAACGCCGCCTGCCTTGTTGCAGGCCGAGGAGTACATCCCGGCGCGGGCAGAGGTCAGCGTCGAGGTCTTCAACCATGGCGACCTGCACCGTGTGGTGGCCGTCACCGACAAGTACCTCGGGCCCGAACCGCACTTCGTCGAAACCGGCCACTCCGTGCCGTCGGTGTACACCGACGACACCCGCCTGCGCGACATGGCCGAGCATGCCTGCAAAGCCCTGGGCATCCGCTACGGCATGGCGCATTTCGAGGCACGCATCACGCCCGCGGGCGACATCCGCATCATTGAAGTGGCAGCCCGCACCGGCGGCGACAGCATCATGGACCTGGTCGAGCGCGTCTACGGCGTCAACCCCTACGAGCTGCATGTCGCATCCTTCCTGGGCCGGGCGCCCAACGTGCCGACCCGCCCGGCCGCGCGCGGGCTGGCCGCCGTGGCCTTTCTCAAGACCGAAGTGGGCGTGATCCAGTCGATCAGCCTGCCGAAATTCCTGCCTTACGAGGTGGTCAACATGCAGGTCTCGGCCAAGCCGAACGATGTTTCCGAGAAGCTCACCTCGTGGCGCAACCGTGAAGGCTCGGTCGAATTCTTCTGGCCCGGGCGAAAGCCCGAGCCCGGGTTCGACGAACACCTGCGAATGGCGGCGCGCTACTCGGGCGATATCTTCGGCATGCGTTCGGTACAGGCGGCGTAGGCCGCCATGAGCGCAAACGCCTTCGGCTACGGCACCTGGTTGCCGTCGGCGGACCCCACGGCGTACCGGCGCCGCGCAATCATCCAGCCGCGAGCGTCATGATGCCATTGGCTTCCACCCTCCCGAACGATGACATGCTCATGAATACGCCTATCGAAATCCTGCCTGTCGACGACGACGCCACTCGCGATGCCGCGGGACTTCTCATTACCGAGTACCTGCAATGGCTGGGCGGCCTGGCCACATCGAACTATGGCCTGTCGTTCGATATCGAGGCGATGGTCGCGTCGGACCTGGACGAACGCAGCAAGTTCTATCCGCCGGAAGGGCGGTTCTACGTCGTCCGCCAGGGACCTGACTACGTGGGCGTGGGTTGCCTCAAACGCCTGACCCCGACGATCGCCGAGGTGCAGCGCATGTATGTCAAGCCGCACGTTCGCGGCGCCGGCGCCGGGCGCAGGCTGGTCGAGCGGCTGCTGGCTGACGCGCGCGCCATGGGCTATGAAGGTGTCAGGCTCGAGAGCCTGAAGTTTCTCGCGGCCGCGCATGCCCTGTACCGGTCCGTCGGCTTCGTGGAGATAACGCCCTATGCCGACAACAGCATGAAGGACTACCAATCCGAAGAGAAGCTGGACACCTACCGCTCTAGCGCCGTCTTCATGGAGCTGCGCTTCTAGGTCGCGCGCAATGGCGGCGGGTCCGTTTTGCTTTCGCAGATAGAAAATACAGGGCGTCGAATATGGAAAGTACACGAGACCAGGAACGCGCGCTTCATGGCGCGGTTCGCAAGGACAGGAAGACACAGCAGCATGGCAAGCCGGTGGTCTTCATCGCCAAGGACGAACCGTCGCTGGAAGCGGCGCTGAAATGCCTGGAGAAGCTTCGATCGGCCGCGACTTCGATCCATGACTTGTATGAAGAGCTGCTGATGGAGCTGATGCTGGCGGACAACCCGCGCTTCAAATCCACGCCGAACCAGCTGATGGGCGAGTTCGAGCCGAACTATGTGCACAAGCGGTCGCTCGACGGGGATGACACGTATTGCGATGTTGAAGGGACTGGGCCTGCGGAACTGATCAGGCATTTTTTCTTGGCCTGAAAGAGATTTTTTCCAACGTAAACTAAAAGAAAAGGACAGTGACATGAGCGATTGTTTTGTCGTCTTCGAGCCGGTCAACCACATGTACAAGTTGATCGAGGCGGCCAAGCGCGCCGGCCGGCATACGGTGGTTTTCCACACCATGGACCTGGCCACGGGCAGTATCTACAAGGCCGGCCTCGAGTCCATCGACGAGTCCTGGCGGCTCGACTCCTGGGACGATGCAGGCGCCGCGTTGCGCTTCGTCAACGCCAAGCTGGAAGGGCGGCGGGTCTGCGGAACCTACGGCGGCGTGGAGCCGGCCCTGCCCCTGGAAACCGTGGTGCGCGAGCAGGCGGGCCTGCCGACCCACGGTGCCGCGCTGATGCGGCAGCTGCTCAACAAGCAATGGGTACGCAACCGCCTGCGCGATGCCGGGCTGTCCAGGCTGCGCATGTTCGATCCGCGCGCCGTGCTGGCGGAAGGCCGCTTCCCCGAGGGCGTTTCCGGCGCCTTTCTCAAGCCGATCCAGGGCCTGGGCAGCATCCACGTGACCCAATGCCGCACGCTCGACGACGTGGCGCGCGGCATGGACATCTGGGACCGGGAACTGCAGAAGTACCGCCCCGTCTTCCGCCACCACCTGACCTCGGGCGGCGGCCTGTTCCTGGAAGAAGAGGTGACGGGCGAGCTGATGTCGCTGGAAGGCTGGGTCGCAAACGGCCGCTACACGCCGCTGGGCCTGACCTCGCGCACCGTGCTGACGCGCGACGTGTCGGTGGAGATGGCCGCCACGTTCGCCTACGAGCATCCCTTGCGCGAACGCATCGTCGAGAAGATGACCGCGGTGCACAAGGTGCTCGGGCTGGTCCACGGGCCGACCCATGCCGAGCTGATAGTGACGCCGGACGGCGAAGTCGAACTGGTCGAGCTGAACGTGCGGTTCGCCGGCTACGACATCATGATGATCGTCGGCTACGCGCTGGACCTGCCGATCGAGGAGGCGCTGCTCGAAGTCGCCTGCGGCGGCGTGCCGGCGCTGCAACCGCTGCCGCCGGTGCGCGGCGGCTACGTGAGCATGGAAATGCTGCTGGCTCCGAGCGGCACCGAGCAGCTCGATTCGGTCGAGGTGGACTGCGACGCCGTGTTCGACGTCACCCAGACGAAGCCCACGGGACATCACTTCGATTCCACGGATTTCCAGAGCGACCAGATCCTGCGCTACCTGGTTCGCGACTCGAGCTACGACGGGGTGCTGAAGAAGGCCGCTGCCGTGCGGTACGGAGCTCGCGTCAACGGCAAGCAGCTGGCCGACGACCCCAACAACATCGTGCAGCGCTGAACTCCTCGCGCGCCCGCGCACCCTTTCATTCCACCCGAGTCGCCGTATGCTGAAGGTCGCCGCCGTCTACGTGATCCTGATCCTCCATTTCATGGACATGTCGGTGGCGAACATCGCGCTGGTGCCGATCGCCCTGGACCTGGGGATCGAAGCCTACCGAAGCCAGTGGATCATCGTCGCCTTCGGCATTGGCATCGTCGCCGCGATCCCGGCCGTGCCGCCGCTGGTGCGGTGGATGGGCGGGCGCGCCGCGTTTTCCGCGGTGCTGGCGACCTCGCTCGGCGCGCTGCTGCTGTGCGGCAGCACCAACAACTTCTGGCTCTTGCTGGTGGGCCGCCTGCTGCAGGGCCTGGCCTCCGGCGCCGTGCTGCTGCTGGCGCAAAAGCAGCTGCTGTCGCTGATGAAGGAGTCCGGCGCCGCCCTGGCCATGAGCTTGTGGATCAGCGCGCTGGCGATTGCCCCGGTGGTCGGCCCGCTGGCCGGCGCCATCGTGGTGGACGCCGTCGGCTGGCACTGGATCTTCCTGGGGCAGGTGCCGATCCTGCTGCTGTGCGCCTTCGTGATCCGCGGCGAGCTGGGCGTGACGCCGCAGCGGGAGGGATCCCCTCCTTCGGCGCTGCTCGTGCTTGCGCTGCTCGGCGTCTTGCTGTTCGGGCAGCTCGCGCTGGAGGCCTTCCTGGACAAGGCGCAGGACGCCGGCGCGGCACGCTGGGCCTACCTGGGCGCGGCGGCGGCGAGCCTGGCCGTCCTGCGGTGGCACACCCGCGTGCGGGTCGCCCCGCTGTTCGACTGGGGCTTGCTGCGCAATGGGCCGTACGCGGCCTACCTCTTCCTGAACACGATGCAGGGCAGCCTGCTGGTGATGACCGCGGTGATCTACACGCTGTGGATGCAGCTGCAACTGCAGCTGCCGCTGCCCCAGGTGGCGCTCATCCTGTCCAGCACGGGCGTGATCGCGGGCGTGCTCGCGCCGCTGATCGGCAAGTACGCGACGGCGCGCCAGCAGCCCGTTCTGGTGCTGGCCGGCGTGTTCCTGTTCATCGCGTCGATGCTCCTCACCGCGCGCCTCACGCTGGCCTCGCACGGCTTGGAGCTGGTGCTGCCGCGCGTGGTCTGCGGCCTGGCCCTTGCCCTGCTGGCGCCGGGCAGCTACCTGATGATCGCGACGCTCCCCGAGCCGCGCCAGCTGGAAGCCAATTCACTTGCTTTGTTCAGCCGCCTGATCGGCATCAACGTCCTGCTGATCGCTGGCGTCGCGATCGCCAGGCAATTGGCCGAAGCGGCCACCGAGCACGCCGGGGCCGCCGGCCTCGCGGCACGCGGCGCACAGGCGCTGCAAGCGTGGAGCGCCACGCAGGGCATGCAGCAAACCATGGCGCTGTCGGCCGCGCTCATGAGTCTCACGCTCATCGGCCTGGCGCTGGTGTGGAGGAGTGGGCGGCAAGCCGGCGCGGTGGCGGTGGCAGGAACGACGCCGCCGCGCTGAGCGGCGTCGAGGCCGTGCGCCGTGCCATCCCGAGCACAGGAGGGCCTACTAGGCGGTCGGCTGGCCAAGACGCTGTCAGCCCCATGACCTCGGGCGGTCGACCATGAACGCGTACGAGGCGGCGGAAAAGAACGGCAGAGCGACCAGCTTCGGCGGGAACTCGACGCCCTGTTCGCCAGCCAGAACAAGAGCCCCAGCGCGGGCAAGACCTCTATCGCAGCAGCGTTCCTGCGCGTAACCGTTTGCGTTGGCTAGCCTGCGCCCCCATGGCCGCCGGCAACGGGAACGATTCAGGAACACCGCGGCCCCATGCTTTCTCATGCGAGCTCAGGGCTGAGCCCGCACAACGCGACCCCAACTAGAGGACATCGTGATATGACCAGCTCTTCCTACCTGAAAGTGCTTATCGCCAGCGGATACGCAGCTCTTGCCTTGACGGCGCCGGCCGTCGCGCTGTCCCAGGCGCATGGCCATTCCTCTGTTTTCCCGCCGGACATGAAGTGGGCCGACCTGCCCTCGCTGCCACCCGGTGCAAAGATCTCTGTGCTCGAGGGCCCCATGAATGAAGCCGTACCTTTCACGGCGCGCCTGAAGCTGCCGGCCAATTACCAGATTCCGGCGCACTGGCATCCGGCAACCGAACGCATCACGGTTCTGTCAGGTACTTTCTACATGGGAATGGGGAATGTGCTGGACACAACCAAGGGCACCGCGGTCCCCACCGGTGGCTTTGCCGTGATGCAGCCGAAAACCCCTCACTTCGCCTACACGCGTTTTCTTCGGGGTCGAGGCCCACTGTCGCGGGAGGCTTTTCGCAAGTAGCCCGCGTCCTACAAACTGCCGAGGCAACGACATCAGACCATTGCCCTTCGGCACTTTCGCCGAGATAAGGATCAGCATGGAGACTTCACGTCGCGAACTTCTGAAGGTCGGCGGACTGGCCGCGGTGTCGGGACTGGCGGGCTGTGCCACCGCCACCGGCATCAATCCACTCATCCCGCCCGTTGCCAAGGTGATTCAGGACCCCGCTCAGGTGCGCACCACGCCGGCCGTCATGGGCGCGGCACCCACGAACCACTTCAACGCGCGCGAAAAGCCCACTTACGTGCCCCAGAACACCGACCCGCTCAGCTTCTCCATCGCCGACAACCTGTTCTGGAACGACATCATGATGGAGCACGCGATGTTCTTCGTGCAGCTGATGCCCGGCCCGGAGCTCGCCGGCCCGCGCGGGCAGGCCGAGGAGTTCCAGCGCCTTTTCACCCGCCAACTGGAGCTCTCGCGCGACATCAGGCCCGACAACTTCATGGCCTTCAACCGCGCCTCCATCGATCTCGCCAAGCGCTTCTCCGACTACAAGAAGACCATGCGCGAGCAGCAAGCCAGCGGCAAGGTCCGCACCTTGGTGTGGCCGCTACTCTTCACGCACACCGCGCGCGAGGCCGACCGTTTCTCCGCCCGGCTGGACCTCTACAACCGGCGGCAGATCGAACTGGACCGGCGCGAGGTTGTGCAATTCTGGGGGACCACCATGGGCGAGCACTCTGCTTTCATCGCCCACCTGCTGGACCCGGACGAGAAGCTGCTGATCGAGCAGGCCAACCGGCTGGAGAAGACCTTCCGCCAGACCGGTCCGCGCGACGTGCCGGGCGACGACATCATGAAAGCCGCGCACGAGGTGCTGGACTTCAAGACCATTGGCGAGAAGGGCATCTACGAGGGCAAGATCAAGTCGATCATCTCCCCGCCCCTGGCCTCGCACGTACGGCGCGAGGCCGTGCGCTTCATCGACGAACTAAAGCGGACGCAGGCCGGCTGAGAAGCTGTAATGGCCCGGAACGTCAGCGACCAGTTGCTCCAGCGCCTGCACGAATGGGGTGTGCGGCGCGTTTGCCAGGATCGACATAGACAGGTGCCATGAGAAATTGTCCCACGGGTCTTGTCCGGGACTGTCGCTGGTGGTCAAGCTAAGCCCTGACGTAGGACGTCTTTACGGTGGTGAAAAACTCGGCCGCATAGCGTCCTTGTTCGCGCGAGCCGTGGCTGGAACCTTTACGCCCAGCAAAAGGCACGTGATAGTCGACGCCTGCCGTCGCACATTCACCACCACCATGCCGGCTTGCGCATGGCGCTTGAAGTGCGTGGCGTGCTTGAGCGAAGCCGTGCAGATGCCCGCGCAGAGGCCGAACTCGGTGTCGTTGGCCATGGTTAAGGCGTGTTCGTAGCCGTCCGCGGCAATGATGCATGCCACCGGACCGAAAAAATTCTTCGCGTGCGATTCGCATGCCGGTGTGCGCGGTGAAAAGCGCCGGTGTGAGAAGAACCCATCGCTGTCGCGCTTGACTCGCTGGCCGCCGCAAAGGAGCCGCGCGCCTTCAGTCTGGCGCGAAAGCTAATATTCCGGCGAAATAGATGAGAAAACGCCAAAATATCACTCCGCCAGACGAGCCGATAGGACCATCCAAGATGGCGAAGTGGCGTTATTTTGGCGCGCTTAGCAAAAAGTCGCTAAAATAATTGCACCATGGCTAAGAAAACAGCCCCCTTGCTCCCCCCTACCGAGGAACTGCTGTGCCAGTTCGGCGCCCGCCTGCGCGTGGCGCGGCTGCGCCGACGGCTCTCTGCGAAGCAGGTGGCGCAGCGTGCTGGCATGTCGCCGATGACCCTGCGCAGCCTGGAGCGGGGCGGATCGGGCGTCACCATGGGAGCCTACCTGGCAGTCATGCAAGTGCTCGGCATCGAAAGGGATCTCAATCTGCTCGCGACGGCGGATCCCGTGGGCCGGGACTTGCAGGACGCGCGCCTGCCGGCCCACGGCGCCAAATCGCGGCCGCGGCCGCGGTCCATCCAACCTTCGGCCGGTACGCGGACGGTGCCGACGGGCGCGGTCACGACCGACTTGCGGGGTCTGGTCGACGGTTCGTCATTGAGCCAGCTTCGAAAGGTCGCCGACACTTCGCCGAAGGAGCAGTTGCGCAAGGTCGCTGCTGCCATGCCCGGAGCCCAGCTGCGCGAGGCTCGGGCCGCTTTGCCCTCGCAACAACTGCGCGAAGCGGTTGCACGCGTGGATGGTCCGGCCAGGGAACTGGCGAAGCTGCGCACGTCGCCAGAGCGGGCGAACCCGTCGCTACAGAACGGCGGTTTTTCCAGCGCAGAAGAGCTTTCGAGGTTGATCGAGTCGCCAGCGCTCCCCAAGAGGAAGCGCTGACCCGTGACGACCATTGCTGCCTATGCCGACTGGGACGGACTCGATGCGCCGCTTCGTCTCGGCTTGTTGCATGCCCGGGCCGGCGCGGGCCGTGAGGTTTTCGAGTTCGAGTTCGACCCCGCGGCGCTCGCCCATCCCTTCATAGAAAACATCTACCTCGACCCTCGAATCCGTCCTTACACAGGCCCGCAGCATCTCCCACAGGGCCAGGAAACATTTGGTCCCTTTGCAGATGCCAGTCCCGACCGCTGGGGACGGCTCCTCATGCGCCGGCGTCTGGAGCGCGCGCAGCGGGCAGGGCTGGTGGCACGGACGGTTCGGCTGCACGAATCAGACTACCTCCTCGGCGTGCACGACGCCTATCGCGCCGGCGCGCTACGTCTTCGCCTCGACGACGCCGGCGATTTCCTCGACAACCAGCACGACGAGGCGGCGCCGCCCTTCGTGGACCTCCGCGCGTTGGAGGCGGCAAGCCTGGCATTGGAACGCGACGAGGAGAACACAGCGGCGGCGGGCGATGACTGGCTGCGCATGCTGATCGCACCAGGGGGCTCGCTGGGCGGCGCACGCCCGAAAGCCAGCGTGGTCGATGAGGAGGGGCATCTATGGATTGCCAAGTTTCCCAGCGTGCGCGACGGACACAATGTGGGCGCCTGGGAGCTTGTGGTGCAGGCACTCGCCAGCAGTTGCGGCCTCAGCGTGCCCGCGAGCATGGCGCGCCAGTACGCCGGCGCGCACCACACGTTTCTCGTAAAGCGCTTCGACCGGACCACGACCGGAAGGCGACTTCACTTCGCGTCGGCGATGACCCTCACGGGGCACCAGGACGGCGAAGATGCGTCGACGGGAGCGAGCTATCTCGAGATTGCCCAGGTGCTGATGGATCACGGGTCGCAGACCGACGCTGATTTGCGGGAGCTCTGGACGCGCATTGTTTTCAACATGCTGGTGTCCAACACGGACGACCACCTGCGCAACCACGGATTCATTCTCGTGCCGGGCAAGGGCTGGCGGCTTTCCGAGGCCTACGACATGAACCCGGTGCCGGATGCCCAGGGCCTGAAACTCAACGTCAGCGACGCGGACAACGCGCTGGATCTCGATCTCGCCCGTTCGGTCGCGCACTACTTTCGCGTCGATAGGAGGACTGCGGACGACATCATCGAACATGGACAAGGCGTGGTGGCGCAGTGGTCAAAGATCGCCGACAGCCTGCGCATCCCACGCCGTGAGCAAGAGCGCGTGGCGCCGGCGTTCCGGCTGGCCAGTGGGAGCTGACCCCGGGGTGACAGATGAACAACATCCGGCAGGCAGGTCTGCCCGGAACTTCTAGTTGGGATTGCACCAGTGTTCAGACTGAATCCGCTCACCGGTGAGGCGCACCTGATCGGAACCGGTTTCTGGGCAACCAACGCAGGCCATTTGGTCACAGCGTGGAATGACTGAACACTATGTCAAAGCGCGTCTTGGTGAGCGTTTAAAGCCGCTACGCTGATCCAGCTACTCGGTCGATCTGCTCTTGGGTATACCAACAGAACCGGGCTCGCGCATAAAGTCCAATCGCTAGCCGCGCAGCTATACCAAGCCCATCTCCAACGTCCCGCCCTCGAAGCTTCAGCGCCGCTCCTAAACTCTGCGTTTCATCACTGGTGCGCCGCAGATATTCCTCATCGACGATCCCGCAGCGATGAGCAATGAGGTGCCGCCGTTGGCCCAGTCGCCAAAATTCTTTTGAATCGAAGGGAGCCATAAATTTCGAGTGAACGCCGGGCAGTACTTCAAATAGGCAGGGAAACAAATCCATCAAAAGCTGAGGCGAACTGAAGTCTTTGTCAGCGCCAAGAATAGTGCCGAGCTTTCCATTCAGGTCATAACTGTGCGCTTCAAGGATTCCTGGCCATGACCCCTGTTGAAGTCCAAAACGTTCCTTGAGCACTTGGCTCTTGAGGATCACGGTATACAGCGACGGTTTCTGATTCACCGCAGCGATGAAGACTGACTTGCAGTAAGTTTCGAAGGCAGCCCAAGTCAGCAGACATGCTTGATGCATTAAGCGCTGAAGCTCGGGTCGCCTGGAGAAATGCTCCTTACTGGTTACGAGGGCCTTTGCCATCACGTCAATGGCCAAGGCCTCTTGCTCAGGCGTCATTGCATCGCCGTCTTCGCCCAAACGCCCTAGTTGGCCCCCGAGAGGCACGAGAGGAGCAATGAGGAAATAAGGCAGCTCTAGTAATTCTTTGGCTGCATGCAGGTTGGTTCGAAATGCGACAAGAGCGTGATGCAGTGCCGGCACGTCTGCCGAGGACTTCGCCGCCATATCGTCAAGAGAGGCGAACGGTGTGTTGATCAGTGGAACCCAATACGACGCTTCTAGCTCATCGGCAATAGCCTTTACGTCCCTCCAGCGATCGGACGCCGAATCTTGCAGACTCATTGGGCACCTCCAGCCGCTTTGTAGAAAACCCAGCGGATTGTAGAAACGCCCCAGAACCCGAAACGGCGCTGGGGCGCATCAACACTGGTAGCTGGGGTGGACTCGAAACCTGCCGCAGGCCGCGTCAACTCTCGTTCCCTGATTTCGTCCATCTCCTGGGGTACACATTGGGATACACCAAACTGGCCAGCGGCGGCGGGCAATTTTTGGCATCGAACCAGCGACAAGCCGACCTCCGCGCCCACATTATCTCACCCGCCGCAGCCCCGCGTGGCTTGGGAAAACGCCCCAAAAGCAAAGGCCAACCGAGAACGGTTGGCCTTGAATTCTGGTGGATTGCCGTTTCTCCAGCCTGAAAAATCTCTCCCTGTTGAGGTTTGCTGCAAACCCTCTGCACACCTGCAGGAGAAAGGCGTCACAGCGGCAAGATCCCCACCCGCGCGGATTCACCCGCCTTCCCCCGTCTTTCGCTGTGCCCTTGCCGGTCCTTGCCTGCTGTGCCTTGGTACGTCATCGCCAGGGGCACCATCGCTCTGAATTCACGGGTGCTGCAGTGACGAGATCAAAGGGCATGAGACAGTTCCGTGGCTGGCCTGGCAGCTGGTGACGAGAGTCGTCAGGACTGATTCGATGCGCCGCAAATCCGCCAGACGGGCGCGGACATCGGCAAGCTTTTGTTCAGCCAGCTGGCGCGCTTCGTCGCAATGGGTTCCATCGTCCAGCGTCAGCAGGCCTGCCACCTCGTCCAGGCTAAAGCCCAGGCGCTGGGCCGCCTTGACGAATCTCACACGCTCGACATCCACACCTGCATACCGGCGGATCCCGCCGTAGGGCTTGTCTGGTTCTGGCAGCAAGCCCTTGCGCTGGTAAAAGCGGATCGTTTCCACGTTGACGCCCGCAGCAGCAGCCATGCTGCCGATAGTGAGGCTGGATTCGGGGATATTCACGGCGCTTGACTCCGTACTTGAGTACGGACTTAATCTTAACGACTTCGCATCACCCTAAGGATACTGAATGTCAGAAATCAAAGGCGAGCGCACTGCCTTGGTGGCCGGTGGCCTGGCCGCGCTGATCGCTTCGACCTGCTGCCTCGGGCCACTGGTTCTGGTGACGCTGGGCATCAGCGGGGCATGGATCGGCAACCTGAGCGCGCTGGAGCCCTACCGGCCGATCTTCATTGGCGCAGCTCTCGTCGCCATGTTCTTTGCGTACCGGCGCATCTTCCGCGCGGCGCAGGAATGCAAGCCCGGTGAAGTGTGCGCAGTGCCAGAGATTCGACGCGGCTACCAGATCATGTTCTGGATGGTCGCTGCGCTGGTGGGGGTGGCACTGGCTTTCCCGTACGTCCTGCCTCTTTTTTATTGAACTCCAGAGGAAATCTCCATGACGAAATTCTTCAGTGTCCTGGCCCTGGTCGCCGCTTTTGCCGCTCCCGCTTTTGCGGCGCCGCAGACCGTCACCCTGGCGGTGCAGGGTATGACCTGCGCAGCGTGCCCGATCACGGTCAAGCAGTCTCTGAAAAAAGTCAATGGCGTCCTGAAGACCGACGTCAGCTTCGAGAAGAAGCACGCAGTCGTTTCTTTTGACGATCAAAAAACCAACGTGCAGGCCCTGACCAGGGCCACCACTGACGCCGGCTTTCCGTCGACCGTTAAACCATAAGTGCCATGGGAATCTATAAGCCGCACCGCTGGCAAGGCGGGTGCGGTGGGAAGCCTCCTCTCGGCGATGGGCTGCGCCGCCTGTTCCCCGGATTGGCAATCCTCGGTGGCGCCGCCGGTAAGCTGGTCCGGTGCGAAATGAAATGACAAGCTTGCGCATTGAAGGCATGACCTGTGTGTCCTGTGCCGCGCACGTCGAGAAGGCGCTGCAAAAGGTGCCAGGCGTCCGGACGGCATCTGTTTCTTATCCAGCTCGGCTGGCAACCGTGACGGCTGAACAAGGCACCTCTTCCGAGGCGCTCATCACAGCGGTGAAAGCTGCTGGCTACAGTGCGACCGAAGTGGGGGCGCCCCCCGCGACCTCTGCCCCGCCGCCCGACACCACGCGCCGTGCGTCCGGTGATTCGGAAGACCATGGGAACAGTGCGCAGTCGCTGCACGTGGCGATCATTGGTAGCGGCGGCGCGGCGATGGCGGCGGCGCTCAAAGCCGTCGAGGGCGGCGCGCGCGTGAGCTTGATCGAGCGCGGCACCATCGGCGGCACCTGTGTCAACATCGGCTGCGTGCCGTCCAAGATCATGATCCGGGCAGCGCACATCGCCCACCTGCGCCGGGAAAGTCCGTTCGACGGCGGCCTGCCGCCCACGGCACCCACGGTCCTGCGTGATCGGCTGCTGGCGCAGCAACAGGCTCGTGTTGACGAACTGCGGCGGGGCAAGTACGAGAACATCCTCGCCAACACCCCGTCGATCACGGTGCTGCAGGGTTCGGCCCGCTTCAAGAACGGGCGTACGCTCCTGGTCGCGTTGCGCGACGGCGGCGAACAGGAAGTGAGCTACGACCGCTGCCTGATCGCTACCGGGGCCAGTCCGGCGGTCCCGCCCATCCCCGGCCTAGATGTCACGCCGTACTGGACCTCGAGGGAGGCCTTGGTGAGTGACGCGATCCCGCGGCGGCTGGCGGTGATCGGCTCGTCGGTGCTGGCGCTGGAACTGGCGCAAGCCTTCGCGCGCCTGGGCAGCAAGGTCACGGTGCTGGCCCGAAACACACTGTTCTTCAGAGAAGACCCGGCGATCGGCGAAGTCATCACCGCGGCGTTTTGCGCGGAGGGGATCGATGTGCGGGAGCACAGCGAGGCCAGCCAGGTCTGCCATCGCGACGGCGAGTTCGTTCTGACCACAACGGGAGGCGACCTGCGTGTGGACCAGCTGCTGGTGGCCACGGGACGTATCCCGAACACCCGCGAGCTCAATCTTGAAGCGGCCGGGGTTCGTGTTCTGGAGGGCGGCTTCATTGCGGTGGATAAGGCAATGCGAACCAGCGCCCCTGACATCTTTGCCGCGGGAGACTGCACCGATCAGCCGCAATATGTCTACGTGGCAGCTGCGGCGGGAACCCGCGCAGCCATCAACATGAGCGGAGGCAGCGCCGAGCTGAACCTGACCGCCATGCCCGGCGTGGTGTTCACGGATCCCCAGGTGGCCACGGTCGGTTACAGCGAGCAGCAGGCGCGTGATGCCGGCTTCGAAACCGACAGCCGCACCCTGACGCTGGAGAATGTACCGAGAGCGCTGGCGAACTTCGACACGCGTGGTTTCATCAAACTGGTGGCGCAGGCCGGCACCGGCAAGCTGCTGGGCGTGCAGGCGGTGACGCCCGAAGCCGGCGAGATCATCCAGACGGCGGCGATTGCGATACGCGCCGGAATGACCGTGGCCGACCTGGCTGATCAGCTGTTCCCCTACCTCACGATGGTGGAGGGTCTGAAGCTGGCCGCCCAGACCTTCACCAAGGATGTGTCGCTGCTGTCGTGCTGCGCGGGGTAAGCCTCCTGGCAAGGCGACTTGAACTTTCCTCTTGACCTTGGACCCCACTTCAAGGTTATCGTTGGATCTAGGAAAATATGTTAATCGGGAACTCGCCGTTCGATCAGACCTAACCACCGACGCGTTGCGTTTCTATGAGCGAGAGGGGCTGCTTGCCCCCAGCGCCAAAAGCGAAGGGGGCTATCGCCTATACGACGACAGCGCAGTCGCACGCTTGCGATTCGTCCAGCATGCGCAGCAATGCGGCTTCA
This sequence comes from Ramlibacter sp., assembly GCA_013815685.1. Lineage (GTDB taxonomy): Bacteria > Pseudomonadota > Gammaproteobacteria > Burkholderiales > Burkholderiaceae_C > Ramlibacter. Next base: position 32,689 of record JACDFR010000014.1, read on the forward strand.
CCCTGGCCGAAATTCGCGAACTCTTGTCCCTTCAGAGTCGGGAATCGGCGTGTTGCGATGATGTGCGGCGCCGCGTCGTCGAGAAAAAACTCCAGCTTGAAGCAAGAATTAAAAAGATGCAGGCCATGTCCACCGCACTGGATGCCTTGATTGCCGGCTGCAATGAAGTCGACCAGCCCTTGTTTGCATGTCCGATACTGAATGCGCTGGAGCGCGCGGAAGAAGTGCAAGCATGAAAGTAGAGCTGTTCATACCAGTGGTTGTCGACGCTGCGAAGCATCACGCGATGTCCTTAAAACAGCGGTACTGTCCGAGGTGCCTGACACGCAATGGCGTGAGATCGACCCCGTCGAGGAATTGGACTATGCAGTGGAACTCGGCGTCCTGACGTTGCCCGCCGTCGCGATCGACGGCAAGCTGGTGTTCTCGTCCCTGCCTACGGCCGAGCAACTCGTCGCAGCCGTGCGGAAAAACCGGATACTGCGCCCCGATGGATATTGAAAATCTGCGCCAAGCCGTGCAAAGCGCCGGCTATGCGTCTACCGCCGCCGCGTTTGTAGCCGGACTCCTTTTCAGTTTTAACCCGGTTGCCCTTGCCTCCATCCCTGTGTCCATGGCTTACGTGACCCGCGCGCGGGACAAACGCACTGCGATTGTCTTTGGCAGCATGTTCATTCTAGGTCTGCTTCTGACTCACATCGTGCTCGGCACGGCGGCAGGACTTGGCGGTCAATGGATCCAGGGGCTGCTTGGACGCTACTGGGGTGTTGTGCTCGGACCGCTTCTGATTTTGCTTGGGCTTTCCTGGGGCGGATGGGTGCGGTTGCCCCTGCCGGCTCCATCGTTCAAGGCGAAGCGCGCGACCGGGGTGTGGGGCGCATTTGCCTTGGGCGTACCTTTCGCAGTCGCCGTTTGCCCGGCATGCACACCGGCCCTGGTGGTCGTCCTCGGTGTGGTCGCCGCCATTGGCTCTCCGCTTTTCGGCGCGGCCGTGCTACTTGCCTTTGCGTTGGGTCGTGCGGTGCCAATTGCACTGGGCGCGTTAGCCATTGGCTCCTTGGAGAATCGACCTTCGCTCTCCAGGTTTTTGCCGCTATTTGACAAGCTAGGTGCCGTAGTTCTGATCGTGATGGGTCTCTACATGCTCAACGCTTACTTTTTCTTTATCCCGGAGTTGGCCGGGTAGGCGACGAATGACGCAGGCGCAGGTCTCGCGCAGCCCCTACGGTCGCTGGCTGCCATGGATCGGCGGGCTGATCGGCCTCGTCACGCTGGCCTGGGTGCTGCGGCGTTTCGACCTCGATCGCTTCCTCACCATGCTGGCTGGCGCGAAGTGGCATTACCTCATCATCATCGCGCTGGCGATTGCGGGCGAACAGCTCGTGCGCGCGTGGAAGTGGCGGCAACTGCTCTACGCGCTGAGGCCGGTCGGAACCCTGCGGCTGTTCGGCGCGATCATGGCTGGCTATCTGATCGCGTCACTGGTTCCGTTCGGTGCGGGCACGGTTGCCCGTTCATGGCTGATTGCCCAGCGCGAGAACCTCAAGCTCGCCGCCGTGCTGCCCAGCGTGGCGCTCGACCGGCTGACCGACGGCGTGGTGTTCGCCTGCCTGGTGCCGATCGCGTTGCTGTCGGTGGTCTTTCCCGACCCGACCGGCAACATCCGTTCCGGACTGATCTGGGCCGGCCTGGGCAGCTTCGTGCTCTTCGCGCTGCTGCTGTTCGCGCTGGCCGCGTACCGCTATGGCGCACTCGGTGCCGAAGGCCGGCTGTTGCGGCTTGTCGATCGACTGCCCGCGCGCATGGCGGGGCCGGTGCGCCGGGCGGCTGCGTCGTTTGCCGAAGGGATCGTCTGGCCGCGGCAGGCTTGGCGCGGCGCAGGCATCGTGGCAGCGAGCGCATGCATAAAGATGATTGCGGCGACCCACTTTCTGTGGGCCGGACTCGCCTTCGGTGTCGTGCTGCAGCCGGCGCAGTACCTATTCCTGATCGTGTTCCTCGGCTTCCTGATCATCCTGGGTCATTTCATCCGGCTCGCCGGCAGCTTCCTCATTGGCTCGGTGTTCGTGCTCGGACTATTCGGCGTTGCCGAGGAGCCGGCTTTCGCGATGGCGCTGGTCGTTGAAGGCGCTACGATCTTGAGCATCTGCGGCATCGGCGCATTGGCCATGTGGCGGCAGGGCATCGCGCTGGCGGATGTGCGTGCGGCCGAGGGTGACAGCAGTGGCCGGTCTGCCTGATCGGCCCTCGGCGTCGCCGCAGCGGCGCACACAAGTGTGGAGCGACAAATGATGATGCGCTGGCGTCAATGGCTCGCGAGATCGTGGCTGCTCTCGGTTTGCTACTACTGGTTGCGCGGGATGTCGATCGAGGGGCGCCCGCACGACGAAGCGTGGGGCGTGCTGTACCGCATCACCCGCTCGGCGCTGGTGCATCTCGATTCGACCGAAGGTGTGCCGGGACGTCGCTATCGGCATATGTGGCTCGATGTCGAGGACGTGGCCGGCGCGCCGTTACGCGCCGTGACCTACGTCGCCGACGGCAATGAGCTCGATGGCAATCCGTCGCTGCGCTACATCACGCTGATACGTGACGGGGCTCGCGCCCACGGCCTGCCCGAGCCATACCTCGAGTTTCTGGAGCGGGTCAAGCATGCACACGAGGACAACGGCGGCGCGCTATAGCATCGGCGCGCGCCCTGTGTGTTATGTCTGGCTCTATCCCGGCTTGCCCTCATAGACCGCCAAAGCCGTGGCCAAGGACGACGACAGGCTTGCGCTCGGGCGCAAGTTCAAGCGCCAGGCCTGGGCGTGGCGATGGCGGACGACGGCGTCAACCCGACGCACCACGGAGCGGACTGCAGGCAGCTCAGAACGGAACCACCCACGGGTGCGGCCCTTGCACTTGCCGGCGTATTCTCCCCGCGCGCGGGATAGTCCTTCGAAATGGCGTAGTCGCGCGCCGCCCTGCTCCGACCTGCTCCAGCTCGAGAGAATGCGCCCGCGCCGCGGGTTGAAAATGATCCTCGCCGTAAAGGACGAGTTGGCGCGCAAGGCTGGTTACTTGCCCGGCTGGATATCTGTGACGACGACGCCGCCAGCAACTGTCTCGGCGCGAAACTGGATCTTGTCGCCTACCTGGATGTTCTTCAGCAGGTCCGGCTTGGCGGCGCGAAACACCATCGTCATTGCCGGCATGCCGAGGTTCGTGATGGGCTCGTGCTTGATGGTCAGCTTTCCCTGCGCTGGGTCGACCTTGCGCACTTCGCCAGCCGTCATGGCGATGGCCGCGGTGGGTGTCACTGCTGTGGCGCCGGTGTGCTGAGCATGGTCCCCGGCAGCAATTGCTGCACCCGCGCCTAGCGTGAGCAGCCCCGCCACCATCCAGCCATTCAGTTTTGTAGCCATCATGAAATACTCCTTTTAAAAGCAGAAACCAGTTTCAATACCTATCCCGTCAGTTCGGGCCGCCATTCAGGTATGGGCCAATCGTGCGGCCAGCCGGCTGCGGCACGCCGCTGCGGCAGCGTTCCCCATCGTGGCGCCCGCAGCATGCCCCGGCACCCCGTTGCGCTCTTCATAAGCATGTTGATGCCGCACATAGCCCAGCTCGCCCTGGACGAGCTCGTAGCCGTCGAAAGTCACCGGGTGATTCCGGAAGACTTCAGCTCGGAACGGACTTGCTCACGAGACGTGGGGCTCTGCTGCGCATGGGTCTGGAAACCCGCTTCTCCTCCCACCCAGGTGGAGCCGCTGCTGGCGAATGCGGCGGGCGCGGCTGCGGCTGCCAGGGCAAGTGCAAAAAAAGGTTTTACGGAACAACATGATCAAACTCCTTTAAAGTACCGTCCCGGCTTTCGCGGGGACAGCGGCGATGCACCCTGCATCACAATTCGTACTTTAGAAGTTGGGGTGCGGCACGACGCTGACCCCAAGATTACGAGTTCGTTATCCGGCGGAGCGTCGCTTTGAAGATTCTGGTGATCGGGTCATTGTTGCCGGGCATCGATGGATTTGCGGTGCTGTCGGCGCTGCGTACTTTCAGGCAGGTGCCGGTATTGATGCTCACTGCTCGCGGCAAGACCGACGACAAAGTTCGTGGTTTCGATCTCGGCGCGGACGACTATCTCGCCTTTTCAGTTCCGGGAGCTGCTGGCGCGTGTTCGGGCGCTGCTCAAACGCGGACAATCCGTTGCGGGCGACTCGGTGCTGAAGGTCGCTGATCTGGAAATCGATCCGGTGCGACACCGCGCGATACGTAAGGGCCGACGCATCGGTTTATCGGCCAAAGAATTCGCCTTGCTGACCCTGCTCTCCCAGAAGACGGGCGAAGTGCTCTCTCGAACCCAAATCGCCTCGCTGGTTTGGGACATCCACTTCGACTCGGACACCAACGTGGTGGAGGTGGCGATCCGCCAGCTGCGCGCAAAGATCGACGACCTGTTCGGAGAGAAGCTGATTCACACCGTGCGCGGTGTCGGCTACGCTCTGGAGCGGCGCATTTGAGCGGAGCAGCCGTCCAGCCGCGGCAGTCGCTGGCTTTAAGGCTCGCGCTGGCCAGCGCGCTGTTTGGGCTGTTGATCGCTGCCACTGGCCTTGCCATGGGGGTATTGGGCGCTGGACCGGCAGCTCGAACCCAGGCTTTTCCGGTCGGCCGCACGCGAAGGTACAGGCCCTCCCCGTCCGAAAGCAGATATTCCTTGTCGCGCGGCTGTGCCGCCTTGATTTGAAGCTCGTTAAGTTGTCCCATGGTGTACCCAAAAACAAGACTGAGGTTGAACAGCAGTCTGGGTACACCGTTGGGTACACGCAAGAATGGGACGTCGTGGGATTCAACGATACCGCTTGAGCCGCCTTTTCAGGCTAAGTCCTTGATTTACAAGGACTCGTGAGCTGTCTTGGGATCGTGTGAGAAAGAGAAGTGGTGGCCTGGGGCGGAATCGAAAAATCGGCCGCACGCCGCACCACAACTCACTTTCCCCAATTCGTCATATCTGCGGGGTACACATTGGGGTACACCAAAACTGGCCTCCGGCGATCCGAATTTATGGCATCACACCACTGACACTTGATCGCCGAAGCCGCATTATCCAAGGTTCGCTGCAGCACGCCAACCTGCGCCCTCTAACGCGAAAAAACTGCGGTGCTCACTTGGGAGAGCGCACCATGTCTTGGCAAACTGACCCAGTGGCGAGAAGTCAACCCACACCGATGGACGCGATCGCGTCGGCGATTCGCCTGCTGACCGACAACGGGTACGTAGTGCTCAAGGCGCCAACGTGGCCGGAGCATTGGCCGGTAGAGGCCGTGCGGCCGTCACCGATCCCAGTAAAGGCGCCTGCTCCGGCTGCCGGATCTCCTGCACAGGACGCCCTCAGCGATGTGCGTGAGTTCATGTCAGTGAAGCAATTCTGCAGCCTGTTCTCAATCGGTCGCAGCACTGCCTACGCGCACATGAAATCGGGGCGCTTGAAGTTCCAAAAGATTGGCCGGTCGACGCGAATCGCTCGCCAATCGGTTCGCGAGTGGCTCGCAGGAGAACAATTGAAGGATTGATGTGGCCCGAGGGCGCAGATGCTCGGAGCAGGTGGCAGCAGTATCGGGTGCGTAAGTACCGGCCAGCAAATGAGTTTTAGGGAGCCGCATTAGCCGGTACCCCAGATGCTACCCCGTTTGCAGGGACACTTCTCATCACAGGTTTAAAGTCGTTAGAGCCAAATCTGTTCATACAAACGCATTTTCAATATCCATCGAGACTCCTACGGTAACGCTCGCGGGCTGTGAGCTATAGCGGGTTGCCAGCGGTTGGCGGGGGACGGCCAGGCGTTTGGTCGGTTGGCAGTTCCCGTTCGGACAGCTGATAGTCCGCAATTTTCTGCTCGCGCGCAGCCGTGTGGAACAGTCGCCGAACAGCAACTCTAGCCGGCCCACCATGGTCAAGCCAAAGTCTGTTCCCCGCGCCGTGGCCAACGCCGCAACGAATCGCTGCGGGTCGTCAAGCGGCGTTGCGAATCGGACCAGCGTCATGTGAGCGGTCACTAGGCGGTAGCGCTGGTCCAAAGCGTCCCCAAGCCCGCGCGCGTGGAGCGCTGCTCGCAGGTGCTCGCGAACTGTCGCCGGCGTGGCATCGCGCGGAAAGCCCTGCGCGAGGACTGCCCCCGGCGTCAACGTCACGCCACGAATATCAATCGCAAACGACGGCGTTACAGCCGCGACCTCCGCCACAGCCGCCAAATACGCCGGGAGCTGCGTCAAGTACGGGGCGCAGTCAGCTGTCGCAGGAAAGAGCGAGAGGATTGTGTGGTGCAGATCCGATGCGGGTTGATAGCGCTGTGCCGGCTTCAAGCGTAGAAGTTGCTCAAGGAGGTGGAAAGTGCAGCCGCGACAGTTGTCGTGGGGCCGGGCCAGCAGCGTCAGTCCGCGCCGTGCTTCGTCGGCACATCGGGACAACCATGGGTCGAGTATCGCCCCACCGGCCCGCACCAACGGGGCGGCCCCTGCCCAGAGGGCATCGTAGTGCGCCACTAGCGCGTTCGGCTCTAAACGGGTAGGCGGAACATCATTCCAAGAGGCGGCGTGGCCAGCCTGGCATCAGAGATCACGATCATGGGCCAGTAGAGGTCGCGTCATCGCATTCCTGCTCGCGCGCCGTCGTTTCATCGCCGGCATCACGAGATAAGCGTACGGACGGTTTCGATTTCGAGTCCGGGAACGCGCAACGTACTGACGACCAAGGGATGCCATTGCCGCTCTCGGGCAAACCGTTCGAAAGCCTGCGCCATCAAACTGAAAAACATGTTGTCGTGCTGCGGAATGATCATTCCGGTCAGCCCGGACTGGCTTTTGCGCAAACCGCTGGCCTGGCGGTTGATGCTGTAGATATGCTTGTCCGCCAGTTGCTGGACCTTGAGCGCAGTGGCCTCGGCGATGCGCCGCTCGCGCCAGATGAAGTGACGAGGCAAGCGCACTAGGGTAAACACCGCCTGCAACAACAAACGGAAATGGAGACGCGCATGTATTCAAGTGACGACAAGATGGTGGCCGTGGTGTGCCATGGCCCTCGGGACTACCGCGTGGAAATGATCCCGCGGCCGCGCGCACAAGCGAATGAACTGGTGATCCGCATTGCGGCTTGCGGACGGCCAGGCTCTTTCGGGCAAGCTGTCACTGGACTGGGTACGCCCCACGGTCGGCGGAGGCAAGTCGTGAAGCCGGCGCAACGCGGTGCGGCCCTTCTGATGGCCATGCTCATTGTGGCCCTGGTGGCCACGTTCGCATCGGCCGCGATGTGGCAGCAGTGGCGCAGCGTGGAAGTGGAGCAGGCCGAACGGGCCCGCGTGCAGTCTGCATGGGTGTTGACCGGCGCGCTCGACTGGGCCCGCCTGATCCTGCGCGAGGACGCCCGCTCCGGTGGTGCCGACCACCTGGCCGAGCCCTGGGCCGTGCCCCTGGAAGAGTCGCGCCTGTCCTCCTTTTTGGCCGCGGACAAGGCGAACACGGCCGATGCCGCGGACACCATGAACGCGTTCCTGTCGGGCCAGATCACCGACCTGCAGTCACTGCTGAACGTCAACAATCTGGTCGAAGAAGGACAGATTTCAGAGCCGGGCCTACGGAGTTTCTCGCGACTGTTCGAGACGCTCAGCCTGCCGCCAGCCCAGCTGGGCCTGCTGGTGGAAAACCTTCGGTTCGCGGCCGACACCAGCCCGGACAATCGTTCCGCCGTCATGGCGCCGCTCATGCCCCAACGGGTCGAGCAACTGGTCTGGCTGGGCTTGCCCGTCCAAACCGTCGCGGTGCTGCAGCCCTACGTCACGGTACTGCCTGGCCGCACGCCCGTAAACCTCAACACCGCCAGCGCCCAGGTAATCGCGGCTGCGGTCAGCGGCCTGAGCCTGGCCGACGCGCAGCGCCTGGTGTCCCAGCGCGTCAGCGCCCCGTTTCGCAGCATCAACGATGCCAGCAAGCTGGTGCCCGGGCATGAGGCGGCGTTCACCGAAGGCGGCGTGGGCGTAGCGTCGCGCTTTTTCGAAGTACGTGGGCGGCTGCGGCTGGACCAGATGGTGGTGGAGGAGCGCTCCGTGCTGCGACGCGACGGGCTGGATGTGAAGACGCTGCAGCGCGAACGCGGCGTGCTGGGCGCCACCGCGCAGTCGACAGCGGTCAAACGCTAGGCCGGCGGACAGTCCCTACAATTCCCGCATCTCATGAGCTCTCTCGTTGTCCTTCTTCCGCTGCAACTGCCCGGACCCTCCGCTGAGTTTGGGTTCGTAGATACGCGCCAATAGCGTTGGGGTGAGCCCCCGTGCGCGGCGGGACTTCGATCAGTTCTGGTGTGGCTGGTTTGAAGGATGGGAACGGCCATCGCGACAAAGCCGACCGATATTGGTTGGCTTTGAACTTTGAATACTGGTGGCCTGGGGCTCAACCGAAAGATCCCCGGCAAGCCGCGCCAATTCGGAAATGTGCCCAAAATCCCTGACCCTGATACCCCAGTATTTACCCCCGAACTGCTCTCACGGGGGTATTCATGGCTTTGACCGACAACCAACTACGCGCCCTTAAGGCGAAACCGGTCGCAGGCAAGCACGGAGACCCATGGCACACCACGGCCACCATCTTGTCGCCACTTGAATACATGCGCGTCTCCATTTCCGTTTGTTGTTGCGGGCGGTGTTTACCCTCGTGCGCTTGCCTCATCACTTCATGTAATCTGCGCAATCGATTGTGCCAACTAGTTTGCAATCACTTAAAGAGAGGTTTAGTATGTTAAAAGGTTTATCAATGATGAGGCCCCTAAGCCGTTTTACCCGAGTTCTAAGCTCAATCGTCTGCGCAGCGCTGATGACCCCCATCACAGCCAGTGCAGCCACTACAGGCTATTTCAACACCTACAGCACCATCGCGTCTATCCCCCCCGTAAATGGTGCAAGCACCACACAGGGATTCGCCGTGGGATCTACGTACGTCTATTCCGTAAAAAACAACAATTCTACCGACGCTACAGCAAGCATTTACCGTACCAGGATGGACAACGGATCGACTCAGCTCATGACAAACGGTGACGATGGGACAACCGTCGCTACCTACATGGGCCATGGCAACGATTTGGTGCTCAGTACGATCAACGGAGTGACGCATATGTTCGTCGTCACCATCAAGACCGGCAGTTTGAGTTTCGTGAAACTAAGGTATGACAGCGCGACTGCGAAGTATTTCAAAGTGGGTAACTACACACTCCAAGTGGGTGGTGTAAACAAACCAATGGCGGGTGCAAAAATTCTCAGCCAAGACGCCAGCAACATAAACTTTCTCTTCGAATATGAAAGGAGCTTTTACAGGGGTTCAATCCCACTGACTGCAAACAGCGGTGTAATAAATTTAACCTATGACTTTAACATCGATGTCGCAAATGCACTGGTCAACGGCCAAAAAGTTTCTGCCATCATGACCTCGGGGTATGTACACCAGGGTTTGGGGTACTACAGCGGTAACGATTCAATATATGTTCCGATAACACACGCGAACGTAAGTATTGTGCTTGTTTATCGTAACGTATCTAGTGCCTCGGGTACGATCACTTCAGATCCTAATACGTCATTCAAGATTGTTTCCAGTTCATACCCAACTCAGTTTGAGGTAGAGGGCGTCGGAGTCGGCCTCGGGGGTAAACTCTATTTCAACACCAATCGGGATAACAATGCCGACGGAGTGCACTATTTCAACGGCTACACCGCTTACTAAATAGTAAAATAGCCTCTCGGCATTCGCCGGAGGCTGATCGGGACAAAGGTTTCTTCGTCCTTTATCGGGCGGCTTGCTGTAGCAGGCCCAAGCTCGACCTGCGCCATCCCAGCATCTTTCAGGATGTGGTCGCCTACATCGCGCGCAACGTCCACTGATCACGCAATGCCTTAAGCTCAACTGGTAGAGGCTCCGATTCCTAACGGTCAGCGACGTGGCCGATGTGCTCATCCATCAGTTCGCTGACCTCTTCGCAGTTGCTCTGGCGCGTCCTTGAAGCGCAACAGGACCGGATTGCGCCCAGCCTTAAATCCAGGGTGCGACAGTGCCGGACAACGCAACCCGGTTCACATGCGCCGCGCCGTGCCCCCGGTACTGCCGTCTGCACGGCCTTTGGACGCCTAGACCTCGAAATACTGGATGGTCTCTACCTCGGTTCCTGTGGCATTTGCCTTCTCTCCGATCCTCATGCGCTTCTCCATAGGGTGACCATACGCAAGGCTCCAGCACCTCGACGCACCCATGAAGGCGCTGGCAGGCCGCATCTACGAAGGCGGCGTTGCGGACAAGATCGTATCTGCGACGCTCTAGCGAATTTCGCGGGCCACGTCCTGCAGTCGGATGAACGCGCGATAGCGTGCATCGTGCAGCGCCGCGACTGCGCCCTGCGCGGGCTCGTAGGTGAGGCCCACGTGGGACATCGCGGCCATCGCCGCCTGCAAGTCCGTGTTGAGGCCACCGGCCACAGCGCCCAGCATCGCGGCGCCCAGCAGCACAGGCTCCTCCGCCTGCGTGGCAACCACGGGCTTGCCGGTGACGTCGGCCAGCAGCTGGCGCACCAGGTCGCCCCGCCCGGCGCCCCCGCTGATGACAATGCGGTCCACCGGCGCGCCAGCCTTCGTCTGCGTCTCGATGATCTGGCGCAGGCCGCAGCCGATGCCGCACAGGCCCGCGACGTAGAACGCGACCAAGCTGTCCAAGCCGCTTTCCATGTCAAGGCCCGCGATGATCGCGCGCGCCTGCGGGTCCGCGAAGGGCGCGCGATTGCCCAGGAATTCTGGGACGACGTGCAGGCCTTGGGCGAGCTGCGCGGTCGACGAGAGGCCGCCCGCCTTTTGCCGTGCCATGCGCGCGAGCATCTCCGGCACCGATTCACCCGCGGCCTGCGCGAGGGTGCGCGCCTCGCCGGCCGCCGGATGCATGGCGAGCAGCCGGTCAATTGCCGCACCCGCGACGGACTGCCCGCCTTCGTTGAGCCACAGGCCCGGCACCATCGCGGACAAATACGGCCCCCACACCCCGGGCACGAACACCGGCTCGCGCGTGCTGGTCATGGTGCATGACGAAGTGCCGAAGACATAACTCAGGCACGACACCGCATCGGCGCCGACGGTGCCTATGCCGCCTGCATGCGCGTCGATCAGGCTGCAGCCTACCGGCGTGCCGGGTCGCAGACCCAGTTCCGTTGCGGCCTGCGGCGTCAACCCGTTGCCCATAGTCGTGCCCGGCTCCACCACCTTTTGGCCGATGCGTGCGAAGGCCTCGTCGGCCAGCACACCCAGGCCTACCTCGCGGAAATAGCCCTCGTCCCACCGCCGCTCGTGGGCGAGGTAGGTCCACTTGCAGGTGACCGTGCACGTCGATCGTGCCAGGTCGCCGGTGGCGCGCCAGGTGAGGAAGTCGGCCAGGTCGAAGAACTGCCATGCCGCGTCGAACTGCGCTGGACGGTTCTCCCGCAACCACAGCAGCTTGGGCGTTTCCATCTCCGGCGAGATGCGGCTGCCCACGTACTGGAGCACCGCGTGGCCAGTCGCGTTGATCCGTTCTGCTTGGCCAGTGGCGCGGTGGTCCATCCAGACGATGATATTGCGCTCCGGGTCTTCAGAAGGCCCTACGGCCAGCGGTTTGCCGCCTTCGCCCAGCACGACGAGCGAGCAGGTCGCGTCGAAACCCAGCCCGGCCACCTGCTGTGGCTCGATGCCGGCGTCGGACACCACCTGCGTCACCGACGCGCATACCGCGCGCCAGATTTCGTTGCTGGATTGCTCGACAATGGTGCCTTGCGTCTGGTAGAGGGTGATGTCGCGCTTGGCGCTGGCCAGCATGCGGCCAGCGCGGTCGAACACCCCCGCGCGGGCGCTGCCGGTGCCAACGTCCACGCCGATGACGTAACCCGGGGTTGCGGCTGTCATCGCGCTCAAAGGTCGAGGTTGTTGGGCAGGATCACCAGGTCGCGAATCGTGACGTTGCGCGGCCGCGTGAGCATGAACACCACCGCATCGGCTACTTCCTGCGGCTGCATCAGGCTGCCTGATGCCAGCGCCTCGTCCATCTTGGCCTTGGGCCAATCGTCCAGCAAAGCTGTCACCACGGGCCCGGGCTGCACGGCGCCCACCCGCACGCCGTGCTTGGCCAGCTGGCGCCTCGTCGTGTGCACGAAAGCCTGCACCGCGAACTTTGAAGCCGTGTAGATCGGCTCCCACACCACCGGCACCATGCCCGCGACGGAGCTGGTGAATAGGATGTCGCCGGATTTCTTGGCCACCATGTGCGGCACCACCGCATGCACCGAACGGAAGGCTGCGTTCACGTTCAGGTTGAGCATACGGTCCCACGCGTCGGGGTCGCCCTCGGTGACGTCCCCGCCGATGTAGGCGCCCGCGTTGGCATGGAAGATGTCAAGGTCCCCCGCGCGCTCCAAGATTTGCGGCAGCAGCGTCTTGACTTCCTCTGGGTTGAGCAGATCCATGACCAGCGGCATGGCGTTGGCACCGAACTCGCTGCACAGCTGGCTCAGCCGGTCTTCAGCCCGGTCGATCAGCACGACCTTCGCGCCTTCGGCCAGCAGCGCGCGCGCGCACGCCAAGCCTATCCCTGAGGCGGCGCCAGTGATCGCCGCGACTTTCCCGTTCATCCTTGCCGTCATCGTCTCTGCTTTCGTGTTTTGTCAGGTTACTTGCGAAGCTTCTTCGCCGCTTCGAGAATGCCAGGCCGGCCGCAGGCATGGAAGTGAATGCCCTAATGCGGACTGGTCTGCGCAATCGATTGCGCTGTATTGTAAGCAGCGCCCTCCCCACGACGCCTGTCGTTTACCCCTAATGCTCCGTGCGCACCAGACGCCGTGTGCGCAGCCTCGCCTTCAGATTGGAGTTTGCAGAAACTGCTCGACGCGCTGATGAGCGTGGCGCATGGCGGCTAACAGTGCCTGGTCACCGGCCAGCTCGCACCAGAGCACCCTGTCCCGGCAGAATGCCGCCAATGGATCCTCGGCGGCAAAGATGTCGCGAATTGCCTGCGGATCCATCACTGCGTCTTCATAGGGATGCGGCAACTCGCCTCTATTCCATCGTTGCAAAAAGACGAAGAACAATGCTGGCAGCATAGCTACGGCTGCGCAAGACCTGTTCGCAACGATGCATTCGCGGATCGTTGGCAGCACGAAGCCGGGAATCTTCGAGAAGCCGTCCATTGCCACCCTCTGATTCGAGTCGCGGACAAACGGATTGCTGAAGCGATTGAAGACTATGTCCCGATACCTTGGTAGATCAAGAGGAGACGGATGGCCTGGCGTGACGAGCGACGGAATGACGTCATGGGTCACATAGTCGTACGCAATTTTTTGAATTGAAGGCACGGCCACGTCCTCATGGATGAAACTGAGTCCCCTGAGCGTGCCGGACCACGCCAGACAACTGTGGGTGGCATTCAGGACGCGGATTTTTGCCTCCTCATGGGCGTGCACGGAGTCCACGAATTCGGCTCCTACCTTTGCCCAGTTGGGCCGGCCAGCAATGAACTGATCTTCCAGAACCCATTGGACAAACTGTTCCGCCATCACCGGCGCGCGATCGGCCCACCCGGTAGCCACGAACACCCGGCCAGCCACATCGTTCGTGGGGCGGGGCGTAATCCGGTCCACCATGCTCGACGGACATGTTGTGTTCGCCTTGATCCACTCACACAATCCTGCCTCTGCACGGCGAGTAACAAAATCCAGCAGACCGGAACGGAACCGAGCACCGTTGCTTCGCAAGTTGTCGCAGGAGAGCAAGGTGACCGGTCCGCTGGCCTGACGCATGCGCTCCAGAAGGATCGCTGTGATCGCGCTGTAGATGGTGCAAAGCGTGCCGTTTTCGAGGTCGTTTCGCAAATCCGGGTGGGTGGTGTCCACCTCGTTGGCTGGAGTCAGAAAGTAGCCTGCTTCAGTGACCGTGAATGAGATGATTCTTGTGGTCGGCTGCGCGCCGATGTGAATCAATCGTCCGAGGCCACGGCTGAAAGGAATGACTTCCTCGATGGAGCAGATGCGCTGATATACGCGCTCCCCAGCAGGCGATACCGTTTCCAGCGTGTATTGGCCATGTTGTGAGGCTAACGCGTCCATCGTTACCGCCGTGTCGCCTCGAATGTTGCCGCCGACGAGGCCCCATGTGCGGTCGCCGGATTCCTGCAGCGCGTGAAGGTAGGCAGCTTGATGCGCTCGATGGAAGCAGCCCAGACCAATGTGAAGAATGATGTTCGGGGAGGAGGTCATAAAAATCGATAGATGGACGCAGCCGGCTTTCGGGTGCCTTCGCCACTACTCAGCTAGCAAGTTCGGACTGGATTTCTTTCATTGAGCCGACGATGCGGTCAGCTCCGGCTTCTACCAGTGCCTGCGTCTGGTCAAGCACGGAAAAATGGCTGCCGCCGTTGAAGCCATAGGCAGTCATGCCGGCGGCCTTGGCCGCAAGGATCCCACTGACGCTGTCCTCGATCACAAGGCATCTCCCGGGCGCCGCACCACCCCTCGATGCGGCAAGCAGGAACACGTCGGGCGCGGGCTTGCCATTCGCCACCATGGTCGTGCTGAAGATGCGCCCTTCGAACAGGTCCCAAAGACCGGTTTTGCGCAACGCGAGCTCAATGCGCTCCTCATCGCTGGAAGACGCGAGGCAATACGGGATTTCAAGCGCCTCGACGAGCTCACGCACACCGTCAATAGGCTTCAGTTCGCGCGCGAACGCCTCAAGCAACTGCGCCCGCCACCCCTGCACGAAACCTAGCGGAAGCGGCCGGTGGGCCATCTGCACGTAGTGCTCCGTGACGTCCTTCGCAGAACGTCCGAGGAAAAGGGTCAGTACCTCGGGCAGGTCGCATGGCATACCGTGGCGCGTCAGCACGCTCGCCACGGTGGCACAGGCGATCGTCTCGCTATCGACCAGCACCCCATCACAGTCAAATATGACCAGATCGAAGGCCCGAGCCAATCGCATACAACTCGCCCCATGCGTGCTGATCATCTTTCCGCCTGGACCAATCCGGCTTTGGGCCCGGGGCCGATCTGCCGCGGCTCACCATCTGAAGGCCACAGCCATGCCGCGCCACGCACCCCGCTTGAGTCGCCATGCACGGGCGGGACGACGCGAGTTGAGATCGTGTCAGAAAATACGTACCGCGGAATCAACTCGGCCACGCGGCCATACAGTTCGGCGACGTTGGAGAGCCCGCCACCCAGGACGATCACATCGGGATCCAGCGTATTGATGACAGTGCCCAGTGCTCGGGCCAGGCGATCCACGTATCGCTCGAACGCCGCAATTGCGATGGGATCCCCCTGCCTCATTGCCGCCACGACGTGGACCGCGTCGCGGGCCGTAAAGCCGCCAGCGCGGGCGTCCACTGCGAAGGACGGACCTGAAAGCCAAGTCTCAATGCAACCAGAGCGACCGCAATAACATGCGCGCCCGGCGCTTTCCATGACGTTGGGCGAAGGCAGCGGATTGTGGCCCCATTCGCCAGCAATGGCATTGGCGCCCACCAGGATCTTGCCGTTGACCACAATGCCCGCGCCCACACCTGTTCCCAGGATCACTCCGAACACGGTGTCCACGCCAACACCTGCGCCGTCTTGCGCCTCCGACAGCGCGAAGCAGTTGGCATCGTTGGAAATGCGAACGGGGCACCCGAGGGACGATTCCAAGTCGTGCAGCAGCGGCCGCGCGTTCAAGCAAGTGCTGTTGCAATTTTTCATCAGGCCCGTGGCGGGCGAGATTGCGCCGGGACTGCCGATTCCGGCTTTCAGGCACTTCTGCCCCGTCATCGCCTCCAGCTTTCCAACCAGCTCCGCTACGGCAGCGACCGTTCCCCCATAGTCACCCGCCGGGGTGGGAAGGCGATGACGCGCCACGACACCGCCTTCCTCATCGAGCACCGCACCTTCGATTTTGGTTCCACCAAGGTCTATACCGAAGCGCATGCAAGTTTTCCTGAAGCGGTCAGAAATTCGGCGACACGCCCCAGATTCCGCGTCCTGTGATCCAGAATTGGTACTGGCTGTTCGATCAGTGCATTCAACGAAGCGCCACCGCTTCGTTGAGGTGCCTTAAGAGCTCCTCGTGCATCCAGCCATTCGACGAGATCTTTTCGAGGTCATCCACCGACGCATCCGCGCCGCGCAGGTTGGTCACCTGCCCGCCCGCGGCCCTGATCAACGGCAGCCCGGCCGCGTAAGAGACTACATCGGCCTTGATCGACACGAAGCCGTCCATGCGGCCGCTGGCTACCAAGCACATTTCGAGTGCGCTGGACACCACCAGGCGTACGCCCCGCGCCACACTTCCCAATCGCTCGATGATGGCTGCCGTGCGCGCAACTTCGTCACGGGAAAAGTTGGAAGTGAGACAGACCGACACCACGGCGTCGGACAGTGAGCGCACGTCCCGCACGCGAGCAGGCACTGCGTTCACGGTGGCTGGCGCGCCGTCAACATAAGATGCCAAGATTCCCATGGCCGGAGCGTTGATCAGGCCGACACGAACAGCCCCCCCGGCCTCATACGCAACGGTGACCGAATAGAAAGGCAGGCCGCTCGCGTAATTGATGGTGCCGTCCAGCGGGTCGATGATCCAGCGCGGGCCGCTCTGCGAGCCAGTGGCCCCGCTCTCCTCTGCCAGGATCGAGGCGTCCGGCGTCAATTTCCGCAAGCCGTCGATCACGATCTTTTCCGAGGCGAGGTCGGCCTCGGTCACGATGTCCAGCAGTTCCTTGCGCTCTGGGCGTAAGCCTGCGAACTGCATCGCGACGAGCTTGTCTGCCGCAGTGCTCACTACCGATTGCGCCCCCTCAAGCAGGGCAACCAGGTCGCCTCGGGATTGAATATTCACTCTTGCTGTCCTTTCAGGATAAATTGTTGAAGGCCTGCCTACTTGATGCCGGTCATGGTGATGCCCGCGATGAAACGACGGCGCGCAAGCAGGAATGCGATGACCAGAGGTGCTGTGATGACAGTGGCGCCGGCCGAGAGCGCACCGTAATTGGAGCCCGATTCGGAATCGGCGAAGAACATCATTCCAAGAGGTGGCGTGGCTAGTTTGGAGTCCGAGACCACGATCATCGGCCAGTAGAGGTCGTTCCAGTGGGCAACCACCGAGAAGACGGAGAACGCCGCGATGGCCGGCCCGGCGCTGGGGACGACGATGCGCCAGACGATCTCGAACTCGCCCATGCCATCCAGCCGGGCGGCCTGGATGATTTCATCAGGGTAGCCCTTGAAGAATTGCCGCAACAAAAACACCGCGAACACCGAGCAGAAAAAGGGCGCCATCATCGAGAAGTAGGTGTTAAGCACGCCCAGCTTCGCAAAGGCAATGTAGAGCGGTAATGCCGGCGCCTGCACCGGGATGCACAAGCCCAGCACCACCAGCGCGAAAAGCAGGGGCTTGCCGGGAAAATCCAGCTTGGCAAGCGCATAGGCGCAGGGTATGGCGACCAGGAGCTGCACGATGAGGATGCCCGCGCAAACGATCGCACCGTTCATAAGGAAAAGCAGCAACGGAGCGGTGGCAAGTGCGGCCTTGAAGTTCTCGACGCCGTGGAACTTGCGTGGCCACAAGCTGAAGGTTGCTTCGAAGATTTCCGCCGGGGGCTTGATCGATGTCAACAGCATGAAAATGAGCGGCAGCAGCATCACGAACGCGCCCGCCAGGAGGATGCCGTGGACTAAGACCAACGACGCCACCCGGCGAAGGCGAGTGGATGTGCGAGTGGATGGCTTCATCAGTAGTGCACCCGTCGGTCCATAAATATCATCTGGGCTCCCGAGAAGATCAAGGTGAAGAGCAGGAAAATCAGGGTCAGCGTTGCTGAATAGCTGATGTGGAAGTACTGGAAGCCTTCAAGGTAGATGGAATAGAGCACGGTCTCCGAGGCCTTCATGGGTCCGCCCCGGGTCAGCACCGCTACCGTGTCGAAGATCTTGAACGCAGTAATGAACGTCGTTACCGTGACGAACATGGTTGTGGGCCCCAACAACGGCCACGTGATTTTCAAGAAGCGGTCCAGGGGGTGCGTCGCCCCGTCGATGTCCGCGGCCTCGTACACATCTTTTGGAATCGCTGAGAGGCCGGCGAGGAACAGCACCATGTTGAACCCGAGGAGCTGCCACACGCCGATGGCCGCCAGCGTTGGAATGACTGTGGACGGGTTGCTGAGGAAGGCTGTGCGACCCAGGCCGATGGCGTCGAGGAAAGTGTTGATCGGACCGAGTTGGGGATGCAGCAGGAATTGCCACATGCTCGCCATGGCGATCAAGGTCGTGGTAACCGGCAGAAAGTAAATGACTTCGTAAAAACCCCGGCTGCGCGTACGGCGATATACCAGGATGGCCACGAAGAGCGACAACATCACACTGGCGGGGACCACGATCGCGACGTACAGGAATGTATTGCCAAGCGAGGTTCGCATGGTCGTGTCCGCCAGAGCGTCGCGGAAATTCTGCAGCCCGACGGATTCGACATCGACCGCGCCCAATTCGTAGTTGGTGAAGCTCAGCACCAGCAATACGAGCAACGGCCCGATGTTGGTGAGAATCAGCAGCACGAATGCAGGCATGGCGAAGCCGATCCCGGCCAGCGCTTCAAAGCGGTCCCGGGCGGTTCGCCGCGGCAGTGCGGCGGGCCTTTCGCCGGGTTGGGCGGCAACAGCGGGCGTCAAGCGGCAGCTCCCATGGGACGCAGCTGCACGCCAACGGGCATGGCCGGCGCCCGGGCGTCGAGCCCGACCGGTGTGACGCGCCAACCGCCCTCGTCAAATACGTGGCATTGGCTTGCCGCCACAGCCAACGTGGTCTGGCTGGCGCCGGCGTTTGCAGGCAACTGGTCGTTGGAGACCGTGCACAGGATCGAAGCCTCGGTCTGGGGCAGCGAGAAGTGCAGGATGCTTTCAGAGCCCAGGTTTTCACGACGCCGGAACTTGACCGGAATCTGGATGTCGCCTGGCAGGGGCTGAAGGCGCACGGCCTCGGGGCGCACGCCGATGGTGACGGGCGCGCCCGGCAATACGGGGGCCCTCAACGGCAGAGCAAACCCCATCATTTCGACCAGGCCCGCAGGTCCGACCTTGGCGGGAATGAGGTTGATGCCCGGGCTGCCGATGAACTGCGCAACGACGATGCTGGCGGGCTGCTCATAGACTTCAGCCGGCGTGCCGAGCTGCAGGATGGCGCCCTGGTCCATGACGGCCAGGCGGTCGGCCATGGTCATCGCCTCCACTTGGTCATGGGTGACGTAAACCATCGTCACGCCCAGGCGGTCATGCAGTTCTGCGAGTTCTGTGCGCATGTGGACCCTGAGCTTGGCGTCGAGATTGGAAAGCGGCTCGTCCATTAGGAACACGTCGGGGTCACGCACCATGGCGCGGCCCAGCGCGACACGCTGGCGCTGGCCGCCCGACAGCTGCGAGGGCTTGCGGCTCGCAAAAGTCTCGATGCGAAGTTGTTCCGTCACCGCCTGGACGTGCTGTTTGATCTCCTGCATCACCCGGCGCTTGCGGCTGGACAGCGCGCCCACGAAGGGAATGCGCTCCAGCAGATTGAGCCGGGCCATTGTCAGCGGCAAGGCCATGTTCTCGAACACGGTCATGTGTGGGTACAGCGCGTAGTTCTGGAACACCATCGCTACCTTGCGTTCATGCGGCCGCAGGTGGTCCACCTCTTTGCCGCCGATGAAAAGCGAGCCCGCGTCCTGCCGTTCAAGCCCGGCGATGATGCGAAGCAGCGTCGATTTTCCGCAGCCCGACGGACCGACCAGCGCCAGAAATTCGCCGTCCACGATGTCCAGGTCGATGTGCCCCAAAACCGGCGTGTTGCCGAAGCCTTTGGAGATGCCTTTGAGTGAGAGTCCCGCCATATCGAATTTCCCGTATAGTTTTTTTGCTCGCAGCGTGCCCGCTTACGCGCACATATCGGCGTGGTTATGCAACACGCTGACCAGCTCGGCCTGGACCGCGCGCGCGCCTGCGACGATCTGCCGTCGTTCGATGAATCCCCCGCCACCGGAGAAGTCGCTGACCACACCGCCGGCTTCTTCGACTAGCAGGCTTCCCGCGCCCACGTCCCAGGGATTCAAATCCTTTTCCCAGAAGCCGTCGAGCCAGCCCGCCGCGACGAACGCGAGGTCAAGTGCGGCAGCGCCGGCACGTCGCACTCCGCCGCATCGCTGCATGATCGTGCGCAGCGAGGACAAGTAGCCATCCAGGTAAGTCCATTCGCTGAAGGGCAGGCCAGTGCCCAGCAAGCACTCGGCCAGGCTCGTGGGTCCAGTGACAGACAGCCGCTGTCCGTTAAGCCACGCACCACCGCCTTGGGTGGCCGTGAAGAGCCGCTGATGAATGGGGTCGTAAACCACTCCCACGACAACCTTGCCCTTGAATTGCATGGCGACCGAAATGCAGTAATGCGGAAAGCCATGCAAGAAGTTGGTGGTGCCGTCCAGCGGGTCGATGAGCCACACGTAATCCGAGTCGCCGCTGGTGCCCGATTCCTCGGCCTGCACCGCGTGGCCAGGCAGGTGCGCCCGCAAGTGGCTGAGGATCGCGACTTCGGACCCTCTGTCGATTTCGCTGACAAAGTCGTTGGGCCGCTTGCGCTCGATGGAGAGGTTGGCGCGATTGAGAGCGCCGGCGCGCACCACATCGCCGCCGGCGCGCGCGGCCTCTACCGCCAGGGCGAGATAATGTTCGGGTGATTGCTCCATGGTCGACGGTGAAAATTTCACTGGTCAGCGCTCAATGAAAGGGAAAGGGCCCTTCGAAAGTCCCCACGTTCAGGGTGTAGCTGAAGAGTCGCCGGTTGGTCCAGCGGTGCAGCTGGAAGCCCGGAGGCTCCAGCGTGAACATGTCCTGGCCGTGCTCCCGCAGATCGACGCTGCTCTGGTGCGCGGTACTGGGACACGAAGAGGCGAACGTGCCGCCGAAGCGCACCTGGACCGCCCGGTGCACGTGCCCGCAAAGGATGCGTTCGATTTGCGGGTGACGCGAGATGACTTGCTCCAGTTCCTCGACACGCTCCATGCAGAGATCGTCACTATGGGCTAGTCCCGTGATGAACGGCGCGTGGTGCATCATCAGGAGCGTAGGCGTGGACGGCTTTTCGCCGAGCGTGCGATCGAGCCATTCCAGTCGTTGGTCGCACATTGAACCGCGCACCCGGCCTCGGACTACGGAGTCCGCCGCGACGATTCGCAGCGGGTATTCATCGATGGCGTATTGGATGAAGTCGCCGTGCGCCGGCAGGTAGCTGTGGTCGGCGAACGCCGCGCGCAAGTTTTCCGCGCGGTCGTGATTGCCCCCGATCACCAGGTATCGAATCTCGAGCCCGGCCAGAATCTCGCGCAGGTGCGCGTAAGCATCAATCTCACCGTGGTCCGCCAAGTCACCGGTGACGAGCACCAGGTCCGGCCGGGGCACGATGCGATTGAGCTGGGCCACCGTGGTTCGCAGCATGGCCGCGGTGTCGACGCGTCCGTAAGCCAGCTGCCCCTTCGGCATCACGTGCAGATCTGAAATATGGGCTATCAACATAAGGCGTGTTCCTTGCCTTTCAGGGCAGAATGAGTTCAGGCTTGATTTCGACCACGGTCTTGCGGGCGTACGAGCCGTCATCGATGATGCGGAACGCTTCCGCCATCAGCCCGTCAACGTTTTGCCGGACCATCACGAGAGGGAAGCTCAGCATGCTGGCAAACGGGTCCCAGTCGTAACAACCGAAGACGCAATCATTGAGCTCCTCAAGCGGCAGAGTTTTGAGAAAGCGCGCAACGCCTTCAAGCGCGATGGTGGAATTGATGAAGAGCGCCTTCGGCAGCCCGCCAATGCGTGCGTAGAGCTTGCGCACGGCCGCTTCTGCAAGATCGCCCGCGTAGCCGCAGGCGTCCACTTGGTGCTCGCTGAAGGCGTCCTCTAGGGCGCGGACGACGTCGCTGAAACCTTCGATGCGCCGCTGGGTTGCGTAGTCAGTGGACAAGCCGCCGACGAAATATGCGCGATTTCGCAGCGTGCCGCGCCGGGGGCGGGAACGTTGAATCAACTCCCGGGTGAGTTCTTGCGCTCCCCAGTAGTTGTCGCTGATCACGGATGCGGCCATGTGCCCGGGCAAGTCGACGTTGACATGGGCCACACCATGCTGGCGGCACACCTTGCTGACAGGGTCAGGGTCAGTTGCTCCGGTGATCAGAAGATACTCGACCCGATAGGAAATCAGCGTCCGTACAGTTTCGAGTTCCAGGCTCGGGTCCCGCAGGGTGCTCACAACCAAAGGATGCCATTGCCGCTCACGAGCAAACCGTTCGAAGGCCTGGGCCATGCCGCTGAAAAACCGGTTGTCGTGCTGCGGAATGATCATTCCCGTCAGGCCCGACTTGCTCTTGCGCAAACCGCTGGCCTGGCGGTTGATGCTGTACAGGTGCTTGTCCGCGAGTTCCCTTATCTTTAGCGCGGTGGCCTCCGCGATGCGGCGCTCGCGCCAGCTGTCGCTCAGAACGGCGCTGACTGTGGACGCCGACACATTTGCGAGCGCAGCGAGGTCATAGATCGTTGATTTTTTAGTGGGCATACGTTGTGCTCTCTGGGCGGACCCTGCGCGGGCCAAAGCAGCATTTTGGCAGCCGCGTGGGCTGCGCCACCCGACGAAAACACATTCTGTTGGAGATGTCTGGAGCTTGCTTGCGTTCATTTGATGTTGCTGGCACAATCGATTGCGCTGAACGATACAACACATGAAGTGCCGAGACAAGCAGGCAAGGGTAAACACCGGCGCTGCATGCAACTACTTGAACGGAGACGCGGATGTATTCCAGTGACGAGAAGGACGCGGAAATGACGCCTGCGCCGAGCAAACTCCACACCGGCCGGCTGGTGGCTCACTCCCTCGCTTAGCGCACCGCCGGATGAGCCACTTGTTGAACCTTCTGGCTGCGGTTGCGCTTTTGGTATGGGGCACCTTCCTTGTTCGAACCGGTGTTCTCGAAGCGGCGGGAGTGGGCCTGCGCCGAGCCCTGGCGCGCGGCATGAGAAACCGGTTCTGGGCGTTTGCATCGGGACTGGCCCTGACGGCAGTGATGCAGTCGAGCACCGCGGCGGCACTGATCGTCGCCTCGTTTGTCGGCGAGGCGCTCATCGGGTTGCCAATGGCGCTCGCGGTCATGCTCGGAGCCGACGTTGGCACCAGCTTGGTGGCCCTGGTCTTCTCGTTCGACCTGACGTGGCTGTCACCCTTGATGATTTTCGCGGGGGTATTCCTGTTCATGTCGCGTGCGGCCAAGTCCAGCGATGGGCTCGGCCGGTTTGGCCGCATCCTGATCGGGCTGGGGGTGATGCTGCTGGCCTTGCGGTTGGTGGCGGAGAGCACCGCGGCCTTGGGCTCGTCCTCTGTCGTCGCTGCCTTGCTTGCTTCGCTCAAAGGCGACCCTATGCTGGCCATCGCATTGGGAGTTGCTTTGACGGGCCTCGCCTACTCGAGCCTCGCTGTGGTCTTGCTCGCAGCGATGATGGCGGGAACGGGAACGCTGCCGGCGGAACTGGCGATCGACATTGTTTTGGGTGCCAACCTGGGCAGCGGAATGCTGGCAGTTGCAAGCACAGCTCGCGCGACCCTCGAAACCCGGCGGGTGCCGCTGGGCAATCTGATCTTCAAGCTAACCGGTGTAGCGGTCGCCGGGGTGTTGACCCATGCCGCCATTGCCATTTGGGGCCTGCCAGACATTGCGCCGCATGTGATGGCCATCGGCTATCACCTTGCTTTCAATACAGTGGTCGCCTTGGGCTTCATCGGCCTGACTCGGCCGGTGGCAACGGTGGTGGAGTGGGCGTTGCCGCGCCCTGCCCCCCAAAGCAACGTGCGTGTGGGCCACCTTGATGCGGCGGCACTGCAGGCCCCCGCACGTGCCATAGCCTGCGCCGCCCGCGAGGCCCTGCACCAGGCGGACATTGTTGAATCGATGCTATCAGGCATTCCCAAGGTCATTCGCGAGAACGATCTGCCGCTGGCGCAAGAGTTGCGGGCCCTGGACGACCGGGTTGACCAAGTGTATTCGTCGATCAAGTATTACCTCACCAAGATTGCGCCGGATTCACTGACTGAGCCCGAGCGCAGGCGCTGGGGCGCGGTCATCGACTTCACCATCAACATGGAGCAGATTGCCGATGTGGCCGAGCGCATTCTGGTGGACATCGAGGAAAAGCAAATTTGCCGCGGGCTGAGTTTTTCCGAAGCTGGAATGGCTGAAATTTGCCAGCTTCACGCCCGCCTGCTCAGGAATTTTCGGTGCGCAGTAAGCGTCTTCCTCAACGGGTCTGTGCGCGAGTCGCGGGAATTACTCCATGAGAAGGCTGTTTTCGGCGAGCTGCAGCGCGCCTATGCGTCCACTCACTTGGTTCGATTGAATTTCAACAGCGTTCAGAGCATGAAAACCAGTTCGCTCCACATCGATCTTCTCAATGAGCTCAAACGCATCAATTCCCACATCTGTGCGGTCGTGTATCCCGTCCTTGAGAGAGCGGGAGCACTGACACGCAGCAGGCTTAGAGAAGATAGCGCGCATGAAGGAACGTTAGGCGGCGCGCGCGTCGCGTCGTTATGCCGCCAGACTGAAAATCATTAACAAGGAGACAAGCATGCTGAATCGCAGAGATATCTTGAAGTGGTCGGTCGCGGGCTCGACGCCCTTCATAGGCGCGCTGGCGCAGGCGCAGGAGGCCGTGACACTGGACGTGCTGTACTGTCAGCCGTCGTTCGCCAAGTTTCACGAGCCCATCGCGGCGGAGTTCATGAAGCGGCAGTCGACCATCAAAATCAACTTCCGCGCGCCGGCGGCCAACTACGACGAAGGCCACCAGGCCATGCTGCGTCAGGCGATGACCAGCCAGCTTCCCGATATGTACTACTCGGGATACCACCTGCAGTCCGAGTTGGTGCGCACGCTTGTCAAGCGCAAGCAGATCACCGAAATCGGCCCGTTGCTGGAAAAGGAAGGCATGGCCTGGCGGCGCCAGAACTATTCTGAAAACGTGCTGAGCCTGGGCAAGGTTGACGGGCGTACCTATGGCCTGGCCTTCAATGCGTCGCTGCCTATCATCTACTTCAATGAGCAACTGGTGCGAGCCGGCGGCGGCGACCCGAACAAGATGCCCGACACCTGGGACGGCATGATTGCCCTGGCCGCCCAGATCAAGGCCAAGGGCGGCGCCGACGTGGCGGGCATGGCCTACAACGTGCACGAATGGCCGGACGATTGGCTTTTTCGCTCCATGGTCCTGCAAGCCGGCGGCAGCATGCTCAACCCCGCCGAAACCGCCTCCGCCATCAGTGGCCCGGTTGGCTTCAAGGTGATGCGCAATTTCCGCAAGATGGTCACCGACGGTGGAATGCCGGTCATGGACTGGGAGCAATCCCGCCAGCTGTTCATCGCCGGAAAAATTGGCATCTTCGCTGACACACCGGCGCGGCTGCGTCAGGTCACCGACCTGATTGGAGACAAGTACACCTTGCGAACCTCCGTGTTTCCGGTCGACGACAAGGCTAACGGCGGATTGCCGACAGGCGGCTGCGCGGCGCTGATCACGGCGGCCACTCCCGCCAAGCAGAAGGCGGCCTGGGAGTTCCTGAAGTTCGTGGGCGGTCCCGAGGCGCAGAAGATCGTGGTGGAAAGCACGGGCTATGCGCCCACCAATCTGAAGGCCGCGGAAGCGCTGGGCGGCTTCTATGAGCAGAACCCCAACTTCAAGACCGTGTCGATCGCCGCCAGCCGGGCCAAGCCGTGGCAAGGGTACCCGGGTGGATCTTCGGTGGCTATCTGGCGGGCCCAGCGCGACGCCATCAATGGCGTGATGCGTGGGCACCTGAGCCCAGAGGCTGGAATTGAAAAGCTGGTGCTCGACACCAACAACCTGATGAAGCGATGCGGTCCGGCCTGCATCGCTTCGGGCGGACCGGCGAAGTCGTAGTAGGCCCTCGCCAGGTGGATCACGTTCAACTATTTGCCTGAGCTCGTGCATTGACCGCGCGCCGCAACCTCCCCCGGTCGCGCGCGGTCAGCTCGCGAGTGCGCACGGAGTGACCTGATCCGGCGGCGCAAATGTATTTGATCTTTGACTGAGGAGTTCAATGTCCAATCGAATTGGAGTTCATGCACTGGTGTGGGTGGGTGGCTGGTCCGAAGCCGAGGCGCACACGGCGATCTCGGCGTCGGCGAAGGCTGGTTTCGATTTGATCGAACTGGCGGCGCTGAATCCGGAGACCTTTAACGCGCAAATGACTGCTTCGTTGCTATCCGAATACCGTTTACAGGCCGCCGTATCCCTCGGCCTCGATGAATACACGGACGTGTCCAGCGATGACGATCAGATCGTAGCGGCCGGCCGCGCGCGGCTCGCGCTCGCGCTCAACCTGGTGCGCGACATTGGCGCCAATTACCTGGGGGGTGTGATCTATTCCCGCCTCGGCCGATACGCGCAACCCGTTACGGCGCGCGGCCGCGCCAACTCGATCGACAGCATCGCGTGGCTTGCCGACAAGGCTGCGGCATCCGGCATTACGCTAGGACTCGAGTTTTGCAACCGGTACGAGACCAATGTCCTCAATACCACGGCCCAGACGCTGCAGTTCATCGAAGAGATCGGCAGGTCAAACGTCATGGCCCACCTCGATACGTACCACATGAATATAGAAGAGGAATCGTTCCGTGGGCCCGTGCTTGCTGCGGCTGCGGCGGGGAAACTCGGGTACGTGCACGTCGGCGAGTCCAATCGGGGCGCGCTCGGTAACGGCAGCATCGCCTGGGCTGAATTCTTCAGCGCGCTGCGTGAGGTCAACTACGGAGGCATTATCACTTTCGAGTCCTTCTCCTCGAAAGTGGTGCATCCGACATTGTCCGCCAATCTGTCGATCTGGCGCGACCTATGGACCGACTCGATGGAGCTCGCCACCGCCGCCCGCGCCTTCATCCGCGAGGGCTACGGCTGCTGAACGCAACGATGGCATGACCGTTACCGATGATGAGCGGCCATTCATAAGGCGGGATGTCTGTTCCTGGCCCGAAGCGGCCATCTGGTTCGGCGGATCAGAAGGCAGTCGGATGGACACGGCAAGTCCGCATCATTGCGAGCGGTGCGTTCGACGCTGCAAGCGTGAAGCCCCCAAAAATGCCCCGATACGAAGCTGGTGGGAATCCCAGCGACTCAGGTTTTCGCAAAGTGTCAGGAGAGGCGGAATCGAACCACAGATCGCTCGCAAGCGATCAAAACAGAAACTTCAGTGTGAGGTTTTGGCAAGAGAAATCATGGGCTGCAACTGGGGCGGAATCGAAAGAACCCCTACAGGCCGCGCCAATCCTTAGTCTCGCTACCGTCCTTTTTCGCAGGGTACACGCTGGGGTACACCAAACTGACCATCGGTTGGAGGGCAAAAGTGGCTTCGAACCACCGGCCATATGACCAACCTAACCGTATTATGCAGCCCGCCACGCCGCGTTGCGCAGCGCTTCGATGGGCCACTCCAGAATCAATCGGAATCAGGGTTCTAGGCGTACTCGACGCTACTCGTCAGCATCGTCGGAGCGGTACGCACATCCGAGCCAAGCTCCGCCGGCCACCAATCCGTCGGCCACGCACTCCAAGAAGGGACCGATAGGCTTGCAGCCGATTCGGCCCAACAAAAAGTGCGGAAGGAAGTGTTCGCGGGCTACATCTCCCGCAGCCAAATCGATTTGGCGAACTCCTTGTTCTCGTAGAGCTTCTTCAAGGCCGGCTTGCTGATCGGCGCGAGCTTGTCCTGGCCAATGTGGCCGGACTCGTCGCCCCCTCCTTCGGACCAGGCGGACTGCCAGATCAGCGCCAGCGTCATGGCGCCATCTGCCAATCGATCCAGGGTCGCATCGCCGAGTTCGGCCCACATGTTGGCGGTACGTCCATTGCCCTCATTTCGATTGAAGCAGTCGAGCACCTCCTCGGGTGGCAAGGCCTCAACCGTGCGCGCCATGAGCTGCACGACGGCATCCGCCGCTTTGTCGGCCCCTTTGAACAACTGGCTCTTCTTGACCGGTTCGATTCTCGCGTTCACGCCGGCAATCACCTCGGGCGCGAAGCGGGTCAGCATGACATCCTCGTAGACCTTGTGCACGTCGTCGTCGCTCTTGTCGCCTGCAACGCCATGGTGCAGGTGCGACACGTGTAGGGGCTGACAGGCGTCTCCGCCGTAGTGCGCCAGCAGACCGGCCGCGCACAGGTACTCCGCCAAGTGCTTCGTCCTGACTGCCTCCACCATGATCTCGTACAGCTGCGCCACCCTGAAAGGCAGCGCTCCGCGGCCTTTGTCGGGCATGTCCGGGTCGATGCTCTCGTAAAACGCAGTCCAGACCGCCGGCGTGCGACTGGCGGGATCTTCCTGCCACAGCTCGAGCAGCGTCTTTCCCTTGTAGGGCGCACGCTTGCTGCGCTCGTCCATGTCGGCGAAATGATTGGCGTCGTCCTTCTTGCGAACCTTGCGCCAGTACAGGTCCGCCACGTCGGCCAGGGCGATGAAGGTGGCTGCGTCTTTCTGCATTGGCAGATTGCCGGCCTCGATGTCCTCGTCGGAGACTGCGATCCGATCGACGTTGGCTTCGAACAATTTCTTCGCCTTGGGCGACTGCAGGACGAAGCAGGCTGCATTGCCGACCTTATAGTGGCCGACCTTGCCCCAGTAGCGGCTCTGAAATGCCGACCAGTCCCGAATCACTTCCACGCCCAAGGTCTTGCAAATGGAGGACAGGCTGGTCGTCAGCGCGAACTCCGCGCTCTGCTCCGCGCTAATGAACCCCTGACCGCCCCATTGCACGGCCAGTGGCCGGAACTCGGGCGCGTCAGGCTGGCTGGCTGGCAACTCGTCCTTGTCGGCCTTGGGATCTGCCTCGTGGTCCCAGAACCAAAGAACGCCCGAATCGCCCGGCTGGGTTTCGACCCGTCCTCCGGCCTGACGCGGCCCGATGACCAGTTCGCAGACGGAATCGAACCCGCCCATCGTGGCGTGACGATAGAACAGCGCGTGCACCATTCCCTCGATGCGCCGGTCCTCCGGCAGCACCGCGAACACTGGGCAGCCGACCAGGTCGAGGCTCAGCGTGTCGGAACTCAGGTCAATCGGCGCGCCCAGGCGTCCTACGCCCAGCGCCTGCGAGGTCCAGTCGAACGCGCTAGTCACGCGCACCAGGCCGGCATCCAAGGTGACCAGCGTGCGCTTACCGGCGAAGCCCGGATAAAGGTCGGCAAGTGGGACATCCTTGGCGCAACGTGACGCCGTACCCAGCACTACTTGTCTTCCACCACGCAATCCAAATACCTGCCCTGACTCAGTGCCCACAACGTGCCCGCTGGCCAACGCGTAGGTGAGCGTGCCGTCGCTGACAATACAGCTCGCCATCCCTAGTCGGGTCGACCCTTGGCTCTGAGTATGGATCTGGCTGCCAGACCCCCAGACACTGGAGGGATTCATCAGCAAACCACGCGACGGCAGGTTGCGCTCGCGGCGCTGCGCGACGATCACGCAGGTTCGCACGATCCGGCCATCCGGCCATCCGGCATGTATAACAGCGGCGGCACCGCGCACTCCGGCCGTTTGGCAAATACCTCCGGCTCCAGCCACTCGGACACAAAAACGAGAACGCTGGGCCAGGACCAACTCTTGATCTCGCTGTTGTCCAGCGTCTTGGGGCCTAGTCCGGTCGCGCCGATCTGTTTCACCTGGTCCGCGCTGCGGTTGTCTTTTCGTCGCACCCGATAGCGGCCGACGGCAGTGCCAAGAACATTCGGAAGGTTGGCAAGATGAACGGCGTAATGGTCTCGCGCATCAAGCAAATCGCGCAGGGACAACGCAGAAAAATCCTGGTCTCGCAAGAAGCGCCGCATGGAATCTCCCCTCTGTGTTTGCGCGCAACGCTATCACGGGCGGTTTCGCTGCGCAACACGTCAGCAACAAATCGGCAGGTTTGGCTGGTATTGGCGCACGTGATTTCGGTGACGTAAGTCGCCCTTTTCGAGCGCAAGACTTGTATTCGATTCAGCCAGCCGGGCTTTAGCGGGGCGCCGGAAATGGCGCGTGGGAGTCTACCCGTCGCCCAGCCGGTGAATTCTGCGCCTAGCAGGAACGAGGCGCAGGCGCCCGCGTGTGTCCAGCGCCGGAGGTTCACTTGATTTCAAACCGCGCGGTTGCCCCCGACTTGCCTGCGAGCGTCACCGACGCGATGCCCTTAGTGCCTTTGGCCACCTTAAACGTGCCCTTGGCCTCCAGCTTGTCTCCGGCGGGCATCGCGCGGCCAGGCACGTCCGGACATGTGCCGGCCGCACCTACGCTCAAACCACCAGGCCGTCCCAAGCCATAAGCGCTGAAGCCTGCGGCAATGGCCAGCGAAAAACCCAGGATGCCCGCGTCGAAGAACCATACCGCGGCAAGCCCACCGCCAGCGCTCACCAACAATCGAAGCGCGTTCGCTCCCACGGCGGGCAGGACCTCCCCCACTCCCTGCATGGCGAAATAGAGCGCCATGCCGAGGCCGGAGAGCGCGTAGATCGGCGCGACAGTCCTCAAATAGACGACGCCTGCGCGAAGCACTTCCGGGTCCTTGCTGAAGAGGTTCACCCACGCCGCGGGAAACACCGCAACCAGCATGCCGATAGCGCCGCAGGTGAGCGCCACGATTGCCGCTCCCACCCACGCGATCTTCCGTCAGGCGGCGGACCATTGAGGGCGCTCGTGGCGCGTGCTGAAGGCGTTCCTGGCAGATTGCGCGGAGCTTCTCACACACGATCATCACGGGCGAATACACATAGATCATGTAGCCCTCGAAGTCGACTGGCTGCTTGTCGTCAACATACTCGAAGCGGCTGATGTCAATCAGGAACTTGGTGCCCAGCCCAGGTTCACAGCGCGCCGGCGCAAGACCTCCAAGTCGCCGCGATGCTCCGCAAGCACATCGGCACTTGCCAGCTTGAATTCGACGGCGTAGCCGCCCCAGAAATGACGCATGTCCTCAGAAATTGCCCGCGGCTTCTCGATCATGCGAAAGTCGAATAAAGTCCAGGTCAACTGAGGCACGGGCGCTGATTTGATGCACCAGGGCCATCGCGTTGCCGCCCTTAAGGACCAGTTGCTTCAGGCAGCTGATCGTCCGAGAACATCGCCTGAACTGCAAGGATCTTGATCCTGTCCAGCAACGCGGCCGCCTCGGACGCCTTCACATCAGCTTTCTTCATGACAAGCACGGTAGCACAGCCGATATCGAAGGTAGGAACACCGAAGCATTCAGGTGCTTGGCGGAGACGGCGGCCCTGACAAGGTGCCGCAGTTGCGGCTGCGCTTGAGGAATTCTCGGTCACGCCCAATGAACGCATCCAACATGTGCGGAATCAGTGCGACCGCATCGACCGGCTCGCCATGGACCTGGCTGTGCAATTGCGCGTACCGCTCAAGGCGCTGCTTCAATTCGGCTGGTAGAGTAACCGTGAGCTTGACGATCTCGGCCTTCGGCAAAGGTCCCAGCCGGAGCTTGTTCGCGCTCATTGCGACGATCCCCGCTGAAAGAACAAAGGCTGATACGGCCGCAGCACCAGGTCCTTGCTGACCATCACCAGCATGGGGAAGCCCGGCCGGATCGTCAGCGTCGGCTGGATGCTCATATTGCGCTTCGTGGTCTCCTGTCCGACCTGGTTCACCGTCTCCTGCGCGCTTTCACGCCCAGCGATGACGATGCGGTTGCCATCGGCGCGGCTCTCAGGTGCCGCCAGCTCGGCCCCGATGCCCAACAGCGTGGACAGCGCAGCCCCGGCCAGGATGCGGTCCCAATGCCAATCGACGCCATCCTCGAGTCCGGCGTAGCCGGCAGGGTCAATGCCGGGAAGACGGTCAAGCGCAACGGACGACGTGTCCGGCAGGATCAGCCGTGTCCACACCAGCAGCACGCGCCGTTGGCCGAAGGCCACCTGGCTGTCGTAGCGCCCGATCAGGCGCGAGCCCTGCGGGATCAGCAGATGGCGTCCCGTGGCGGTGTCGTAGACCGCCTCGGACACATTGGCGATGACCTGCCCGGGCAGGTCGGAGTTGATCCCTGTCACCAGCGCCGCCGGGATGATCGTGCCCGCCATCACCTGATATGGCGATGCCGGCAACTGCAAGCTGCCGGGATTGCGGGTGACAGCATCGCCCGCCTTCGCGATGAACGTCTCCTTTTGATCCTGCCGGTTCTGCACGGCCGTCGGATCGGAGGGCTGCGCTGCGGAAGCAGCGGTCCCCATCGGATTGAACGGCTGATTGCCTGAAGCCGATGCCGAAGGATCGACGGCAGCCGGCGCGGCGCCCGGCTTCGGTCCGACGCTGCTGGCACCACTTCGGAAGAACACAGAAGACCGCGCAGCTTCTTCAGCCGCCAGCCGCTCGGCCTGCGCCGGATCAACCCCACCGCCTGGCGGGCGCATCTCCATCGGCTGCTGCGCCTTGACCATAGCCGGCCCCAAGTCTCCGGGTAGCGGCTCGCCCAACACGGGCGGCCTCTGCTTCACGGGCGAAAGCCCGGCATAGTCTTTGGGCAACCGGTCCAGGTTCTCGGCGCGCGAGACGCGATCAACGTTGTACAGCTCGGCGGCGAGATTGCGCTGGCGCTTGTTCGACTGCAGCGACCACAGGGTGCCACCGAGCACGGCAGCGGCCAGGGCGCCGGCACCGAGTGTCAGTATGCGGCGGTTCAGGCGCGTGACGGGGCGCGGCGAAGCGCGCAAGGCCACGGCTTCAGGATCGACCTTCGGCGTCGCGGCCGGCGCTGCATCGGGGGACGTGCTCATACTCAGTTCCTCCGCGTCGCGCCCGCACCGTCCGTGCGCTCGATGCGTACCACTTGCGCTTTGTCGCCGCCCAGCCGCAGTTCGGCCGCACCGAACAGCCGGTCCACCACGTAGTACGGCGAGCGAAAGCGATAGTTCACCAGCTGCCCATCGCCCCGCGGCCCAATCACGAACAGCGGCGGCAACTCGCCTTGCGCGATGCCGCCCGGGAACTGGATATACACCCGCTCGCCATCGTCGAAGGCGCGCAGCGGCTTCCACGGCGGGCTGTCACCGCTGACGGCGTAGCGGAACCTGATCTGCTCCAAGGTCATGCCGGTTTCTACTAGCGCGCTGGCCTGGGCCTGCTGCGCCTGCTTCTGCAGTGCCAGCAGCCGGTCCTTCGGGTAGTCCCAGGACACAGAAGCCATCCAGGCCTGCGGAGTCGATGAGAGTTCGAGCAGGTAGGTACGACGGTTGGTCGTCACCACCAGGTTGGTTTTCAGTCCGATGCGCGTGGGCTTCACAAGGATATTCACGCGCAGCGTCGCACCCGCCCCGCTGGCCGTATCGCCGACGATCCAGCGCACCGTGTCGCCGGCCGAGACAGTCACCAACTCCTCACCCTGCTGCAAGGCGATGACGGTCACACGTCCAGGGCTGGTGTAGACCTGATACAGCGCACCATCGGCGTAGGGCCAGACCTGGATCGCGTTGACATACCCCTCGCGTGTAGGCGCGATCCGGGCCTCCATGTTGGCGCGGGAAACGCGGAGCCTTTCGTCCACGGGCTCCGGTGCCAGCTTCGCGTCGGACTCGCTCGGCAGTGCCTTCATCTGCTCGGGCAACGGCAAGGGCTTCGGCACTTCAATCACCTCGATGGGCTTCGGCGGTTCCGGCAGCGGCAGCGCGGCAACGGCGACCCGCTCGTCCAGTGAGATCGTCGGTGGCGGCTTGGCCTGCGTGGTGCAGCCAGCGAGGATCAGCAGGCTCAGCGGCAGTACGGATTTACGGAGATGTGTGTTCATGGCCGTGTTCCTTTCATTGCATCGGTGGCTTCGAGTTCACGGCTCCAGGACAGGCCGTTGACGTAGATGCCCAGAGGGTTCTTGCGCAGCCGTTGCTCGGTGCGCGGCGGCTGCAGCACGACGGACAACACGGCCGTCCAGCGCTCCGTACCTGAGGGCGAGCCGTTGGCATAGCTGCGCTCGATCCAACGGACCTGGAAGGACGTGTCGCTGGCCCGCACCACGCTTGTGACCTCCACGGCCACCGAGCTCTGCCCGATGCGCGAGAAGGGGTCGTTCGCCCGCGCGTACTCGTTCAGCGTCGCGGCACCGCGGTCTGTCGTGTACTCATAGGCTTCGAGCCAGTTCTGTCGCACCACGATCGGGTCGATCGACAGTGAGCGCACGTCGGTGACGAAGCGCGCCAGGTGATGCGCGATCTGCGCATCGTTGGGCTTGTAGGGCATGGCGGCTTCGCCGACCGAGCGTACCTGGCCGGCGTTGTCCACCTCGATCACGTAGGGCGTGACAATGGACTGCGCCGAACGCCAGACGAGACCGCCAGCCATGATCAGCGCAAGCGACAGGCATCCGAAGGCCATCAGCCGCCAGTTCTTTGCCTGCACGCGCGCGCTGCCGATGCGCTCGTCCCAGACCTGCGCGGCGGCCTGGTAGGGAGTGACGGACTCGGGTGTCGCCGAGTACCGCACCTGGGGTCGTTTGAATCGCATCTGGATCTCCCATGAATTTGAGTCAGGTATTCGAGCTGTCATGCAGGCTCGGGCTGGCGCCACTGCCGCCGGCATCGCCCGAGCGCAATGCGTGCGCGGCCGTCGTGGCCGCGTGCGTTATCTGCTGCTTTCGGCGCATCTGCTTGGCCCATCCGGGCTCGGTCGCCGGTTTGCTGGCTTCGCTTGCGTCGGCAACCTTGGCCGCAGCAGGTGCCGCCGCCTCGGCAACAAAGCTCGCCACACCGTCCTTGACCGCCGTGGTGCCGGAGGCCATGCGCTGGCCCACCGTACTGGCACCGCTGCGCGCGACGTTGGCCACGCCAGCACCAGCCGCGCGCACGCCACCACTGCCCGATGCGGCGGCGCCCGCCTGGTAGGCCGATTTCGCGCCGCTGGCCATCGAAGTTGCAGACCGTGCCGCGGTGGCGCCCCCCCCGATGGCAGCACGCGCAGCACCAGGCGCCATGCGCGCCCCAGCAGCCACCGCCGAACCGACTCCCGCCACGGC
>JACDFR010000116.1 GCA_013815685.1 Ramlibacter sp.
AGCAACGGAGAGCTAACGAATGTGTTTCAAAAATCTTCCCATCGAGTTTGACGCGCAGGGCAACGCGCAACTCAAAGGCGGCGTGGTTGACCCTTACGGCTACCAACGCGGCGAAATCAACCGCGACAAGCTCAAAGAGATGATGGCGCGGAACGGGCACATCAAAGATGTCTCGATCTCTCCGGTGACGCGCGTCGCGGGCGCGCTCTCGTTTCACGCGGTGGCTGATCTGAAAGAGCGCAAGTTTCTCGAAGCCAACTCGGTGGCGACGCTCTTTCGCGGCTACGAAGTGATCTTGAAGGGGCGCGACCCGCGCGACGCGATCTACATTTCGAGCCGCGCCTGCGGCGTCTGCGGCGGCGTCCACTCGACCGCCGCGTGCGAGGCGATTGAAATGGCGTTCGGCATCTCGCCGCCGCCGCTCGGCACGGTGCTGCGCAACCTCGCGCTCGCGCTCGATTTCCTATACGACCACCCGCTGCATCTCTTCCTGCTCGCCGGCCCCGATTATTCGCAAGTCGTCGTTCAGGCGACCAACCCCGCGATGTGGGAGAAGGCGCAGGTGACTGAAGCCGCGAACGCCGAAGTACATCAGTTCAAGACCATCGGCGACATCATGAAGGGCCTCAACCCGCTCTCCGGCAAACTCTACCTTGATGGTTTGAAAATGACGCGCGTACCGCGCGAAGCCTACTCGGTACTCTTCGGCAAGTACCCGCACCCGCAAACCGTAGTGCCAGGCGGCATGTCTTCGACGGTGACGCTCACAGACTTCAACGAGACCTACACCCGCCTGCAAAAGATGGCCGACTGGACGAAGCGGATGATCCTGCTCTGGGACGATCTCACCGATTTCTTCTACGAGTACAACCCCGAATACAAAAAAGTCGGCGCGCTCCCGGCCAACTTGATCGATCTGGGGATGTGGGACGACGAGAACTCCTACGACGCGAGTTACGAGCGTTGCAACGAGTGGGGCGAGAAGCGTTGGGCGACTCCGGGCGTGGTCATTGATGGCAAGCTGGTCACGACCAAACTTCAGCAGATCAATCTCGGCCTCGAAGAGTTCGTCGAGCATTCTTACTATGAAGACTGGAATCAGAACGGCAAACAGAAGTACATGACCGACCCGTTGGGCGCGCCGCTTTCGCCGAACCACCCGTGGAATAAGGAGACGCTGCCGAAGCCGTCGAAGGAGAGTTGGAAGGATCGCTATACGTGGGACACCGCGCCGCGCTGGGACCGGCAGGTAGTCGAAGCCGGGTGCTACGCGCGCATCTGGACAACCGCTGCCGCCGGCTTGATGCCGAAAAACGATTTTATGGAAGCCACCGGGCACAGTCTAAAATTCCACATGCCGAAGACGATGCTGCGCGAGATGAACTTCGAGTGGAAAATCCCGACAGTGTGGAACGCCTTCGAGCGCAACCGCGCGCGCGCCTACTGCATGGGCTACAACCTGATGATGGCGTACACGATGGTCTTGAAAGCCTTCGATCTCTTGCGCCGCGGCGAAGACAAAGTGAGCACGAAGTTCGAGGTGCCGATGGGCGAGCGTCGCGGCGTCGGCTTCTGGGGCGCGGGGCGCGGCTATCTCTCACACCACCTCACACTCGACAAGGGCGCAATCACAAACTACCAGATTGTCACGCCCTCGACCTTCAACGCTTCGCCGAAAGACCCGTTCGGCAACCCCGGCCCCTACGAAGAGGCCGTGCTGAACACGCCGATCCTCGAAGACTTCGACAAGGACTCGGACTTCACCGGTGTTGATATGCTTCGCGCCATCCGCAGCTTCGACCCTTGTATGCCCTGCACGACGCACATCTACGGCGGCGAGCGCGAGATCGTGCGCGAGGTCAACACCTGCGCCTGCTCGGCTGAGGGTTAGCCATTGTTGCAGAATGCGGAAAACGGTTGATAAAATAGCGTACATTCACTCCGCATTCGGTGTTCCGCCGTTGATATGATGGTTTTAGTTTCAGGCATCGGCTATTCCAACATGAGCGACATGTCCTTCGGTCGCGTGTTGTATGGCAAAATGGCCGAGATGAGTTGGCCCGCTCACGTCCATGTCGAAGACCTCAATTTCGGGCCCGTCATGATCTACCAGTGGCTCGAAGAATATCCTGTAAAATTCGACAAGCTCATACTCGTCAGCGCAGCCAATCGCGGGCGCAAGCCGGGAACGCTGGAGGTGTATGCCTGGGATGGAAAGATGCCTGATGAGGCTGGCATACAGGCCTGCGTCGGGGAAGCAATCACCGGCGTCATCAGTCTGGAAAACCTTTTGATCGTGTGCAAGCAGTTCGGCGTGCTGCCCGATGATGTAACGATCATCGAAATTGAGCCGCAGAATGAGGAGTATGGGT
>JACDFR010000015.1 GCA_013815685.1 Ramlibacter sp.
CCGCCCATGCCGCGCGATCGGCGGGCGCGACCGCACCGGCGAGCGCGCCCAGTTGCCACGCCGCGTCGACGAGCCGCCCGGCCAGCATCTCGCCGCGAGCGCCCAAGCCCGCGCGGTCCAGCCAGGTTCGCGCGGTGAGCAGGTCGCGGCCCATGTCGAAGCTGAGATCGTCATCCCCCGGGGCGAAGCCGGCCCGGCCGGCCCAATCCATGGTGGTCTCGAACCGGGGGGCGAAGCCGTCCTGCATTTCCTGCGCCCAGAGCCGCTTGGCGACCGGCATCAATTGCACGTACGGAAGCAGCACGACGGTGCGCGCCGGATGGGCGTGACGTTGCCCGATCAGGGACCGGATGGAACTCATCAGGTCCTGCCAGAGCCGTAGTGCGTGATGGGTTTGTGCTATTGCAACCATAGCATGGGAGGCGTCGTCCATACCCGACGCGGGGACTTGGTTTCTGTCACAATTCCCTGACTGTACTTGCACCGGCCCTTGCGTCAGCAGCGGCTCCGTCCAACGCCTTCAAAAGGCCCTTCCAAAGGAACCATCACCATGGCCAGCGACCTGATCAAGCACATCTCCGATGCAACGTTCGAAGCGGACGTCCTGAAGGCCGGCAAACCGGTGCTGGTGGATTACTGGGCCGAATGGTGCGGCCCCTGCAAGATGATCGCGCCCATCCTGGATGAAGTTTCGGCGACCTACCAGGACCGGCTCCAGATCGCGAAGATGAACGTCGACGAAAACCGCGACATCCCCGCGAAGTTCGGCATCCGCGGCATCCCCACCCTGATGTTGTTCAAGGACGGGCAACTCGCCGCCACCAAGGTGGGCGCCATGAGCAAGGCGCAGCTGACCGCCTTCATCGACCAGCAATTGGCGTAAGCAAGGTGAGAACGCGGCCGCAAGGGCCGCGCCCTTCTGATTGTTTTTTGCTGCATAATCCCCTTTAGTTCGCTGATCCGCCACTTGCAGACGGGCCAGTTCGAGTTCCCGGTTCGTGAGGCATATTTCTCGCCTCGCTCACAACCTCCCCCAGATCCAACAAGAACTCCGCAAGGGGTAACTCCATGCACCTGAACGAACTCAAGGCACTTCATGTGTCCGAAGTCCTCAAGCAAGCCGAAGAGCTTGAGATCGAAAACACCGGCCGCATGCGCAAGCAGGAGCTGATGTTCGCCATCATCAAGAAGCGCGCGCGCGCCGGCGAGCAGGTGTTTGCGGACGGCGTGCTGGAGATACTGCCCGACGGCTTCGGCTTCCTGCGCAGCCCGGACACCAGCTTCACGGCCAGCACCGACGACATCTACATCTCGCCCAGCCAGGTGCGCCGCTTCAACCTGCACACCGGCGACATGATCGAAGGCGAAGTGCGCACGCCCAAGGACGGCGAGCGCTACTTTGCCCTGACCAAGCTGGACAAGGTCAACGACGGCCCGCCCGAGCAGAACAAGCACAAGGTGATGTTCGAGAACCTGACGCCGCTGTTCCCCAAGGAGCAGATGAAGCTGGAGCGCGATAACTTCAAGGGCGAAGAGAACGTCACCGGCCGCATCATCGACATCATCGCGCCGATCGGCAAGGGCCAGCGCGCCTTGCTGGTGGCCCCGCCCAAGAGCGGCAAGACGGTGATGATGCAGCACATGGCGCATGCCATCGCGGCCAACTACCCCGACATCCACATG
Organism: Ramlibacter sp.; assembly: GCA_013815685.1. Taxonomy (GTDB): domain Bacteria; phylum Pseudomonadota; class Gammaproteobacteria; order Burkholderiales; family Burkholderiaceae_C; genus Ramlibacter. Next base: position 1,684 of record JACDFR010000015.1, read on the forward strand.
ATGGTGCTGCTGGTGGACGAGCGGCCGGAAGAAGTGACCGAAATGCAGCGTTCGGTGAAGGGCGAGGTCATCGCCTCCACCTTCGACGAGCCCGCCGCCCGCCACGTGCACGTGGCCGAAATGGTGATCGAGCGCGCCAAGCGCCTGGTCGAACTGAAAAAGGACGTGGTGATCCTGCTGGATTCGATCACCCGCCTGGCCCGCGCCTACAACAACGTGGTGCCGTCCTCCGGCAAGGTGCTGACCGGCGGCGTGGACTCCAACGCCCTGCAGCGCCCCAAGCGCTTCCTGGGCGCGGCGCGGAACGTCGAAGAAGGCGGCTCCCTGACCATCATCGCCACCGCGCTGATCGATACCGGCAGCCGCATGGACGAAGTGATCTTCGAAGAGTTCAAGGGCACCGGCAACAGCGAAATCCACCTGGACCGGCGCCTGTACGAAAAGCGCGTGTTCCCCTCCATCCAGCTCAACCGCAGCGGCACCCGCCGCGAAGAGCTGCTGCTGGCTCCCGAGATCCTGCAGAAGACCCGCATCCTGCGCCAGTTCATGTACAACATGGACGAGATCGAGTCGATGGAAATGGTCCTGAAGTCGATGAAGGCTACGAAGAGCAACGTCGAGTTCTTCGACATGATGCGGCGCGGCGGCTGACCCGTCTGTTCTCGCACGCTATAATTGCAGGCTTTTCTGCGGAAAGTAGCTCAGACAGTCTGATCCGGCTTCCGCAACGATTCAAAGGAAGATCATGAAAGAAGGCATTCACCCCGGCTACCGCGACGTCCTGTTCGTGGACCTGTCGAACGGCTTCAAGTTCGTCACCCGCTCCTGCGTAAACACCAAGGAAATGGGCAAGACCGAAGACGGCCGCGAATTGCCGCTGTTCAAGCTGGACACTTCCAGCGAGTCGCACCCGTTCTATACCGGTACCCAGAAGTCGGTGAACGACATGGGCGGCCGCGTCGACAAGTTCTTCAAGAAGTTCGGCAAGCCGGCCGGCGCCAAGGCCGAAGAGGCCGAGAAGACCGCCGCCAAGTAAGCCGCGTTCTACGCATCAGAGGCAGCCCGGGTGACCGCGCTGCCTTTGTTTTGCCAAGGCCTCCGCGTCGACGGGCCGCCCCTGGACGCGAACGCCCCCTCGGGGCAGCGCAGCGGCTTTGCCGCAAGCGTAGGGGCCTCATAATTGCCCGCGTGAATCAGCCGACCCCTGCCATCGTCACTCAAGAGGCCGTACGCCGGCTCCCGAGAGTCGTGCTCCTGCTGTTCTGCCTGGCCTACGTCGTGCCCGGCTTCGTGGGCCGCGAACCCTGGAAGAACGCCGACATCGCCGGCTTCGGGCAAATGTTCGAGCTGGCCCGGGGCGCTTCTTCCTGGATGGCGCCGACGCTGCTTGGGCAGCCGCCGGAATTCGGCGCACTGCTCCCCTACTGGCTGGGGGCATGGGCGATCCAGCTCGCGCCGTCCTGGGTGCCCGCCGACTTGGCGGTGCGCCTGCCTTTCGTCCTGCTGCTGGCGCTCACGCTGGTCGCCACCTGGCATGGCGTCTACCACCTGGCCCGCAGCCGTCAGGCGCAGCCCGTGCCGTTCGCCTTCGGCGGCGAGGCAGACCCCGCCGATTACGCACGAGCCATGGCCGATGGCGGCCTGCTCGCGCTGATCGCCTGCCTGGGGCTGGCCCAGCTGTCGCACGAAACCACACCGTCACTGGCCCAAGTGGGCTTCACCGCGCTCTGCTTCTATGCGATCGCGGCGCTGCAGTGGCGGCCGCTGGAGGGAGCGCTGGGCCTGGCTTTGGGATTGCCGTGCCTGGCGCTCAGCGGCGCGCCGGCCATGGCGCTGCTATTCGGTGCCGGCATCCTGGCGATCGCAATGCTCGACCGCGATGCACGCAGCGACGCAAGCCAGACCGCGCCCTGGAAAACGGCCGCCATCATGGTCGCGGCGCTCCTGGTGACCGCTGCCCTGGCGTGGAAGCTGGACCTCTTGCATTGGCGCCTGGGCGAAAGCGGGCGGGCGCGCGACTGGCGTTCGCTCGGACGGTTGATGCTCTGGTTCACCTGGCCGGCCTGGCCGCTGGCGCTGTGGACCTTGTGGCGCTGGCGCCGCCAGCTGACCAGCCGCCACGTCGCCATCCCGCTTTGGTTCGTGCTGGTCGCGGTGGTGACCACCTGGGTCACGCCTTCGTCCGAACGCTCGCTGCTGCTGGCGCTGCCGGCGCTTGCCGCGCTCGCAGCGTTTTCGCTGCCGACGCTCGGGCGAAGCGTCGCCGCGCTGATCGACTGGTTCACCCTGCTGTTTTTCAGCGGCTGCGCACTGGTGATCTGGGTGGTCTGGGTGTCCATGCAAACCGGCGTTCCCGCCAAGCCCGCCGCCAACGTCGCCAAGCTGGCGCCCGGGTTCGAGCCGAGCTTTTCGGTACTGGCTTTCTCGGCGGCGCTGGCGGCGACGGCGGCCTGGGCGTGGCTGGTGAGGTGGCGCACCGGCCGGCACCGCGTGGTGATCTGGAAAAGCCTGGTGCTGCCGGCGGGCGGCGCGGCCTTGTGCTGGCTGCTGCTGATGACCCTGTGGCTGCCGGTGCTCGACTACGCCCGCAGCTACGCACCGGTCGTCAGCGGCGTGAAAAGGCACATGACCCAGCCCGGCTGCGTCGAGATCTTCGGCCTGAGCCGGGCGCAGATCGCGGCATTCGCTTATCACGGGCAGATGGACCTGCGCCATGCCAGCCGCCTCGGTAGCTGCCCGTGGCTCATCGCCGCCGCCCAGCTGCAGCCCGCGATGACCGTGGGGCTGGACATGCGCCATTGGCAACTCGTCTCCAGTGTCCGCCGTCCAGCCGATGCCAACGACAACGTGCTGCTCTACCAAAAAGTCCGCTGATCACGGCGCAGCTGCATCCTTGACCGAATTGCGCACCATTGCCCGGCATGCCGGGACCGTACTCGTGGGCCAGCTGGCCGTCATGGCCTTCGGCGTGACCGACACGATCGTCGCGGGACGCTTTTCCGAAGACGCGCTCGCCGCGCTCTCGGTCGGCTCGGCCGTCTACATCAGCGTCTTCGTCGCCCTCATGGGCATGCTGCAGGCCCTGCTCCCCACCTGGGCGCAGCTGCACGGCGCGCGGCGCCATGAAGACCTGGGCCGGTCGGTGCGCCAGGCCCTGTACCTGGGCGCCCTCGGCATGGCCGCGGGTGGCTTGGGTCTGCTGTTTCCCGGCGCGCTGCTGCGTTGGACCGAAGTGCCTGCCGGTCTTCAAGGCGAGGTGACCCGTTACCTGGCGGTGCTGGCACTGGCCTTGCCGCCGGCCCTGTTGTTTCGCATGTACAGCACGCTCAACCAAAGCCTGGGCAAGCCACTCCTCGTGACCTGGCTGCAGGCCATGTCGCTGCTGGTGAAAATTCCGTTGACGGTCTGGCTGGTTTTCGGCGGCCTGGGCATGCCCGCGCTGGGCGCCGTCGGCTGCGCCTGGGCCACCGTCATCGTCAATTACCTGTTCCTCGGCGGCGCCGTGTGGCTGCTGCGTACCCAGCCGCTTTACCGTCCTTATGGCATCTGGCGCCCGCTCGAGCGGCCCGACTGGCGTGCCATCGGCGATTTCGCGCGGCTGGGCGTGCCGGGCGGCCTGGCCGTGATGGTCGAAGTCACCTCGTTCACGCTGATGGCTCTCTTCATAGCGCGCCAAGGCACACTCGCGTCGGCCGCCCACCAGGTCGCGGCCAACCTCGCCGCCGTGCTGTACATGGTGCCGCTTTCCCTGGCCATCGCCACCAGCGCGCGCGTCAGTTACTGGCTGGGCGCGGACGATGCGCGGCGGGCCCGCCTGGCAATCCGCACCGGGTTCAAGCTGGGGCTGGGGGCTGCGCTGGTGCTGGCGGCCGCCGTGGCTCTCGGCCGCTGGCAGATCGCTTCGGTGTACTCCGGCAATCCCGAGGTGGTGGCGCTGGCTGCCGGCCTGCTGGCCTGGCTGGCGGTCTACCACATCGGCGATGCGGCGCAGGCGCTGTGCGTCTTCGTGCTGCGCTGCTACCGCGTCGCGGTGACTCCGCTGATCGCCTACTGCCTGTTGCTGTGGGGTGTCGGCCTGGCCGGCGGCTACGCGCTTGCCTACCGGGACATCGGGCCCTGGCAGGCTCAGAACTCGCCCGCCGCCTTCTGGGCCGGGGGCGCCGTCGCCCTGGCGCTGCTGGGTCTTATCCTGCCGGCAATTCTTTGGCGTGCGGTGCGGTCGTATCGCGGCTGAGGACGCGCAGCCGGCCGGCCGGGAATTCGATCGCGAACGTCGACCCCGCACCGGGTGTACTGTCGATCTTCAGTTCGGCGCCATGCCGCTGCACCACGTGCTTGACGATGGCCAATCCCAGGCCGGTGCCGCCCGTCTCGCGCGAACGGCTGCGGTCGACGCGGTAGAAGCGCTCGGTCAATCTCGAAATGTGCTCAGGCGCGATGCCCGGCCCGCTGTCGCGCACCGAGAATTCGCCGCGGCCGTCGGCGAGCTGCCCCCACTGCACATGAATGGAACCCCGCGCCGGTGTGTAGCGCACGGCGTTGCTCACCAGGTTGGACAGCGCGCTTTGCAGTTCATGGGGCGAGCCGGAGATTTCGACGGCCGGCGCCGGCTCGAAAATCAGCGCATGCACCTTGCCCAGCACCGCCGACAGCCCCTGTGCCTCCTGCTGGCACTGGGCCATCAGCACGGCCGCCGGCGTCCACTCGCCCACGCCGGGCAAGGGGCTGCCTTCGAGCCGCGACAGCGTCAGCAGGTCATTCACCAGCGTCTGCATGCGATGGGCCTGCTGGGACATGAGACCGAGATAGCGAGCCCGCTCCTCATCGTCCAGCGGCAGATTCTGCAAGGTCTCGACAAAGCCGGCCAGCACCGTCAGCGGCGTGCGGATTTCGTGCGAGACATTGGCCACGAAATCCCGGCGCATGACGTCGGCTTGTTCCACAGCCGTGACGTCGCGCGACAGCAGCAGCTTGCGGCCTTCCCCGTACGGATGCAGTTGAACCGACAGCTTGGCCGGCCTGGACGGTGAGCTGCGCGGGCCCGCGATGACGATCTCCTGGTCGCCGGCACTCTGGTAGTAGGCGGTGAACGCCGGGTCACGCACGAGATTCGCGATCTGCTGCATCATGTCCCGCTGCAGGTCGAAGCCGAACTGTTCGGCCGCCGTCTGGTTCGACCATTCGATCCGTCCGTGCGGGTCGAGCAGCACCACGCCATTGGGCGAGGCCTGGATGGCGGACAGAAATTCCTGCAGCCGGCGCGCGGATTCCGCGGCTTCCTGCTCGCGCAGGCGCAGCGCCCGGCGAGCGCGATCGACCACTTCGGCCCACAGGCCTGCCACCGAAGGAATGCCCGTCATGTCGGCACGCCTGAGCCACGCGAGCACGCGGGCACCGCGCGCGCTATCCAACGCGAGCCAGCCCAGCGCTGCGGCCACGATCCCGCCCATTGCGCCCTTGTCGTGTGCCAGCCACCAGCCCACCAGGCCACCGCCCAGCTGCCAGCACAGGAAACTGAAGAACCGCGAGGCCATGTGCGCAGCTAGGCTGGCGCGCCGCTGGCGGTGGACGCCTGCGCGGCCAACCGGTATCCGGCCCCGCGCACGGTCTCGATCATCGCGCCGGCGCCCCCCAGCGACTCGCGCAGCCGCTTGACATGCACATCGACCGTGCGTTCCTCGATGAAGACGTGGTCGCCCCAGATCTTGTCCAGCAGTTGCGAGCGGCTGTGCACGCGCTCGGGATGCTTCATGAGGTAGTGCAGCATCTTGAACTCGGTCGGCCCGACCTTCAGCGGCTGGCCGTGCCACGTCACGCGGTGCGTCGCCCCGTCGAGCACCAGCGCACCGATGGCCACACTGTCGCTGACCTGCTCGGGGGCGCGCCGACGCAGCACGGCGCGGATGCGTGCCAGCAATTCCTGGGTGGAAAACGGCTTCGTGATGTAGTCGTCGGCACCGGCATCCAGGCCCGCCACCTTGTCGGGTTCGTCCCCGCGCGCCGTGAGCATGAGGATGGGAATCCCCTTCGTGCGGACATCGCCGCGCCACTTGCGCGCCAGCTGCAGGCCGCTTTGTCCGGGCAGCATCCAGTCCAGCAGGATCACGTCGGGCAGGACGGCGTCCAGTTCGCGCTGCGCGGCGGCGCCGTCCTCGACCCACACCGGCTGCAGCCCGTTGTGGCGCAGGTTGACCGCGATCAGTTCCGCGATGGAGGGCTCGTCTTCGACGATCAGCACCCGGGGCAGGTTCTTCATGATGGGATGGCGAACAGGCTTTAGCGGACGACCGACTCGATCTGCTCCATGGACGCATGGCGAATGTCCGCGCCCTTGACGACATAGATGATGAATTCGGCGATGTTCTTGGCGTGGTCGCCGATGCGTTCGATGGCCTTTGCCAGGAACAGCAGGTCCAGGCTGGCGGAGATGGTGCGCGGGTCTTCCATCATGTAGGTGATGAGTTTGCGCACGAAACCGTCGAACTCCTTGTCGATCGCATCGTCTTCTTTCAGGATGGACACCGCTACATTGACGTCGAGCCGGGCGAAGGCATCGAGCGCCTTGCGCAGCAGGCCCGAGGCCAGGTCGGCGGCGATGCTCAGCTCGGACGCCGGCAGGTTGCGCGCCGCCCCGCTGCCGATGATCGACTTCACCATGCGGGCGATCTTGGCGGCCTCGTCCCCTGCCCGCTCCAGGTTGGCCGTGGTCTTGGAGATGGCGATCAGGAGGCGCAGGTCTCGCGCGGTGGGCTGGCGCCGGGCGATGATCGACGACAGCTCGCGATCGATCTCCACTTCCATGAGGTTGACGCGCGCCTCGGTCTCCATCACCTGGTCGGCGGCCTCGCCGTTGAATTGCGCCAGGGCGTAGACCGCGGTACGGATCTGCGACTCGACCACGCCGCCCATCTCCATGACACGGGTGGAAACGCCGCTGAGCTCGCTGTCGAACTGGCTGGATAGATGTTTGTCCGTCATCCGAACCTCCCGGTGATGTAGTCCTCGGTCTCCTGGCGCTTGGGCTTCATGAAGATGTCGTTGGTCACGCCATACTCGATGAGCTCGCCCAGGTACATGTAGGAAACGTAGTCCGAGACCCGCGCGGCCTGTTGCATGTTGTGGGTGACGATCAGCACGGTGACCCGGTTCTTGATCTCGGTGATGAGCTCCTCGATGGCGCCGGTCGCGATCGGGTCCAGTGCCGACGTGGGCTCGTCGAACAGCACGATTTCGGGGTCGGTCGCCAGGGCACGGGCGATGCATACGCGCTGCTGCTGGCCGCCGGAGAGATTGACCGCCAGCTCGTCCAGGCGGTTCTCGACTTCCTTCCAGATCGCCGCGCCCTTGAGCGCCGCCTCGACCTTGTCCTCGAGGTAGCTGGCCGACTTCTCGCCGCGCACGCGCAGGCCGTAGGCGACGTTCTCGAAGATCGACTTGGGAAAGGGGTTGGGCTTCTGGAACACCATCGAGATGCGCATCCTCACCTCGATCGGGTCCACGGACGGATCCAGCAGGTCGACGTTGTCGGGGTGCAGTTCGATCTTGCCGTCGTAGCGATGGCCGGGGTACAGGTCGTGCATGCGGTTGAAGCACCGCAGGTAGGTCGACTTGCCGCAGCCGCTGGGTCCGATGAGCGCAGTCACCTTGTTCTCGTACACCGGCATGGTGATGGACTTCAACGCCTTGAAGTCGCCATAGTAGAAGTCCAGGTCTTTCGACTGGGCCTTGAGCCGCGGTGCGTTTTCCGGCAGTGTCAGCGTGGAGGGCATGGATTGATTTCTTCTTTCGCTCACCAGTTGATGTTCTTGCGCAGCCGATAGCGCAACCAGATGGCCATGGCGTTCATGCCCAGGGTCAGCAGGACCAGCACCAGGCTGGCGGCCGCGGCGTTGGCGTGGAAGGCGGGGTCAGGCCGCGAAGTCCAGTTGAAGATCTGGATCGGCATCACGGTGAAGGGCGAGAACAGCCAATCCAGCGGACCTGCGGCCGTATCCCCCACGAAGGGCAGCGGCGGCAGGAAGGCAATGAAGGTCAAAGCGCCGATGGTGATGATCGGTGCGGTCTCGCCGATGGCGCGGGACAGCCCGATGATCACACCCGTCAGGATGCCCGGCATGCCGTAGGGAATGAGGTGGTCGCTACAGACCTGCCACTTGGTCGCGCCGCAGGCATAGGCCCCTTCGCGCACGGTCTGCGGGATGGCCCTGAGCGCTTCGCGGGTCGCGACGATGACGATGGGCAGGATCAGCAAAGCCAGCGTCAACCCGGCCGACAGGATGCTCTGCCCGAAGCCGAAGGTGTAGACGAACAGGCCCAGCGCCAGCAGGCCGTAGACGATGGACGGCACCCCCGCCAGGTTGGTGATGTTGATCTCGATGATGTCGGTGAACCAGTTCTTGCGCGCGTACTCTTCCAGGTAGATGGCGCTGGCGATTCCGACCGGAATTGCGAACAGGGCCGTGACCAGCATGACCAGCAGCGAGCCGACCCAGGCGGACAGAATGCCGGCCTGACCCGCGCGGCGCGAAGGAAAGCTGGTGAAGAACTCGGAGGTGAGGCGCGGGAAGCCGTCGATGGCCATCTGTACGAACAGCGCCACCAGCGTGAGGATGCCCACGGCCATGGCGGCCATGCCCACCACACCGAAAACAACGTCCCAGCGCTTGTGGGAGCGGATGATGCCGCGCAGCTTGGCGGTCTTCTGGGCGGGGGACAGGAGTGCGTGATCCGTCATTTCAGTAGGCCTCGCGGAACTTGCGGCGCAGCCAGTAGCCCAGCAGGTTGAACATCAGCGTGAGCAACATCAAGGTCAGGCCGGCAGCGAAGATGGTTTGGTAGCCGACGCTTCCGTGCGGCAGGTCGCCCAGCGCCACCTGGACGATGTACGAGGTGATGGTGGCGGCGGGCTCCAGGGGATTGAGCGTGAGATTCGGCTGCATGCCCGCGGCCACCGCCAGGATCATGGTCTCGCCCACGGCGCGCGAAATGCCCAGGATGTAGGCCGAAGCGATGCCGGAAAAGGCAGCCGGTACGACCACGCGCGTGGCCGTCTGGAAGCGGGTGGAGCCCATGGCGTAGGCGCCTTCCCGCAGGCTCATGGGAACGGCGCGCATCGCGTCCTCGGACAGCGACGAGACGTAGGGAATGATCATGATGCCCATCACGATGCCCGCCGACAGGATGTTGAAGGTCGGCAGGCCGGGGTAGATCTGCTGGATCAGCGGCGTGACCACCAGCAAGGCGAAGAAGCCATAGATGATGGTCGGGATTCCCGAGAGCAACTCGAGCACGGGCTTGAGAATCTCGCGCGTGCGGTAGCCCGCGAACTCCGACAGGTAGATCGCGATGATGGTGCCCAGCGGTATGGCAATCGAGAGCGCGACCAGCGAGCTGCTGAGCGTCCCCGACAGCAGTACGGCGATGCCGAAATGGGCATCGTCGAACAGCGGTGTCCACTGCTTGTCGGTCAGGAAGGTCCACAGCGGCACATTGCTGAAGAAGACCAGCGATTCCTTGACCAGGATGTAGACGATGGCCAGCGTGGTGAAGACCGAGACGCAAGCTGCCATCAGCAGCACGGCCTCGATCAGCTTGTCCTTGCGCTTGCGAGACGCCTTCATCCGGGCGAGCTCGGCCAGCCGCGCTTCGCCAGTCACGGGGACAGTGGGCACGATGCGATCCGGAGTGGTGATGGCGCTCATTGTAGTTTTTGAATAAAGTGCGTCCGGAAAACGAAAGGAGGCCAGCCTGCAGGTGGGATCCGCGCAGGCTGGCCTTCCGGGGTGCGATTACATCGTGGCTTCGCGCTTGAGCAGTTCGGGAATCGTGATGCCGATTTCGTTCTTGCCGCCGAACACGGTGCCCTTCTTGCCCTTGGCAATGTGGTCCGACGCCGTCTTGTAGGCGTCGGCAGGCAGCGGCACGTACTTCACTTCCTTGGCCATCTTGGCGCCGCTGGTCATGTAGAAGTCCACGAACTTCTTGACTTCGGGCTTGGCAATCGACTTTGCATTGACGTAGATGAAAATCGGGCGGGCCAGCGGCTGGTAGGTACCGTTCAGCACCGTGGCTTCGCTGGGCGACACCGCCGGCTTGCCATCCTTCTCGACGATGGGCAGCGCCTTGAGCTTGTTCATGTTCTCGGCGTAGTAGGCATAGCCGAAGTAGCCGATGGCGTTCACGTCGCCGGCCACGCCCTGCACCAGCACATTGTCGTCTTCCGACGCGGTGAAGTCGCCCCGGCTCGACTTGGACTTGCCGACGATCGCTTCGGTGAAGTAATCGAAGGTGCCGGAATCGGAGCCGGCGCCGAACAGCTTGATCGGCTGGTCGGGCCAGGCCGGGTTGACCTGGTTCCAGCGGGTGACCTTGCCCTGGGCCGCCGGTTCCCACATCTTCTTGAGCTCGGCCACGGTAGCCTGCTTCAGCCAGGTGTTTTTGGGGTTGATGACCACAGTAAGCGCGTCGAACGCCACCGGCAACTCGTAATACTCGACGCCGGCCTTCTTGCAGTCTTCCATTTCGGACTTGCTGATCGGGCGCGACGCATTGGAGATGTCGGTCTCGTTGCGGCAGAACTTCTTGAAGCCGCCGCCAGTGCCGGACACGCCGACGGTGACTTTCAGGCCCTTGTTGGCCTTCTGGAACTCTTCGGCAACGGCCTCGGTGACCGGGTAGACCGTGCTGGAACCGTCGATCTTGACGACCTGGGCCGCGGCCGGCAGTGCGGCGGCGCCCAGGAACGCGAAGGCCGACGTGGCCAGCATCGATTGGAGGATGAACTTGTTCATGGCGTGATCCTTGAAGTAAGGGTTACTGCGGATAGGAGGGACTTTATGTCGGTCTTGTGACGGTTTCGTGACAGCGTTTTCTCAGGCCGCGGCTTTGCAGTTCTTGCCCTGCGGCTTGCCGTCGTGCATCAGGGTGACGCCTTCGGCGCCCTGGGTCACGAGCTTGTAGCCGTCGCCCTCATAGACGCCATCGCCCTTGCGGTCGAGTTCCGCGGAGCCGTGCATGGAGCGAACGCGCACCGAGGCGCCGCCCTCGGCAGCCCGGGCGCTGAAGGTCTTGCCGTCGGCGCAGGCGAAGCTCACGAATTTGCCGGGAGCCATGCCGACCGGTGCGGATTGGGTGGCACAGCCGGCCAGTGCAGCCAGGGCGAGGGAAGCGAGAACCAGTTTCATGTCATTCATCTCCATAGGTAACAGACAGGGCGAGTCTGGCTCTGGCTGATGACAGAACCATGAAAAACGTGTGACGGTTGAGTGACACCTGCGGTCAGGCCTTGAAGTGCATCCGGACCACCAGATGCGCCTCGTAGCGCTCCCAGGCCATCGGGATCACGAAGGGAACGGCATCCGCTTCGCCGGCCGGGGGCGCCGGCCGCTCGGTCAGGACCCGCGGCGGCGATATTTCCATGCTGTCGCCGAAATGCCGGCGTGCGTAGCCTGACATCTGGTTGGCGATCTCGCCGACAGCACGTGGGTGACCTCCATCGGGATCAGATCGCCGGCAATGTGTGTGGTCAGGTGGACTTCCTTGCCGAGCGACTTCGCCACCCGCTGGGCAAGCGAGCGCAGGTTGTCGACCATGGCTTCCACCACCCGCGGCCCTTCAGGCGCCTGCGCGCGGGCCAGCTTGCCCATGCGCTCGAACACACGGTACAGGCGCTCGATCTGTTCCTGTACCCGGGAGAGCTCCAGCACCACGGGAATCAGGTCTTCGCCCGCCAGGTCCGGCCGGTTGAGCAGTGGCGCCAAGGTGTTTTCCATCAGGTGCGCTGGCGTGAGACGGCCATCAAGCTCAGGGCCGCGCCCTCTCCTTTGATACTGTGGACCAGGCGGGCCGCCTCCTGCACGAGCTCCAGGAACGCCCCGGGCCGGCGCCCCGCTTCGCGCATCGACTGATTCAGGTCCGCAAGGCGCGCCCGCGCACCCACCAGGAAATCCTGAAGCAGCACCGGCTCGTGCCCCAGCACCCGGATCAGATCTTCCACATCGCTGCGGGCCGCTTCCTGGGTGGCGGCGAGTTCGCGCTCGAGCAGTACCTTATGGGTGACGTCGAATACCGTCACCAGAAGTTCCTTTACCGCGCCTCCTTCGCGCACCTGGGTCATCTGGAAACTCAGAAACTTCGCGCTGTCGCGGCTGGCCAGGGGCGGCACCACCTGGACATCGCGCAGGGGATCGAGCTGGCCGAGCAGGGCCGGCTTGACCTTGGGATCGAACATCAGTTCGAGATAGCTGCGCGCTTCGCCGGCCCGGTCGGGACTCAGCATGTTGTCCAGCAGTTCCCGGAAGTCGTCGCCCGCCCTGACCTGCCGCATGAAGAGCCTGGGCACCGATGCGGAGAACTGGCCGCCTACCTTGCCGTCAGCGCGCACCAGGAGCAGACCCTCCGTCACCGACTTCAGAATGTCCTCTGTCTCTCGCCGCGCCGCTTCCGCCACCTGGTCGCTGGCATTCAGCCGGCGCAGGAACTTGAAGACGATATAGACGAAGTTGATCAGCGCCAACGCAATAGCCAGCACCTGGATCTGGCGCATGCGCGTGGTCTTGGTGTTGGCCGCCGACTCGATGCCGCGCGCCAGGTCGTCGCACAGGGCCATCAGGCGGATGTTTCGCGCCACCGCTTTGTTGCTTGCTATCTCCACCTCCTGGGCACCGGGCCCCATTCCTTCTCCAGTTTGCGGCTGGCTTCGCGCAGGTCGCCGGGGTTCAGGCCGAACACGGTGAATTCGATGTCCCGGCCAAGAGAATCCTTGATGGCGGCCAGCGAGCTGACGAAGCCGGCATGGCCTTGGCCGAGCTGGGCCATGCTGGTCTGGGTCGGCATCCCCGATTTCATCTCAATCTGCAACGTCAGCACCGACTTGGTGATCTGCTGGGTCAGCATTCTCAATTCCCCCGCGGAGTTGATGCGGCTGGCGTCGCGTTCCAACTGTGTCGACGCGTAGAAATTGATGCCCAGATCGAGGATGATGAACAGAAGGATCGCGAACAAAAGGTCACGATACTTTCCGATTCCAAAATTTTTTTTCATGATGCGGTCACATGGCTGGAACACGGGATGCTGACGCCAAACGATGTCTTCCGTATGACAGCATCCGGGTTTCATCGAGCCGATCAGGCCAGGGCGGCTGCCATCAAACAGTCATATTGAGTCCCCAGCATTCCCGGAACTTCAAGCGAGGTATCCATGGAAGCAGCGATTCAGATCAAGGGGCTTGGCAAGACATTCGGCAGCGGCCGCAAGGCCCTGCAGGACATCACGCTGGACATCGCACCGGGCGAAATGGTGGCCCTGATCGGCGCCTCCGGTTCGGGCAAATCAACCTTGTTGCGTCATCTTGCGGGCCTGATGCCGGGCGACGGCGGCCTGGTGCGGGTGCACGGCCGGACTGTGCAGCAGCACGGCCGCATCGCATCCGATATCCGCTCGGTGCGAGCCGGCATCGGCTTTGTCTTCCAGCAGTTCAACCTGGTCGACCGGCTGCCGGTCCTGGTCAACGTGCTGGCCGGCACGCTGCACCGCGTGCCGTTGTGGCGCAGCCTGGCCCGCTGGTTCACCGCCGAGGAAACCGCGCGCGGCCTCGAAGCATTGCGCCGCGTCGGAATCGCGGAATGCTGTTTTCAACGCGCTTCCACCTTGTCGGGCGGGCAGCAGCAGCGCGCCGCCATCGCCCGCGCCATGGTGCAGGGCGCGAAGGTGATCCTGGCCGACGAGCCCATCGCCTCGCTGGACCCCGAATCCTCGCGCCGGGTCATGGAGATCCTGGCCAAGGTCAACCGAGAGGACCGGTGCACCGTCGTGGTATCGCTGCACCAGGTGAATGTGGCCATGCGCTATTGCGCTCGCACCGTGGCGCTGCACCACGGGCGCGTGGTGTACGACGGCCCGTCGTCAGCCCTGACCCCGCAATTGCTGCGCGAGCTCTACGGCGCCGAAGCCGACGAAATCCTCTCCCTGGGCGACCATATCGGCAGCCTGCAGGACGCCCGCAGATCCGGCCCGGCGCCCTGGGTGGCGCCCCTGTCTCCCCTGGCCCAGGTGGCCTGAACATGATCGATAAATTATTCCGCACGGTCGCCGTGGCGGCGACGGTCATTGCCGTTTCCGCGTTGGCTCTCTAACTCACCCTACCCACGAGGAGAACAGCATGTTCAAGAAGATCATCGCCGGCCTGGCGGCCGGCCTCATCGCGTCGGCGCCCGCGCTCGCGCAAGACATCAAGGAAATCAACTTCGGCATCATTTCCACCGAAGCCTCGCAGAACCTCAAGTCGCAGTGGCAGCCGCTGCTCGAAGACATGGCCAAAAAGACCGGGTACAAGGTCAATGCGTTCTTCGCGCCCGACTACGCCGGCATCATCGAAGGCATGCGCTTCGGCAAGGTGCACATCGCCTGGTACGGCAACAAGTCGGCCATGGAAGCGGTGGACCGCGCCGGCGGCGAAGTGTTCGCGCAGATGGTCAACGCCGACGGGACGCAAGGCTACTACTCGCAGTTCGTGGTGCACAAGGACAGTCCGCTGAAGTCGCTCGAGGACGTACTCAAGAACAGCAAGAGCCTGTCGTTCGGCCAGGGCGACCCCAATTCCACCTCCGGGTTCCTGGTGCCCGGCTACTATGCATTTGCCCAGAACAAGGTGGACCCCAAGACGGCCTTCAAGGTGGTGCGCAGCGCCAATCACGAGACCAACGCCCTCGCCGCGGCCAATCGGCAAGTGGACGTCGCGGTCACCAACAGCGAGGCGATGACCAAGATCCAGGACAACCTGCCGGAGAAGTTCAAGGAGCTGCGCGTCATCTGGACTTCGCCTTTGATCCCGCTGGACCCACTGGTGATGCGCAAGGACCTGCCCGAGGCGTCGAAGCAGAAGATCAAGGACTTCTTCTACAGCTATGGCAAGGGCGCCGAGCACGAGAAAGAGGTTCTGATGAAAATCTCCAAGCTTTCGATGTTCAAGCCTTCCACCAACGCCCAGCTGATCCCGATCCGCCAGCTGGAACTCTTCAAGGACCGCAACAAGTTCGAGGGCGACGCCGCCCTGCTCGCCGTCGAGAAACAGGCGAAGGTGGCCGAGATCGACCGCAAGCTGGCGGAACTGGCCAGGCATTGAACAAGCCGTGAGTACCACCGCACACCTCTCCGTGGTCCAGCCGCCGTTGCCGACCGCGCCCAGGGCCAACCTGGCCGTGCTGCTGGCGTGGGGCGTATTCGCCGCCCTGCTGGCGGCTTCGTGGAACGGCGCCGACATGCGCCCCGCCGACCTGGTGCGCGATTCGGCCAACATGGCCGAGTACGCTGCCAGCTTTTTCCCGCCCAACTTCAAGGACTGGCGCTACTACCTGCAGGAGATGGTGGTCACGCTGCAGATCGCTCTGTGGGGCACGGCCCTGGCCGTCGTCTGCGCGGTGCCGCTGGGCTTGCTGTCGTCGACCAACATCGCGCCGGTGTGGGTGCGCCAGCCGATCCGCCGGCTGATGGACGCGGCCCGCGCCATCAACGAGATGGTTTTCGCCATGCTGTTCATCGTGGCCGTCGGCCTGGGCCCGTTCGCGGGGGTGCTTGCACTGTGGATCCACACCACGGGCATCCTGGCGAAGCTGTTCTCGGAGGCCGTCGAATCGATCGACCCGCAGCCGGTTGAAGGCATTCGGGCGACTGGCGCCAGCGCGCTGGAAGAGATCTTCTACGGCGTCATCCCCCAGGTGCTTCCGCTGTGGATCTCCTATTCGCTCTACCGCTTCGAATCCAACGTGCGTTCGGCCTCGGTGGTGGGCATGGTGGGCGCGGGCGGTATCGGCGTGGTGCTGTGGGAGATCATCCGCGGCTTCCAGTACGCGCAGACCTGCACGGTGATGATCATCATCGTGGCGAGCGTCAGCGTCATCGACCTCATTTCGGCGCGCATCCGCAAGGCACTGGTCTAGGAGATTGGGCATGGCACTCGACATCGACGACATCGTCACGCTCTACCGCACGGCCGGGGCCGCGCGCTATGGCATGGAAGCGATCAACCCGGAACAGCATGCACTGCAATGCGCCCAGCACGCCGAGCGAGCGGGCGCCACGCCGGAGCTGGTGGCCGCGGCGCTGCTGCACGACCTGGGGCACCTGGTCGCCGCCGGACAGCCGGAAGAAAATGCCAGGAACGACCTGCACGAGTTCGTCGCCATCCCATTCCTGCGAGGCGTATTCGGTGACGCCGTGATCGAGCCGATCCGCATGCACGTCGACGCCAAGCGCTACCTTTGCGCCACCCTGCCGGGCTATCGGGAGACGCTGTCGCCCGCCTCCCGGCGCAGCCTGCAGTTGCAGGGCGGGCCGTTCGAGCGCGAGGCGGCGCAGCGGTTCATCATGCAGCCCTTCGCCCTCGATGCCGTGGCACTGCGACAGTGGGACGATGGCGCCAAAAGCACCACGGCTGCAACGCCGGGATGGGGACACTATTCCAAGGTGCTGGAGCGGGCGCGCTCCATCAAGGCCGGTATGCCGCGAAGCCGGGCGGCCGACGCCTCCTCAACTACTTGAGTTTCTACTTCGTTCCCCTCAGGCACTCGAGGTAGCGGGCAAGCTGCCGCCCCGCCTCTTCGAGCGTGCCATCGTTCGCGATCAACAGATCGGCGTTGGCGCAGTCCAGCAGCATGTTCCTGGCCAGGCGGCTGGCCACCGCTGCCGGCGCCTCCCGTCCCCGCCGCAGCAGGCGCGTGGCCAGCTCGGTGGCATCGGCGGTGACCTGCACCACGCGAAGCCCTCCATCACGCCTCACGCAGGCGACATGCTCGCGCGACCCATTGACCACCACCACCCTGCCCCAATCCACCTGCTGCCGGTAGCGGCTCGCGATGCCGTATTGAAATCCGTGCGCTTGCCAATGCCAAGCCATGCCGCCCGCGCGCAACAACTGCTCGAACTGCGCCGGGCCCAGGCCCTGGCGATCCGCTCCCGCGCACGAGGGCCGCGTCTCGTGTCTCTGTGCAAAGACCACATCCCTATCGCCGGCGAGGTGCTTGCGCGCCCAGCCGATCACGCTGTCTTTTCCCGCGCCGGACGGGCCGCAGACGAACACCCAGGCGCCGCTCATGGCAGCAGCAGCGCATCGGCGATTCGCAGAAACGGTGCGCCCGGCCGGGGTTCGGCAAACACGCACAGCCGGTCCAGAAACGGCGGCTCCTGGAGGTTCAGTTGAGCCACCGGCCGAGCGATCCGGGCGACCACCTGCCCGGCCAACGCGGTGTCCACCCGACCCGTCAACGTCATGTGAAAGCGAAAACGTTCCAGCACCAGGTGATAACCGAACCGGTCCAGCAGAGCGCGGGAACGCGCATCGAGCTGGTCCGGCTGCCGCTTCTCGATCTCGGCCTTCGTCAACGGTGCGCGCAAGTCGTCCAGTTCAGTGACGCAAACCTCGGCCAGGGCGCCAAGGGCAGGATTGCGCACCGCCGGCACCAGCGCCACGAAACCGTCCATCAGCACCGGCACCAGCGTCTCCAGCGGCACCGGCCTGCGGCTTTGGGCAAGTTGCCGCACCCTGCCCAGAAGGGCCGCTTCCGCGACACCGTCCCGCAGGCGAAACGGCGCCTTCAGCGTGGCATGAAAGCCGTATCGCCCCGGCTCGGCCGTGATGCGATCGAACTCGCCGGGGATCAATTGCGTAAGTGTCGAGCGGGGCAGCTGCGCCCCACTCCATTCATCGCGGCCTAACCAGCGCGACCCGAAGTCCCACCAAGCCGAGTCGCGGGCGGGAGCGTAGTAGATGGCGTAGCGCTTCGTCATTTCGTATCTTCCATCGTGACCACCAGTTGCACCCGGTCCCCGCAGAAAACGGTTTCGCCGTACTTGATGGGGTGGCCTCCCATGTCCACGTCGATGCTCTCGATGCACAGCAGTGGGCGCGTGACCGGCTGCTTCAGCAGGCGGGCGGTTTCCTCGCTGGGCATCTGGGTGGTGACCCGGCTCTCGGCGCGCACGTAATCCTCGACGCCCAGCCGCTTGAGAATCTCGCTGCTACTCACGCCTTCGTTCAACATTTCCAGCAACCCGGGGAATCTGCCGGCCGGATAGTAAGAAGTAGCCAGACTGACCGGGTTCTCATCGGCTTGGTTGAGGGTTTCAGTCATTAGCACGGCTTGGCCCCTGGTGAGCTTCAGCTCGCGCGCCACCCGTGCCGGCGCGGGAAAACTGCGTGCCGTCAGCAATTGCTTGCCGGGCAGCAAGCCCTGTCGCTGCAAATTCTCCGAGAAGCGGGTGCGGCGGGACAAGGCGTAGTTGAGCAACTCGTGCTGGACGAACATCCCACGCCCCTGCTCCACACGCACCAGTCCCTCGGCTTGCAGTGCGCCGACGGCCTGGCGCAGGGTATGCCGGTTGACGGCAAAGCGCTGCGCCAGTTCGCCCTCGCTCGGCAGCTTGTCCGTGCCGGCGTAAGCCCGGTCGCGAATCTCCTGGGCCAGCGTGTCGGCGATACGGCGCCACACCGTGACGCCGCTGCGGCGTCCCTGCAATCCGAGATGAATGAGATCGGCTGTCATATGTCGGTCATGTTGGGCAGTTGAACTTGGGTCTGACGCGATCCGGCAGTTCACATGAATCACCGGCCTGCTTTGACTCTAAGAATTGATCTAGACATCTGTATGACAAACGCAAGTAATTCGGCATCGAACCCGGTCCGCGCGCAATGGCTGGCCGTGCTGGCTCGCGCCAGCCGGGAAGAGCTCGAAGCGTTCGTGGCGGCACTGGGCCCATTTCCTGACCGCGAGCTGGTGCGGCCTGCCGAAGCCGGCCTGGTGATGCTGCGCGGGCGCGTCGGCGGCACTGGCGACGCGTTCAACCTGGGCGAGGCAAGCCTGGTGCGGTGTGCCGTACGCCTCGGCTGCGTCCTCGGCGTGGGCTATTCACTCGGCCGCGACAAGCGCAAGGCGGAGTTGATTGCCTTGCTCGACGCCTTGCTGCAGGACGAATCGCGAGCGGCCAGCCTGGTACGCGACGTTGTTCAGCCGCTGCAGCAACGCCAGCAGGCCAGGCGGGACGCGCACAGCCGATGCGCCGCCAGCTCCAAGGTCGATTTCTTCACCATGGCCCGGGGAGAGACATGACCGTTCTGCAAGCCATTCCCAGCGTCGGCTTCACCGATCCGGTGCACGATGCGCAGCGGGCCTTCCGCGGCGCACTCGATGCGTTCTCCCACCCCGGCCGGCCTTTGCAGATCGGCCGCCAGATTGCCGGCCTCCCATTGGGCGCAGCCATGGCGCATCTGTTACTGGCGATGACCGACCCGGATACGCCCGTTTGGTGGCAAGCCGAAAGCGCAGCGCACTGGGTTCGCTTTCACACCGGCGCGGGCCCGGCGGCTCAGCCACTGAGTGCCGCGTTCGGGGTCATCACGCGACCGGCGGATATGCCCGCGCTGGATGACTTCGCTCGAGGGACGACAGCGTCCCCCGAGTTTTCCACCACCCTGCTGATAGAAGTTTTGTCACTTGACGGGGGGCCCGCATTGCAGTGGCACGGCCCCGGGATACAGACCGCCCGACGCGTGCAGGTCGCCGGGCTGGCACCCGACTTCTGGACGCAATGGCAAGCCAACCACGCCGGCTTCCCGCAGGGCGTGGACGTCATCTTCACCTGCGGCGACCGGGCCATCGGCCTGCCGCGCACCACGCGCGTCGCGCGGCTGGAAGGAATTACATGATCCCCCCACGCTTACATTCGTGCGCTGCTCCCCGAGGGGACAAGGCCTCCTTTGAGGCGGCTCGGCAGGAGGCATGACATGTATGTAGCCGTAAAAGGCGGCGCCGCCGCCATCGAGAATTCCTGGGGCCTGCTGGCCGAACAACGCCGCGGCGATCGTACGCTGGCCGAGCTGGGCGTGGCGCAGATCCGCGGGCAGCTGCGGCTGGCGGTTGACCGCGTGATGACCGAAGGCTCGCTCTATGATCCGGATCTGGCGGCCCTGGCGATCAAGCAATCCGCCGGCGACCTGATCGAAGCGATCTTCCTGCTGCGCGCCTACCGCAACACGCTGCCCCGCCTGGGCTATAGCGAGCCGATCGACACGGCCCGCATGCAGTTGGTGCGCCGCATTTCGGCCACATTCAAGGACGTGCCTGGCGGCCAGGTGCTTGGCCCGACATACGACTACACGCAGCGGCTGCTGGATTTCTCCCTGCTCGCCGACGCAGAGGAAACGGCCCAGAGATCGCTTCCTGCGGCCGAGCCATTGCCGCAGCACGTACCACGGGTCAACGACCTCATGGCCCGCGAGGGCCTGATGGAAACGCCGCAGCAACAGCCCGGCTACGAGCCGGGCGACCTGACGCGTGAGCCGCTGATGTTTCCGGCCGACCGGCCGCTGCGCATGCAAGCCCTGGCTCGCGGCGACGAGGGCTGGCTGCTGGCCATGGGCTACTCGACCCAGCGCGGCTACGCCAACGGCCACCCCTTCGCAGGCGAGGTGCGCCGCGGTTGCGTCTCAGTCGAATTCGTCGCCGACGAGCTGGGGTTTTCAATCGATGTCGGTGATGTCGAGGTGACGGAGTGCCAGATGATCAACCAGTTCACCGGCAACCGCGAGGTGCCACCGCAGTTCACCCAGGGCTACGGACTGGCCTTCGGCGGCAGCGAACGCAAGGCGATGGCCATGGCGCTCGTCGACCGCGCGCTGCGCGCCAGGGAGCTCGGCGAGCCGGTGGTGGCGCCGGCGCAGGACGAGGAATTCGTGCTGTCGCATGCTGACTGCCTGGAGGCCTCGGGCTTCGTGCAGCACCTGAAGCTGCCGCACCACGTCGATTTCCAGTCCGAACTGGAGCTGGTACGCAAGCTGCGCGCCTTGCATGCCCGGCAAAGCGAGGCCCAGGACGGCGCCGAAAACAATGACTCCCGGAAGGTGGCCTGACATGGACGTCAACTACAACTTCGCATTCCTGGACGAGCGCACCAAGAAGATGATCCGGCGGGCCATGCTCAAAGCGGTGGCGATTCCCGGGTACCAGGTTCCGTTCGGCTCGCGCGAAATGCCGTTCGCCTATGGCTGGGGCACTGGCGGCGTGCAGGTCACGGCCAGCCTGATCGGCCGGGATGACGTGCTCAAGGTCATCGACCAGGGGTCGGACGATACGACAAACGCCGTGAACATCCGCCGCTTCTTCTCCCGCACCACCGGCGTGGAGACCACCGAGAAGACGGCCGCTGCCACCATCATCCAGACGCGCCACCGCATCCCCGAGCTGCCGCTGACGGAAAATCAGGTCCTCGTCTACCAGGTGCCCATGCCCGAACCGATGTTCAGGCTCGAGCCGCGGCGCAAGGAAACCATCACGATGCACGCGCTGTCCGAGTATGGCTTGATGAATGTCAAGCTGTACGAAGACATCGCCCAGCTGGGCGCCATCTCGCGCACCTACGACTATCCGGTTCTGGTGAACGAGCGCTATCTCGCTTCGCCCTCGCCCATCCCCAAGTTCGACAACCCGAAGATGCACATGAATCCGGCGCTGCAGCTGTTCGGGGCGGGCCGGGAAAAGCGCATCTACGCGATCCCGCCGTACACGGCGGTGCGCAGCCTGGACTTCGAGGATCATCCGTTCGAGGTGCAGCGCTGGCAGCACGCCTGCGCCCTGTGCGGATCCGGCGAGAGTTTCCTGGACGAGATGATCGTCGATGACGAAGGCCGGCGGCTCTTCGTCTGCTCCGACAGCGACTTCTGCGGCGAGCGCCGCGAAGCCGGGCATGTGGGCGGCCAGCGGGCGGTGTCGTTGTGAGCGACGTCCTGCTCAGTGCACGCGGCCTGGGCAAGGTGTTCATGCAAGGCCACCGGCCGCGCTGGGCCTGCCGCGGCGTCAGCTTCGAGCTGCATCCGGGCGAGGTGCTGGCTGTGGTCGGCGAGTCGGGCTCGGGCAAGTCCACCTTGCTCAGGCTGCTGGCCGCGCGGCTGGCCTGCGATGAAGGCAGCGTGCACTACAACATTCGCGCAGAGTCGGGCACGGAAACGGGGCTGGTTGACCTGGCCCGGTTGTCCGAGGCGCGGCTGCGCTGGCTGGCCCGCACCGATTGGGGCTTTGTCGAGCAGCATGCCCGCGACGGCCTGCGCATGAACGTCTCGGGCGGCGCCAACATCGGCGAACGGATGATGGCGCTGGGCTCGCGCCATTACGGGCGGCTGCGCAGCCAGGCGCTGGACTGGATGGAGCGGGTCGAGCTGGACACGGCGCGCATCGACGACCTGCCCGGCACCTACTCGGGTGGTATGCAGCAGCGCCTGCAAATCGCCCGGAACCTGGTCACCCACCCGCGCCTGGTGTTCATGGACGAGCCGACGACGGGCCTGGACGTCTCCGTGCAGGCACGCCTGCTGGACCTGCTGCGCGAACTGGTGGATGACCTGGGCCTGGCCGCGGTGATCGTGACGCACGATCTTGCCGTGGCGCGCCTGTTGGCCCATCGCATGCTGGTGATGAAAGACGGCGCGGTGGTGGAGCAAGGCCTCACGGACCGGGTGCTCGACGACCCGCAGCACCCCTACACCCAGCTGCTTGTTTCCTCCGTTCTTGC
Source organism: Ramlibacter sp. (assembly GCA_013815685.1). Taxonomy (GTDB): domain Bacteria; phylum Pseudomonadota; class Gammaproteobacteria; order Burkholderiales; family Burkholderiaceae_C; genus Ramlibacter. Next base: position 24,238 of record JACDFR010000015.1, read on the forward strand.
GCCTTGAATATCATGACCCCAGTCCTTGAAACCAGGCGGCTTTCCAAGACCTTCACCCTGCACGGCCGCGGCGGCGCGCAGCTGCCGGTATTTGCCGGCATCGACCTGCAGGTGCGGGCGGGCGAATGCCTGGCGCTTACAGGCCGCTCGGGCAGCGGCAAGAGTTCGCTCCTTCGCTGCCTGTACGGCAACTATGGCGCCTCCTCGGGGGAAGTGAGCATCCAGCATGACGGCGGCTGGCTCAACCTGTCCGCGGCGGCGCCACGCGATGTCATCGACGTGCGGCGCCGCACGCTGGGTTATGTGTCGCAGTTCCTGCGCGTGATCCCGCGTGTTTCGGCGCTGGACATCGTGGCCGACCCCCTGCGGCGGCTGGGCAAGAGCGCCGAGGACGCACGCGCCAGCGCCGGCGAATGGCTGGCGCGCCTGAATCTGCACCAGCGGCTCTGGCAACTGCCGCCGGCTACTTTTTCCGGCGGTGAGCAGCAGCGCGTGAACATCGCGCATGGCCTCATCGCCGGGTATCCCGTCCTGCTGCTGGACGAGCCCACGGCGTCGCTCGATGCCGGCAACCGCCGTGTGGTGGTCGAACTGATCCATGCCGCCCGCGAGCGCGGCACCGCGGTGGTTGGCATCTTCCACGACGACGAAGTGCGCGAGGCCGTGGCCAGCCGGTGCTTCGACGTCGAACAGCACCGCAACGCCTGAGCAACCCCGAAAGCATCCGATGAATCCACGCATCATTCGCAACGCCCGCATCGTCACCGCCACCGAAATCTTCATCGGCTGTGTCGAGATCGAGGACGACTCGATACGCTCCGTCGAGCGCAGCGGCACGTCCGTGCCCGACGCCGAGGACTGGGACGGCGACTGGCTGCTGCCGGGCCTGGTCGAGCTGCACACCGACAACCTGGAAAAGCACCTTGTCCCGCGCCCCGGCGTCTTCTGGAATGCCACCTCCGCGACGGTAACGCACGATGCACAGTGCGCGGCCGCGGGCATCACCACGGTACTCGACTCCATTGTCATCGGCGACATGGACCAGGGCGGCACGCGCAGCCAGACCCAGCACGCTTCGATCGAGGCGCTGCATGCCTGCCGGAAAAGTGCACTGATGCGCGTGGAGCACCTGCTGCACCTTCGTTGCGAAGTGTCCGCCCCCGACATCGTCGATGTGTTCGAACAGTACGCGGACGACGACCTGGTGGAGCTCGTGAGCGTGATGGACCACACGCCCGGCCAGCGCCAATGGCGCGACCTGGCCAAATATCGCCGCTACGCCGAACGCAACGGCAGCATCCGCGATGCCGATTACGGCCGGCTGGTCGAGGAGCGCCGATTGCACCAGGCCCGGTTCGCGGCGATCCACCGGGCCGCCGTGATCTCTTCCAGCCACGCACGCAGCATCCCGATTGCCAGCCACGACGACACCGAAGTCGAACACGTGACGCAGGCCCGCGACGAGCGCATCGCGCTTTCGGAATTTCCCACCACGGTCCACGCCGCGAAGGCGGCGCGGGCGGCGGGCATCGGCATCATCATGGGCGGCCCGAACCTGGTGAAGGGCGGCTCGCATTCGGGCAATGTCTCCGCGGCCGAGCTCGCCGGTCTGGACCTGCTGGACATCATGTCGTCGGACTATGTGCCCGCCAGCCTGATCCAGTCCGCCTTCCTGTTGCGCGACCAGCTCGGCTGGAGCATGCCCCAGGCCGTCAACACTGTCACACGCAATCCGGCGCAAGCCATCGGCCTGCGCGACCGGGGGCAAGTCGCAGGCGGCCAACGCGCCGACTTCATTCGCGTCAGGGAGTGCGAGGGCATGCCGGTGGTGCGTGAAACCTGGTGCAAGGGCGAACGGGCCTTCTAGATCAGCCGCCGCGGCCCCGCGCGGATGCTGCCGATGCTATGCTGACCCGCGCAATGAACACCGGAACACTCCTCGCCGCGATCGATCTGGGATCCAACAGCTTTCGCCTTGAAATAGGCCGCCTCGACCACGGCCAGATTCGCCGCGCGGAATACCTCAAGGAAACCGTCCGGCAAGGCAACGGCCTGGACGAGGCCCGCAATCTCACGCCGGTGGCCATGGCCCGGGGCTGGGATTGCCTCGCGCGTTTTGGCGAGCGTCTTGCGGGATTCAAGAAAGGCCAGGTACGGGCGATCGCGACGCAGACCCTGCGCGAGGCGCGCAACCGTGACGACTTCCTGCTACGCGCGCACCAGGTACTGGGATTCCCTATCGACGTGATCTCGGGGCGCGAGGAAGCGCGCCTGATCTACCAAGGTGTGGCACACCTGCTGCCGCAATCCGACGAGCGCCGCCTGGTGGTGGATATCGGCGGCCGGTCGACAGAGCTGATCCTCGGCCGCCAGTTCGACGCCAAGGTGGTGGAAAGCTACCGCGTGGGAAGCGTTGCCTGGTCGATGAAGTATTTTCCCCAAGGCCAGTTCACGCAGGACGCTTTTGAAGCTGCCGAGGTTGCCGCCAAGGCCGTGCTGGACGGAGCCCTCGGCGCCTACCGCCCCGACACCTGGGATGTGGCCTACGGCTCGTCGGGGACGATCGGAGCGGTGGCCGATGTGCTGGGCGCGGCGGGCTGGCCGGCGGGCACCGTGACACCCGACGGCCTGCACTGGCTGCGCCAGCAGCTGCTGTCGGCCCGCAGCGCCGACAAGCTGCGCATGGATGGCCTGAAGGACGACCGCCGCGCCGTCATCGGCGGCGGCGCGAGTGTGCTGCTCGCCGTGTTCGACCTGCTGCAGATCGAACAGATGCACGCGGCCCAGGGCGCGCTGCGCCACGGCGTGCTGTACGACCTGCTCGATCGCGAGCACGGCGAAACCGACATCCGGTCCACCACGGTGCAACGGCTGGCCGCGAAGTTCGAAACCGATCCAGCCCAGGCCGAACGCGTGGGGCGGGTCGCCTGCGAACTGCTTCGACAGGTGCTCGAGCGCGACGGCGCCGCCGACCTGGCCCGCCACCGGCGGAAACTGGGTTGGGCCGCTCAGTTGCACGAAATCGGCGGCCTCATCTCGCACACCGACTACCACAAGCACGGCGCCTACATTCTCGACAACGCGGACGCGCCCGGCTTCGCGCTGCCCGAGTTGCATCGCCTCAGCTTGCTGGTGCTGGGGCACCGCGGCAAGTTGCGAAAACTGGATACCCACCTGGAGGACGAACTGTTCGTCCACCAGTTGCTCTGCCTGCGGATCGCGGTCATCCTGTGCCATGCGCGGCGCGATCCCGACATGAAGGGCCTGCAGTTGCGCTGCGCGGGCAGAGAGTTCAGCCTCAGCTTGCGGCCGGAATGGGCTCGAGGGTATCCGCAATCGGCGCATCTGTTGCGCGAGGAGGCACTGGCCTGGCAGAAGACTGCCTGGGCCCTCGTGCTTTCGTAGCCGGCCTCGGCGCCTCTTGCCGACCCATCAGTAAACGGTATAAACTATATATATCGTTTAAAAAGAGGAGTCTGCCTTGGCAACCGCAAAAAAAACCACCCGGGCGAAAGCCCCTGCACGCAAGATCGCACCCGCCAAAACTGTGCCTCCCGCGCCTGCGGCGAAGTCCGTGCAGGATCCGGCGCCGGCCGCCCGCGCCGCCCGCGCCGCGAATACGGCCAAGGCGGATAAACCGAAGAAACCCAAACTGGTGCGCGACAGTTTCACCATCCCCAAAGCCGAATACAAGGTGATCGAAGACTCGAAAAGCCGTGCGGCCGCCCTGGGCCGGCCGGTGAAAAAAAGCGAGGTGCTGCGCGCGGGCCTGAAAGCGCTCGCGGGGTTGAGCGATTCGGCGTTTCTTTCGGCGCTTGGCGCGGTGCCCGCGCTCAAGACCGGACGGCCGGCCAAGGCGTAGGGTCCGGAACTCCGGGCCGTGAGTGCCCGGGGGTCCAGCGGGACCTCCCGACTCTTCGATGGCCCCGCCATCGGCTTTCGCCCGAAAGGCCACGGGTCAGTACCGCTGCGGCACGTACATCGACTCGGGGACCGGCCGGCGAGAATAATCTTCATGGCGCACCCGGCCGGGCAACACGATTTCGGGATGATCGATCTCGCTGTAGGGAACCTGTTCCAGAAGGTGATGGATACAGTTCAGCCGCGCCTGCTTCTTGTCGTCGGCATGCACCAGGCGCCAGGGCGCCTCGGCGGTGTGCGTGCGCTCCAGCATGATTTCCTTGGCTCTTGTGTATTGTTCCCACAGGCGCCGAGACTGAAGATCCATGGGGCTGAGTTTCCATTGCTTGAGCGGGTCGTGGATGCGGCCGAGGAAGCGCAGGTGCTGCTCCTCATCCGAAATCGAGAACCAGTACTTGAGCAACTGGATGCCCGAGCGGACGAGCATTTTCTCGAACTCGGGAACGGTCCGAAAGAATTCTTCATACTGCTCGTCGGTGCAAAAGCCCATCACGCGTTCGACCCCGGCGCGGTTGTACCAGCTGCGGTCGAACAGCACGATCTCGCCCGCCGCAGGCAGGTGCGCGACGTAGCGCTGGAAGTACCACTGTGTTCGCTCGCGGTCATTGGGCGCCGGCAGCGCCGCCACCCGGCACACCCGGGGGTTCAGCCGCTGGGTGATGCGCTTGATCACGCCGCCCTTGCCGGCAGCATCCCGTCCTTCGAAGATGATCACCATCTTATGGCCCGTGGCCACCACCCAGTCCTGCAGCTTGACCAGCTCGCCCTGCAGCCGGAAGAGCTCCCGGAAATACCGCCGGCGCGCACTGCGCTCTTCGTCGGTCGCCGGGGACGAGGGGTCGGCATCGAAGCTGCGCCCGTCCAGGTCCAGTTCGAGCTCCTCGTCGTAGCTGTCGATCAGATCGCGCTGGAGGCGATGCAGTTTATCGTTGTCTTCCATCGGGGTAGAGGGGGCACGCGCAGTCATGACGCGCGCCGTTGTCTGCGGGGAGACAGCTTAGGCTTTTTTCGTGACAGTTTTATGACAATGACAGTGTTCTCTCCAGCCAGTCCGGCAGCGGCCCGTCTGCTCAGTCCGGCCGTGGTTGAAAAGTTCCTGCCCAGCCGAGTGTGGCGACCTGAAGCATCCTGGGTCCTTGTCGCGACAGGGCGAACGCGCGGTCTTGCCCGGCGGATCGACGCAATATCCAGTGCGCGGCGGGACCAAATGAGATCCGGCCGATGCGCGCCTGAAGGCCTTCATTTCCTGCGCAGACCTTCGCGGGGCCCTGCGCCCAGAGGCCTTCGCGCGTCTTGATGAACTCGAGGAAAAGCGCTCCCTCCCTTTCCTCGAGCGTCAGAATAAGCGGCTTGCCGTCGGTCATCGAAGTCTCCTCCCAGCGCAACGGAAATGCCGAGTCACCCACGAGAACTCTCAGGTCTTGCAGTGACGCCACGCACCGCTGCGGCGGGTCGGCCGGCGCGAGGCCCCAGAAAAGAAGCACGGCCGGAGCGAGCGCGAGGCGGCGTAGGTAGATCATGGCAACTCGCCCAGTACACGAGGCTGCCATGACGCGCGCATGACGGTTCGTCGGCGCGGCGGCGAACTGCAAATCGCCGCACGACCTTTTCCCGTCATGATTGTGCGAGACAATCGGGTCATGTCTACGCCGCACGACGCGATTCCAGAAGTCAATCCCCAGAAACTGCGCACCGGGTTGAACCGCCTCTGGCACGCCACCGGCTATTCGCTCGCCGGCCTTCGGGCCGGATGGGGGGAAACTTCTTTCAGGCAGGAAGCCCTGGCATCGATGCTGCTGTTGCCGCTGGCCTTCTGGATCGGGCGAAGCTGGGTCGAAACCGCGCTGCTCGCCGGCTCGGTCCTCCTGGTCATGATCGTCGAGTTGCTCAACACCTGCATCGAAACCGCGATCGACCGCATCGGCCCCGAATGGAACCACCTGTCCAAGCGGGCCAAGGACATGGGCAGCGCGGCCGTGCTGCTGAGCGTGTTGCTGGCCGGTGGCATCTGGACTGCCGCGATCGCGCAGAAATTGGCGGGGTAACGATTCATTCCTCTACAACCCGTCTGGCGACTGGACCGCAACCACCACGGTTTGCTGGTGGCCGTCGCGCTCGCGCGTGCGCAGCCACCACACCGCGCCCTTGCGCACCTGGCAGCTGTCGTGCTTGAACCCCAGCAGGCGGGCCAGGGCCTGGCCGAGCCCCGGCTGATGGCCCACGATCACGGCAGGCTGGCGCGCGTCGGGCCAGCCCGCCGCCTCCAGCATCAGCGCGCAATCCTGGCCGGGCGCCAGTTCGTCGCGCAGCTTGTACTTGCGCCCCAGTGCAAGTACAAGCTGCTCGCAGCGCAGCGCAGGGCTGCAAAGCACCTTGGTGGCGTCCGGAAGGTGGCGGTCGAGCCAGGCCGCCATGCGCGCCGCCTGCTTCTCGCCGCGGGCGCTGAGTCGCCGCTTCAGGTCGCCGCCGCTCTCTTCCTCGTCTTGCGCATCGGCGTGGCGCCAGAGGATCAGGTCCATGTCGGACCCCTGCCTATCCGGACGACAACCGCGCTCACGGCGTGGGCGACAGCGGGGCCGCGGGCTCGCCCGCCGGGGCGCGTTCGGGGGTAGATTGCAGGTGCGCGGGCACCAGGAAACTGGTGAAAAGGGCCGTGGCGTGCGCCCAGCTGAAGTCGAGCGACCGCTTGCGGGCCTCCTCGCGCGGCGTGGCGAGCGCGGCGACACACGCCATCTTCAGGTCTTCATGCATGGCGCCACCGAGGCTGCGGCCCTGGGCGTCTCTACGCCGCAGTACCTCCAACGGCCCGTCCACCGGATAGGCCGCGACGGGCGTACCGGTGGCCATTGCCTCCACCATCACGAGCCCGAAGGTATCCGCGCGGCTGGGAAACACGAACAGGTCGGCGGCCGCGTAGACCTTGGCGAGCTCATCGCGTGGCATCAGGCCCAGCCAATGCACCTGCGGATGCCGGCGCTTGAGATGCGCCTGCACCGGGCCCACACCGCACACGACCTTGCTGCCCGGAAAGTCCATCTCCAGGAAAGCGCCGATGTTCTTCTCGTAGGAAACGCGGCCGACGAAAAGCGCTACGGGCCGGGGCAGCAATTCGATTCCCCAACCGCCACCCGGTTGCGCGCGGAATTCGAACAAGCCGGTATCCACACCGTGGGTCCAGGGCCGCAGGTTGCGAAAGCCCCGGTGCTCCAGCATCCGCAGCACGCTCTGCGTGGGCACCATCACGCCCGATGAAGGGCGGTGAAAATGCCGGAACAGCGCGTATCCCCAGGAGACGGGCACGCGGATCGCTGCGTGGGCAATCTCGGGGAATTTCGTGTGGAAGGCGGTGGTGAACGCCAGCTTGCGCTTCTGGCAGTACGCACGCCCGGCCCATCCGAGCGGGCCTTCCGTGGCCAGGTGGATGGCATCCGGCGCGAAGGCGCCCAGTTTTTCCGCGAGCAGGCGCCTGGGGGCAACGGCCAGGTCGATCCCCGGATAGCCGGGGCACGGCCGGGTTTTGAACTGCCCGGGCTCGATCACCTGGACGGTGTGTCCGGCGATCGTGAGCTCTTTGACCAGTTCCACCAGCGTCGTGACAACGCCATTGACCTGCGGTGTCCAGGCGTCCGTGATCAGTGCGATTTTCATGCGTGGTCCTGCAGTGCCGGCGTGCTGTGACCCAGCCCGCCGGTTTCATGAGTGGGCGTCCAGTGCACCAGTTGCAAGCTGCCGTCGTAGTTCTCGATTAGCGCGGTGCGGCTCTCGACCCAGTCGCCATCGTTGCAGTACAGGATGCCGTCGATGTCGCGTATTTCGGCCCGGTGGATGTGGCCGCAGACGACGCCCTGATATCCGCGCCGGCGAGCCTCCCGGGCGACCGCGGCCTCGAACTGCGTGACGTAATTGAGCGCCTTCTTGACCTTGTGCTTCAGGTAGGCGGACAACGACCAGTACGGCAGGCCCAGCCGTCCGCGCAGGCGGTTGAGATGCCGGTTGAGTCTGAGCGAGAACTCATAGAGGTTGTCGCCGAGACAGGCCAGCCACTTGGCGCATTGCACGACGCCATCAAAGTAGTCCCCGTGGATCACCCAGAGCTGCCTGCCGTCGGCGGCGACATGAACCGCCTCCTCGAGTACTTCGACCCCGCCGAACTGGTGATTGACGAACTGCCTTGCGAATTCGTCGTGGTTGCCGGGAACATAGACGACGCGGCATCCCTTGCAAGCGCTGCGCAGGATCTTCTGCACGACGTCGTTGTGCGACTGGGGCCAGTACCAGCGGCGGCGCAGCTGCCAGCCGTCGACGATGTCGCCCACCAGGTAGAGATAGTCGCTCGGGTGGGACTTGAGGAAGTCAAGGAGCGCGGCGGCCTGGCACCCGGTGGTGCCAAGATGCACATCCGAGATGAACACCGCGCGGTACCGCCGGCCCCTGGATTCCGTTTCCAGATCGCACTGGCTTGGGGCGGCAGCCAGGCCGCAGAGCATGGGCCCGAGCGCATCGAAGGTGGTCCTCATGCACAGCAGTGTGATGCCCGGGGGTGACGCGTTTGTGGCAGTTCGATGACGGTTTGATGACAGCGCCGCGCTTCGCCGAATGCCATTGCGCCCGCGGCCATCCTGCCGATACCATCCCCACCCATGAACAACGATCGCCTATTCAATGTGCTGTTCCTGTGCACACACAACTCCGCGCTCGAGGCCATCCGAAGCCGGCTCGAACAGTTCATGGCGCCGCAACCATGACCTTGCGACGCAAAACATTCGCCGAGTTCATCGGCACCGCAGGGCTGCTGTGCGCCGTGATCGGCTCGGGCATCATGGCCGAGCGGCTCGCAGGCGGCAACCAGGGCATCGCCCTCCTGGCGAACACGCTCGCGACAGTGTTCGCGCTTTATGTGCTCATCGAAGTGCTGGGGCCGGTCAGCGGCGCGCACTTCAACCCGGTGGTGACGCTGGTACTTGCCGCGCGCGCCGCACCCGTCAACCGTGGGCTGGCCCGGCATGCGCCCGTGCTTGTCGCCGCGCAGCTGCTGGCGCCGTGGCGGGCGCCTGGGCGGCGCATGCGATGTTCGACATGAACTTGCTGCAGACCAGCACCAGGCTGCGCGATGGCCCGGGCCAGTGGCTCGCCGAAGCCATTGCGACGGCCGGGCTGATCCTTGTGATCCTGCGCGCACCCGCCGGCAAGGGATCCGCCATGGTCGCCTGCTACATCGGGGCCGCCTACTGGTTCACTGCCAGTACCTCGTTCGCCAACCCCGCGGCTGTGCTGGGCCGCATGCTCAGCGACAGTTTCGCGGGCATCGCGCCTTCCAGTGCGCCGGGGTTCGTGCTGGCGCAATTCGCCGGCGGCGCGGCCGGGATGGTGCTGGCGCACTGGCTGCGCGACCCGTTACCCGAAAGCTAGCGCTTTTTAACGATCCTGTCACGAATGCCCCCTAGGCTTCGCGGTTGCATCACAACCACGACCGAAAGCAGCAAGACATGACAGGCAAACCCGACGACGAGAATCTGAACACCAGCGCCAATGAAAGTTTCAACGAGGTGCTGGACGCCCGCCTGAGCCGGCGCAACGTGCTGCGCGTGAGCGTGGGCACCGCCGGGGCCGCAATCCTGGGTTCGGTCTCGCTCGCCGGTTGCGGCGGCGGCAGCGATACGACCCCGGCACCGGCACCGGCACCGGCCGTACCAACGCCGATCAGCCTCGCCTTTGCGGCAGTGAGCAAGAGCACGGCTGACGCAGTCGCGGTTCCGGTCGGCTATACCGCCACCGTGCTGTACGCGCTGGGCGACCCGCTGGGCGCGGTCACGCCCGAATACATGAACGATGGGACCGACAGCGACTTCGACAACCGCGCCGGCGACCACCATGACGGCATGGAATACTTCGGCCTGAACACGAGCGGCACGGCCCGGGACGTGGCCGGCTCGCAGCGCGGCCTCCTGGCGATGAATCACGAAGCGTTGACCGACCAGTTCCTGCATGCCGCCGGCACGACACCGAATCCGCGGCCAGCCGTCGAAGCCGACAAAGAAATCCCCGCTCATGGCGTTTCCATCGTCGAAATCCGCAAGGTCGGCGGCAAGTTCGCCTACCAGAAGGGATCCGCCTTCAACCGCCGTGTGACACCGATGACGCCGATCCAGATCAACGGACCGGCCCGTGCCAGCGCCTTGATGAAAACAAAGTTTTCTGTCGCCGGGACCGACGCACGCGGGACCATCAACAATTGCGGCACCGGCTACAGCCCCTGGGGCACCTTCCTCACGGGCGAGGAAAACTGGTCCGGCTATTTCCGCCGTGGCGACGACGAGGCCGTTCGCGGCGGCGCCGCGGCTCGCGGCAACGTTTCGCTGGCGCGCTACGGCCGCGCCAAGAACACCGCCAGCCGGCATGGCTGGGAAACCGCGGGTGCCGACGACAAGTACGCCCGCTGGGACATCACCCAGACCGGCGTATCGGCCGATGGCACGGACGACTACCGCAACGAGCCCAACACCTTCGGATACATGATCGAGATCGACCCGTACGACAAGAACGTGGCCATCCGAAAGCGCACGGCACTGGGCCGCTTTGCCCACGAAAGCGCTGCCTTCGGAAAGCTGGTAGCGGGCAGGCCGCTCGCCGTGTACATGGGCGACGACTCGCGCGGCGAGTACATCTACAAATTCGTGTCCAACGCGAACTGGGATGCGGCGGACAGCAACCCCGCCAATCGCATCACCACCGGCGACAAGTACCTGGACAACGGCAAGCTCTATGTTGCCAGGTACAACCCCGATGGCACGGGCCAGTGGATCGAACTGAGCATCTCCAATATTTCGATCGCCAACTACACGACCTACGACTTCGCCGACCAGGCCGATGTGATGGTCAATGCCCGGCTGGCCGCCGACGCGGTGGGTGCAACCAAGATGGACCGCCCCGAATGGTGCGCCGTGCACCCGGTGACCGGCGAGGTGTACTACACGCTGACCAACAACAGCAACCGCAAGGTCGAACCGGCCAGCTCGTCGCAGATGACAGTGGATGCGGCCAACCCCCGCTCCTACACCGACGCCCCGACCGCACCGGCATCCCCCGGCAACGTCAACGGCCACATCATCCGCATGAAGGAAGGCTCTGGCGACGCCGCCGCCACGTCCTTCACCTGGGATGTGTACCTGTTCGGCGCGCAGGCCGATGCCGACCTGGCGAAGGTGAATCTGTCGGCGCTTACGGCGGATCAGGATTTCTCCAGCCCCGACGGCCTCTGGTTCAGCCCCAAGACCGGCCTGTGCTTCATCCAGACCGACGACGGGGCCTACACCGACGTCACCAACTGCATGATGCTGATCGGCAAGCCCGGGGCGGTAGGCGACGGCAGCACGCCGACACTGTCGTACAGCAAGGGCGATGGAAGCACCGTGACCGTGCAAACGCACATGGGCGCCAAACCCACGCCGGATACGTTACGCCGCTTCCTGGTGGGGCCGAAGGACTGCGAAATCACGGGCATCTCGGAGACACCCGATGGCAAGACCATTTTCGTGAACATCCAGCATCCCGGCGAGACCATCACCAAGGCCAACGTGGTCGACCCGACCAAGTACCTGAGCCACTGGCCCGGCAACGCGGGGTATGGCCCGGGCGGCGCGAATGCGCGTCCGCGCTCGGCGACGATCGTCATCACCCGCATCGACGGCGGCCTGATCGGCGCGGACGGAACTGCCGTCCTCAACAACTACTGATTACACCGGAACGAGAGGCCGGTGCGGCGGCTCGGGCGTCACCACCTCGATGGTGTCGCCCGCCCTTACCTCGCCTGGCGACAGCACGATCGCCATCACGCCGGCCTTGCGCACCAGCTGGCCGTGCTCGTCCCGGTCCAGCACAGCGGCAGTCAAGCCCGGCTGAAACCGATCCAGCTGCGAGCAGGGATTGCGAAGACCGGTCACTTCGATCACGGCGCTCCCGCCGATATGCAGGCGCGCACCCGTGGGCAGTGCCAGCAGGTCCAGGCTGCGGGTCGTGATGTTTTCGCCCAGTTCACCCGGCCAGACGGCGAAGCCGGCGGCCATGAGCTCATCGAACAGTTCGGCGTGCAGCAGATGCACCTGGCGCAGGTTCGGCTGGTTCGGGTCCCGCGCTACGCGCGAGCGGTGCTTGATGGTGATGCCGGCGTGCGCGTCGCCCTGCACGCCCAGGCCTTCGACCAGAGTGAGCACGCCCTCGGCAAACTTGTTGAAGCTGTGGTGCGCGCTGCGGTGGATGGCGATGACGCGCGGAATAAACACAAGTTTCACCAATAGAAACTTGCCTAGGCTACATTCACTGCCCGCACCAGACGCTCGGCGCTGCTGCGGGCCTGCTGCGCATCACGCGCTTCCACCATCACCCGTAGCACCGGCTCGGTGCCGCTGGCGCGGATCAGCACGCGGCCCTGGCCGGCCAGCTCGGCTTCGACCTGCCGCGTCTCGCTGGCCAGCGTGGCGCTGCTCTTCCAGTCCTGGCCGGCCTGCAGCCGCACATTGATCAGCGTCTGCGGGAACAAACTCACGCCCCGCAGCAGCTGGGCCAGGCTGCGGCCGCTGCGCACCGTGGCTGTGAGCACCTGCAAGGCGCTGATAAGCCCGTCCCCCGTGGTGTGCTTGTCCAGCGCCAGCAAGTGACCCGAGCCTTCGCCGCCCAGTACCCAGCCGCGCTTTTCGAGCTCTTCCAGCACGTACCGGTCGCCCACCTTGGCACGCACGAACTCCACCCCGCGCGACTTCAGGGCCACCTCCACAGCCATGTTCGTCATCAGCGTGCCCACCACGCCGGGCAGCGACTCGCCGCGGTCCAAGCGGTCCGCAGCCATGAGGTACAGCAATTCGTCGCCGTTGTAGAGCCGCCCGTCGGCGTCCACCAGCTGCAGCCGGTCGGCGTCGCCGTCCAGGGCCACGCCGAAATGCGCGCCGTTGGCCCTCACGGCTTCGATCAGCGCTTGCGGGTGAGTGGCGCCGACATGGTCATTGATGTTCAGGCCATCCGGCGAGCAGCCGATGCACACGATCTCGGCGCCCAGTTCGTGAAAGACTTTGGGCGCGATGTGATAAGCCGCCCCATGCGCGCCGTCGACCGCGATGGTCATGCCGCGCAGGGTCAGGTCGCTCGCGAACGTACTCTTGCAGAACTCGATGTAACGGCCGGCCGCGTCATCCAGGCGCCGCGCCTTGCCCAGCGTGGCCGAATCCGCCCAGACCGGGTCTTCCTGCAACGCGGCCTCGACAGCCGTTTCCCATTCGTCCGGAAGCTTGGTGCCCTGGGCGCTGAAGAACTTGATGCCGTTGTCGTGGTAGGGGTTGTGGCTCGCACTGATCACCACACCCAGGCTGGCCCGCTGGGCCCGCGTCAGGTAGGCAACGCCCGGGGTCGGAAGCGGCCCCAGCAGCACCACGTCGACCCCGGCGGAATTGAAGCCCGACTCCAGGGCGCTCTCCAGCATGTAACCCGAAATGCGGGTGTCCTTTCCGATGAGGACCGTGGGCCGGCTCTCGGTGCGTTTCAGCACGCGGCCGACGGCGTGAGCCAGGCGCAGGACAAAGTCGGGCGTGATCGGCGGCTGGCCCACTGTTCCGCGGATACCGTCTGTGCCGAAATAACTTCTTGTCATGGATTGGTTTTCGTATCGGAGTTGTTATTGCCCGTCATGGAATGCATCGCAGCGCGCACCTTCAGCGCGGCCAGCGTTTCCTTCACATCGTGCACGCGCACGACATGAGCACCGCGCTCGACCGCCAGCAGCGCCGCCGCGACGCTCGCAACCAGCCTTTCATTGATCGGCAAACCGGTGATCGTACCCAATGACGACTTGCGGGACCACCCGGCCACCAGCGGATAGCCGGCCGCCAGCAAGTCCTGCTGACGGGCCAGAAGCGCGAAGTTCTGGTCCACCGTCTTGCCAAACCCGATCCCGGGGTCCCAGGCGATGCGTGAGCGGTCGACGCCCAACGCCTGCAGCCTGTCGGAGGCGTCGCGCAGGAAGGCGGCGATCTGCGGCACCGCGTCGCCTTCCATCGGCGAACGGTGCATGGTCCGCGGCTCGCCATGCATGTGCATCAGGCAGATGCCGCACTGGGCATGCGCGGCGGTGGCTTCAGCCGCGCCCGGTTGCCTTTGCGCCCAGATGTCGTTGATGATGTCGGCACCCAGGTCCAGCGCCTGGCGCATGACTTGCGGCTTGTAGGTGTCCACCGAGACAGGAATGCCCAGCGTCACCGCCTCGCGCAGCACGGGAAGCACCCGCGCCAGTTCGTCCTCGACAGGGACTGGCGGCGTTCCCGGCCGGCTGGACTCGCCACCTATATCCAGAATGTGCGCTCCCTCGACCACGAGCTTCTCGCAATGCGCCAGAGCCGAGCGGGTACTGGCGTACCGTCCGCCGTCCGAGAACGAATCGGGCGTGACATTGACGATCCCCATCACACGGGGGCGCGACAAGTCGATCCGGTAGCGGGAGGTTTGCCAGAACGTTTGCATCCGCCCGATTTTCGCTCAACACAAGTACAAGGGGGCCGCAAGGCCCCCTTCTTGTGTGCTGTGTGCCGCTGCGCGCGTCACGCAGCCGTCGGTGCCGGGTCGGCGCCCACCGGCGAGCCCCCCGAACCGCCGCTGCCCGACGGAGGCGTGCGCGGCGTCCAATCCTTGGGCGGGCGCGGCTCCTTACCCGCCATGATGTCGTCAATCTGCTCGGCGTCGATCGTTTCCCACTCGAGCAGAGCCTTGGCCATGGCGTGCATCTTGTCCTTGTTGTCCTCGACCAGCTTGCGCGCCAGGGCGTACTGCTGGTCGATGATGCGGCGCACCTCGCTGTCGACCTTCTGCATGGTCTGTTCGCTCATGTTGGTGGTCTTGGTGACCGAGCGGCCCAGGAACACTTCACCTTCGTTCTCGGCATAGACCATGGGGCCGAGCGCATCGGTCATGCCATAGCGCATGACCATGTCCCGCGCCAGGGTGGTGGCCCGTTCGAAATCGTTGGAAGCGCCCGTGGTCATCTGGTTCATGAATACTTCTTCGGCGATCCGGCCGCCAAACAGCATGCTGATCTGGTTGAGCATGTATTCGCTGTCGTAGCTGTAGCGGTCCTGCGCCGGCAAGCTCATGGTCACACCCAGGGCGCGGCCGCGCGGGATGATGGTGACCTTGTGCACCGGATCGGTCTTGGGCAGCAGCTTGCCGATGAGGGCGTGGCCGGACTCGTGGTAAGCCGTGTTGCGCCGCTCTTCCTCGGGCATGACCATGCTCTTGCGCTCGGGGCCCATGAAGATCTTGTCCTTGGCCTTCTCGAAGTCCTGCATCTCGACCACGCGCGCGTTGCGCCGGGCGGCCATGAGGGCCGCTTCATTGCACAGGTTGGCAAGGTCGGCGCCCGACATGCCTGGCGTGCCGCGCGCGATGATGCCGGGCGCGACGTCCTGGCCGATGGGGATCTTGCGCATGTGGACGTTCAGGATCTGCTCGCGCCCTCGGATGTCGGGCAGCTGCACATAAACCTGGCGGTCGAAGCGGCCGGGACGCAGCAACGCAGCGTCCAGGATGTCGGGACGGTTGGTCGCGGCGACCACAATCACGCCCAGGTTGGTCTCGAAGCCGTCCATCTCGACCAGCATCTGGTTCAAGGTCTGCTCACGCTCGTCGTTGCCGCCGCCCAGGCCCGCGCCGCGCTGGCGTCCCACAGCGTCGATTTCGTCAATGAAGATGATGCAAGGCGCATTCTTCTTTGCGTTTTCGAACATGTCGCGAACACGGGCTGCGCCGACGCCGACGAACATTTCGACGAAGTCGGAGCCCGAAATCGAGAAGAACGGCACCTTGGCTTCGCCGGCGATACCCTTGGCCAGCAAAGTCTTGCCGGTGCCGGGAGGACCCACCAGCAACAGGCCACGGGGAATTCGTCCGCCGAGCTTCTGGAATTTCTGGGGATCCTTCAGGAAATCGACTACTTCCTTCACTTCCTCTTTCGCTTCGTCGCATCCTGCAACATCGGCAAAGGTGACCTGATTGTTGTTCTCGTCGAGCATGCGGGCCTTGCTCTTGCCGAAGCTGAACGCTCCGCCCTTGCCACCACCTTGCATCTGGCGCATGAAATAGATCCACACACCGATGAGCAGGAGCATCGGCCCCCAACTGACGAGCAAGGTCATCAGCAGCGAGCCCTCTTCACGCGGCTTGACATCGAACTTGACGCCGTTGTTGATCAGGTCTCCCACCAGGCCCCGGTCAAGGTAGGTAGCTGTGGTTCGGATCTTGCGGTCCTCGTTGGTGACCGCGATGATCTCGGTGCCGCCCTGGCCCTCCTGGATGATCGCGTTCTTGATGCGCTTGCCGCGGACTTCCTCGAGGAAATCCGAATAGCCCATCACCGCCGCGCCGGCCGCCCCGCGCGTGTCGAACTGTTTGAAAACGGTAAACAGCACGAGTGCTATGACCAGCCACACGGCAATCTTGGAAAACCACTGATTGTTCAAAACTACGTCTCCGGGAAAAGAGTACTTGTCTAGTTGCTGTCCATTCTAGGCGTTTCAAGGCATGGAATGATGTATTTTCGCTACGGACGCCATAGGGTTGGCACCGACCTCATTGGACGGCCTTCAGCCCCAGGCCCACGAGGAAAGTTTCTGAAGACTTGTCACGGGAGGCCTTGGGTTTAAGAGGCTTGACGGTCCGGAAAGTTTCCTTGAACAGCTTGACAAGTTCGCTGTAACCGCTTCCGTGAAACACCTTGGTTACGAGCGCCCCCTCGCCCTTCATGTGGTGTAGGGAAAAGTCCACCGCCAGCTCGACCAGATTGGCGATGCGCGCTGTATCCGCCGACTCGATTCCCGACAGGTTGGGCGCCATGTCCGAAACCACAACATCAGCCTTGCGGCCCGCCATGGCGGTCTCCAGCCTCGCCAGCGTCTCGGGTTCACGAAAGTCGCCCTGGATGAACAGGACCCCCTCGATAGGATCCATCGGCAGGATATCCAGCGCGACGATGGTCCCATTGAGTTCGCCGGCGGCCGCGCCGCCGGGCGAGAACCTGCGACGCACGTATTGGCTCCAGGCGCCGGGTACCGACCCCAGGTCCACCACCAGGTGGCCAGGCTTGATAAGGCCCAGTGTCTCGTCGATCTCCTTGAGCTTGTAGGCAGCGCGGGCGCGGTAGCCCTCGCGCGTGGCGAGCCTGACGTACGGATCGTTGACGTGGTCGTTCAACCAGGACCGGTTGACCTTCTTGCTCTTGTTTTTCACTTGTCTGGGCTTTCGCGGCTCACACCGATAATACGTTCATGCCTGCAATTCAACTGACAGTGGCCGAGCGCAAGGAACACCGCGCGCTGGCCCACCACCTGGCCCCGGTCGTCATGATCGGCAACGATGGCCTCACGCCCGCCATCAGGAAGGAGACCGATGCGGCGCTCAGCGCCCACGGCCTGATCAAGATTCGCGTGCTGGGCGACGATCGTGCCAAACGCGAGGAAATCTACCTGGCTCTCGCGGACGATCTCGGCGCCGCGCCGATTCAGCACATCGGCAAGCTGCTGGTACTGTGGCGGCCCAAGCCCGCCAAGGCGAAGGCGCAGGCCGATGAAGACCGGATGCCGGGCCCGCGCGAGTTCAAGGTCCTCAAGTACAGCAAGCGCGGAGGCCAGCGGCCGGAGGTAAAGACGCTGCGCGTGCTGGGCAACCAGCGCCTGACGCCCGGCGGCCAGGTGAGGCGCGCCAAGGCGCCCAAGCAGAAATCGGTCAAGAAGGGCCGCCAGACCTGAGGGATTCGCCATCGCGGGCGATCGCCAGCTTCCACAGCACGGCCGCCGCGCATAGCCACTGCAGCAAATACATCCCGCTGCCTATGCCGTGCCACAGCTTCATGTTCTCCCGCGCCAGGATCCGCGGCGCCACCGCAAACTCCGCCAGCAGCGCCAGAAGAACGCCGGCCAGGACGAAACCCAGCGCGCCTCTTGCCTCGTCGATGCGAGCAGGTTGTTCCCGCGACCGCGCGGCCATGAGCAGGAACATGCCGCAGCCGAGCGCTATCCAGGTCTGGACCGTGAAGAGCCTGGCGGCCATCTGCCCGGCCAAGGCGGGCGACGGAAGGTAGGCGAAAAGCATTGGGACGACCAGGACGCCGGTGGTGGTGAGGCTTCCCCACCAGAGCACCGCGGCCACGGCCGCCGCCCGCGCTTTCCAGCCGCGCACCATCTCAGACGTAGCTGACCGCCACGATCTCATAGCGCTTGATTCCGGCGGGAGCCTTCACCTCGGCCGTGTCGCCTTCTTCCTTGCCGATCAGAGCCCGCGCGATCGGGCTGGAAATATTGACCAGGCCCTGTTTCAGGTCGGCTTCGTCCTCGCCGACGATCTGGTACCTGACCTTCTCGCCGGAGTCCTCTTCCTCGAGCTCCACGGTGGCGCCGAACACGATCTTGCCGCCCGCGTCAACAGCCGCGGGATCAATGATCTGGGCTGCCGCGAGCTTGCCTTCGACCTCCTGGATGCGCCCTTCGATGAAGCCCTGGCGATCCTTGGCTGCTTCGTATTCGGCGTTCTCGGACAGGTCGCCCTGGGCCCGCGCCTCGGCGATCGCGTTGATCACCCAGGGACGCTGGACGGTCTTGAGCTCATGCAGCTCGGCCTTGAGCTTTTCAGCGCCGCGTTTGGTGATGGGAATGGTGGCCATGATGTTCTCTCCCGAGTCAAATGAAAACCGCCGGGCGTTGCCGGCCGGCGGTTGTTCTCGATGGGGAAGATTATAAGTCCGCAAGGATTGAGCGCCGCCGGGCCGCCCCAAGGCACGACGGCCCCCTCGGGGGCAGCGACCCACACGAAGTGGGGGAGCGTGGGGGCTCTACACCAGCTGCGCGTGCAGCTCCTGCAGGGAGTAGACGTCGAGGTTGTCCATGTATTTCATGCCTTCCACGGCCGCTTCCGCCCCGGCGATGGTGGTGAAGGTGGTCACCCGCGCGAGCAACGAAGAGGTTCGGATCGCGCGCGAATCGGCAATGGCGTTGCGGCGCTCTTCCACCGTGTTGACGACCATGACGATCTCGTTGTTCTTGATCATGTCGACCACGTGCGGCCGCCCTTCCGTCACCTTGTTCACCGTCTCGCAGGCAATGCCGGCGGCGGCGATCGCCGCGGCTGTGCCTTTGGTCGCCACGATATCGAAGCCCTGGGCCGCGAGCTGGCGCGCGACCTCGACAGCGCGCGGCTTGTCGCTGTTCTTCACCGTGAGGAAGACCTTGCGTACCGCGTCGGTGGCACGCGGCAGCTTGGTGCCGGCGCCCAGCTGGCTCTTGACGAATGCCTCGCCGAAAGTCTTGCCCACGCCCATGACTTCACCGGTCGACTTCATTTCCGGGCCGAGGATGGTGTCCACGCCCGGGAACTTGACGAACGGGAACACGGCTTCCTTCACGCTGAAGTAAGGCGGCGTGACTTCCTGCGTGATGCCCTGGGACTGGAGCGTCTGTCCCACCATGCAGCGAGCCGCCACCTTGGCCAGCTGGATGCCGGTGGCCTTGCTCACGAACGGCACGGTGCGTGAGGCACGGGGGTTGACCTCGAGCACATAGATCACGTCCTTGCCGTTGACCTCCTGGATGGCGAACTGGACGTTCATCAGCCCGACGACTTTCAGCGCGCGGGCCATGGCCGCGGTCTGGTTCTTCATTTCGTCGACGGTTTCCTTGCACAACGAATAAGGAGGCAGCGAACAGGCGGAGTCGCCGGAGTGGACCCCCGCCTGTTCGATGTGCTCCATCACGCCGCCGATGAAAGTGCGCTGGCCGTCGGACAGGCAGTCCACGTCGCATTCGATCGCATCGTTGAGGAATCGGTCCAGCAAGACCGGCGAATCGTGGGACACCTTGACGGCTTCGCGCATGTAGCGCTCCAGGTCGCGCTGCTCATGCACGATCTCCATGGCCCGTCCGCCCAGCACGTAACTGGGGCGCACGACCAGCGGATAGCCCAGGGCACTGGCTTTTTCCAGTGCTTCGGACTCGGTGCGCGCTGTCGCGTTGGGCGGCTGCAGCAGCTTCAGCTCGTGCAGCAGCTTCTGGAAACGCTCGCGGTCCTCCGCGGCGTCGATCATGTCCGGGCTGGTGCCGATGATGGGCACCCCCTCGGCCTCCAGTCTCAGCGCCAGCTTCAAGGGCGTCTGCCCACCATACTGCACGATGACGCCCAGCGGCTTTTCCCTGTCCACGATTTCCAGCACGTCTTCGAGCGTCAGGGGCTCGAAGTACAAGCGGTCGGAGGTATCGTAATCGGTCGATACGGTTTCGGGGTTGCAGTTGACCATGATGGTCTCGTAGCCGTCTTCCCGCAGGGCCAGGGCCGCATGCACGCAGCAGTAGTCGAACTCGATGCCCTGGCCGATGCGGTTGGGTCCGCCGCCGAGCACCATGATCTTCCTGTTGCTGGTCGGCTCGGCCTCGCACTCAGGAACGCCTCCGTAGGTGGCGGCCTCGTAGGTCGAGTACATGTAGGCGGTGTTGGTGGCGAACTCGGCGGCGCACGTGTCGACCCGCTTGTAGACCGGGCGGATGCCCAGGGCCCGCCGCCTGTCGCGGATCACCTTGTCGGTGGTCTTGAGCTGGCGTGCCAGGCGCCGGTCCGAGAAACCCTTCCCCTTGAGCATGCGAAGCGTGGCTTCGTCGATGTCTTCCAGGCGCGTCTTTTCCAGCTCGAGTTCGATCTTCACGATCTCCTCGATCTGCACCAGGAACCACTTGTCGATCCTGGTAAGGTCGTAAACCTCGTCCACACTCAATCCGAGGGCGAATGCGTCGCCGACATACCAGATGCGCTCGGGCCCCGGCGCGCCCAATTCCTTTTCGAGCACCTCGCGGTCCTGCGTCTTCTCGTTCATGCCGTCGACACCGACTTCCAGCCCGCGCAGCGCCTTCTGGAACGATTCCTGGAAAGTGCGGCCCATGGCCATCACCTCGCCCACCGACTTCATCTGCGTGGTGAGCCGGCTGTCGGCCTGCGGGAATTTTTCGAACGCGAAGCGCGGGATCTTGGTCACCACATAGTCGATGCTCGGCTCGAAGCTGGCCGGCGTCGCGCCCCCGGTGATGTCGTTGCGCAGTTCGTCGAGCGTGTAGCCCACGGCCAGCTTGGCCGCCACCTTGGCGATGGGAAAACCCGTCGCCTTGGATGCCAGCGCGGACGAGCGCGAGACACGCGGGTTCATCTCGATCACGATCATCCGCCCGTCCTTGGGGTTGATCGAGAACTGCACGTTGGAGCCGCCCGTGTCCACGCCGATCTCGCGCAGCACCGCGATGGATGCGTTGCGCATGATCTGGTATTCCTTGTCGGTCAGCGTCTGCGCCGGCGCTACCGTGATCGAGTCACCGGTGTGCACTCCCATCGGGTCGAGATTCTCGATCGAGCAGATGATGATGCAGTTGTCGGCCTTGTCGCGCACGACTTCCATCTCGAATTCTTTCCAGCCGAGCAGCGACTCTTCGATGAGGAGTTCGCTGGTGGGCGAGGCTTCCAGGCCCCGTTTGCAGATCACCTCGAACTCCTCGGAGTTGTAGGCGATGCCGCCGCCGGTGCCGCCCAGAGTGAAGCTGGGGCGGATGACGGTGGGAAAGCCCACGGTCTTTTGCACCGTCCAGGCCTCTTCCATCGAATGGGCGATGCCCGAGCGGGCCGAGCCCAGGCCGATCCTGGTCATCGCGTCCTTGAACTTCAGCCGGTCCTCGGCCTTGTCGATGGCCTCGGGCGTGGCGCCGATCAGTTCGACCTTGTATTTCTCCAGCACGCCGTGGTGCCACAGGTCCAGCGCGCAATTGAGCGCCGTCTGGCCGCCCATGGTCGGCAGGATGGCGTCTGGCTTTTCCTTGGCGATGATCTTCTCGACCGTCTGCCAGGTGATCGGCTCGATGTAGGTCACGTCGGCCGTGGCCGGGTCTGTCATGATCGTGGCCGGGTTGCTGTTGATCAGGATGACCTTGTAGCCCTCCTCTCGCAGGGCCTTGCAGGCCTGCACGCCCGAATAGTCGAATTCGCACGCCTGGCCGATGACGATGGGGCCGGCGCCGATGATGAGGACGCTTTTGATGTCAGTACGTTTTGGCATATACGGTTGGCTCTACCAGAAGGTCGCCTCGCGCCATGCGGCGGGCGGCAGCCAGAATGTTTGTTGGGGATCTCTTGTGGCGACCGCACCTTGCAGCACCCGGGCACGGACGGCCGGCTCGATCTCAGCCAGCGAACCGGCCTTTGCGCCGATGGCCGCACCGATCCGGTTGTTGTGCCGGTCCATGAAGCTGCCCGCATTCCCGCGAAATTCCAGGACCGAGGTCGCCGGCGCGACCGCGCGCGGCCCCAGGGTGTAAGACACGACGGCGCTTGCCAGCGTGTGGCGGTAGGCATCGAGCGGGCCGTGGTGTCCACCGGGCAAGTCCGACTGCAGCACGTAGGACCAGGTGTAGCCCAGGACCCAGGCCGGGTAGATGGAGGCAACCAGGACTGCGATCAGCACGGGCTTGAGCCAGCGGCGGCGGCTTGCCACGGTCAAGCTTTCGCGTCCATGAGGCCCGTGAACCGGTCGAACAGGTAGCCGATGTCGTGCGGACCGGGCGAGGCTTCGGGATGGCCCTGGAAGCAGAAGGCGGGCTTGTCGGTGCGCGCCAACCCCTGAAGCGTCCCGTCGAAGAGGCTGACGTGCGTGGCGCGGAGGTTGGACGGCAGCGTCTTCTCGTCGACGGCGAAGCCGTGGTTCTGGCTGGTGATGCTGACCCGGCCGTTGTCCAGGTCCTTGACCGGATGGTTCGCGCCGTGATGGCCGAACTTCATCTTGAACGTTTTGGCGCCCGAAGCCAGCGCCATGATCTGGTGGCCCAGGCAGATGCCGAAGGTGGGATATCCCGCTTCGATCAGGTCGCGCGTGGCTTCGATCGCGTAGTGGCAGGGTTCCGGGTCGCCCGGGCCGTTGGACAGGAAGATCCCGTCGGGCTTGAGCTTCCTGACCTCGGAAGAGGAAGTCTGGGCCGGCACCACCGTCACCTTGCATCCGCGCTCGGCCAGCATCCGCAGAATGTTCTTCTTCACCCCGTAATCGAAGGCGACCACGTGGTATTTGTCGCCCAAGCTCTGGCCATAGCCCGAGCCCAGCTGCCAGACGCTCTCGGTCCAGTCATACGGCTGGACCGCCGATACCACCTTGGCG
Source organism: Ramlibacter sp. (assembly GCA_013815685.1). Classification (GTDB taxonomy): domain Bacteria; phylum Pseudomonadota; class Gammaproteobacteria; order Burkholderiales; family Burkholderiaceae_C; genus Ramlibacter. The sequence continues at coordinate 47,360 of JACDFR010000015.1, forward strand.
AGGTCCAGGCCGCTCATGCTGGGGGCGCCCTTGGCCTGGGCAACCGCCTTGTCAACGAGGGCAGGCGTCACCGCCTCGCCGGTCGCCAGGCCGAGGATGCAACCGTTTTGCGCGCCATGGGTGCGAAGGATGCGGGTGAGCCTGCGGGTATCGATACTGGCGATCGCCACCGTGTGTTGGCTGTGCAGGTATTGCGACAGCGTCTGTCTGGTGCGGAAATTGGACGCCACCAGGGGCAGGTCGCGGATGATGAGCCCGGCGGCGTGCACCTTGCCGGCTTCGACGTCTTCTTCGTTCACCCCGTAGTTGCCGATATGCGGATACGTGAGCGTCACGATCTGCCGGCAATAGCTGGGGTCGGTGAGGATTTCCTGATAGCCGGTCATCGCCGTGTTGAACACGACCTCGCCGGTGGTGGAGCCGGGGGCGCCGATCGAGTGACCGATAAAGACCGTGCCGTCTGCGAGCGCCAGTATGGCGGGAGGGCTGGTTCCCTGTTGAGACAAAAGCACTGGGTTCTCCGGATGGTTACGGTACGCCCGAACGCGCGTCAGAAAGGTCACTCCTGGCTGCGGCCCAGAAGCTTGCTTTTGATCACTGTCTTTTCAGGGAGATGGCTTGATGCGCTAGGCGTACGGGGGGTTTGCGGGAAAGCCCTTGATTATAGCCCCATGCACTTTTTCACGTCTGTCGTGCGGTCGCGCTGGCGTGCAGGCATATCGCGGCTGCCGATGCGACATTCAGCGACTCCTCACCGCCCGGCTGTGCAATGCGCACGATCAGGTGCGCCCGGCGCGCGATTTCTTCGCTGACCCCCTGCCCTTCGTGCCCCAGGGCCCAGGCACAGGGCCACGGCAGCTGCTGCTTGTGCAGCAGTTCACCCTGGTGCGAACTGGTCATGATGAGGGGAACGTCGAGCGCTTGCATGGCCGCGGGTTCCAGCCCCTCGACCAGACACAGGCCGAAATGGGCACCCATTCCCGCTCGCAGCACCTTGGGGCTCCATAGCGCGGCCGTTCCAGTGATCGCCGCGACCTGTCGAAAGCCGAAGGCGGCGGCGCTGCGCAGAATGGCGCCGACGTTGCCGGCGTCCTGGACGCGGTCGAGCACCACGCAAGCCTGGCCCGGTTGCAATGCGGGCGCATGCGGCATGTCGACGACGAAACCCATGCGGCTTGGGGACTCCAGCGCGCTCAACCCAGCGAACAGCGCATCGGAAACCACGATGTTCCTTTCGGCCTGGCCGGACCATTCGACAGCGGCCAGCGTCCAGAACGACTCGGCGAACACGGCTGCGGCAGGCCGCACGCCCCGTTCGAGGGCCGCCCGGCAGAGGTGGTCGCCTTCGAGCCAGAGCCGGCCCTGCCTGCGATAGGCGGTGCTGTCGTGCGCCAGCCGGCGCAAGTCCTTGAACAGCGCGTTGGCGGCGGAAGCGACGAACTGGGGCTCGGCCGTGGTCACGACACGGTGACCTGGATGGCCACGCCAACGTCGACCGTGAATGTGGCTGCGACCGGGCTGAAGAATTTGCGGTGGTGGCGGCAGGCTCCGTGCGTGCGCAGGGCCTCCAGGTGCTCAGGCGTGCCGTAGCCCTTGTGCGAGGCAAAGCCGTAGTGGGGAAACTCTTCGTGCAGGGCCCCGCACAGCCTGTCGCGATGCACCTTCGCCAGGATGGACGCCGCGGAAATCGATTTGATCTTCGCGTCGCCCCCGATGATGGCTTCGGCCAGGACATCGATCATGGGAAGGCGGTTGCCGTCCACCATGACTTTGGCGGGCTTCAGGCGCAAGCCCTCCACCGCACGTTTCATCGCGAGCATGGTGGCATGCAGGATGTTCAGCGTGTCGATCTCTTCGACCGTGGCCTCGGCCACCGAGCAGCACAGGGCTTTCTCGCAGATCTGGTCGTAGAGCCTGTCGCGCTGCAGCGGCGTGAGAACCTTGGAATCGGCCAGGCCGCGAATGCGCCTGGCATCATCCAGGATCACCGCTGCCGCCACCACCGGTCCCGCGAGCGGCCCACGGCCGGCCTCGTCGACCCCGGCCATCAGCCCGATCGGATCCCAGTTCAGGCGCTTCTGCTCAGGTTTGGATGACTTTTTCGACGGCATGGGTGGCCAGAGTGGGGGTATCGCGCTGCAATTGGGCGTGCAGTGCGCTGAATTTCTCCTGTACGGCCGCCATTCTGGCAGGAGCTTCGAACCATTCCAACACTGCCGTAGCAAGGGACTCGGGATTGGCGCGCTCCTGCACCAGTTCCGGCACGACGAATTCGCCGCAAAGGATGTTGGGCAGCCCTATCCAGGGCTGCAGCTGCTTGGCCCGCATGATGCGGTAGGTCAGCCAGTTCATGTTGTAAGCAATCACCATTGGGCGCTTGAACAACGCAGCCTCCAGCGTGGCCGTGCCGCTGGCGATGAGCGTCAGGTCGCAGGCCGCCAGCACGGTGTGCGACTGGCCGGACACGATCTTCAGCCCGCCGTGCAGGCCGGCGGCGCGGGCGGCATCCTGCACCGCCGCCTGGAGCGCGGGAATCGCCGGGACCACCAGCTTGATGGCCGGCCGGGCCCTTTGCACCCGCGCCGCGGCCTCGAAAAAAGGCTTGGCCAGGTACTTCACCTCCGAAGCGCGGCTGCCGGGGAGGATGGCCAGGACCTCGTCATCGCCGCGCAGGCCGAGGGCGGCGCGGGCGGCAGGCTTGTCCGCCGCCATGGGAATCACGTTGGCCAACGGATGCCCGACATACGTCGAAGCGATGCCATGCCGCGCCAACAGTTCGGGCTCGAACGGAAAGATGCACAGCACATGGTCGGCGGCGCGCCGGATCTTGTCGATGCGGTCCGCCCGCCAGGCCCAGATCGAGGGGCAAACGAAGTGGACGGTCCTGGTGCCGCGCGCCTTCAGCGCCGCCTCCAGGTCCAGGTTGAAATCGGGCGCATCAACCCCGATGAAAGCCCGCGGCGGCCGGCGCAGCAGGCGCTGCTTGAGCTGGCCGCGGATACCGACGATTTCGCGGTAATGGCGCAGGACCTCGACGTAGCCGCGCACGGCCAGTTTTTCGTGCGGCCACCAGGCCTGGAAGCCCTGCCCGGCCATTCGCGGCCCGCCGATGCCGTCGGCGGTGAGGCCCGGCCAGCGCGACCTCATGGCCTGGAGCAGGAGGCCCGCCAGCAAGTCGCCGGACGCCTCGCCGGCGACCATGCTGAAATGCGGGCCCCCCACGCTTGCCGCTGCGTGGACTGCGCTGCCCCCTGAGGGGGCCCTCGCGCCTTGGGGCGGTCCGGCGGCGCTCATTGCTCCAACTAGCGCACGATGCCGCGCTGCGGCGTCACCCGGTCCAGGAAGGAAAGCATCATCTGGACATCCGGCGCCGCTTCCGGCGTCCTGGCTGCAAGCTCGGCGATGCGGCCCCTGGCCTGCTCCAGGGTCAGGTCTTCACGGTAGAGTGCCTTGTGCATGGCTTTCACGGCGGCAATGCGCTCGGCGGAGAACCCACGCCGGCGCAAGCCTTCGAAGTTCATCGACCGGGCCTGGGCCGGCTGGCCCTGGCTCATCACGAAAGGAGGTTGGTCGGCAAACAGCGCCGAGCATATCGCCGTCATGGCGTGCGCGCCGATGCGCACGAACTGGTGCACGACGGTGAAGCCGCCGAGGATGACCCAGTCGCCCACCTCGACATGCCCGGCCAGCTGCGAGTTGTTGGCGAAGATCGTGTTGTCGCCCACGATGCAGTCATGGGCCAGGTGCACGTAGGCCATCAGCCAGTTGTCGTTGCCCACGCGCGTGACGCCGCCGCCTCCGGGCGATCCGATGTTGAAGGTGCTGAACTCGCGGATGGTGTTGCGGTCGCCGATCACCAGCTCGCACGGCTCGCCCGCGTATTTCTTGTCCTGCGGAATCGCCCCGAGCGACGAGAACTGGAACACCCGGTTGTCACGGCCGATGGTAGTGTGCCCCTCGATCACACAGTGCGGCCCGACAGTCGTGCCGGCGCCGATCTGCACGTGGGGGCCGACGACGCTGTAAGGCCCGATGGACACGGAACCGTCGATCCGGGCGCCCTGATCGACAATTGCCGTGGGATGGATCTGGGTCACGGCCGCAAGGCTCTCAGGCGACGATGCGCATGGTGCACATGAGCTCGGCCTCGCAGGCAAGCTCCTCACCGACGCGGGCCACGCCCTTGAACTTGAAGATGCCCGATTTCATCCGGTCCAGGGTCACGTCCATCACCAGCTGGTCACCCGGCTCCACGGGCCGCTTGAAGCGGGCAGCGTCGATGCCCGCGAAATAATAGAGGGACTTCTCGTCCGGCGTGACCCCGGCGGTGGCGAACGACAGCAGCGCCGCGGTCTGTGCCAGGGCTTCGAGCATCAACACGCCCGGCATCACGGGCCGGTGCGGAAAATGGCCCACGAAGAACGGCTCGTTGATGGTGACGTTCTTGAGCGCCTTGATGCTTTTGCCCTTTTCGAGCTCCAGCACCCGGTCCACCAGGAGGATCGGGTAGCGATGAGGCAACTGCTTGAGGATCTGGTAAATGTCCATCATCATGCGTTCAATTCTTGTTCTCGAGGGCCTTCAGCCGTTCTCGCAGCTTGTGCAATTGCTTGAGCGTCGCCGCGTTCTTCTCCCACACCGCATTGTCGTCGATGGGAAATATGCCGGTGTAGTGGCCGGGCTTGAGTATGGATCTGGTGACCAGCGAGGTCGCGGAGATGTGGACATGATCGGCGATCGTGAGGTGCCCCAGGATGCCGGCGCGCCCTCCGATGGTGCAGTAAGCGCCGATCGTGGCACTGCCCGCGACGGCCGCGCAGCCGGCCATGGCCGTGTGCTTCCCAATCCGCACGTTGTGGCCGATCTGTATCAGATTGTCGAGCTTGACGCCATCCTCGATCACCGTGTCCTGGAGCGCGCCGCGGTCGATACAGGTGTTGGCGCCGATTTCCACATCATTGCCGATCCGCACCGAACCCAGCTGCTCGATCTTCTCCCAGGCGCCGTCCGCATCGGGCGCGAAGCCGAAGCCGTCGGCGCCAATGACCACGCCGGGATGAAGAAGGCAGCGCTCGCCAACGACACAGTTCTCGCCCACGCTGACGCGCTGCTTCAGCACAGTGCCCGCGCCGATTCGCGCCCCCCGCTCGATCACGCACAGAGGCCCGATGCGCGCCGTGGGATCGACCATCGCGCCCGGGTCTATCAGGGCGCTTGAATGAACCGCCGGCCCGGCGGCTGGCGCCAGGTGTTTTTTCCACAGCTGGGTCACGCGGGCGAAGTACAGGTAAGGCTGGTCGGTGACGATGCAATCGCCGCGGGCGAGCGCCGCCGGGCGCATGGCAGGCGCGACGATCACGCAGGCGGCCCGGGAGGCCGCGAGCTGCTGCTGGTACTTGGGGTTGCTCAGGAAGCTCAGCTGGGCCGGAGTGGCGACCTCCAGCGACGCAAGGCCTTCGATGGCCCGCTCGGAATCGCCGCAGAGCTCGCCGCCAAGCGCCTCAACTATCGAGCCTAGGCGGAGTTGCACACCAAACGCGCGACAAGCGTGGGGGCCATGTTCATCGCGCAGCGTTAAGAGCCTTGATCACCTTGTCGGTGATGTCGTGCTTGGGGTTGATATACACGGCCTCTTGCAGCACGACGTCGTATTTCTCGGTCTCGGCCACTTGCTTGACCACCCGGTTGGCGCGTTCAAGTACCTGCTGCAGTTCCTCGTTCTTGCGGGCGTTCAGGTCTTCCTGGAATTCACGCCGCTTGCGCTGAAAGTCGCGGTCCTGGTCCAGCATCTGCTTTTGCCTCTGCGTGCGCTGCGATTCGGACAACGTGGGCGCCTCGCGCTCGAACTTCTCGGACAGGCCCTTGAGCGAGTTGCCCTGGTCGGTGAGCTCCTTCTCGCGCCTGGAAAATTCCTGCTCCAGTTTGGCCTGCGCCGCCTTGGCCGTGTTCGCCTCGCGGAAGATCCGGTCGGTGTTCACGAAGCCGACCCGGAACTCCTGCGCCTGGGCCTGCGAGGCGAGCAGCAACGCACCGAAAAGAACGACCAAGCATTGACGGGACAGGTACTTCATTAGAAAGAGGTTCCGATCTGGAATTGCAATCTCTGGATTCTATCGCCAGCGAACTTGCGGATGGGATGGGCCACGGCCAGCCGAAGCGGGCCGATGGGGGAGATCCATGACAGGCCAACGCCTACCGAGGCGCGCAGCTCGTCAAATCGGATCTTCTCGTTCTCGCCGTAAACGTTGCCGGCGTCCACGAAGCCGAACATCCGCAGCGTACGGTCGTTGCCCGCGCCGGGGAACGGCGCGATGACTTCGGCGTTGAGCGTGATCTTGCGGGGCCCGCCGATGGTGGAGCCGGTCACGTCCTTCGGGCCCAACGTGCCCTGGTCGAAGCCGCGCACCGAGCCCAGGCCGCCCGAATAGAAGTTCTTGAAGACCGGGAACGGCCGGTCGCCCAGGCCCTTGCCCCAGCCCAGCTCGCCGTTGAACGCGAAGGTGAACTGCTTATTCAACGGCACGTACTGCTGGAACTGGTAGTTGGTGCGGAAATAGCGGGCATCGCCCGCCACACCGATCTCGCCGGCGACGCGCTGCAGGCGCCCGGAGCTCGGCGCCAGCGTGCTGTCCCGGTCGTCGCGCGACCAGCCGACGGTCAGCGGCAGCGCCGTGCTGGTATAGCCGAAGCGGTTCGCATACGCCAGGTACGCAGCCGGGATGTTCGTGCCCGGCTTGATCTGCGTGCGTTCCACGCTGCCGCCGAAATAGATGGTGTCCAGCTCGCTGAACGGCACGCCGAACCGCAAGCCCACGCCGGTGGTCGCCAGTTCGTAGTTGCCGCCCTGGTCTTTGTAGGGACGGGAAGCACGGTGGTACAGGTCGATCGTGCGCGAGATTCCATCCGGAGTGAAATAGGGGTTGACGGAGTTGAAGACAATGGTGCGGTTGTACTTGCTGGTGTTGACCTCGACACCCAGGTAGTTGCCGCTGCCGAACGCGTTTTCCTGCTTGATCGAGAACGACAGGGCCAGCCTTTCGGCGCTGGAGAAGCCGGCACCCAGCTGCAGGCTGCCGGTCGGCTTTTCGATCACGTTGATGTTCAGGTCGACCTGGTCCGGCGCACCCGGCACGTCGCTGGTCTCCAGGTTCAGCTCCTTGAAAAAGCCGAGGCGGTCGACCCGGTCGCGCGAACGCTTGATCTTGTCGCCGTCGTACCAGGACGATTCGAACTGGCGGAATTCGCGGCGCACGACCTCGTCGCGGGTGCGGTTGTTTCCGGAGATGCTGATGCGGCGCACGTAGGCGCGGCGCGACGGCTCCGCGACCAGCACGAACGCAACCCTGTTGTTGGTGCGGTCGATTTCGGGACGGGCCTCGACGCTCGCGAACGCGTAGCCGAAGTTGCCGAAATAGTCGGTGAACGCCTTGGTTGTCTGCGCCACCTGGTCGGCGTTATAAGGCTCGCCCGGACGGATGGCCACCAGCGACTTGAACTCTTCCTCTTTGTCCAGGTAATTCCCCTCGAGCTTGACGCCGGAGACCACATACCGCTCGCCCTCCGTGACGCTCACGGTGATGGCAATGTCCTGCTTGTTGGGCGAGATGGCTACCTGGGTGGAGTCGACGCGGAATTCGAGGAAGCCGCGGCTGAGGTAATAGGAGCGCAGCGCCTCCAGATCCGCATTGAGCTTGGCGCGCGAATAGCGATCCGACTTTGTATACCAGCTCAGCATGCCGCCCGTATCGAGGTCGAACAGGCCCCTGAGTGTGGATTCGCCGAACGCCTTGTTGCCGACGATCCGGATCTCCTTGATGCGGGCCGGGTCGCCCTCGGTCACCGTGAAAGTCAGGTTGACGCGATTGCGCTCGATCGGCGTTACCGTGGTGACGACTTCGGCGCCATACAGACTCTTGTTGATGTATTGGCGCTTGAGCTCCTGCTCGGCGCGATCGGCCAGGCCCTGGTCGTAGGGACGCCCTTCCGTCAAGCCGATCTCGCGCAAGGCCTTCTTGAGCGCGTCCTTGTCGAATTCCCGGGAACCCACGAAGTCGACGTCGGCCACCGTCGGGCGCTCCTCGACGATGACCACGAGCACGTCGCCGGTGACTTCGAGCCGCACATCCTTGAACAGGCCCAGGCCGAACAGCGCACGGATGGCGGCGGAACCCTTCTCGTCGTTGTACTGCTCGCCGATGCGAAACGGCAGCGATGCGAAGACCGTGCCCGGCTCCACGCGCTGCAAACCTTCCACCCGGATATCACGCACGGTGAACGGGTCCACGGCCCAGGCGTTCGCCACGAAGGCCAGCGCGACCATGGCGGAAACGGTACGCAGGCGAAAGCGCTTCATTTGTTTTTTCATGAATCAAGGTGGGCCCGCACCGCCGCCTTGGCGGTGAGGCAAAACTAGGTTAACCAAAGAGACGGGTGACGTCGTTGAACAGCGCGATCGACATCATGACCAGCAGCACTGCGACCCCGCCGCGTTGCAAGCGCTCCATCCACGCGTCGGAGACGCTTCTGCCCGTGACCGCTTCCCAAAGATAATACATCAGGTGCCCGCCGTCCAAGACCGGCAGCGGCAGCAGGTTCAAGACGCCCAGGCTCACGCTGATCAGGGCCAGGAACACGAGGTATCGTGTCAAGCCCAGGCTGGCCGACTTGCCGGCGTAATCGGCAATCGTCAGCGGCCCACTGAGATTCTTGAGGGACGCCTCGCCGATCACCATCCGGCCCATCATCCGCAAGGTCAGCAGCGAAACTTCCCAGGTGCGCACGGCGCCCTTCCACAACCCATCGAGCGGCCCGTACCTCACAACGAGGGCTTGCGGCGGCGCCCCGACATAGGCACCGATGCGTCCCGCCGTCGTTCCCCCGTCCTGCACCACGTCCGCCTGCACCGGCAATTCCAGCACCTCGCCGCCGCGCCGCAAGCGCCATGTTTCGCGAACCGGCTGCCCGGAGCGGATGCCGGCGCGGATCAGTTCGCGCAACTGCTGGGCGTCCACCACCGGCGTCTGCCCGACGGCAAGCACCACGTCCCCAGTGCGCAGGCCCGCGCGCCGCGCGGCACCATCCATCACCTCGCCGATGACCGGCGGCGTCCAAGGGCCGAGGATACCGATCTTGCGGAACAGCTGGGCATCCGCATCGGCGGCCTGGAGGCTGCTCAAGGCGAGGACCGCCTCGCGCCCGCCCGCCATCTGCAGGCGGACGTCATGCCCATCGAGCGCACCCCGCGTCAACAGCCAGCGCAGATCCTCGAAAGACCGAACCGGCTGCAACTCATCGCCTTCGAACGCAGCCTTCTCGACAAGCTCGCCGCCCCGCAGGCCCGCCCGATCGGCCACGGAGCCGGCGACGGGGCTGGCCAGGACGGCCTTCGGCTCTTCGACACCATACCAGTTGACAGCCGCATACAGGATGACCGCCAGCACCAGGTTGGCTGCCGGCCCCGCGGCGACGATGGCCGCGCGCGACCTCAGCGGCTGGGTATTGAATGCCAGGTGGCGCTCGCCGTCGGGCACCGGGCCCTCGCGCTCATCAAGCATCTTGACGTACCCGCCCAGCGGGAACGCACCAATCACGAATTCGGTGTCCTGCCCGTGCTTCTGGTTCTTCGGCTGCCAGCGGTACAGGGTCTTGCCGAACCCCACCGAAAAGCGCAGGACCTTCACCCCGCAAGCCACGGCCACCCGGTAATGGCCGTATTCGTGGACGGCAATCAGCAGCGCAAGGGCAACGATGAAGGCAACGATGGTCAGCATGGGACGGCTCCGATCGAGGTCAGGTGGCCCACCTGGCCATGACACGGCCGGCGGCTTCGCGGGAGCGGGCGTCCAGGGCCAGCAGATCATCCAGCGACTGCGGCTTGGAGGCCGGGACGGCGTCCAAAGTTGCAACGTTCACGTGGTGGATCTGGTCGAAGCGGATGCGCCGCTCCAGGAAGGCCGACACGCCAACCTCGTTCGCGGCATTGAGGACAGCCGTGGTGCCGGGCGGGGCACGAAGGCAATCCCAGGCCAGTGCGAGGCCCGGAAAGCGTTCGCGGTGGCCGCGGCTGTCCAGCGATTCGAAACTCATGTCGGCCAGCGCATGAAAATCCAGCGCCGCAGCGCCCGAAGCCACACGGTCGGGCCACGCGAGGCCATAGGCGATGGGAACACGCATGTCGGGGGTCCCGAGCTGAGCCACAACTGATGTATCACGGTACTGGACCATCGAATGGATCACGCTTTGGGGATGGATCACCACTTCCAGCCGCTGCGGCGGCAGCCCGAACAGGTACCTTGCCTCGATCACCTCCAGCGCCTTGTTCATCATGGTGGCGGAATCCACCGAAATCTTCCGGCCCATGACCCAGTTGGGATGGGCGCAGGCCTCGTCCGGCGTGACTTCGCGCAGGGTTGCGGGATCGCGGCCGCGGAAGGGGCCGCCCGAAGCCGTAAGTATGATTTTCTCGACCCGCGCATCCCATGTGGACGGGTCTTCGGGCAACGACTGGAAGATGGCAGAGTGCTCGCTGTCGATCGGCAGCAGCTTCGCGCCCCCCTGCTTCAGGGCCGACAGGAAAAGGTCGCCGCCGACGACCAGCGCTTCCTTGTTCGCCAGCAGCAGGCGCTTGCCCGCGCGAGCAGCCGCCAGGCACGAAGCCAGCCCTGCGGCGCCCACGATGGCCGCCATGACGGTGTCCACATGTTCATGGGATGCCGCTTCCGCGAGCGCGGCCGGGCCCCAGAGCACACGCGTCGCCAGGCCTTCTGCGCCGGCCTTGCGCGCCAGTTCCCGGCCGGGGCCCTCCTCGGCCATGACGGCGAACTGCGGCCGGAATCGCGCGCACTGCTGCAGCATGAGGTCGACCTGGGTGGCGGCGCTCAGGGCGAACACCTCGAAGCGGTCCGGATGCCGCGCGATGACGTCCAGCGTGTTCGCGCCCACCGAGCCGGTAGAGCCCAGAACCGCGATGCGCTGTTTCATCGGGCGATCAGGCTGGCCAGCATCATCGCCAGCGGAAGGGTGGGCAGCAGCGCATCCACCCGGTCGAGCACGCCCCCATGGCCCGGGAGCAGGCGGCTCGAATCCTTGACCCCGGCGGCGCGCTTGATGAGCGATTCGACCAGGTCGCCCAGCACGCTCATGCTTGCCAGGAACACCGCGGCGATCACCAGCAGCCACCATCCGCCCGTGGCCAACCGCGTGTACAGGCTCGGAACCCCGGCCTGCAACGCCCGGTCAGCCAGGGTCCATGCGATCGCCAGCACCAGCACGCCCGCCATGCCGCCCCACACGCCCTCCCAGCTCTTGCCCGGGCTAATCGTGGGAGCCAGCTTGCGCCTGGTGAACTTGAGGCCGAAGGTGCGGCCGGCAGCGTACGCCGCGATGTCGGCGACCCAGACCAGCACCAGCACCGACAGCAGGAAGTTGATGCCGAACACCCGCGCCTGCGCGACCGCCAGCCACGCCAGCCACAGCGCCAGCACGCCGGCGACGAGACGCACGGCCCTGGGAATATGAGGCCAGCCGGCCACGCCCGCCCGCAATAGCCAGGCCCCGGCCAGCACCCAGGTCGCCCCGGCAACGGCCCAAAGCAGCGGCAGTGGCCGCTCGAGAAGGCCGGCGGACCACGACCCCGCGCACAATGCCAGGCATGCGGCCGCGGCCCCCACCGAACCCGCCTGCCCCAGACCGTTCAGGCGGCCCCACTCCCAGGCGCCGGCGGCAAGCAGCAGCAAGGCCACCACGGCAAACGGGACGGGCGAAGGCCAGAACAGCGCCGGCAGCAGGATGGCCAGCAAGACCACGGCGGTGATGATGCGCTGCTTGAGCATGCTCAGAATGCGGCGCTCACGCCCGCTTCGCGGCCGGAGAACCCACCTGCTCGGATGTCTTGCCGAACCGTCGCTCGCGGGCGGCGTAATCGGCCAGCGCCGCATCGAGCGCGGCGGCGTCGAACTCGGGCCACAGCTTGTCGCTGAAATACAGTTCCGAATAAGCGGCCTGCCACAGCAGAAAGTTGCTCAGTCGCTGCTCGCCACCTGTGCGGATCACGAGGTCGGGATCGGGCACGTGCCCCAGGGCCATCGCACCCTGCAGGCCCTGCTCGGTGATGGCGACGCCCTGCGCCGCCAGCCGTGCCGCCGCCTGCGCGATGTCCCATCGTCCGCCGTAGTTGAAGCAGATATTGAACACCAGCCGCTGGTTGGCGGCGGTCGCGGCTTCGGCCTGCACCAGGCCCGCGCGCACCTTCTCCGAAAAGGGAGCGCGGTCGCCCACGAAGTGGATCTGCACGCCTTCAGCGTTCAACTGCGGAACTTCACGACCCAGGGCCGCTGCCAGCAATTCCATCAGGCCGGACACCTCCTCGGGAGGCCGGCTCCAGTTTTCCGACGAGAACGCGAACACCGTGAGAACCTTGATGCCGCGCTCGCCGCACTGCCTCACGCAGGCGCGCAACGCATCCACCCCCCTCTTGTGGCCGGCCACCCGCGGCAGGTAGCGCCGGGTCGCCCATCGGCCGTTGCCGTCCATGACTATGGCCACATGATGGGGAACGGAGCTCATGAGAGGGTACCGAGGGGCAAAGCCTGAGCGCCGCCGGGCCGCCCCAAGGCGCGAAGGCCCCCCCGGGGGGCAGCGTAGCCATGCAATGGCAAGCGTGGGGGCGAAGTCACGCCGCCGGGCCGCCCCAAGGCGCGAAGCCCCCCCCGGAGGGCAGCGTAGCCATGCAATGGCAAGCATGGGGGCGAAGTCGCGCCGCCGGGCCGCCCCAAGGCGCGAGGGCCCCCCCGGAGGGCAGCGTAGCCATGCAATGGCAAGCATGGGGGCGAAGTCGCGCCGCCGGGCCGCCCCAAGGCGCGAGGGCCCCCCCGGGGGGCAGCGTAGCCATGCAATGGCAAGCGTGGGGGCCACATACTACACCGCCATGATCTCGTGTTCCTTGCTTGCCACCAGCTGGTCGATCTCGGCGATGTGCCGGTCGGTCAGCTTCTGGATCTCGGCTTCCGAGCGCTTCTGCTCGTCTTCCGACGCCAGCTTGTCCTTGACGAGCTTCTTGACATGTTCGTTGGCGTCGCGGCGCAGGTTGCGAACGGCGATCTTGGCGGCTTCACCCTCCTGGCGCACCAGCTTGGTCATTTCCTTGCGGCGCTCTTCGCTCATGGGCGGCATCGGGACGCGGATCAGGTCGCCCATGGACGCGGGATTCAGCCCCAGGTCGCTTTCGCGGATAGCTTTCTCGATCTTCGCGCCCATGCCCTTTTCCCAGGGCTGGACGCTGATCGTGCGCGCATCGAGCAGCGACACGTTGGCGACCTGGCTGATCGGCAGGCTGGCGCCGTAATAATCGACCTGCACCGTATCCAGCAGCGCCGGATTGGCGCGGCCGGTGCGGATCTTGGTCAAGTTGTTCTTGAAGGCCGCGATGGACTGGTCCATCTTGCCTTCCATGGTCTTCTTGATTTCTGCGGTCGTTGTCATTTTCAAGCCTCCTGCCGAGCCGCCTCAAAGGAGGCTTGCGCCCCCTCGGGGGGCAGCGAACGTACGTGAGCGTGGGGGTCCATTTTCTTCCTCAAGCGTGGACAAGTGTGCCCTCGTCCTCCCCCATCACCACGCGCTTCAAGGCGCCGTGCTTGAAGATGGAGAAAACCCTGATCGGCAGCTTCTGGTCGCGGCACAGGGCGAAGGCCGTCGCATCCATGATGCCCAGATTCTGCGCCATGGCGTCATCGAATGACAGCTTGGAGTAACGGGTCGCGGACGGATCCTTCTTGGGGTCGGCAGAGTACACGCCGTCCACCTTGGTGGCCTTCAGCACGAGTTCGGCGCCTATCTCGGCGCCGCGAAGCGCTGCCGCCGTGTCGGTGGTGAAGAAGGGGTTGCCGGTTCCCGCGGCGAAGATCACCACCTTGCCTTCCTCCAGATATTGCAGGGCCTTGGGCCGCACGTAGGGCTCGACCACCTGCTCGATGGCAATGGCGGACATCACGCGCGCGATGAGGCCCTGCTTGTTCATGGCATCGGCCAGGGCCAGCGCGTTCATCACCGTGGCGAGCATGCCCATGTAGTCGGCGGTCGCGCGGTCCATGCCGACGGAGCCGCCGGCCACACCGCGGAAGATGTTGCCGCCACCGATCACGATGGCCACTTCCACGCCCATGCGCACGACCTCGGCCACTTCCTCGACCATGCGCACGATGGTGGCACGGTTGATCCCGAAGGCATCGTCGCCCATCAGGGCCTCGCCGGACAGCTTCAGCAAGATCCGCTTGTGGGCTGGCTGGGCATCGGACATGAATGGGGCTCCTTGGGTTGGCGTGAGTGTAATGACCTTCTGCGCGATCAGGCGCCAGCCTTGGCCGCGGCAACCTGCGCCGCCACTTCGGCGGCGAAGTCGTCGACTTTCTTCTCGATGCCCTCGCCCACCACGAACAAGGTGAAGCTCTTCACGCTGGTTCCGCGCTCTTTCAGCATCTGCTCGACCGTCTGCTTGTCGTTCTTGACGAACATCTGGTTGAAGAGTGACACCTCCTTGAGGTACTTCTGGACCCCGCCTTCCACGCGCTTGGCCACAATGTCGGCCGATTGCGGGGCCTTGCCGGCGGCCTCGGCGGCCTTGCGGTCTTCTTCGGCCTTGCCCATGGCAACCGAACGCTCTTTCTGGATGAGCTCGGCAGGCACGTCGGCGCTGGCGAGGGCCACGGGCTTCATGGCGGCCACGTGCATCGCCACGTCCTTGGCGGCAGTCTCGTCACCCTCGTACTCGACCACCACGCCGATGCGGGTGCCGTGCAGGTAGCAGGCCAGCTTGCTCGCGCCCGAGAAGCGCTTGAACCGGCGGAAGCTCATGTTCTCGCCGATCTTGCCGATGAGGCCTTTGCGCACGTCTTCCAGTGTCGGGCCGAAGCCGTCCTGGCTGTAGGGCAGCGCGCCCAGGGCCACTACATCGGCGGGATTGTTCCTGGCAACCAGCTCGGCCGCCGCCTTGGCCAGCGCCAGGAAGCTGTCGTTCCTGGTGACGAAGTCGGTTTCGCAGTTCGTCTCCAGAAGCGCGCCGGAGGCGCCCTCGATGAACGCAGTGACCGCGCCCTCGGCGGTAATCCGGGCCGCGGCCTTGCCCGCCTTGTTGCCCAGCTTGACGCGCAGAATCTCTTCGGCCTTGTCGAAGTTGCCGTCGGCCTCGGTCAGGGCCTTCTTGCATTCCATCATGGGGGCGTCGGTCTTGGCGCGCAGCTCGGCGACCATGCTTGCGGTGATTGCAGCCATCTTGTTACCTTTCTCAGAATCGGACGGTAAAAGGGGGCTCGAGAGCCCCCTTCGTTCGGATTAATGCCGGGGAATCAGGCGCTGGCGCCCTCTTTGACCTCGACGAACTCATCGTTGCCTTCGGACACGGCCTTGACCACGTCGTTCACGGCATTGTTGCGGCCTTCGAGGATGGCATCGGCGATGCCGCGGGCGTACAGCGTCACGGCCTTGGACGAGTCGTCATTGCCCGGGATCACGTAGTCGATGCCTTCGGGCGAGTGGTTCGAATCCACAACGCCGACCAGCGGGATGCCCAGCTTCTTGGCTTCGGAAACGGCGATCTTGTGGAAGCCCACGTCGATCACGAAGATGGCGTCGGGCAGTGCGTTCATGTCCTGGATGCCGCCGATGTCCTTCTCGAGCTTTTCCATCTCGCGGGCGAACATCAGCTGCTCCTTCTTGCTCATGGCTTCGAGGCCGGCCTCCTGCTGGGCCTTCATGTCCTTCAGGCGCTTGATGGAGGTCTTGACGGTTTTGAAGTTGGTGAGCATGCCGCCCAGCCAGCGCTGGTCGACGTACGGAACGCCGGCACGCCGGGCTTCGCTCGCCACGGTGTCGCGGGCCTGGCGCTTGGTGCCCACCATGAGGATAGTGCCGCGGTTGGCCGCGAGCTGCTTGACGAATTTGGTTGCTTCCTGGAAGAGCGGGAGCGACTTTTCCAGGTTGATGATGTGGATCTTGTTGCGATGGCCGAAAATATACGGGGCCATCTTGGGGTTCCAGAAGCGGGTTTGGTGTCCGAAATGGACACCGGCTTCCAGCATTTCACGCATGGAGACTGACATGTGGTTTCCTGAAGGTTGGGTCTAAAATCCAGACCGAAATCGATGCTGTCGTAATGGCAGCAGCGACACCTTGTTGGGCTGGATTCGCGTTTGTCTTGCTTCGGCCGGCGCATCACTGGCCGTGACATTGCCGTGACATTGCCGTTACGCCGACACTCTGCAAAACCCAGAGATTGTAGCACGCACTCCTTCGGAAAGCCCATGCGCATCGACCTCATCGCCACTCGTGAAAGACTGCTTTCAGGCCAGAGCCGGGCCGCGGCCGAGATGGAATCCTCGATCGCCCTGGCCGAGTCCCCGGCGTGCGAGCGGGCATTCGTCTCCACATCTTTCGGGCAGGCCCGCCGAGACGCGGCCCGCGCACGCGCGGACAGGCCGCTCGCGGGGCTGGCAGTCAGCGTCAAGGACCTGTTCGACGTCGCAGGCGAGGTGACCGCGGCGGGGTCCCGGGTACTTGCCGGCACGGCGGCGGCGGCGCACGACAGCCCGGCGGTGGCGCGGCTGCGGGCCGCTGGCGCCGCCTTCCTGGGCCGCACAAACATGACCGAATTCGCGTTCTCGGGCGTGGGCACCAACCCCCACCATGGGACTCCCGCCAACCCCGCCGACCCGGCCGTTGCGCGCCTGCCCGGCGGTTCTTCGTCAGGGGCCGCGGTGTCGGTCGCGACCGGCGCGGCATTCATCGGCCTGGGTTCGGACACCGGAGGCTCGATTCGCATCCCGGCCGCGCTGTGCGGAATCGTCGGCTTCAAGAATACCGCCAGGCTGGCGCCATGCGAAGGAACTGTGCCGCTTTCGACCACGCTGGATACGGTCTGCGCCATGACCAGGTCGGTGCGCGATGCCATCGTCGCGCACGAGCTGCTGGCGGCCCGCGCCGTCACGCGGGGCTGTGCGCCGTTGGCAGGCTATCGGCTCGCCGTGGCGCGCACCAGCATGCTGGACGGACTGGACGCAGCCGTCGCCCGGGCGTTCGAGCGAAGCCTCGCGACGCTGCGCAGCGCCGGCGCGCGCATCGAAGAGATCACGCTCGCCGAAATCCGCGAGCTCGGCAGTATCCAGGCGACGGGAGGCTTCCCGGCCGCCGAGAGCTACGCGTGGCACAAGCGCCTGCTGGCCGGCCAGGCTGACGCCTATGACCCGCGGGTGCGGGTCCGGATCGAGCGCGGCGCCGGCATGAAGGCCCATGAGTACATCGAGCTCATCCATGCGCGCCGCGGCTGGATTGCTCGCGTGGAATCGGCCCTGCGGGGCTTTGACGCCGTGTTGTCGCCGACGGTACCGATGGTGGCGCCACCGATCGCCCAGGTGGCCCCGGGAGCCGAGCGTGACGACGAGTTCGTCCGCGTCAATGCGCTGCTGCTGCGCAATCCCAGTGTCGTCAACATGCTTGATGGATGCGCCATCTCGATTCCCTGCCATGTGCCTGGTGAACTCCCATCCGGCCTCATGATCTGGCAAAGTGCGATGCACGACGACATCGTATTGAACATTGCGCTGCAAGCCGAAGCGGCGCTCGCGAGTACATCAAGGGATTCATGACCGCTGCAATCCGCAGAGAAAGGCGGCGATGAGAGTCGCCGTCATAGGCGCCGGCATCATCGGCGTCACCACGGCTTTCGAACTGGCCGCCGATGGGCACGACGTCACGGTATTCGAACGCCGGGCGTCCGTCGCCGAGGAAACGAGCTTCGCCAATGCCGGCGTGGTTGCGCCCGGGTACGTCACGCCCTGGGCGGCGCCGGGCATGCCGGGCAAGATAGCCCGCTTCCTGCTGAGCGCGCACGCGCCGGTGCGAGTCGCCCTGCCGCTCACGCGCGACGACATGTCGTGGATGTGGAAGTGGTACCAGTCGTGCGATCTCGCGACCTACGCGGCCAACCGCATGCGCATGCAGCGGCTGGCGTTCTACAGCCGCACCCGCCTTCACGACCTGACCGACCACTTCCAGCTGGAATACGACCGCACCAGCGGCTACATGGTCCTGCTGCGCGGAGAAAGCGACCGCAAGCTCGTACAGCCCGGACTGCAATTGCTGCGCGACGCAGCAGTGGCTTTCAAGGAAATCGACGCGCAGGAAGCCCGGAAAATCGAGCCCGCGATCAATCCGGACAATAGCTTCGCCGGTGCGGTCCATCTGCCCGGCGATGAGTCGGGCAATTGCCGCCAGTTCGCCATGCTCCTGAAGAACGAGGCGCTGGCCATTGGGGTGAATTTTGAATTCAATACGGCGGTGGAGCCGCTGGATCCGGCCGAGCCGGGCTCGCTGCGGGTTTGGACCCTGGGGGACGAAGCGCCGGCGCAGCGGCACTTCGAGGCAGTGATGGTCTGCGGCGGCGTCGACTCGGCCGTGCTTTTGCGCCCACTCGGGCTCAACATCCCGCTGGCGGCCGTCTACGGGTACTCGATCAGCGCGCCCATCCGCGAGCCGCTCAACGCCCCGCGCAGCGCCTTGATGGACGAGCGCTACAAAGTCGCGATCACGCGCATGGGCAACCGGGTGCGCGTCGCCGGCAGCGCCGAGATCGGGGGCGTTCCGGGCAAGAAGACCCCGGCCGCGATCCAGACGCTCTATAAGGTGTTGCACGACTGGTTCCCGGGTGCCGCGCAGCTTGCCAATACCGGCGCCGGTGTGCAGGAATGGAAGGGCGCGCGCCCGATGTTGCCCGACGGTCCGCCATTGATCGGTGCGACCGGCATTCCCGGCATCTGGATCAACCTGGGCCACGGCTCAAGCGGATGGGCCCTGGCCTGCGGCAGCGCGCGAGTCGTGGCGGACCTCATGGGCGGGCGTGTGCC
>JACDFR010000098.1 GCA_013815685.1 Ramlibacter sp.
GCGTGGCATCCGGCGGGTCGCGGCCGGCCTCGGCGAGCCTGCTGTAGCGGCGCAGCAGCACCTGGCGCATGGCCGCGTAATCGTCGCCCGGCGTGATGCCGTCGATGTTGTAGCGGCGGTACTCCGAGTTCTGCATCTTGTGGTGGTGAAAGACGACACACGAGGCCTGCGTCGCCTCGCCGGCCGTGTGCGAGATATCGAAGCACTCGATGCGAAAGGAATCCAGGTTGTCCGGAGCAAGGTCGAGCGCATCCACCAGCGCCCGTGTCCGGGCCTGCTGGGAGCCTTCCTCCGCCAGCAGCCGCGCCAGCTGGATCTCGGCATTCTTCTGCGCCATCTCCAGCCACAGCCGCCGTTGCTCGCGCGGGTTGTGCACCGCGCTGATCTTCACGCCGGTCTGCTCGCACAAGGCGTCGATCAGGTCCCGGCCGACCGCCTGGCTGGTGATCAGCGCCGGGGGCACGGGCACGCCGATGTAATGCTGCGCGATGAATGCTTCCAGCACGTGCACCTCCACGGGCGCAGCCGGCGCACCGGCACCCTCGTCGGCCGTGCTGTCGAAGTCCTGCACGGCCGCGGCGTCTTCCACGTGCGTCGGAAAGTACGCGCGGTCGCCCAGGTGGCGGCCGCCACGCACCATGGCGAGATTCACGCAAGCCCGGCCGCCCTGCACCTTGACAGCGAGGATGTCGACGTCCTTGTCGGAAATGGTTTCAACCGATTGCTGGTGCAACACCTTGGACAGAGCGCTCATCTGGTTGCGCAACTCGGCCGCCTGCTCGAACTCCAGCTTCCCGGCGTGCTGCATCATTCGCCCCTCCAGCGCGGCCAGCACCGACTGGGTTTCTCCACGCAGGAATGCTTCCGCGTTGTGGACGTCCTGCCGGTAGTCGGGCGCGGAAACCAGGTTGACGCACGGCCCCGAGCAGCGCTTGATCTGGTAGAGCAGGCAGGGCCGGGCCCGGTTGGCGAACACGGTGTCCTCGCAGGTGCGCAGCCGGAAGACCTTCTGCAGCAGCTGGATCGATTCCTTGACGGCCCAGGCGCTCGGATAGGGGCCGAAGTAGCGGTGCTTGCGGTCGATCGCGCCCCGGTAATACGCGACGCGGGGAAAGGTCGAGGCCGTCGGTGCGGGCGAGTCGCCGAAGCCAACCTTGTCGGAACCGAAAATCTTGAGGTAGGGATAGCTCTTGTCGTCGCGAAACAGGATGTTGTAGCGCGGGTTGAGCGTCTTGATCAGGTTGTTCTCGAGCAGCAGCGCCTCGGCCTCCGAGCGCACCACCGTGGTTTCCAGGCGGGTGATCTTGCCGATCATGTGGCCGATGCGCGTGCCGCCGTGGTTCTTCTGGAAGTAGCTGGAGACGCGCTTTTTCAAGTTGCGGGCCTTGCCCACGTAGAGGACGCCACCTTCGGCGTCGAAGTAGCGGTACACCCCCGGCAACGGCGGCAGGCCGGCGACTTGCGCCAGCAATTGTTCGGAATGGGCCTCGGACATACAGGCGCTATTGTGGACAATCCGGCAAAGGCCCTCACCCGCTCATGCTCTGGGACATCTTCTGCAAGGTCATCGACAACCACGGCGACATCGGCGTCTGCTGGCGCCTGTCCACGCAGCTGGCCGACCGCGGCGAATCGGTGCGCCTGTGGGTCGACGATGCGTCCGCCCTGTCCTGGATGGCCCCGCGCGCGCACAACGGGGTGCAGGTGTTCGATTGGGACGCTTCGGCCGGCGCCCAGCCCGGCCAGGCGGTCATAGAAGCCTTCGGCTGCGAACTGCCCGGTCAGTTCCAGGAGGCCATTGCGGCGTGCACCCGTGCGCGGGGCATTCAGCCGGCGTGGATCAACCTGGAATACCTGACAGCGCAATCTTTCGCGGAACGCAGCCACGGCCTGCCCTCCCCGGTCTTTGCGGGCCCGGCAGCGGGACTGACCAAGCATTTCTTCTTCCCGGGCTTCACCCCGCGCACCGGCGGCCTGCTGCGCGAGCCCGATCTGGTCCAGCGGCAGGAAATGTTCGATCGCGCCGCATGGTTGCAAGAGCACGGCATCGAGATCGGCGATGGCGCCCGGCTGGTCAGCCTGTTCTGCTACGAGCCCGCGACGCTCGACGGGGTGCTCGACCAATGGGCTGCAGGACCCGGGAAGACGCGCGTGCTGGTCACCGCGGGCCGGGCCGCCGCCGCCGTTCGCGCGACCGTGGACAGGAAGACGACGGCCGACCCTTCGTGGAACGGTGCAGCGCTGCTCCTACTCTCGTGGCTTCCCCTGCTCAGCCAACGCGAATTCGATCATCTGCTGTGGGCCTGCGACCTCAACTTCGTGCGCGGCGAAGACTCGCTCGTCAGGGCGATCTGGGCCGGCAAGCCGCTGGTCTGGCACATCTATGCCCAGGACGACAACGCCCACCACGACAAGCTGTCCGCTTTTCTGGACCGGCTGCGCGCACCGGGGCAATGGCGCGACTTTCACCGCGCATGGAACGGCATCGCCGGACCGCTGCCCGCTGCCGACCCGCGGGCCTGGGGCCGTTACCTGCTGGAGGCTCGCCGCGAATTGCTGGCGCAGGACGACCTCCTCACCCAGCTGATGCGCTTCGCCCACGCCGCGGATCAGCCACCGGCTGGTGGAGCGAAAAAAAACCGTTAAAATCCAAGGCTTTGCGCAGTTCTGCCGCTCCGCGGCCCACGCGCGATCTATCCCGTGCTTTGCAAGGGCAGCCCCGCCAACCTGAATACATCTCTATGAAAATCGCTCAAGAAATCCGCGCCGGCAACGTGATCATGCACGGCAAGGATCCGATGGTGGTCCTGAAGACCGAATACGCGCGCGGCGGGCGCAACGCCGCCACCGTGCGCATGAAGCTCAAGAGCCTGATCGCCAACTTCAACACGGAAGCGGTGTTCAAGGCGGACGACAAAATGGACCAGATCGTCCTGGACAAGAAGGAGTGCACCTACTCCTACTTCGCCGATCCGATGTACGTCTTCATGGACGCCGACTACAACCAGTACGAGGTCGAGGCGGAGAACATGGGCGACGCGCTCAATTACCTGGAAGACGGGATGCCTGCGGACGTGGTGTTCTACGAAGGCAAGGCCCTCTCCGTCGAGCTGCCCACCAGCGTGGAGCGCGAGATCACCTGGACCGAGCCGGCCGTCAAGGGCGACACGTCGGGCAAGGTGCTCAAGCCCGCCAAGATCGCGACCGGCTTCGAGATCGGCGTGCCGATCTTCGTGGCGCAGGGCGACAAGGTGGAAATCGACACCCGCACGGGCGAATACAGAAGGCGGGTCTGACCGCCACCGGCTTCGCTGTGACTCAGGCTCCGCAAGGGGCCTTATTTTTTAGCCCACCGCCACGATGGAATTCGACTTCAGCCACATCGCCGTGCCTTTCAGGATGCAGCCGGGGCTGCGGCGGGTGGCGGACGGCGCGCTCGCACTGACGCCGCTGGCAGCCGGCAGTCCGCTGTATGCCGAAAAACGGGCGGTGCTCGAGGCGGGCCAGTCGCGCCATCTTGTGCAGGGATTCGACCCCGCCCCGGCGCAGCGCGCGATCGCCGCGGTCACCCGGCCCGCCGATGCCCAGCTGCCGCTGGAGCTGGCGTTCGAGGAGGATTTCGCGGTGCTGGATGGCGCCGACGGCACCCTGCCGTGGCTGTGCGTTTGCGTGCCGTCGCACTGGGCGCCGGAGGACAAGCTGGGCCTGGACTTTGCGGCGGTGCACCGGCCCGTGGCCGGCAATGCCGCGCTGCTGGCCTCCTCCCGTCAGCTGGTGGCACTGGCGACTTCCGGCACGCCGTGGGAGCGCTTCGTCTGGACGATCAGCCCGTCGTCCCGTTTCGACCAGCATCCTCACCGCCACGCACGCGCCGCCTGGCCCGACACCGCGCAGCCGGAGGCTTTCGCCGGCCAGTGCTGGTTGCGGGCCGAACGCCAGACATTCTTCCCGGTGGGCCAGGGTACACGCCAGGCGGTGTTCGCTATCCGGGTGATGCTCGAGCCGCTGGTGCGGGCAGTGCAAAACCCCGGTGCGGCATCGCGCCTTCACGCGTCGCTGACCTCGATGTCGCCGGACGTTCTGGCGTACAAGAACCTGGCTTCGGCCCGGACGCCTTTGCTGCGCTGGCTGGAGCAAACCGGCTGACAGCGGTTCAATACACCCTGCGGTACAGCAGGACCATCAGCATCAAGCCCACCACCAGCGCCACGGCCGAGAGCGCGATGAACAGCGAATAAGTGGACGAAGCACGGGTGGGCCGAGGCTGAGCGCCGGCGGTGGGCAAGTGCGGTTCGGGAAAGACCGTGGCGGCGGGAAACCATCGCACCAGTTCGGCGGCCGAGTCGGGCGTGAACAGCTCGAGCGAGATCCGCTGGAACTGCCTGGACGAGCCGCTGCGCAGCCAGAGCTCCACCTGGGAGCTTTTGACTCGTGTACACGACGTCCTTCAGCACGATCTTGACGCGGTCTTCTTTCCAGCCCATTCCGCGGCGAAAACGCCCGGCAATACGCAGCACCTCGCCCTGTACGCGCGCCTGGACCTCGCCCTTGAACTTGGGGATGTCCAGCCCGCCGCCATCGACTTCGAGAAGGCTCGCCGCATACAGGGCCTGCACCACCGAAATGCTGCCGCTACGTTCCGGGTTGAAAGAGCTGGGTCGGCGCTGATGGATGAGGTCGGCGACGGTCAGATGCGCTCTATCGGTTCCGATGAGTACGTGCTCACTGGTCAGCGTGTTCTTGATGCGCATGCCAACGATGGTCCTGCGGTCATAGGGCCCGACCGTGCGCCCCTCGAGCAGGACGTGATAACTCGCCTGGTCCACCTCTGTCCCCTCTTGATTCTTTGGCGCAAGGATAGCGGAGAATCCGGCCGGTTTGTCGCAGAATGGCGCCATGCCGTCTAACCGAAACATCCACGACCGCCGCCTGGCCGATGCCTGGGCCACGCTCCAGTCCCACTCCAGCGAGGGCCTGCCCCTGGACCCCGACGCCAGCCGGCTGGCTTTCGCCGATCCGGAGTTCCTGCTGCGGCGCGAGACACGGGGCATCCGCTTCCAGCTGGAGCTGCTCAAGCCGGACCTGGAGCAGCAGGCCCTGGGCATAGAAAACACCATCGTCGTGTTCGGCAGTGCGCGCTTTCGCAGCGAAGAAGAGGCTGCGGCCCTGGTGGTGGCAGCCGAGGGCACCGGCGACGAAACGCAGATCCGGCGCGCCCGGGCGCTGGCGCGCAACGCCCACTATTACGAGAAAGCGCGTGCTTTCGGCAAACTGGTCGCCCACTACAGCGCAGGCAAGAAACCCGAGGACATGCTCTTCATTTGCACCGGCGGCGGACCGGGCATCATGCAGGGCGCCAATCGGGGCGCCCATGAGGCGGACGGCATCAGCGTCGGCCTGTCGATTGCACTGCCGATGGAAGAGAGCGCGAATCCCTACGTGACGCCGGCGCTTTCCTTCAAGTTCCACTACTTCGCCTTGCGCAAGATGCATTTCATGATGCGTGCCAAGGCACTGGTGGCATTTCCGGGTGGGTTCGGCACCCTCGACGAGCTGTTCGAGGTGATCACGCTGGTGCAGACCCGCAAGGCAAAGCAGGTGCCCATCGTGCTGTTCGGCACGGACTACTGGAAGCGGCTGATCAATTTCGACGTGCTCATCGAAGAGGGTGTGATCTCCGAAGCCGACCTGGGCCTGTTCCAGTACGCCGACGACCCCGAAACCGCGTGGGCCATCATCAAGGGGTTCTACCGGCTCTAGCCGGCTGCGATCTCAGCTTGTAAGCCAGGCGAGCCCCGCCGGCAACGATGGCGCCGGTGATCCAGAACACACCGGAGATGCCGATCACCGCGCCGGCCACGCCGAACAGCATGGGCATGGCCACGCTCGAGGCGTTAATGGCCATGACCCGCAGCGCCACTGCCTCCCCGTGGCGGTGCTCGGGCGTCAGCTGGTGCAGCATGCTCATGATCATGGGCTGCACGCTGCCCAGCGCCAGGCCCAGGAGGACCGAGCACAGGCCCATCGCCAGGGGCGCGTGCAGGAATGGATAGATGGCGAACAGCAGCCCTGTCGCGCCCATCGCGCCGGCGATCACCGCCCATTCGCGCAGGTGCACGGCCATCACAGGCAGCATCACCCGCACCAGCGCCGCCGCGATGGCGAAGGCCCCCAGGATGGAGCCGATCACCGAGGCGGGCAGGCCGCGTTCGTGCCCCAGCACGGGCACGACGAAGGTGTGGACGTCCCAGCACGACGAGAGGAACCAGTTCACCAGCAGCAACCTGCGAAACATGGGCTCTCGCAGGAGGTCCCAGGTCTTGCCCCGCGGATGCCCGTCCGACCGGACGATGGGCGGCAATTCCTGCACCGAGCGCACCCAGAACCACGAGAGTATGGGCAGCGCCGCCATCAGGAGGAACGCGAACCGGAAGCCTCCGTGATCGATCGCCAGGCCCGCGCTGAACGGTCCCAGGAAGTTCGAGATCGCCGGGCCGATCGCAAGCCACGAAAACACCTGCTTGAGCTGCGTCGGGCTCTCC
Source organism: Ramlibacter sp. (assembly GCA_013815685.1). Lineage (GTDB taxonomy): Bacteria > Pseudomonadota > Gammaproteobacteria > Burkholderiales > Burkholderiaceae_C > Ramlibacter. The sequence continues at coordinate 6,543 of JACDFR010000098.1, forward strand.
GCGGCACGCCCGACGTGGCGCTGCAAGGCGATAGAAGCCGCGCCCGTGGCGCCGCCGGTCAGCAAGGCGCTCAGGCACAGGACGGGAAAGACCGGGAAGGCCACGGCGAGGCCCGCGCCCGCGGTCGCTGCGACGACACTCATTCCTACAGGGCGCTTGAGCCCGCGCCGGTCGGCATAGCGCCCGGCAGGCAGCGCCAGGAATATCTGGGTCAGCGCGAACAAGGCGAGCAACACGCCCACTGCCGCCTCGCTATAGCCCTGGCGCAGCGCCAACAGGGGCGCGGCCATGCGCACGCCCGCCATGCATGCATGCAGGAAGATGTGCCCGGCAATGAGTCGCGCGAGCGCCGCGCTGAGACCTCCGCTCATGGGGGCGCGTCGTCCCCTTCCGC
>JACDFR010000057.1 GCA_013815685.1 Ramlibacter sp.
GGTTAAAACAGCGCCACTCGTTGTTGCACTCCTAGCCCAGGCGGCCAGCCTGGGCGTCGTCCTGCGCCTAGATTGGCGCTGTTTTAACCACGTTCGCACTTGCATAAATAGTGTGAACAGACCCTATCATCCGGCGGATGACCGAACGCAAACATCACCTCGACACGCTGGCGATTTCGCTGCTGCTGGCCTGCTGCCTGTTCTGGGGATTCCAGCAGATCCTGATCAAGACCACCGTGGGCGAAGTGCCGCCGCTGTGGCAGGCCGCCTTGCGCTTCGTCGGCGCCACTGCCCTGCTGTGGCTGTGGTGCCTGGTGCGCGGCGTCAAGCTGTTCGAGCGTGACGGCACGCTGCGGGCCGGGGTGCTGGCAGGCGTCCTGTTCGCCGCCGAATTCAGCTGCATCTACCTGGGCCTGCGAGACACCACGGCATCGCGCCTCACGGTGTTCCTCTACACCTCCCCGTTCGTGGTGGCGGTCTTGTTGCCACGCCTGGTGCCTTCCGAAAAGCTGCGGCCCGTCCAATGGGCGGGCCTCGTGATCGCCTTCGTTGCCGTGGCCGCGGCCTTCGGCGAAGGCTTTTTCATGGGCGAAACCACGAGCAGGCAACTGCGCGGGGACGCGCTGGCCCTGGCCGGCGGCGTGCTCTGGGGCCTCACGACGCTCGTGATCCGCGCCAGTGCCATGGCCCGGGCCAGCGCCGAGAAAACCCTCTTCTACCAGGTGGCTGTCACGGCGCTGGTGGCGCCGCTCCTGTCGCTGGCGCTGGGCGAGACCTGGTCATTGCGATACTCTGCTTACGCCTGGGGCTCGCTGGCCGTGCAGACTGCCATCGGCGCCTTCGCCAGCTATCTGGCATGGATGTGGCTGCTGCGTCACTACCCCGCCACGCAGATGTCCTCGTTCACGTTCCTCACGCCGGTGTTCGCGTTGGTATTCGGCGTCGCCTTGCTCAACGAGCCCTTGACGGTCCAGTTGGTGCTGGCGCTTTGCGGCGTGGCCGCGGGTATCGTGCTCGTCAATCGCAAATCGACTGCGGCGCCCGCGGCCGCGGCAAGCCGCTCGGCCTGATCGTCTTGCGCTGAAAGCGCCGCCGATCGCACCAGGGCTAACGCTGCGCGTCCGCCCGATAGATGTGGTGGGACCAGTCGTCCACCGGGTTGTCCGGCTCGAGCAGGCCGCTCGCCACGCAGCTGAAGCCGGCTTTCTCCAAGGCGCGGCCGGACGCCGCGTTGGCGGTATGCACCGGGACGATGACAGCGCTGGCCTGCGCGTCCTCACGCCAGATGGCCTGGGTGAAGACCCTGATCATTTCGCTTCCCCAACCGCGCCCGGTCGAGTCCCGCTCACCGATCAGGTAGTCGATGCTGTAGGCGCCGGCAGGCACGTCGACGAGCGGCCGCAACGCTTCCAGGTACTGCGGATAGGCAGTCAGCCGAAAGCGCTGGATCAGGCCGAGCGGGGTTCCTGCTCGCAAGGCGATGAACACCTCGGACGGCTCGGTCCCGTCGATGGTGCCGCCATAGTCGACCTCCAGCGCCTGGGGCGATGGGTCGTCGGCCCACCAGCGCAGCACGTGCGGCTGGGTCAACCAGTGGCCAAGCAGGGGAAAGTCCTGGCGCGTGATCGGACGAAAGGTGTACACGCTCACGCTGCGCCGCCGGCGCCGCGCTTGCGCGCGAGGGCGACATACCAGTCGAGACAAGCCGGGTTCGCCATGGCGTCCTGGTTGACCACCTTTTCAAGCGGCTGGCCGAGCAAGAGCTTCTTGATTGGCAGCTCCTGTTTCTTTCCCGTCAGCGTGCGCGGGATCTCGGCGACCTGGAATATCTCGTTGGGCACGAAGCGCGGCGACAAGGCCGTCTTGATCGCGCCGTTGATGCGGGCCTTCATCGCGTCGTCCAGGGTCAGGCTCGGGCGCAACACCACGAACAACGGCATGTAGCTTTCGCGGCCCAGGTATTCGAGATCGACGACCATCGAGTCCAGCACCTCGGGCAAGGCTTCCACGGCGCTGTACAGCTCGCTCGTGCCCATGCGCAGGCCATGCCGGTTGATCGTGGCGTCGCTGCGGCCGTAGATGACGCAGCCGCCTGTCGGCGTGATCTTGAGCCAGTCGCCGTGCCGCCAGACGCCGGGGTAGGTGTCGAAATAGCTGGAGAGATAGCGCTGGTTGCCTTTGTCGCCCCAGAAGTAAAGCGGCATGGAGGGAATCGGCTGCGTGCACACCAGCTCGCCGACCTCGTCGATCACCGGCTGGCCCTGCTCGTCCCACGCTTGCACGGCACATCCGAGCATGCGGCATTGCATCTCGCCGGGCACTTGCGGCAGCTCGCGGTTGCCGCCGATGAAAGCACCGGCGAAGTCGGTGCCGCCGGAAATATTGCACCACCAGATAGGTTCCCCCCCGTTTGCGGCCAAGGCTGCTGCGCTGCCCCCCGAGGGGGCGTTCGCGCCCTGGGGCGGCCCGGCGGCGCCTGGTCCGTCGTGGGCTTGCGCTCGCACCCGCGCGAACTGCTGCGTGCCCCAGTCCTGCACGTCGGGGCTGAGGGGCGAGCCCGTCGTTCCCAGGGCCCGCACGCTTCGCAGGTCGCCGAGCGACGCCAGGTCGAGCCCGGCCTTCATGCAATTGCTGAAAAACGCGGCGCCGGCGCCGAAAAAGGTGAGGCCCAGGTCGGCGGCAAAACGCCAGAGCACCGTCCAGTCGGGCTTTTCTTTCGAGCCGCCGGGATTGCCATCGTAGATGCAGCAGGTGGTTCCGTTGAGCAGTCCGCTGACCTGCGCGTTCCACATGACCCAGCCGGTCGAGCTGTACCAATGGTACCGCTCGCCCCAGCTGTTTGGCGCGTAGCTGCAGCCGATGTCGTTGTGCAGCACCTTGAGCGCGAGGGCGACGATCACGCTGCCGCCGTGGCCATGGACGATGGGCTTGGGCAGGCCGGTGGTGCCGCTGGAATACACGATCCACACCGGATGGTCGAAGGGCAGCCAGAGGGGCTCGAAGTCGCGAACGGCAGCGCCGTCGCACTCGGTCGCCCGCGCCATGTCGGTCCAGGGCGCGAGCGCCTCCAGGCCGGCGTCCTGAATCTGCACATTGCGGTGCACGATCAGGTGCGTGACGCTCGGCAATGCGGCGCGCAGCTCGGCGACCACGCCGGTGCGGTCGAGATCGCGCCCGCCATAGCGCACGCCATCGCAGGCGATCAGCACCCGGGGTTCGATCTGCTTGAAGCGGTCGAGCACGGCGTTGGTGCCCATGTCGGGCGAGCACAGGCTCCAGACGCCGCCAATGCTCACCACCGCCAGGAAGGCGACGACGGCTTCGGGCACGTTCGGCAGGTATGCCGCGACCCGGTCGCCGGGCTGCACGCCCTGCTGCTGCAGGTGAAGCGCCAGCGCGCTGACCTGGCGCCGCAATTCGGGCCAGCTCAGCTCGCGGTGATCGCCGCGCTCGTTGCGGCTGATGACGGCGGCGAACCCTGCGGCATGCGCCTGCGCCACGTGGCGGAACACCTGCTGCGCGTAGTTGAACCGCGCCCCGTCGAACCACCGCGCCCCAGGCATCTTCGGCTCGGCCAGCACCGCGGTGAAGGGCGTGGGCGAGCGCAACTCGAAGTAATCCCACAGGCTCTGCCAGAAGGCGGGCAGGTCGGTTGTGGACCAGCGCCAGAGTTCATCGTAGCTGCCGAAGGAAAGGCCGCGCGTATCGCGCAACCAGTTCTGGTACAGGCGGATCTGCGGAACCCAGGACGGGCCGGCGGCATCGAGTGGTTTCATGCGGCGAGGTTAGCGCGGGCCGCCGCTCGACAACAAGCCTCCCGGCTCAGGGTTTGTACGAGTGTGCAATGCATTTGTACAGGCGTTCAATCCATCTCCTTGATGCCACGCCCAACCCATGCCCGCCCGTCGCGCCGCGGCTGCCGCGCCTGAACGGCGAACCGACCGCAAGGCCGCCATCCTGCTGGCGGCAGAGAAACTGTTTGCCCGGCACGGCTACGACGTCGTCACCATTCGCCAGATCGCCGAAGAGGCCGGCGTGCCGCTGGCGCTGGTGGGCTATTACTACGGCCAGAAACACGAGCTGTTCGAAGCTGTCTTCGCCCATTGGCAAGGAACCATCGAAGAGCGGTTGTCGGGCCTGCACCGGGCGCTGCAGGCGCCTGGGCGCGAGCGCCTGGGACGGATCGTCGAGGCATTCGTCGACCCCGTGTTGCGCCTGCGGGCCAGCGCCGAGGGCGAGTACTACGCGCTCATGGTGGCGCGCGAGCTCTACCAAGCGCGCGATCACACCGACCGGGTGCTGCGCGAATACTTCGACCCGATGGCGCATGCATTCATCGATGCGCTGCAAGGCGCGATGCCGCGGGCAACGCGCGCCGATGCCGCCTGGTGCTACCAGTTCATGCTGGGGGCCTTGCTGCACCACATACGCGACGACCGCGTGGCGCGGCTGTCCAACGGCCAATGCCGCCCGGCGGACCCGGCGGCGGGCCCGCTTCTGACGCGCTTCATTATCGGCGGGCTGCAGGCCGCGCTGCCCGCGCCGCCGCGCGCGCTTTCCCCAACCACCTCCAGGAGACCCTCATGAAACGCAGACAACTGCTGGCCGCGACCGCGGCCGCCGGCGTGCTGGCCGGCTTGCCGGCGCGCGCGCAAACGCCTCGCATCGTCTTCGGCTATACGGCGGTGACCGATTTCGCATCGGCCTTCATCGCCGCCGAGGAAGGGATGTTCAAGAAGCGCAACCTCGACGTCGAGCTGAAGTTCATCCCGCTCAACTCCACCATCCCCGCGGCCGTGCAAGCCGACTCGCTGCAGATCGGCGGGCCCACGCCCAGCGTGTTCCTTCAATCCGTCGACGGCGGGCTGGACCATGTGGTGCTGGCCGGCGGCGGCGTCACCTCCAAGTCCGTGACGGGCTTCGGGCTGGTGGCGCGCGCCGGCAGCGGCATCAAGACGGCGCAGGACTGCGTCGGCAAGAAGATCGGCGTGCCCGGCCTGGGTGCCTTCCTGCACGTCACGTTCCGCGGGTGGCTCAAGAGCATGGGCGTCGACTATCGCAAGGTCAACTTCATCGAGGCCGCATTTCCGCAGCACGGCGACCTGCTGCGCGGCGGCACGCTCGACGCGGTGGTCAGTGCCGACCCCTTCATGAGCCGCATCACCGAGACCGGCATGGGCTATGTCGCGTCGTACTACTCCACCTTCCTGCCGGAAGGCCAGCCCACGATCATCTACACGGCCAAGCGCGACTGGGCCCAGAAGAACGCGGCCGCTGCCAGGGCCTTCCAGCAGGCGATACAGGAAGCCGCCGCATTCATGGTCAAGCCCGCCAACAACGACAAGGTCCGCGCCGCGCTGGGCAAGTACATCAAGCTGCCGCCCGAGGTGCTGGCCAAGGCGCAGATCTCGCCGCCGGGCCCGGTCGTCACGGAAAAGCAGCTGGCCTACTGGGTAGCCCTCATGAAGGACCAGGAGATGCTGCGCACGTCGCCCGAACCCGCCCGGCTGCTGTTCAAGTGAAACCCGGGGCGATGGGCATGGCCGGCGGCGCGGCACCGCCGCTGCTGCAGTTCGACGGCGTCGGCATCCACCTGGGCGGGCGCGAAATCCTCTCGCCCACCGGCTTCAGCGTCGCCCCGGGCGAGTTCGTCTGCATCATCGGGCCTTCCGGCTGCGGCAAGACGACGCTGCTGCGTGCGGCGGCAGGCTTCGTGCAACCCAGCCAGGGCGCGGTGCTCTGCAAGGGCCGGCCTGTCCACGGGCCCTCGCGCGACGTCGCTTTCGTGTTCCAGGACTACAACCGGGCCTTGCTCCCCTGGCGCACGGTCGCCGGCAACATCGGCCTGGCACTGGAGGCCGCGGGCCTTCCGGCACGGGAGCGGCCGGCGCGCATCGATGAAGTGCTGCAGACGGTGGGCCTGACAGCCCACGCGGCGAAGTTTCCGCTGCAGTTGTCGGGCGGCATGCAGCAGCGCGTGCAGATCGCCCGCTGCCTGGCGCAACGGCCGGTGCTGATGATGATGGACGAGCCGTTCGGCGCGCTGGACGCCATGACGCGCGAAAGCCTGCAGGACGAGGTGTCCAGCCTGGTGCGAGGCAGCGGCCTCACGGTGCTGTTCGTCACGCACGACCTGGAGGAAGCGATCTACCTGGGCGACCGGGTGGTGGCCTTGCGCACCGATCCCGGTCCCGGGCGCCCCAGCGTCGCCGCGGTGATCGACGTGCGCATCCCGCGGCCACGCGATCAGCTGTCGACCAAGGAGCACCCGGAGTTCCTGCGGCTGCGGCGCGAACTCTACCAGTACCTGGGGCACGGCTGATGTCGGCGCGCCCAGTCCTCCTGCGTTTGCGGGCGCTGGCTTTCCCGGCCGTCCTCCTGGCCGCGTTGGAATGGCATACCCGCACGTCGGGTGCGGGCAGCGACGCGCTGGCGCCGCCGACCGCGGCCGCGGGCGCGCTGCTGCGCGCCATGACCAATGGCAGCCTTTGGGAAGCCACAGCCTTCACGCTCGGCTGCGCGGCGCTGGGCCTGGCGTTCGGCGCGCTGCTGGGGTTGCTGCTGGGCATCGTGCTGGGATTGGTGCCGCGCGCCTCGCGCATGGGGTTCCTGTCGGTGGAGGTGCTGCGGCCGGTTCCCTCGGTCGCCCTCATCCCGCTGGCGATGCTGGTGTTCGGCTTCGGCTTGCGCATGGAGGTGAGCGTCGTCGCCTTCGCCACGTTCTGGCCGATGCTGGTGCTGTCGCAGGCAGCGGCACGGCAGGTCGAGCCGCGCCTGCTCGAAGTGGCGGCCGCGCTGGGACTGTCCGCGTCCGCGCGGGTTTTCAAGATCGTCATCCCCGCCATGGTGCCCCGGCTGTTCGTGGCGTTGCGCCTGGGCGTGGCCATCGCCCTGGTTGTCGCCGTGACGGTGGAGATCGCCGCCAATCCGCATGGCATGGGATACGCGATGATGATCGCCCAGCAGAGCCTGGAGCCGGCATCGATGCTGGCCTGGCTGTTCTGGATCAGCGTGGTCGGTTATGCGATCAACGCGGGCGCGCTTGCTTTGCAGCTGCATGTGGCGCGGCGGATGGGGGTGGCCGCATGAGCCATGCCGCATCCTTGCGGGCGGGCGCACCCGCGGTGCTCGAGTCTTGCGCGCTGCTGGCCGCGCTGCTCGCCTTCTGGTGGCTGGCCAGTCATCTGCAGTGGGTCAGCCAGGTGTTCCTGCCGACCCCGGAAGCGGCGTTGGACAGCCTGGCGAGCGGACTCAACCTCACCGGCAAGGGTGATGGGCAACTGCTCGCTTTCACGGGGCACACCCTGCAGCGCATGCTGTTGGGGTGGCTGCTCGCATCGCTGGCGGGCATCGCACTGGGCGCACTGGTCGGCATCTCCGCGCAGGCCCGGGCCTGGCTGCTGCCGACGCTGGAATTCGTTCGCCCGTTGCCCGCTTCCGCGGTCATGCCGCTGGCCATTTCCATCTTCGGCCTGGGCGAGGGCATGGTTCTGTTCGTCGTCGCGTTCGGCGCCGTGTGGCCTGTGCTGCTGGCGACGATCCACGGCTTCGCCAGCGTGGCGCCCGGGTTGCGCGACGTCGCCGCCGCGCTGCAGATGCGGCCGCCCGCTTTCGTGTGGAAGGTGGGCTTGCCCAGCGCCATGCCCGACATTCTGTCCGGCATGCGCCTGTCCATGACGGTTTCGCTCATCGTCGCCGTGGTGGGCGAGATGATCGCCTCCCAGCCCGGGCTGGGCCAGGCGATCCTGCTGGCCGCACGATCTTTCCGCGCCAGCGAGCTGTTCGCCGGGATCGCGCTGCTCGGCGCACTGGGCTTCGCCAGCAACGCGCTGCTGGCGCTGGCCGAACAACGTCTTTTGAAGTGGCAACGGCCGTGACGGCCAAGAAAGGAGTTCCCATGCCCCGCAAGTTTGTCGACCTCTCGATCTTCCTGGAAAACGATGTGTTGTCGGACCCTCCCGCGTTCGCGCCCAAGATCCAGTACTTCTCGCACGAAAACACCTTCGAGCAGATCGCTCCGTTTTTTCCTGGCCTGCGCAAGGAGGACCTTCCCGATGGCGAAGGCTGGGCCGTCGAGCTCGTGAACCTCTCGACCCACAACGGCACGCATCTGGACGCGCCCTACCATTTCCACAGCACCATGGACCAGGCGCTCGGGCAAAAGAAGCCGTCGATCGCGATTCATGACGTGCCGCTGGAATGGTGCTTCCAGCCCGCCGTCAAACTCGACTTCCGGCATTTCGCGGATGGCTATGTCGTCACCGCCGCCGATGTCGAGGCCGAGCTCAAGCGCATCAGCCACGACCTGAAGCCGCTGGAAATCGTCGTCGTGAACACCCGGGCAGGCACGCGCTACGGACAGCCGGATTACGTGGCGGCGGGCTGCGGTATGGGTTACGAAGCGACGATGTACCTGCTCGAGCGCGGCGTGCGCCTGACCGGCACCGATGCCTGGAGCTGGGACGCGCCCTTCGTGCACACCGCCAAGAAGTACGGCGAGAGCAAGGACGCCTCGCTGATCTGGGAAGGCCACAAGGCCGGGCGCGACATCGGCTACTGCCACATCGAGAAGCTGCACAACCTGGAGGCGTTGCCGCCCGATGGCTTCTTTCTCAGCTGCTTTCCGCACAAGATCCGCGGCGCGTCGGCGGGCTGGACCCGGGCCGTGGCGATCTTCGACGACGCCCTGATGGCCGCCGGCGGCTGAACCCATGGGGCTGAATCACACCCACGATCCCCAGGCGCGCAGTTGGGTCGAGTCGGCCAATCGGCCAGGGGCCGACTTCCCGGTGCAGAACCTGCCATTTGCGGTGTTCCGCCGCGCCCGGACGCAAGAGGCTTTTCGCGGCGGCGTGGCGATCGGCGACGAGGTGCTCGACCTGGGGGCGCTGGCCGCCTCACCCTTGCTGTCGGGCGAGGCCTTGCACGGCGCGCGGCTGTGCGCCTTGCCGACCCTGAACGACTTCATGGCACAAGGGCCCTCGGCGTGGCGGGCGCTGCGCCACGCCCTCTTTGCGTTGCTCGAAGACGGCGTGGATGAACCACGGCGCCAGGCCGCTCGGGCGTGTCTGCTGCCGCAGGCAGGCGTCGAGTTCGCTGTCCCGGCGCGCATCGGCGACTACACCGATTTCTACACTTCGATCCATCACGCCCGCAATGTCGGCAGCCTGCTGCAGCCCGACCGGCCCCTGACCGACAACTTCCAGTGGATACCCATCGCCTATCACGGCCGCGCCTCCAGCGTGGTCGTGAGCGGCACGCCCTTTCGCCGGCCGATGGGCCAGGCCATGGCTGCGGGTGCGCCGGCGCCCGTGTACGGACCCTGCGCGCGTCTCGACTATGAACTGGAACTCGGCGTTTTTATCGGCCCCGGCAATCCACAGGGCAGGCCCATTGCGCTGGCGCAGGCCGAGGAACACGTGTTCGGCATGTGCCTGCTCAACGACTGGTCGGCCCGCGATATCCAGTTCTGGGAAATGGCGCCGCTGGGGCCGTTCCTCGGCAAGAACTTCTGCACCAGCATTTCGCCGTGGATCGTCACGCTGGAAGCGCTGGCGCCGTATCGCCTGCCGTTCGAGCGTCCGCCGCTGGACCCGCAACCGCTGGCCTATCTGGAAGAAAAAAGCAACCGCGAGCAGGGCGTGCTGGACATACAGCTGTCGGTCTGCCTGGAGACACAGCGAGCCCGGGTCGATAAGACACCACCAGCGCAGCTGTCCCACACCAGCTTTCGCCACCAGTACTGGACGGTCGCGCAACTGGTGGCGCAGCACACCGTGGGGGGCTGCAACCTGCAGCCGGGCGACCTGATCGGCACCGGCACCATCTCCGGCCCGGCGCGCGAAGAAGCCGGCGCCATCATCGAGCTTACGCGGGGCGGCCGCGAACCCCTGGCCCTGCCGAATGCCGAGCAGCGCGCCTTTCTGGAGGACGGGGATTGCGTGATCCTTCGAGGCTGGTGCGAGAAGGCCGGCGCGGCGCGCATCGGATTTGGCGAATGCCGGGGAGAGGTGCTGCCGGCCCGGTAAGGCATAAAGCGAGCGGGGCGAAGCTGCTCGCAGCTATGAGGACATGATCTACTTCTGAGGCCGCCATCGCCGCGGGCTTGCCCGGGCGCCAGCGCCCCTTGTGCGGGGCCGGCATTGCTCATAGCATCGCTCCACTTCACAAGGAGCGAGAGATGGGAATGTTCGACTGGAAACAGCAGCCGTCCGATGTGCTGCGCCAAGGCGGCGTGATCGCGCCCGATGAACGGCTGCCGTGGCCGCAAACCGCTGCGATGGGCGTACAGCACGTCATCGCGATGTTCGGGGCCACGGTCCTGGCGCCGATCCTCATGGGGTTCGATCCCAACATCGCCATCCTCATGAGCGGCGTCGGCACGCTGGTGTTCTTCCTCGTCACCGGCGGCAAGGTGCCCAGCTACCTGGGCTCGAGCTTCGCCTTCATCGGCGTCGTGATCGCGGCCACCACCTATGCGGGCAAGGGCCCGAACGGCAACATCGGCGTGGCGCTGGGCGGCATCATCGCCTGCGGCGTGCTCTACACCCTCATCGGCGCGATCGTGCAGGCCGTGGGCACCGGCTGGGTCGAGCGGCTGATGCCGCCGGTGGTGACGGGCGCCGTGGTCGCCGTCATCGGCCTCAACCTGGCCGGCATCCCGATCAAGAACATGGCGGCCAGCAATTTCGATTCGTGGATGCAGGCCGTGACCTTCACCTGCGTCGGCCTCGTCGCCGTCTTCACGCGCGGCATGGTGCAGCGCCTGTTGATCCTCGTCGGCCTGATCATCGCCAGCATCGTGTACGCGCTGCTGGCCAACGGCCTGGGACTGGGCAAGCCGATGGACCTGTCGGGCATCGCGAACGCCGCATGGTTCGGCGCGCCGGCTTTCTCCGCGCCCGTGTTCGACGCCGGCGCCATGCTGCTGATCGCGCCGGTCGCCATCATCCTGGTGGCGGAGAACCTGGGCCATATCAAGGCGGTTACGGCGATGACCGGCCGCAACCTGGACCCCTACATCGGCCGGGCCTTCATCGGGGACGGCGTCGCCACCATGATCAGCGGCGCCGCGGGCGGCACCGGCGTGACGACCTATGCCGAGAACATCGGCGTGATGGCCGCCACAAAAATCTATTCCACCGCCGTGTTCCTGGTCGCTGCGGTCATTGCCGTCGTGCTGGGGTTCTCGCCCAAGTTCGGTGCGGTGATCCAGGCCATCCCGTTGCCGGTGATGGGTGGCGTGTCCATCGTCGTGTTCGGACTGATCGCGGTGGCCGGCGCGAAGATTTGGGTCGACAACCGGGTCGATTTTTCGCAGAACCGCAACCTCATCGTCGCAGCCATCACGCTGGTACTGGGCACCGGCGACTTCACGCTCAAGTTCGGCGGCTTCGCACTGGGCGGCATCGGCACCGCGACCTTCGGCGCGATCCTGCTGTATGCGCTGCTGAACCGTGGGGCCGACACGCAGCCGCAGACTTCCACCCACAAGGCTGCATAGAATCAGGCCATGCGCATCTGGACCAAGCCGATCTCCGTCGAGGAGCTCACCGCCATCCATAAGGACACCGCCGTCGCCCACCTTGGCATCGAATTCCTGGAGGTGGGCGACGACTTCATCCGGGCGCGCGTGCCGGTGGATACCCGCACCCGGCAGCCCTACGGCCTGTTGCACGGCGGCGTGTCGGTGGTGCTGGCGGAGACGCTCGGGTCCTGCGGCGCGGCCTATTCCTGCGCCGAGGGCGCGCGGGCCGTGGGCCTGGACATCAATGCCAACCACCTGCGCGGCGCCACGCAGGGTTGGGTGACCGGCATCACGCGGCCGGTGCACATCGGGCGCACTACGCAGGTCTGGCAGATCGATCTGACCAACAACGCCGGCGAGACAACCTGCGTGTCGCGCATCACCATGGCGGTGCTGCAGCCGCGCCAGGCGCCAGGGACCAGGCACTAGGCCTCTTCTTCCCCGCGCTGGAGCCGTTCGCTTTTCCAATAGACGTCGTCGCCGCCGTTCATGCGGTTGAGTACACGGGCCAGCACGAACATGAGGTCGCTCAACCGGTTGAGGTATTGCCGCGGCGTTTCGCGCAAGGCCTCGGCAGCGCCCAGCGCCACCACCGCCCGTTCTGCGCGGCGGGCCACCGTGCGGCACACATGCGCCTGCGCCGCGGCGCGATTGCCTGCGGGCAGGATGAACTCCTCGAGCTTGGGCAACCGGCCGTTGTAATGGGCGAGAGCCCGATCCAACGCCAGCACGGCATCGCCCTTGAGCAGCTCGAAGCCCGGGATCGACAGCTCGCCGCCCAGGTTGAACAGCTGGTGCTGGATTTCCACCAGCACATCACCGACTCCCTCGGGCACCTGCTCGCACTGCAACAAGCCGATGTGGGAATTGAGCTCGTCCACATCGCCCATCGCGTGAACCCGCAGGCTGTCTTTCGACACCCGCGTGTTGTCGCCCAGGCCCGTCGTCCCGTTGTCGCCGGTTCGTGTGGCGATCTGCGTCAATCGCTTGCCCATGGTTTTTTTCCCTGTAACTGCCGTGCATGATTGTGCGCTGGCTCAAGGACAGCGCCGCGCCCTGGTCCTACATCGTATGCCGCCTTTGCCCCGCGCGCGCCGCATGGCGAAAGCGCAAGATGGTGCGAAGGAGTCGTCTTGAACATCCTTCCCGCACCCGCTCTTCGGTGGCGCCTCGCTTGCGCGCTTGCGCTGTGCGCCGCAGCCGGCTGGAGCCAGGCCCAGGCGATGCGTTCGGTCCGGCCAGCGGCGCCTTCTGCCATGGCGCCCAGCCCGCCCACCGGTGCATTGCCCGGCGGCCCCAGCCCCGCCGGCTTGGCCTCGCCGCTGCCGAGCCCGGGCGGCCTGAGCTCGCGCTTCCCGGCCGGGTTGCCAACGCCGATCCCCTCTCCCGCCGGCCTGCCGTCGCCGACCATCCCGAACCTTGCCTCGCCCGGGTCGCCGGCCGGCAGTGCGCCCATTGATGCAAATGTGGTGTCTCCCAGCGTGATGGGGGCTGGCACAACAGGCGGTGTGTCTGCCGCGCCGCAGTCCGTCGGTACCGCGCGCGGCACCTACACGGCGCTGCAGGTTGCGCAATCATTTTTGGGTGCCGACACCAACCGCGATGGCGAACTGACTCGCGCTGAAGCGCAGCGGCTGAACATCATGCCGTACAGCTTCGAAGAGATGGACCGCAACCGCGACGGCATCCTCTCTCGCTTCGAATACGAAGATGGCGTGCGCTAGAACGCAAAGGTATCCACCATGAAAATCCGCTCCCTTCTCCTGCTGCCGGCCCTGTGCATGGCGACAGCCTGGGTGGTTGCCCAGACCCTTCCTCCTACCGCGCCGCCGCTGCCCGCCGCGCAGCCCGCGCCGGCAGCTGCGCCCCTGCCTGCGGCGCGCTGGACCGCAGCCCAGGTGCGCGAGGCCTTCGACCGGGCCGACAGCGACAGCAACGGCGAACTCAGCCGCGCGGAAGCGCAGCGCCTGGCGATCCTGCCGCGCAGTTTCGAGGACATGGACCAGAACAAGGATGGGGTACTGGTGTGGGCCGAGTACGAGGGCGCGTTCCCTCGATAGCCGGCTGACGAAACGCTGCCCAGGGCTTAAACTGGAGCGCTGCCCTGGAGACAAGCCATGAACGCCCCTGCCGCCCCGTCGCACTTCCTTCCCGAACATCAGCGAGACGTCCCCGCCGCGTTGGTCGATGCGCTCAAGGCGCGCTTTGGCGCCAATTGCTCGACGGCAATGGCCGTGCGCGAGCAGCACGGCCGCGACGAGTCGGCCTTCCTGGCACCGCCGCCAGCGGCCGTGGTCTTCGCCGAACGCACCCGGGACGTTGCCGATGCGGTCAAGCTGGCCGGCGAGTACGACGCCCCCGTGATCCCCTTCGGGGTAGGCTCCTCTCTGGAAGGCCATCTGCTGGCGGTGCAGGGCGGCATCAGTGTGGATGTGAGCCGCATGAACCAGGTGCTTTCGGTGAACGCGGAAGACCTCACGGTGACCGTGCAGCCGGGCGTGACGCGCAAGCAGCTCAACGAGGAAATCAAGAGCACGGGCCTGTTCTTCCCCATCGACCCGGGCGCGGACGCGACCCTTGGCGGCATGAGTGCCACCCGCGCCAGCGGCACCAACGCCGTGCGCTACGGGACGATGCGCGAGAACGTGCTGAGTCTCGAAGTGGTGACTGCCGCGGGGGAAGTGATCCGCACCGGCACACGCGCCAAGAAATCGAGCGCGGGCTACGACCTCACGCGCCTGTTCGTCGGCAGCGAAGGCACGCTCGGCGTGATCACCGAAGTGACGGTGCGCCTGTACCCCCTGCCCGAGGCGATCTCGGCGGCGATCTGCTCCTTTCCCAGCATCGAAGCGGCCGTGCGCACCACGATCCAGATCATCCAGCTGGGGGTTCCGATCGCCCGGGTCGAGCTGGTCGACCACAACACGGTGCGCATGGTGAACGCGCACAGCAAGCTGGGCCTGCGCGAAGAGCCCATGCTGCTGATGGAGTTCCATGGCTCGCCCAGCGGTTTGAAGGAACAGGCCGAGCTGGTGCAGGAAATCGCCGCCGACCACGGGGGCAACGCGTTCCAGTGGGCCAGCACGCCCGAGGAGCGCACACGCCTGTGGACAGCCAGGCACAACGCCTACTTCGCGGCGATCCAGTCCAAGCCGGGCTGCCGCGCGATCTCCACCGACACCTGCGTGCCGATTTCGCGCCTGGCCGATTGCCTGCTGGATTCGGTGAAGGAAGCCGACGACAGCGGGCTGCCGTATTTCCTTGTCGGGCACGTCGGCGACGGCAACTTCCACTTCGGCTATTTGCTGGATCCGGACATTCCGCAAGAGCGCGAAATCGCCGAGAATCTCAATCGCCAGTTGGTGGCGCGGGCGCTCAGCCTGGGGGGAACCTGCACCGGCGAGCACGGCGTGGGCCTGCACAAGATGGAGTTCCTGGTGACCGAAACCGGGGCCGGGGCGGTGGACATGATGCGCACCATCAAACGGGCCTTGGATCCGAAGAACATCATGAACCCGGGAAAGATCTTTTCGATCTAGAAGCCGTGGACCCACGGCGCCGCGCGCAGCGGACCCGAAACAACCGGGTTTCCCCCGGCTTTTTACCCGGCAGCTTAGCGCCGATCGTTGCACGTGCGATGCACTTGCTCACGACGCACTCTGTAACCTTAACCGCCATGTCCATTGATGGCGTTTTCGCTATGCTAGGTCTGCCAAGCAATTATTAGAGTATGGGAGTATGGGCGCTGGCAGGGTTCTCCCTGAAGGTGCTCACCGCCGAGGTGGGGGTTTGTTCGGGGCAAGAAACGCCACCATAGGAGGTGCCATGCAGGCACTGGAATCCATCATGGATGCCATCGGCAACACACCATTGGTGCGTATTGCCAAACGAGAGAACCAGTGCCCGGCCCGGCTCTTCGCCAAGCTCGACTTCATGAATCCGGGCGGGAGCGTCAAGGACCGCCTCGTGAAGTACCTGTTCTCCCGGATGGAGCAAGACGGCTCGCTCACACAGCGCTCGGTCCTGGTCGAGAACTCCTCCGGCAACACCGGCGCCGCGATGAGCATGATGGCCGCCGCGCGCGGGCTGCGCTGCGTCATCACCATCCCGGACAAGATGAGCCGCGAGAAAATCTCACGCATGCGCGCCTTTGGTACCGAGGTGGTCGTCGCTCCCACCGCGGTCGACGCGAGCGATCCGCGCAGCTATTACAGCGTGGCGCGCACGCTGGCCGAGCAGATCCCGAACGCGATCTACCCGGATCAGTACAACAACCCGCTCAACGCCATGGCGCACTACGAAAGCACCGGGCCCGAAATCTGGGAGCAGACCGAGGGCGCCATCGACGCCTTCGTGTGCGGCCTGGGAACGGGGGGCACCATCAGCGGCGTCGGCCGCTTTCTCAAGGAGCGGAACCCGGCAGTGCAGATCATCGGCGTGGACCCGATCGGCAGCGTGTTCTACGACTACTTCCATCACAAGCGGCTGCCCGAGCCGCATGTCTACCAGGTGGAAGGCATCGGTGAAGACTATCTCGTCAAGGCGGTGGACTTCAGCGTCATTGACGACATTGTGCAGGTGAACGACGCCGAATCCTTCGCCGCGGCGCGCCGGCTGGTGCGCGAGGAGGGCATCCTCTGCGGCGGCTCGAGCGGCAGCGCAGTGTGCGGCGCCTTCAAAGTCGCATCGCGGTTTGCAGGCAAAAACGTCGTTGTGCTGCTGCCAGACTCCGGCAACATGTACCTCAGCAAGTTCCTGGATGACGAATGGATGATCGACCACGGGCACGAGGTCAAGGCCATGCCGTCCGCCCTGCCCGCCGACCTGTGCGAGGAACGTGCGGCATGAGGGTGCTGCAGGGCGACGCGGCTTCGCCGGAAGCGGCAAGCGCATCCTGCGGGGCCGCGCCGACGCGGCAGACGGTGTATGAAACTGTCACGCACGGCGTTCCCGCCTGGCTGGTGGTCGACCGCCTGAAGAACGGCCTGGCCTTTGGCGGTTTCAGGTTCAGCGATTCGGTGTCCTTGTCGCAGGTGGGTCTGTTGGCCAACACCATGAGCTGGAAGCTGGCGGCGCACGGCCAACCGGTTGGCGGGGCGAAGGCCGGCGTGCGCTGCAGGCCCGACCACCCGCGGATTGACGCTATCCTGGCCGATCTGGCCTCGGCATGGCGGGCGCCGCTGGCCAACCACGTGATCCTCGGCAAGGACATGGGCGCAACGGATGCGCTGCTCGACCGGCTTTATCAGCAGCTGGGCAAGCCGCAGCTGCACCTGGTGCAGGGGCGCGTGCCGGGTTGCCCCAGCCGCATCCGCGATTTGACCGGTTATGTGCGCGACATGACCGGCCTGGGCGCCGTGATCGCCGCCGAAGCGGCCGCCGGCCCGCTGCAGGGCAAGCGCATCCTGATCCAGGGTGCGGGCGTGGTCGGTGCCGGCGTGGCCGTGCGCGCCACGCAGCGCGGCGCGGTCGTGGTGGGCATCTCGGACGTCGATCGAGCGATTGTCGGCACGAACGGAGTGCCCGTGGCCGAAGAGGTGATGGCAGCGCGTGAGGCGGGGCGGCCCTTCAGCCTCGCCTTGCTGGAAGGCGCGGGCGGCACTTCGGTGCCCCGCGACCGGATGCTTGCCGAGCCGGCGGACATCCTGTTCCTGGCGGCGGGCTCGCATGTGGTGCCGGGGGCGCTAGCCAAGGACATCCGGGCCGGCGTGGTGGTGGAAGCCTCCAACTTTGGCCTAACCGAAGAGGCGAACGCCGTGCTGTTCGGGCACGGTGTGATCGTCGTTCCGGACATCATCAGCTCGAGCTCCAGCGCGGCGATGACTTCCTACCAGCTCGCCGAGGGCAACAGATGGGAGCCCGGCGCGCTGTGGAAGCGGATCGAAAGCAACATCCGCACGGCCGTGGAGGAAGGATTGCGCCAGGCCGCGCAGTCGCGCGTGCCGCTGCGCGAGGCCTACAAATCCATGTACGGCGACGTGCTGTCGCACTGAAGCAAACCCGGGAAGATTTGCCAAGCGAAAGGGAGGAGCCTTGTGACGACCACCAGATATGACCTGCGCGAAGAAGGCCGGCGCGTCATGGAGCAGATGAAACAGCAGCCCAACCCGGTGGTGGAAGCGCGCCAGATGATGTCGCAAGCCATCCTGGCCCAAGTGCTGCTGGGCCTATCGGACGCCGGGTTCTTCGAGCACGTGGCGGGCAAGGACGAGTTCTCGATGGGCGCCGCCGTGGCCACGCTCGACTTCGACCGCTTCACCTTCGAGGCACTGCTGGAATACCTGCTCGGATGCGCAGCCCTGGTGCGGCGCAGCGGCGACGTGTTCGGCCTCACGCCCAAGGGCAAGCGGCTTTTCAACGTGTACACGCGCGGCGTGCTGAACGTCTATCTCGGCGGCTACAACGCCGTGCTGCATTCGCTCGGCAAGGTGGTGTCGAAAGAGCTGCCGCTGGATTCGCTGTCGCTCAGGCGCTCCACCCGGCATGCCGCCGCCGGCACCGCCTATTCCACTGCGCCTTCACCATCCCCGACGTGTTCTCGGCCATGCGCGACGCCCGCGGGAAGGTTTGCCTGGACCTCGGCTGCGGCACCGGCGACTTCCTGCTGCAGTGGGTGCTGCAAAACCCGGACGCGCGTGGCATCGGCGTGGACATGTCGGCCGAGGCGCTGCGCCAGGCGCGCGAGACCGCCGAGCGCTGGAGCGTCACCGACCGTCTGGAGTTCCACGAAGCGGCGGTCGGCCCCGGTCCGCTGGCCGTACCCGAGGCGGCGCTCGACACCGTGGAGCTCGTCACCTCGATGTACATGCTGCACGAGTTCGGCCGCAACGGTCGCGAGGCCATCGTGGACGTGGTGCGCGCGCTCAAGGCGCAGCTGCCTGGCCGGCATCTGCTGGCGCTGGAGGTCGAGGCCTGCGACCCCGAGGAATTCGCGGCGCAGACGCCGCCACCGGCGCACTTCGGGCGGCTGGATTACCGGCTGATCCACCAGCTCTCGGGGCAGGGCTTGCCGCGCAGCCAAGCCGATTGGCACGGCATCTTCCGCGACGCCGGCTGCAGCATCGTCGACCCGGCAAGTTGACCGGCGGCTCGCTGATCTACATCGTCGGCATGTGATGGAAGCCGGCTGCACGCTGGATGCCTCCACCGGGATCGCGGACCCGGAGGAGTGGTTTCACCGCCTCGCCACGCACTACGTCGAGGCGCAGACCTACTTCCACCTGAACCAGTGCGGGGTGTTCCAGAGGCTGCACGACGGTGCGAGGGCCGCCGAACTTGCAGCCGCGCTGGACCTGGACGAGCGCATCCTCCAGAGCCTGCTCGAATACGCGGCCAATGTCGGCGTCATCATCCGCGCGGATGGCGATGGCGTGTTCCACCTGACGCCGTTCGGCCGCGCGGTGGTGGGGCGCTACAGCAAGGTCAACGGCGAGCGCACCACCTACAACATGTTCGACGTGCGCATAGGCGCCTGGGGGCCGGTATGGGTGAACCTGGGCGAGCTGCTGCGCAAGACCAAGGTGTACGGCGTGGATGTGCACCGTGTCGGCGAGTTCGCGGCCGACGGGCTGTTCAAGCTGGCGGCGGCGGTGGACCGCGCGGCCGACCAGCTTCGTGCGACTGCCATCGTCGAACTCGGTCCCACCAGCGGCATTCTGGCGCAGCTCGCGTGCGCACCCGGGGGAAGCCGGCGCCGCTACGCGGGCGTGGATATCAAGCAGGAGAGCCTGGACAATGCGCGCCGGCTGGCGCGGGAACGCGGCGCGGACTCCATCACCTGGCATCACGGGAGTGCGTTCGAGCGGGCCGGCTGGATGCGCGCGCTCGAGTGCTCGCACCATGGATGTACCACTACAACTTCCACCGCCCTCACTCAGCTACTTCCCATCGCCCTCCAGCTTCTCGCCTCGGCCTTGATGGGAACAACGTCATGAGAAACTACAGCTAGCCACTCGGAAAACGCGTGGTGTTTTCGAGTGACCACTAGCTAGCCGCGCAGCTTCTCGAGCAACCCGTTCAGCTCGTCTAGTGAACCGAACTGGATCGCCACCTCGCCCATTTCCTCACTGCGCCCATTGCGCTTCACGCGTTTCTTGACGCGCACCTCGACCTCGGCAGTCAGGAAGTCGGACAGCTCTTCTTCGAGCCGGCGCAGGTCGCGTGACTTTTCGGCCTTGGGCTTGGCCGAAACCAGGTTGAATTCGGCGCCCAGTTTCTTGACCAGGCTTTCGGTTTCGCGGACCGACAGTTTCCTGGCAGCGATCTGGTTGGCCGCAGTGATCTGTGCGGGCCGCTCCAGCGCGAGCAGTGCCCGGGCATGACCCATGTCGAGGTCGCCGGCCATGAGCATGGTTTGCACCGGCTCGGCCAGGTTCAGCAGCCGCAGCAGGTTGCTGGCTGCGCTGCGCGAGCGCCCCACTGCCTGCGCCGCCTGCTCGTGAGTGAGCCCAAACTCCCCGACCAGGCGTTGCAGACCGTGCGCTTCTTCCAGCGGGTTGAGGTCTTCGCGCTGGATGTTCTCGATCAACGACATCGCTGCGGCAGCTTCGTCGGGCACGTCGCGCACCAGCACCGGCACGCTGTCCAAGCCGGCCAACTTGGCTGCCCGGAAGCGCCGCTCGCCGGCGATGATCTCGTATTTGCCCGCGTGCTCGCCGGCGCGCAGCCTGCGCACCAGGATTGGTTGCATGATGCCTTGCGCCTTGATGCTCTCGGCCAATTCGTACAAGGCGCCTTCGTCCATGCGGGTGCGAGGCTGGTAGACGCCAGGCACCATGTCGTCCAGTAGCAAGGACGCGGGCAAGCCGGGATGGGTGCCGGAGGTGTCCTGGGGCACTTCGGCGGCGGTGGGGCCGAGCAGCGCTTCGAGTCCCCGTCCCAAGCCTTTGGGTTTCTTGGTGGCCATCGTCAGTCTTTCATCAGGTCTTGCAGCAGCACGTGGCCTTCGGGCCAGCTGGCCAGCCCCGAGTCCGCGTTGATGTGGCCGCAATCGCCGTAGTCCATGAATTGCGCGCCCCAGGCATAGGCGAACAGGCGCGCGCGCTCGAATTCGCAGTTCGGGTCGTTGCGGCTGGCGACCACCACGCTCGGAAAGGCGAGCGCCCGCAGGTCTATCGGCGACCAGGTCGGGACCTGCTCGCGCATGTCGGGCCGTTCCAGGTCCGCCGGCGCGACCAGCAGCGCGGCCTTGACGCGGTGGGTGCTGATCGAGCGGGCCGACCAGGCCGCGGCCAGAATGCACCCCAGGCTGTGCGCCACCAGCACCGCCGGTTCGTCGCGGGAGAGGACCACCTCCTCCAGCCGCGCCAGCCAGTCGCCGCGCAGGGGCCTGGCCCAGTCGTGCTGTTCGACGCGCATGTACCCATGGCGCTGTTCCCAGAGGGTTTGCCAGTGCTGCAGCCCGCTGTCTTGCCAGCCGGGCAGGATCAGGACATTGGATGGTTTCATTGCTACTGTATTGATAGCTGATTCGGCATGAACGCGGCTGCGGGCCGCAGTCACATCTTCTTGATCCGCTCCACCATTTCGCGAGCAAATTCGACATAGGCCTGGCTGCCGCGCGCCGCCGGATCGAACACCACGCCCGGCAAGCCGTAGCTGGGGGCTTCGGCCAGCCGCACGTTGCGGGGAATCACGGTGTCGAACACCTTCGCTGCGAAATGCGCCTTGAGCTGGTCGCTCACCTGCTGCTGCAGCGTGATGCGCGGATCGAACATCACCCGCAAAAGGCCGATGATCTGCAGATCCTTGTTCATGTTCGCATGAACCTGCTTGATGGTGTTGACCAGGTCGGTGAGGCCTTCCAGGGCGAAATACTCGCACTGCATCGGAACGATCACCCCGTGGGCCGAACACAGGCCGTTGAGGGTCAGCATCGACAGCGACGGTGGGCAGTCGATCAGGATGAAGTCATACTCGGCCGCGCTTTGGGCCAGGGCCGTTTTCAGGCGCTGGTCGCGCCGCTCGACTTCGACCAGTTCCACTTCGGCGCCCGCCAACTCCCGGTTGGCCCCTAGTACGTCGTACCCGCACTTCTCGCTGCGCACGCGGGCCTGCGCAACGGAAGACGACTCAAGCAGCACATCGTAGACAGTGAGCGCAAGCTTCCTTTTTTCCACACCCGAGCCCATGGTCGCATTGCCCTGGGGGTCGAGGTCGACCATCAGGACGCGCTGCCCCACCTTGGCCAGTCCGGCCGCCAGATTGACTGTCGTCGTTGTCTTGCCGACGCCACCCTTCTGGTTGGCAACGCAGAAAATCCTGGCCATCAAATTCCCGCTCCCGCTGGTGCGCGGCCGCTACCGTCGCCGCTCACTTGGAGATCGCCAGCTTGATGCCGAAGCCCAGCAAGAAGATGCCGGCGACCTTTTCCAGCACGCGGGCGATCAGCGGGTTGGCGCGCATGCGCGCCGCCAGGCGGTGCGTCAGAACTACGACGATGAGGCCATAGATAAAGGTCAGCATGGCGATCGTTGCCGCCATCACCCCGAACGTGACCACGCCCTGGTGGCGGGCCGGGTCCACGAACAAGGGGAAGAATGCCATGTAGAAAACGATCGCCTTGGGGTTGAGCAATGTAATCAGGCTGGCTTGCTTGAAGTAGTGGCGCGGCTCGATGTTGAGCACAGGCTTGGCGCCGGGCTTCGCGAGCAGCATCTTGCCGCCCAGCCACGCCAGATAGGCAGCGCCCAGCCATTGCACCGCATGGAACGCTGCTGGATAAGCGGCCAGAAGCGCTGCCACCCCGGCCACTGCTGCCCACATGAGCACTTGGTCCCCAGCGATCACGCCCATTGTCGCGGCCAAGCCACCGGCTATGCCGCCCTTACCGGTCGAGGTGATCAGCGCCAGATTGCCGGGGCCCGGAATAGCCAGAAAGATGATGATCGCGGCGACGAACGCGCCGTAGTCTGCTACGCCAAACATGGAGATGTTCCCGGAATTTAAGGCCGAGTTTACGTTACTGTGGGACGGCTTTCATCCAGACAATGCAGCGTTGCGCGTCCAAACCGGGCACTTGCAATTGTTCCACGTGAAACACCTCTGCCGTCAGGGGCAGAAGAGTCATCTCATCCATGGGATGCTTGCCCTTCATCGCCATCCATACCCCCTCCCCGGCCAAGGCCCCGGCTGACCATCCGACAAAGTCGGCCAGCGACGCGAACGCGCGGCACATCACGACGTCGTACGCACGGCTCAAGTTCTCCACTCGCAGATGAACACCGCGCAGATTTTCAAGCTCCAATGCGGCCGCCACCTGCTGGACAAACGCGGCCTTCTTGGCGACCGCATCGACACAGTCCACGCGCAATTCGGGACAGCAGATAGCGATCACGACCCCGGGCAAGCCCGCGCCGGATCCCACGTCGAGCACATTGACGGGGGCACCCCGCGTCTGCCGCTGCAGCGGCCGAACCGCAGACAA
>JACDFR010000058.1 GCA_013815685.1 Ramlibacter sp.
GGCGTTTCATTGGCGGGAGCATACGCCGTTAACGCAAGTTCCATGATTTAGTCCTTGACCTAGCGCGCACTCTAGCTTTTCCAATCGTCCTCTCAACGAAAGGAAATGCCGATGAACGTGCAAGCCAGCCCCAACAAACAACTGCTGCAGGACATCTTCGCCGGCCTCGCGCGGGGCGACTCCAGACCCTTCGTCAACAGCCTGGCCGATGACTTTTGCTGGACGCTGACCGGGACTACGGCCTGGTCTCGTACCTATCGCGGCAAGCAGGAAGTGATGACGGACTTGATGCGGCCGCTCTTCGCCAACTTCGCCGACCAGTACACGAACACGGCGCAGCGGTTCATCGCAGAGGGCGATGGGGTGGTGGTGGAGTGCCGGGGCGAGGTCACGACCAAGTCCGGCAAGCCCTACAACAACAACTACTGCTGGGTCTGCCGTGTGGAAGGCGGGCAGCTCAAGGAAGTGATCGAATACATGGACACGCAGCTGGTGGCCACGGCGCTGGAGCGCTGAGTCTACAAGGCATGGGCGGCCGTGCCCGGCCCGTGCTTGCCGATCCACTTGTCGTAGAGGGCGACCTTGCGGTCGATGAGGGCGAGGGCCTGCTTGAGTTCCTGCACCTGGCCTTCGACCCGCTGGCGGTGTTCGCGCAGCAGCGCCTGCCGCGCGGCCAAGGTGGCCTTGCCCTGCCGCACCTGGCGGGCATAGGCCTGCATCTGCCGGATGCTCATGCCCGAGGCGCGCAGCCGGGTCAGCAGCTCCAGCCAATCCACGTGCGCCGTGCTGAAAACGCGCCGGCCGCCGGCGTCGCGCGCCGCGCCGGGCATCAGGTTCTGGGCTTCATACCAGCGGATGGTGTGCACGCTGCGCCCGCTCAAGCGTGCGAGTTCGCCGATGTGCATAGCGGCGGGTGGCTGTTTGCTCATGAAGGCATTCTGGCAAACTGCGGCCCGCCGCCGCAAGCCCCGCTTCTTACGGCATGTATTGGCCGCCGTTGACGTCGATGATCTGGCCCGTCACGTAGCCCGACAGCGCTTCGGACGCGAAGTAGAGGAATGCGCCCAGCACTCCCTACCTCGAGATCCGCAACCGCGGCGCGGGCTATGCGGTCAGCATTGTCAAGGCCGGCGCGAAGCTCGTGGGACGCGACGCCGGCCCGGTGCGGCCTCCGTTGACCGACCTGAAGCCGGACGAGCTGGGCAACTGGCTTCATTGATCGCGGCGCTGGGACCGCAATAATGCTGGAATGACCGACGAACCACGTAAAAAGCCGGAAGACCTGCGCAGCCACAAGTGGTACGGCGTCAAGGACCTCCGGTCCTTCGGCCATCGCTCGCGCACCGCGCAGATGGGCTTTCACCGCAGCGACTACGCCGGCAAGCCGGTGATCGCCATCATCAACACCTGGAGCGACATCAATCCCTGCCACTCGCATTTCAAGCAGCGGGTCGAGGAGGTCAAGCGCGGCGTCTGGCAAGCCGGGGGGTTCCCGGTCGAAATGCCGGCGCTGTCCCTGTCGGAGCCGTTCCAGAAGCCGACCACCATGCTGTACCGCAACCTGCTGGCGATGGAGTGCGAGGAATTGCTGCGCTCGTACCCGGCCGACGGCTGCGTGCTGATGGGCGGCTGCGACAAGACGACGCCGGCGCTGGTCATGGGCGCGATCTCCATGGACCTGCCCACGATCTTCATGCCCGCCGGCCCGATGCTGCGGGGCGACTACAAAGGCGAGTTTCTCGGCTCGGGTTCGGACACCTGGAAATACTGGGCCGAGCTTCGTGCAGGGAACATCACCGGGGACGACTGGCAGGACGTGGAAGAGGGCATCGCCCGCTCGCCGGGCCATTGCATGACCATGGGCACGGCGAGCACGATGACCAGCGCCGCCGAAGTGCTGGGCCTGACGCTGCCCGGCGCCGCGTCCATTCCCGCGCCCGACTCGCGTCACGCGCAGATGGCCGCATTGACCGGCAAGCGCATCGTCGACATGGTCTGGGAAGACCTGAAGCCATCGGACATCCTCACGGCGGCTTCGTTCGACAATGCAGTCACGGCTGTGCTGGCCCTGGGCGGGTCCACCAACTCCATCGTGCACCTGATCGCCATGGCGCGCCGGGCCGGCATCGCGCTCGATCTCAAGCGTTTCGACGCGCTCGCCCGCAAGACGCCGGTGCTCGCGAACCTGCGCCCGAGCGGCAAATACCTGATGGAGGATTTTTTCTACGCCGGCGGATTGCGCGCCTTGCTCTCGCAACTGGACGACCTGATGGACTTCGGCCAGGCCACGGTCAATGGGCGGACCCTGGGCGCCAATATCGAGAGCGCCAAGGTCTTCAACGACGACGTCATCCGGCCGCGCGGCAACCCCCTGGTGGCCAGTGACGGCCTGGCCGTGCTGACCGGCAACCTCGCACCCGGCGGTGCCGTGATCAAGCCGGCGGCGATGGAGCCGCACCTGAGCCGGCACCGGGGTCCAGCCGTCGTCTTCAAGGACTACAACGACATGGCGGCGCGCATCGACGATCCGGGACTGCAGGTTTCCAGGGACAGCGTCATCGTGTTGCAGAGCGCGGGTCCGCAAGGCGCCCCGGGCATGCCCGAGTGGGGGCAGCTGCCCATCCCGCAGAAACTTCTCAAGGAGGGAGTGCGGGACATGCTGCGCATCAGCGACGCCCGCATGAGCGGCACCAGCTACGGCGCCTGCGTACTGCACATCACCCCTGAATCGCATGTCGGCGGGCCTCTTGCGCTGGTTCGGGACGGCGACATCGTCGAACTCGACGTGCAGGCGCGCAGCATCAATATGCTGGTGGACGAGGTCGAGCTCGGAAAGCGCCGCGCCGCGTGGCGGGCACCGGCGCCGAAGTTCACTCGCGGTTACGGCGTGCTCTACCTCAGGCACATCCAGCAGGCCGACACCGGCTGCGATTTCGACTTCCTGGAGACGCAGGAGGCCCGGCGCACCGCGGGCGGCGAGCCCGAAATTCACTGAACCGGCAGCCGGGGCTACAAGCGCGCACGGCCCGCAGGTTCGGCGGTGCCGTTGAGGCCGGGCTGAATCGCCGATTCGCGGGGGATGCGGGTGGGTGAGCTCTCGTTGAGCGTGAAATAGAAGCAGGCTCCTTCGCCCTGCACGGATTCGGCCCAGACGCGGCCACCGTGGCGCGAGACGATTTTCCTCACCATGGCCAGCCCGATCCCCGTACCTTCGAACTCGTCGAAGGTATGCAGGCGCTGGAATGGGCCGAACAGCTTGTAGCCGTAGGCCGGGTCGAACCCGGCGCCGTTGTCCTTGACGTGGTAGACGTAGGAGCCGTCGGGCCGCGCCTCTGCGCCGAAGACGATGCGGGCGTCGGGCCTCTTGGAAGTGAATTTCCAGGCGTTGCCCAGCAGGTTCTCCATGACGTTGGTCAGCAAGCGGATGTCGCCCTGGGCCCTTGCGGTCTCCCCGATGATGAGGGAAACCTCACGCTCAGGGTGGCGCTCCCGCAGGCGCTCGGCGACGGCGCGGGCCACGGCGGACAGGTCCACCTCCTGGTGCAGCAGCTGCGTGTTCGACAGGTCGGCGAGGGCAAGCAAGGCATCGGTGAGGTCGGACATCAGCCTGACTCCCGATCGCACCCGCCGCAAATAGTGGCGGCTCTTGTCATCGAGCAGCTGCGCCAGTACTCGCTCCAGCTGCGCGCTGAAGCCATCGATGGAAGCCAGCGGCGCCCGCAGGTCGTGAGCGAGCGAATAGGCGAAGTCCCGCAAGTCTTCGTTGCTCTCCTCCAGCTCGGCAGTGCGCTTGCGGATGCGCTGTTCGTGCAGGTTGTTCAACAGCACGATCTCCTTTTCGGCGCGGCGGCGCTCGGTCACGTCGGTGTTGATCGCCAGCACGCTGGTGATGCGGCCATCGCCATCGCGCCTGAGGGTGCACCGCCGCTCCACCGTCAGCATGCGGCCCTTGACGTCGACGCACTCCAGCTCGCCGAACCATTCACCCTCTTTCAGAAGTTCCGCGGCCGCCTCGGGTCCGAGCGTAGACCCTGGCCCCATCAAGGAGTCGAAGGTGCGGCCTTGTGCCTGCTCACGGCTGAATCCGAACATGCGCTCCGCCCCCCGGTTCCAGTACCGGATCGTGCGGTCCAACTCGTGCACCACGATGGCGTCGCGTGCCTGGTCCAGCAGCTCGGCCTGCTCGCGCAGCGCTCGATTGGACAGCCGGAAGCGTTCCTCGCTCTCTCGCAGCGCCGCTTCGGCGAGCTTGCGTCGGCTGATGTCCTGTAGCTGGACAAAGAAATGCAGGGGCGCTGCGGACGCGTCGCGTACCAGCACCCATGTCAAATGGACCCAGATGTGGCTGCCGTTGTGATGCAGCAGGCGGCGTTCGCATTCGTAGGCACCGCAGGTCCCGGTCAGCAGCTGGTTGCGAAGACCGAGCTCTGCGTGGCACTCGTCCGCGTGCACGAGCGCGTAGGGCGGGAACTCGAGCAGCTGGCGCCGCGTATAGCCGAGCATGTCGCATAGCGCCCGATTCACGCCCTTCAGGCGAGAGTCCGGTGCAAGCACGGCCAAGCCTATGGCGGCGTACTTGAAGGCCGAGGCGAACTGCTGTTCGCTGATGGGCACGTCAACGGTCATCTGCCGTACCTTATGTAACTGTGCGTCGGTGCCATTCTCGCGCCGCTCGCTCGTTACGGCGCGCGTTTATGCATCTGCAAGTGATCATTATCACCTAAGCGCCTGGGCCGGCGCTTTGATCAGGCCCGGGTGCGCATCAACTGAAAATTGCCTTGGCGATGGCGATGGCGATGGCGATCGGGCGTTGGCGCGTGATCACCAACGACGCCCATGCGATTGTGCGGGGTCCACAAGCGCTTTCCCCTAGAAACTTTCACCCCCTTGTTTTTATCTACCGTTCACCTACAGTGATCACAGATTTTTGCTTACACCCGATGATCTTTAACACAAGCGACCGTGCGGTAAAGTGGGGCAGCCAGAGGTTGAACACTGCACCGTACTCGAAGGAGGTTCCATGGATGTAGTTCGCAATTTTCTCGCGCGTTACGAGCAGACGCGCGAGGAGGAATTGTCGTTGGAGGAGTACCTCGATCTTTGCAAGCGCGACCCGCTGGCCTATGCCACCGCCGCAGAGCGCATGCTCAAAGCCATCGGCGAGCCCGAGATCGTCGACACCCGCCACGACCAGCGTCTTTCGCGCATCTTCGGCAACAAGATGGTGCGCATCTACCCCGCATTCAAGGATTTCTACGGCCTGGAAGAGCCGATCGAGCAGGTCGTCTCCTGCTTCCGGCACGCCGCGCAGGGCCTGGAAGAAAAGAAACAGATCCTCTACCTGCTGGGGCCGGTAGGCGGCGGAAAGTCGTCCATCGCCGAGCGCCTGAAACTGCTGATGGAGCAGGTGCCTTTTTACGCCATCAAAGGCTCGCCCGTCAACGAGTCGCCCCTGGGCCTGTTCAACAACGCCGAAGACGCGCCGCTGTTGCAGCAGCAGTACGGCATCGCGCCTCGGTACCTGCAGCGAGTCATGTCGCCGTGGGCCGTGAAGCGCCTCGAGGAGTTCGGCGGGGATATCCGAAAGTTCAGGGTCGTGAAGCGCTACCCGTCCATCCTCAAGCAGTGCGGCATCGCCAAGACCGAGCCGGGCGACGAGAACAATCAGGACATCTCCTCGCTGGTGGGCAAGATCGATATCCGCAAGCTCGAGACCTATGCCCAGGACGACCCCGACGCATACAGCTATTCGGGCGGCCTGTGCCTGGCCAACCAGGGCCTGCTGGAATTTGTGGAGATGTTCAAGGCGCCGATCAAGGTGCTGCACCCGCTGCTGACCGCCACCCAGGAAGGCAACTTCAAGGGGACGGAGGGCTTCGGCGCGATCCCGTTCGACGGCATCGTGATGGCCCACTCCAACGAGAGCGAGTGGAAGGCCTTCAAGAACAACAAGAACAACGAGGCGTTTCTCGACCGCATCTACATTGTCAAGGTCCCATATTGCCTGCGCGTGACCGAAGAGGTCAAGATCTACGAGAAGCTCATCCGTAACTCCTCGCTGAAGGACGCGGTGTGTGCGCCCGGAACCTTGAAGATGATGGCGCAGTTCGGCGTGCTCACGCGCCTCAAGGAGCCGGAGAATTCCAGCGTCTTCAGCAAGATGCAGATTTACGACGGCGAAAACCTCAAGGACACCGATCCCAAGGCCAAGAGCTACCAGGAGTACCGCGACTACGCGGGCGTCGACGAGGGCATGACCGGCATCTCGACCCGCTTCGCCTTCAAGATCATCTCCAAAGTGTTCAATTTCGACTCCACGGAGATCGCCGCCAACCCCGTCCACCTGATGTATGTGTTGGAGCAGCAGATCGAGCGCGAGCAGTTCCCGCCGGAGACCGAACAGAAGTATCTTGCCTATATCAAGGAACACCTGTCGGCGCGCTACGCCGAATTCATCGGCAAGGAGATCCAGACCGCATACCTGGAGTCCTATTCCGAATATGGGCAGAACATTTTCGACCGCTATGTGACTTATGCCGATTTCTGGATCCAGGACCAGGAGTTCCGCGACACCGACACCGGCGAAATCTTCGACCGGGCGGCGTTGAACGCCGAATTGGAAAAGATCGAAAAGCCGGCGGGGCTGTCGAATCCCAAGGACTTCCGCAACGAGATCGTCAATTTCGTCTTGCGTGCGCGAGCCAGCAACGCCGGCAAGAACCCGGTGTGGACGAGCTACGAGAAGCTTCGCACGGTGATCGAGAAGAAGATGTTCTCCAACACCGAGGACCTGTTGCCGGTCATCTCGTTCAACGCCAAGGCCAGCGCCGACGAGCAGAAGAAACACGAGGACTTCGTCAACCGCATGGTCGAGAAGGGCTACACCCACCGGCAGGTGCGTCTCCTGTGCGAGTGGTACTTGCGCGTTCGCAAGAGTTCCTAGCCGCGGAAGGCGCCGCAGTGTCGTCCTCCAATGCGAAGCCGGAGAGGTCCATGCTCCACCAGATCATCGATCGGCGCCTCTCCGGAAGGAACAAGTCGATCGGTAATCGCGAGCGGTTCCTTCGCCGCTACCGCGACCAGATCCGCGATGCGGTCCGCAAGGCCGTGGGCGATCGCAGCATCCGCGATATAGAGGAGGGCACGGACATCACGCTGCCCAAGCGCGATGTGTCCGAGCCTGTCTTCGGCCACGGCGCCGGCGGCACGCGCGAGACCGTTCATCCCGGCAACCGTGAATACGTGCGCGGGGACCGCATTCGCCGGCCCGAGGGCGGGGGCGGTTCGGGCAGCGGCAAGGGCGCGTCGGCGGACGGCAGCAGCGAGGACGACTTCGTCTTCCGGATCACGCGGGAAGAGTTCATGAACTACTTCTTCGACGATCTGGCTCTGCCGCGGCTGATACGAACGCAGTTGCTCGCCGACGCGCCGGAATGGAAAACCCGGCGTGCGGGCTTCGTCTCCGAGGGGAACCCCACCAGCTTGCACGTGGTGCGGTCGATGCGCGTGGCGCTTGGCCGGCGTATCGCGATGGGCAGCGAGGCACGCATCGAGCTGCGCCAGCTCGAGGAACACCTCAGGCAGGTCGAGAAACTCGACCATACGCCCGCAGCGGAGATCAATGCGCTGAAGGCCGAGATCGAGGTTTTGCGGCTGCGCCTCAAGCGCGTGCCTTTCCTCGACCCTTTCGATCTGCGCTATCGCAACCGCGTCCGCGAGCCGCTGCCCACGAGCAAAGCCGCCATGTTCTGCCTGATGGACGTGTCCGGGTCGATGGACGAGGCCCGCAAGGACCTGGCGAAGCGCTTTTTCATCCTGCTGTACCTTTTTCTCACCCGCCACTACCAGCAGACGGACGTGATCTTCATCCGCCACCACACGCAGGCGGCCGAGGTGTCCGAAGACGAATTCTTCCACGCCACTGAAAGCGGAGGGACCGTCGTGTCCAGCGCCTTGACACTGATGCACGAGATCATCCGTGAGCGTTACATGGGGCAGGAATGGAACATCTATGGCGCTCAGGCGTCCGACGGCGACAACTGGCAGCAGGATTCGTCGAAATGCCGCGAACTGCTGGATGCCAAGCTGCTGCCGCTCGTGCGCTATTTCGCCTATGTGCAAGTGGCCGACGAAGACCAGAATCTCTGGGAAGAGTACACCCGGGTGCGCGATGCCAATCCGCACTTCGCCATGCAGAAAATCTGCACGCCGGCCCAGATTTTTCCGGTGTTCCGAGACCTGTTCAAAAAGAGTGTGAACGCATCATGATCACCGCCAGCGACGAGCGCGTCGCCAACAAGCGATTGCCCAGCCCATCGGACTGGACTTTCGAGCTGATTGAAACCTACTTCGAGCACATCAAGCGCACCGCCCAGAGTTTCGGCCTGGACACCTACCCGGTGCAGCTCGAGCTGATCTCCGCCGAGCAGATGCTCGATGCCTATGCCTCCGTGGGCATGCCGGTCAATTACCGGCATTGGTCGTTCGGCAAGCAGTTCATCGCGAGCGAGAAGAACTACCGGCGCGGCCACATGGGCCTGGCGTACGAGATCGTGATCAACTCCGATCCCTGCATCGCCTACCTGATGGAAGAAAACACCATGCCCATGCAGGCATTGGTGATGGCCCATGCGTGCTTCGGCCACAACTCATTTTTCAAGGGCAACTATCTTTTCCGGATGTGGACGGACGCCAGTTCCATCGTCGACTACCTGGTCTATGCCAAGGCCTACATCGGCGAATGCGAGGAAAGGCATGGCGTCGACGCCGTCGAGGAAGTTCTCGACTGCTGCCATGCGCTGATGCATTACGGGGTCGACCGCTACCGCCGCCCGCAGAAGATTTCGATGGTGGAAGAGGAAATCCGCCGCAAGGACCGCGAGGCGTACCTGCAGCAGCAGATCAACGACCTCTGGCGCACGCTGCCCAAGACGCCGGGCAAGCAATCCAAGAAGGAGAACCGGCGGTTCCCCGAAGAGCCGCAGGAAAACCTGCTGTACTTCATCGAGAAAAACGCGCCGTTGCTGGAGCCATGGCAGCGCGAGATCGTGCGCATCGTGCGCAAGGTCGCCCAATACTTCTATCCGCAGCGCCAGACCCAGGTGATGAACGAGGGCTGGGCGACTTTCTGGCATTACACGCTGCTCAACGACCTGTACGACCAGGGCCTGCTGGCGGACGGCTTCATGATGGAGTGCCTGAGCTCACACACCAACGTGGTGTTCCAGCCGCCCGTGACCCACCCGGCCTACAACGGCATCAATCCCTATGCGCTGGGCTTCGGCATGTTCACCGACCTGCGGCGCATCTGCGAAAAGCCAACCGACGAGGACCGGCAGTGGTTTCCCGAGATCGCCGGCTCGGACTGGCGCAAGACGCTCGACTACGCCATGCGGCATTTCAAGGACGAGAGCTTCATCGGGCAGTACCTTTCGCCGCACATGATGCGCGAGTTCAGGCTTTTCTCGATCGTGGACGACGCGGCCCAGAAGGAACTGGAAGTCTCCGCCATCCACGATGACGCGGGCTACCGCCGCGTGCGTGAAGCGCTGTCCCGCCAGCACGACCTGAACTGGCGCGAGCCCAACATTCAGGTATGGAACGTGAATCTGCGCGGTGACCGCTCGCTCACGTTGCGGCACGTCCGCCACAACGATCGGCCGCTGGACAACGGCGCGGAGGAGGTGGTCAAGCATGTGGCTCGCCTCTGGGGATTCCGCGTGCGGCTGGAGAGCGTTGATGGCCATGACCGTGTGCTGCAGCACTGGGAAGTGACGCCTGCGGCTCACGGCTAGTTTCGAGCGGACCACAGACACGTGCGTCGTGGGCACAGCGACCTATTCCACGGCGGCGGCGGCACGGCACACCAAGTTCGCCTCGTTCCACTGATCGCGAGCTCCCAAGTAGCCGTTTCCCATCGAGGAACCGAGCATCCTCTCCGAGAGCCAACAAAAAGAATGCTTACTCTGTCGAAATGCGACTCCCCAAGACGTCAATGGTTTAGGGCAAGCGTAGCGCACGGATTCTGACCCCAAGCGAGTGTGCCGGATGCTCCGTGGCGCAGCATTTAGGGAGCCTTGCACGTCAGAACGACTAGCATATCGACTACCGCCCCACAACGTGAGGTTGATGCAATGCAGGCGAGCATTCTCATTTACGAAACTGCCGAGGTTTTGCGTCCCGGTCGAGGGCCGATATGCAGGACGATTACTGGCGCGGCACGATGCAGTACCTTGTGGCTCTCAGGTCTGCCGGTGTGTTCGTCGCCGGAGCAGGCCTCGAAGCCCCGGCTCATGCCAGGGCGGTCCGCTTCGAAGGTGGCCAGGCTGTCGTGCAGGACGGACCTTTCGCAGATACGAAAGAACAGCTCGGCGGCCTTTTCATGATCGAAGTGCCGGACATGACGGTGGCGCTTCAATGGGCATCCCGGTTTCCGCAGCGGCCGGGCCTTATCATCGAGGTGCGGCCCCATCTGCCGGGGGACTGAACGTGCAAGCCGACAGTCAGACTCGGGAAGCGGTTGAGCGCGTGCTGCGCGAATCATCGAGGCGGCTGATTGCACTCCTCGCGACGCGATCGCAAGACATGGCGGCCGCGGAGGATGCGCTATCCGATGCCATCCAGTCAGCCCTGGAGACGTGGCCGAAGCAAGGCGTGCCCGATGTACCAGAGGCTTGGCTCCTGACTGCCGCTCGTCGGCGTCTGATCGATGAGGCTCGGCACCGCGCGGTGCAAGAAGCCAGCGCGGGCGATTGGCTGCTGCTCACCGAGGAGGCCTACGAGCTCGTGTCCGGCGAGGCTGCATTTCCGGACGAGCGGCTCAAGCTGATGTTTGTCTGCACGCACCCTGCGATTGATATCGCCGCCCGGGCGCCCCTGATGCTTCAGGTCGTTTTGGGCCTGGACGCCGTCCGGATCGCTTCGGCATTCCTCGTCAAGCCGGCGACGCTGGGTCAGCGCTTGTCTCGAGCCAAGGCAAAGGTGCGCGACGCCGGTGTTCCATTCGAGATACCCGAAGCCCGCTCGCTGCCCGATCGCATCGAGGCCGTGTTGGACGCGATCTACGCCGCGTACGGTGCGGGCTGGGACGACATTGCAGGTGCCGACGCACGACGGCGCGGCCTGGCTGAGGAGGCCATCGAATTCGGCCGGCTGCTGGCTAGCTTCATGCCAAGCGCTCCAGAGGCACTGGGCTTGCTCGCCCTCATGCTCCACACCGATGCCCGGAGGCACACGCGCCGCGACCCCAACGGCGCCTATGTGCCACTCTCCCAGCAGGATGCGCAGCAATGGGATCGAGATCGCATCGCCCAGGCGGATGCATTGCTGGTACGAGCCCATTCGTTGCTGCGGATGGGCCGGTATCAGTTGGAAGCGGCCATACAGTCCGTGCACTCGCGCAGGCAGTGACGGGCTCATCCGACTGGAGCGCTATCGTGCAGCTCTATGACGGCCTGCTGCACGTGGCGCCCAGCGCCGGCGCGACACTCGGGCGCATAGCGGCGGTCGCGGCTTTGCATGGCCCACAGGCTGCTTGGGAGTTGCTGACCGAGGTCGAGTCCCGGTTCGATGAATACCAGCCATACTGGGCGTTGCGAGGCGTGCTGGCCCGCCAATTGGCGCGCCCCGATCTCGCCAGTCAGGCATATCGGCGTGCGGTTGACCTGGCTGGGGACCCGGCTGTCCGCCAGTTCCTGCAGGGCGAAGCCGGCTTCTCCGCGTAGCCATTCGCTAAAGCGACGCGGCGAGATGTCCCCAAGGGGGTTTTTCTATCGGTGTGTCGAAATAGGATGCGCTGCGCCGTCATGGCTTCGGATGCCCAACTTGCGTCCGTCCCATCAACCTGAAGGAGCAACGACATGCAATTCACCCTGATGATTTTTGAAGCGCCGGATGGCTTCGCGGCTC
The DNA here is from genome assembly GCA_013815685.1 of Ramlibacter sp. Lineage (GTDB taxonomy): Bacteria > Pseudomonadota > Gammaproteobacteria > Burkholderiales > Burkholderiaceae_C > Ramlibacter. The sequence goes on from JACDFR010000058.1 coordinate 11,908, forward strand.
GCACCGACTCCAAGCAACAGAAGTCGTACTGGAGCGGCACGTTCGCATTCCTGAGCGCGCTCAAAGAGGAGGGCGTTTTCCGCGGCGGTGCCGGCTTGCAGACCCCGGACACCGCCACGACCCTGCGCTACAGCAACGGGAACACGGCACTCTCGGACGGTCCGGCGCCCGCGGCGGCGGAGCAGCTCGGCGGTTACTTCATCGTAGACGTGCCGGACCTGGATCATGCGCTCGACTGGGCAGCCCGCTTTCCGCAGCGCCCGGGTGTGGCAGTCGAAGTTCGCCCGAATCTCGCGCACGACTGATGCCTTGTCGGCACTGCGCGATTGATCGACATCACTGCTATCGAAGCGGCGCGGAGGGGGCTGAACCGCGTTGGCGCCCGCTCCGGGCGGTAATGCGAAGCCGTATGAAATACCGCGGTACCGGGCGGGCTGAACTTTTCATTTCTGCGCCCTACCATGCCCGATTCCGACAGCGACTCTTCCCTGGGGTGGAGCACGTCCAGACCGGCGTGCGGGTGGAGAAGCAGCTGCCGAAAGTCTTGAAGGCGCTCGCCGCACAAAGACATGACCCTCAGCGAGCTGCTCGAAGGCATCGTGCTGCACGCGCTGGAGGGCAAGCAGCCCTTTTCGCGCCAGACGCTGGGCTGATCGCGAAAATGCGCGATATCTACAAGCTCGAGATCTGATGCCTCCTCCAGCCACCGCCTGAGGGACCGGAAGGGAGCGTAAGGGAGAGAGGTGAGTTCCGTGCAAGTCCTTCATGGAACCACGTGTCCCCTCATGTCCGCAACCAACGTCGCATTCTGGGGCAGGTCCCACAGCGCCAGCGCTTCGTTGATGGGGATGTTGATCTCGCGCGTGAGGACGAACACGCCCAGCAGGTACGTGAGGCCAATGAGCGCCCAAGTAGCGGAGTCCGTCTTTCGTCCGGAGAGCCAGAGCGCCAGGGCACACACCGGATGATTACAGTGTGTCGATGAAGCTGCGCAGCTTGTCGCTGCGGCTCGGGTGCTTGAGCTTGCGCAGCGCCTTGGCCTCGATCTGGCGGATCCGCTCGCGGGTCACGTCGAATTGCTTGCCGACTTCTTCCAGCGTGTGGTCGGTGCTCATCTCGATGCCGAATCGCATGCGCAGCACCTTGGCTTCACGCGGGGTCAGCGAATCAAGAATGTCCTTGACCACGTCACGCAGGCCGGCCTGCATCGCCGCCTCGATCGGCGCGGTGTTGGCCTGATCCTCGATGAAATCGCCCAGGTGGGAATCGTCGTCGTCGCCGATCGGCGTTTCCATGGAGATCGGCTCCTTGGCGATCTTCATGATCTTGCGGATCTTGTCTTCCGGAATCTCCATCTTGGCCGCCAGGATGCCGGCGTCCGGCTCGAAACCGAACTCCTGCAGGTGCTGGCGCGAGATGCGGTTCATCTTGTTGATGGTCTCGATCATGTGCACCGGGATGCGAATGGTGCGCGCCTGGTCCGCGATCGAGCGGGTGATGGCCTGGCGGATCCACCAAGTGGCGTAGGTCGAGAACTTGTAGCCGCGGCGGTATTCGAACTTGTCCACGGCCTTCATCAGGCCGATGTTGCCTTCCTGGATCAGGTCCAGGAACTGCAGGCCGCGGTTGGTGTACTTCTTGGCGATGGAGATCACCAGGCGCAGGTTGGCCTCGATCATCTCCTTCTTGGCCTCACGCGACGAGGCTTCGCCTTCGTTCATGCGCTTGTTGATGTCCTTGAGCTGGGCCAGCGGCACGACGACGCGCGATTGCAGGTCTGCCAGCCTCTGCTGCAGTTCCTGGATCGGCGGGATATTGCGGGCGATGATGATCGACCAGGGCTTGCCGGCGGTCGCCTGTTTTTCCACCCACTTCTGGTTCAGCAGGTTGGGGGGGAAGTCCTTGATGAAGATTTCCTGCGGCATGCCGCACTTGTCGACGATGATGCGGCGCAGCTCCCGCTCTTTCTTGCGCACGTCGTCGACCTGGCCGCGGACCATGTCGCACAGTTTCTCGATGGTCTTGGCCGTGAAGCGGATGGTCATCAGCTCCTCGGAGAGGGCGTGCTGGGCCTTCACGTAGGCGGGCGTGCCCCAGCCTTCCTTGTCGTAGATCTTGTGGACTTTCTCGAACAGGGAGTGGATGCGCGTGAAGCGCTCCAGCGCCTGGGTCTTGAGCTCTTCGAGCTTTTTCGTCAGGGCCTTCGAGCCGCCCTGGCCGTCGTCGTCGTCGTCGGCATCGAATTCGTCGAAGTCTTCCTCGGCCACATAGTCGTCGGCCTCGTTGGGGTTGGAGAAACCGTCCACCACGGTGGAGATGACGACACGGCCCTCACGGATCTCGTTGGCCAGCCGCAGGATTTCGGCGATGGTCGCGGGCGACGCGGAGATCGCTTCCATCATGGCCATCAGGCCGCCTTCGATGCGCTTGGCAATCTCGATTTCGCCTTCGCGCGTCAGCAGTTCGACCGTCCCCATCTCGCGCATGTACATGCGCACCGGGTCGGTGGTGCGGCCGAACTCGCTGTCGACGGTAGAGAGGGCGGCTTCGGCTTCCTCTTCGGCTTCCTCGACCGTCGCAGACGTCGGGGTCGTGTTGTTCAGCAGTAGCATCTCGGCGTCGGGCGTCTGTTCGTACACCGCTACGCCAAGGTCGTTGAGCATTGTCACCACGACTTCCAGCGTCTCGGCATCGACCAGCTTTTCGGGCAGGTGGTCCGTGATTTCGCCGTGGGTCAGGTAGCCGCGCGTCTTGCCCAGCGTGATCAGGGTCTTCAGGCGCTGACGGCGCTTGAGCATTTCCTCTTCGGACAGGATGGTCTCGTCCAGGCCGAATTCCTTCATCAAGGCCCGCTCCTTGGCCTTGCTGATCTTCATGCGCAGGGGCTTGACCTTTTCGGTGGTCTCGGCCACCGGCTCACCTGCCAGATCGTCCTCGATGTCCGACATGTCCAGTTCCTCACCGGGCTTGGCTTCGGATGCGTTCTTGGGCTTGCGGCCGCGCTTGGCGCCGGCCTGCGCGGGCGCTTCGGCCTGTTCCGGGGCCGCCTTCGGGGGGCGGCCCGGCTTCTTTTTCACTAATTCATCGGTGGCCATGGCCTTGGCGGGCTTTTTCACCTCGTCTTTGGCGGTGGCTTTCTCGGAGGGCTTGACGGGGGACTTCGTGAGAGGCACTGGCGTTACTTTCGTTGCGGACTTCACAGCGGCGGCGGCCCGGGCCTTGGCCGGGGTCTTGACGACCTTGAGCTTGGCTTTGGCCGGCACTGCCGGTTGGATCACTTTTCTGGCGCTGGGTTTCGCGGTGGGCTTACGCGATTCGGACTTTTGAGCGGGCATGAAAAAAATACCTCGGGCTTCGAAAGAGCAGAAACACAAAAAAGCGCCACTACAACCCGGCGCGGGCGGAGAGGAGGAGCTCGGCAGCAGGCCGGGGAAGGCCTGCCGTCGATCCATCATGGCAAGATGGGTGGGCGAACATTTGGGGTGCAGTCCTTGCGGGGAGGTGGCGGATCGCGCGCATTGGCGTCGGTTGGCCGGTTCCGGAGGTGCTGCTGTCGCTCTTGCCGCTAGCTAAGCCTTACATTATACCGCCATCACCGAAATTCAAGCCCTGGGCGGCGACTTTTGGCCCAGCAGCAGTTTGAGCCGCTCATAGGCCGCCGGGTCGGTAGCGCCGCGGACCGACAGGTCCCTCATTTCCTCACCGCGTCGGCGGTCGCGTTCACGCTGGAGAATTTGCTGCAGCTCGTCCGGGTCGCTTTCGATGTCGGCCAGCAGGCGGGTGACCAGCTGAATGGCGAAAGCGCCGAGCTCATGCGTCTCAACCGCCTGCTTGAGCTCGGGCCAAGGCTGCGCACCATGTTCGACAACATGGCTGTCGAGCCAGAGAAACAGGGGTCCATGCGGTGGCGCGAGTTCGCACAGCAGGTGGTGATCGTCGTTGCTGAGGCCGGTCCACAAGGCCTCGTTGGTCAGCACGATCTGAAGGGCGCGATCCGCCCGGCCCGGAGGCAGCGTGCGGCCCCGCGAAGGGGGCGCGGTGGAATCCATCCGCCGACGGGTGCCCGACACCGCAGCGGACCTGTCTCCCCACAATTTGCCGACCTCACGTACATCGAGCTGCACGTGCTCCGCGATCTCGGCAAGCAGCTGGCGCTTGAGCGCGCCCTCCGGCAACTGGGTCCACATCGGCCTGGCGTTGGCAGCCATATGAGCGCGGCCCTCCGCCGTAGCCAGATCACAGCCTTCGCGCGCGACCTCGACGAGAAACCTCGAGAGCGGCGTCGCCTCGCTAACGTAGCGTGAAAAGGCGTCCCGGCCAAACTGGCGGATGTAGCTGTCGGGATCGTGGTCCGCCGGCAGGAAAAGAAACTTCACCGTGCGTACGTCGCTCGCGTACGGCAGGGCGCCTTCCAGAGCCTTGCGGGCCGCCCTTCGCCCGGCCTCGTCGCCGTCGAAACTGAAAACAACGGAATCGGTGAAGCGGAAGAGCTTTTGCACGTGGTCGGGCGTGCACGCGGTGCCCAGCGTGGCCACGGCATTGGGAAAGCCCAGCTGCGCCAACGCGACGACATCCATATAACCCTCGGTCACCAGCACATAGCCGTGCTCCCGCAGTGCATTTCGCGCCTCGAACAGGCCGTAGAGTTCGCGTCCCTTGCTGAAGACCGGCGTTTCGGGCGAGTTCAGATACTTGGGCTTTTCGTCGCCCAGCACCCGTCCGCCAAATCCGATGCACTCGCCCTTGACATTGCGGATGGGAAACATCACCCGGTCGCGAAACCGGTCATAGCGTTTGTCTTCGTCCTCGCTGACGATCACGAGGCCGCTTTCCGCCAGCAGCGGGTCGTCGTAGCTGGGGAACACGCTGGCCAAGCCGCGCCAGCCTTCGGGCGCGTAACCCAGGCCGAACTGGCGGGCGATCTCGCCGGACAGTCCCCGGCCCTTGAGGTAGTCGATAGCTCGTGGCGAGCTCTTCAGATGCTTGCGGTATGCGTCGCCGGCCTTTTCGAGCACATCGGTGAGCGTGGCCTGTTTCTCCCGCTGCTGGGCCGCCTTGGCACGGTCCTGGGGAGACGCGTCTTCCTCGGGCACCTGCATCGCGTACTGCCCCGCCAGGTCCTTTACGGCTTCAACGAAATTCATGCCGGCGTGTTCCATCAGGAAACCGATGGCATTGCCGTTCTTGCCGCAGCCAAAGCAATGGTAGAACTGCTTGCTCGGACTGACCGAGAAAGACGGCGACTTCTCCCCATGGAAGGGGCACAGTCCCATAAAATTGGCGCCACCCTTTTTCAGCTGCACGTAGCGGCCGACGATCTCCACCACGTCGGCGCGGGCGAGGAGTTCCTGGATGAAAGATTGGGGGATGGCCATGAATACGGATCGGTATTGAAACAATACCTACGCGTATTCTTACCTAACACCGGCCCGAGGCCGGTGCGGGTACCCTGGCGGCATACGCCCAACCGCGAACAGGAGACAACATGAGCAGCATCTTCGACCGGGACTTGCCGCGCAACGAGGCCAACTACGCTGCGCTGTCGCCGTTGTCCTTCATCGAGCGCGCGGCGGAAATCTATCCCCACCGGCCGGCCATCATCCACGCAGAGCTGCGCCGTACCTGGTCCGAGGTCTACGCACGCTGCCGCCGGCTTGCGGGCGCGCTGGTGGTGCGCGGGATCGGCAAGGGCGATACCGTGGCGGCCATGCTGCCCAATACGCCGCCCATGGTCGAAGCGCACTTCGGCGTGCCGATGTGCGGGGCGGTGCTGAATGCACTCAACACCAGGCTCGATCCGGAGACCATCGCCTTCATGCTGGACCATGGCGAGGCCAAGGCGGTGATTGTCGATCCAGAATTCGCCGCGGTGATGCGGCAAGCGATCGCCTTGCGAAAAACCCAATCGCCCCTGCTCGTGATCGATGTGGAGGACGCGCTGTACACGGGCCCGGTCGAACGCATCGGCACCGCGGGCTACGAAGTCTTCCTGGCAACCGGCGACCCGGACTTCGCCTGGCAACCGCCCGCGGACGAATGGGACGCCATTGCGCTGAACTACACCAGCGGCACGACCGGCAACCCCAAGGGCGTGGTCTGTCACCACCGAGGGGCGGCCGTGAACGCCATCTCCAATATTCTGGAATGGGATATGGGCAAGCACCCGGTCTACCTCTGGACGCTACCCATGTTCCATTGCAACGGCTGGTGCTTTCCCTGGACCGTGGCGGCCCGCGCGGGCGTCAACGTATGCCTGCGCAAGGTGGAAGCCAAGGCGATCTGCGACGCCATCAAGGCACACGGCGTCACGCACTACTGCGGCGCACCCATCGTTCACGGCATGCTGGTGAATGCGCCGGACGAATTGAAGCAGGGGCTGCCGGCCGGCGTCAAGGCCATGGTGGCAGGTGCGGCGCCGCCGGCATCGATGATCGAGGGGATGGAGCGCATGGGCTTCGACCTGACGCACGTCTACGGCCTAACCGAAGTCTACGGCCCGGCCACGGTCTGCCCGAAGCACGAGGCATGGAGCGACGTCGACATCGGCGAGCGGGCGCGCCTCAACGCGCGCCAGGGCGTTCGCTACCACCTGCAGCGCTCGGCGCGGGTGCTGGATCCCCAGACGATGCGGGCGGTGCCCATGGACGGCGAATCCATGGGCGAGATCATGTTCCAGGGCAATATCACGATGAAGGGCTACCTGAAGAACCCCGCCGCCACCGCGGAGGCCTTCGCCGGAGGCTGGTTTCATACCGGCGACCTGGCCGTGCAGTACCCCGATGGCTACATCAAGATCAAGGACCGCAGCAAGGACATCATCATCTCGGGCGGGGAGAACATCTCGTCGATCGAGGTGGAGGATGTGCTGTACCGCCATCCGGATGTGCTGGCGGCCGCCGTGGTGGCCAAGCCTGACCCGCGCTGGGGCGAGACGCCTTGCGCGTTCGTGGAGCTGAAGGGCGGCGCCGGCACCACGCGCGAGGATATCGTCGAGCATTGCAAGAAGCACCTGGCTGGATTCAAGGTGCCCAGGGCCGTGGTGTTCGGCGAGCTGCCAAAGACGGCGACCGGAAAGATCCAGAAGTTCGAACTGCGCAAGCTCGCGGGTTCGGCCGCCGCGATCGACGTCTGAGGGCGATACTCGCCGCATGCCTGTCATCAGCCACCAAGCAGCCCATGTCCTGGCCCACCCGGGCCAGTTCGTCTGGCGCGTGCTCAAAGGATTCAAGGCCAACCAGGGGCTTCTGCTGGCCGGGGCCGTGGCCTACTACGCACTGCTGTCGGTGGTGCCGTTGCTGATCCTCACTGTCATCGCACTGTCCCATGTGATTGACCAGGCCGAGCTGCTGCTGACCTTGGGCCGGTATCTCGAGTGGCTGATGCCGGGGCAGGCGCGCGCCATCGTGACCGAACTGGCGAATTTCCTCGAGCACCGCGACGTGATCGGCTGGGTGCTCCTGGCCACCATGCTCTTCTTCAGTTCGCTGGCGTTCACGGTGCTGGAAAACGCGATGTCGGTCATTTTTCTGCACCGCATCGCCGTGCGCCGCCGGCGCTACATCGTCTCGGTGCTGCTGCCGTATCTCTACATCCTCAGCCTGGGCTTCGGGCTGCTGGTCGTCACCCTGGTATCGGGCAGCCTGCAGGCCATGGGCGAGGAAAGTGTCGACTTCCTGGGCCGGGAATGGTCGCTCAAGGGTGTCTCGGGAGTGCTGCTTTACATGCTCGGCCTGGCGGGCGAGATTTTCGTTTTGACTTCGGTCTACGTGGTCATGCCGGTCGGGCGCCTGTCATTGCGCCACGCCCTGCTGGGCGGTGTGACGGCCGCGCTGCTTTGGGAGATGACCCGGCATGTGCTGGTCTGGTACTTCAGCACGCTGTCGCAGGTGAACGTGGTCTATGGTTCACTCACCACCGCCATCGTGGTGCTGCTCAGCCTTGAGATCGCCGCCACCCTGCTCCTGCTCGGCGCGCAGGTGATCTCGGAATTCGAACGGATCGACCGGCCGCAGGAGCCGCCGCCGGCCAATCCGCTGCAGACAGAAGAGGCCGTGGAGCAGGCCTAGTCGCCCAGCACGACACCTTCGCGACGTGGATCGGCTCCCCCGAACAAGCCGGCCGGCGTTTTCTGGATGGCCTGCAGGCCACTGGTAAGGGCTTGCTCACGCACTTCGGCGCCGCGCCCGCGCAGCGCCTCCACTGTCGCGGGCGGGAACCGCTTTTCCTCGAGCAGGCTCGGTCCATTGAGCGAGCCGAAGTTCGGCAGGTTGATGGCTTGCTGGGTATTCAATCCCCAGTTGAGCACCCCATAAAGGGTCTTGGCTGTGAAATGGATGATGAGGGCGCCGCCGGGGCTGCCGCCGCTCATGACCAGTTGGTTGGTGGCCTTGTCAAACACCAGGGTCGGGGCCATGGATGAGCGGGGCCGCTTGCCGGGCTGCACCCGGTTGGCGATAGGCCGGCCCTGCGCGTCGGCAGGCGCGAAGCTGAAATCGGTCAGCTCATTGTTGAGCATGAAGCCCTTGACCATCTGGCGCGAACCGAACACGTCCTCGATCGTCGTGGTCATCGCGATGGCGTTCCCGTAGCCGTCCACGATGCTGATGTGGGACGTGCCGTACTCGGGCTGGTCCGGCATCGGCGCGTGACTCGTGCTGACCGGACCGGGCGTTCCCGGCTGCGCCGTCTTCATGCTCGGCCCCGCGGGCTGGATCAGGCGAGCGCGCTCGGCCAGGTACGAGGGCGCCAGCAGGCTCATCCAGTTGCCTGCCGGCGGCTGCACGAAATCGGGGTCGGCGAGGTACTGCCCGCGGTCGGCGAACGCAAGCCGCGCCGCTTCGGTGTACAGGTGCAGCCAGTCGGCCGAAGGAAGCCCGTTCTGCAAGGGCAGGGCGGCGGCGGGAGTATTGCCCAGGATGCCGAGGATCTGGCCGACGGCGATCGCCCCGGAACTCGGCGGAGGGAACCCGCAGATGCGGAAATCCTTGTCCTGCGCACGATAATCGTGGCACAGCGGCGCGCGCTTCTTGGGCTGGTAGCCGGCAAGGTCTTCCAGCGTCATCTTGCCGGGATTGGTCGGATGCTTCTGCACCTTGTCGACGATCGCCTGGGCCACTTCGCCTTCATGCAGCGCCTTCGAACCCTCGGCAGAGATCTTGCGCAACACAGCGGCAAGTTCGGGGTTGCGCAGGTTGTAGCCGACGTCGAGTACTTCTCCGTCGGGCTTGAAGAAGTAGGCGGAGGCCGTGGAATCTTTCTTGAGGTGGGCATCGCCCTTGGCCAGCGTGTTCAGGCGGGGACTGACCTTGAAGCCGCCTTCGGCCAGCACGATCGCCGGCTGCATCAGTTGGGCCCAGGGAAGCTTGCCGTATTGCTTGTGCGCCATCTCCAGCACCCGCACGGTGCCCGGCACGCCCACGGAACGGCCGCCGACGACGCCTTCGTAGAAGGCGACCGGTTTGCCGTCCGCGCCGAGGAACAGCTTGTCGTCCGCGCCCGCCGGCGCCGTCTCGCGCCCATCGAACGCCTCGACGTCCTTGCCGTTGAAATGCAGCAGAAAGGCGCCGCCGCCGATCCCGCTGGATTGCGGCTCGACCAGCGTCAGCACCATCTGCACGGCAATCGCCGCATCGACCGCCGAGCCGCCGGCCTTGAGCACCTGGTAGCCGGCGTCGGTGGCCAGCGGATTGGCGGCGGCAACCGCGAACTTGCGGGCCGCCCAGCCGGGCTTGTCGACATAGCCTGATGCGCCCTCGGGCAGCAGCGGCGGGCTATAGCTGAATTTCGGCGGCGCCGTGCCGCAAGCGGCCAGCATGGCCGCAGCGGCAAGCAGCGAAAGCTTGAGTTTCATCGCGTCTCCTCAGTTGGCGAGACGCATGTTAAACCCAACGGCGGCTCAGCGCGGCGCCAAGCGGATCGCGCCGTCCAGGCGGATCACCTCGCCATTGAGCATGTCGTTCTCGAAGATGTGCCGCGCCAGCTTGGCGTAATCATCCGGTGTTCCCAGGCGGGACGGGAAGGGCACGCTTGCCGCCAGGGCGTCCTGCACGTCCTTGGGCATGCCGAACAGCATGGGCGTGCCGAAGATGCCCGGCGCGATGGTCATGTTGCGGATGCCGTTGCGCGCCAGGTCGCGGGCAATCGGAAGCGTCATCCCCACCACGCCGCCCTTGGAGGCGCTGTAAGCCGCCTGGCCGATCTGGCCGTCGTACGCGGCAACCGATGCCGTGGAGATCATGCAGCCGCGCTCGCCGGTGCTCTCGGGCTCGTTCTTGCACATCGCTTCAGAGGCCAGGCGGATCATGTTGAAGCTGCCCACCAGGTTGACCATGATGGTCTTCGTGTAGACCGCCAGCGAATGGGCGCCGTTCTTGCCCACGGTTTTTTCCGCCGGCGCGACGCCCGCGCAATTGACCAGCCCCATGAGCTTGCCCATCGATACCGCCTTTGCCACCGCGGCCTGGCCGTCGGCTTCCTGGCTCACATCGCACTTGACGAAAGCGCCGCCGATGTCCTTGGCGACAGCTTCGCCTTTTTCAGCCTGCATGTCGGCAATGACGACCTTTCCGCCATTGGCGGCCAGCATCCGTGCCGTGCCTTCACCGAGGCCTGAGGCGC
>JACDFR010000099.1 GCA_013815685.1 Ramlibacter sp.
ACCGTATGCCTGTTCCCTGACGTCCTGGACGTAGATGTAGCTCTCCTCGTGCAGCGGTCCGATCTTCCTGCAGCTCGGTCAAAACCCTATTCCATGAACTGCAAGGCGGCCAGCCTTGCATACACGCCATCGGCGGCAACCAGCGATTCGTGCGTGCCCTGTTCGACGATCCTGCCGTGATCGAGCACCACGATGCGGTCGGCCTGCTGCACGGTTGCCAGCCGGTGGGCAATGACCAGGGTGGTGCGGTCGCGCATGGCCGACTGCAGCGCCGCCTGGACCATGCGCTCGCTCTCCGCGTCCAGGGCGCTGGTAGCCTCGTCCAGCAGCAGCAGGGGCGGGTTCTTCAGCATCGCCCGGGCAATGGCAATGCGCTGGCGCTGGCCGCCGGAAAGCCGCACGCCACGCTCGCCCAGGAAAGTGCCGTAGCCGTCGGGCAGCGCGGTGATGAAATCGTGGGCGTAGGCGGCCCGCGCCGCGCCCAGCACCTCGTTGTCGCTGGCGCCGGGCCTGCCGTAGCGGATGTTCTCCATGGCGCTGCTGGAGAAAATGACGGCGTCCTGCGGCACGATCGCAATGCGGCTGCGAAGGTCTTGCAGGGCGACATCCCCTGTCGAGGCTCCGTCGAGAACGATGCGTCCGCTTCCCGGGTCGTAGAACCGCAGCAAGAGCTGGAACACCGTGCTCTTGCCGGCGCCGCTGGGCCCGACCAGCGCCACCGTTTCGCCCGGCGCAACGGCCAGGCTGAATTCATTCAGCGCGGCTGAAGCGGGCCGGGATGGGTAGTGGAACGTCACCGCTTCGAAAGCCACGGCGCTTCCGCCGCGGGCGGCCTGCAAGGGCGTGGGCTGGGCGGGCGATGTCACCGGGGAGCGGCTGTCCAGCAGTTCCATCAGGCGCTCCGTGGCGCCCGCCGCGCGCAGCAGATCGCCGTAGACCTCGCCCAAGACCGCCACGGCGCCGGCCAGGATGATCACGTAGACCACCGTTTCCCCCAGGTGGCCCGGCGTGATCTTGCCCGCCAGCACGGCCTGGGTGCCCAGGTATAGCCCCCAGAGCAGCAGCGCGGCGTTGGCGATGATGATGAACGCCACCAGGACCGCCCGGGCACGCGTTCGGCGGATCCCCGTGTGGAACGCGTTCTCGGTCGCCTGGCCGAAGCGGGCCGCCTCGCGGCGTTCGGCGGTGTAGCTCTGCACCACGGGGATCGCATTGAGAACCTCGGCCGCGATCGCGCTGGAGTCGGCCACGCGGTCCTGGCTGGCCCGTGACAGGCGGCGCACGCGCCGGCCGAACCACATGGATGGCAGCACCACCAGGACGATGATCAGGAGCACCTGCGTCATGACATAGGGATTGGTCCAGACCAGCATGGCCAGCGCGCCCAGGCCCATGACGGTATTGCGCAGCCCCAGGCTCAGTTGAGAGCCCACCACCGTCTGTACCAGGGTGGTGTCGGTCGTCAGGCGCGACAGGACCTCACCCGTCTGCGTGGTTTCGAAGAACTCCGGGCTTTGCTCGAGGACGTGGGCATAGACGGCGTTGCGCAGGTCGGCGGTGACGCGCTCGCCGAGCCAGCTCACCAGGTAGAAGCGCGAGGCCGAGAACAGGCCCAGCGCCACGGCGACGGCAAACAGCTCGAGAAAGTGCGAGCGCAACGCGACCAGCTGGCTGCCCTTGCCGCCTGCCGCGAGCCCGCCATCGATCAGCCCGCGCAGCGCGACCGGGAAGGCCAGAGTGGCGACGGCCGCCATGACGAGAAACACCGCCGCCAGCGCCAGGCGCGCCCTGTAAGGCCGGATGAAGGGCGCCAGGCCCGAGAGCGAGCGGGGGGAAGAGGCCAGGGGTTACCGGGATGCGGCCTTGCGTTGGGCCAGGAACGGAACGAGGCTCTTGACCCCCTGGCCCGTCTGGCCGGGCGAAGGAGGCAGCGGCGCGATGGCCGGCACGGACTCGGTTGCATCAGCCAACAGCGCGTTGACGATCTCCAGCTCTTCTGTCGCTTCGTGGACTTTCTCTTCCGCCGCGACATTCTGCTGCAGCGCGGCGTCGATGCTTTCCTCGTCGCGCGTCGGGACGGCTTTCACCAGGATCTGGTTGGCGTCGTGCAGCTGCGCTTCGGCCTCGTGGAGCTTGTGCTGGACTTTCCGGGCCCTGCGGCCGGCCGTGGCCACCAGGGCCGCCTGCGTGAGCGCCGGGGTTTGTGCTTTCATGGGGTCCCTCATTTCGATGGCGCCAACGGTACCTCAAACAGAGCTGTAACGCCAGACTCAACGGGGAAAAGCTCCCCCCGCCGCGGTCAAATTCATACTCATCCTTGGCTCTAGATGCGAAGGCGCTGCGAATAGCCGGTCATCTCCAGGTAGCCGCGGCCCACCATCCTGCCGTTGCTGTCCCAGAGCTGGGAAAGTCCTTCCCAGTAGATGGCGCCGGTGGAGGCGCGGCTGTCCAGCTCCTGGTCGTCGATCACTGGCCTGACGGTATAGAAATCCGCGGGTGTGCGCACGATCCATTCCACGGGATAGGTGGCCTGGGACCGCGGGCTGGTCCAGCGGCGCTGCGGGCTGAACATCACTTCCTGCGGGCTGAAGATGTAAGCCGCGCCCCCCGGCGGGCGGAACGAGCCTCCGGCCCACAGTGCCGAGCCATCGGCACGGCGCAGACGGAAGGCAGTGAGCGCGCTGCCGTCCTCCAGGTTCATGCCGATCCAGTCCCAGCCCACGGCCTCGGGATGCAGCAGTTCCCGGCTCCATTCGTGATCCAGCCAGGCGCGGCCCCTGGCCTCGAAGCGCTTTCCTTGCAGGATCAAGCCGCCCGTGACGGCCAGCTGCGGCTGGCTGTAGTAGTAACTGGCCTGCTCCGGCCGCGGGCCTTTGCGCGACAGACCCTGCCGTCCCTGCGGCAACAGGGGCTGCGTCGGGGCACAGTGCAGATCCAGGGCAATGTCGGCGGCCGCGATGCGCGTGCGGTACCCCGATGCCTGGCGCTCCAGCGACCAGTCGCGTAGCCGGACCTTGGTGTCCTCCAGCGCCGCGGCCACGATGCCGAAGCCTTCGCGGGCGATGCGCTGGTCATGCCAGAGCCGGTGTCCCTGCACGTCGGTGATCGCCGCGTGGGCGAACACCAGCTGCTTGGCGGCCAGGCGTGATTTCATGTCCTGCGTCGGCTCAACCCGCGAGCGAAAGAAGGTCGCCTGGAACCCGAAGTCCCGCTCGCCCGCGCGTGCATGCCCGGTCAGGTACCACCACTCGGTGCGAAAGTCGGGATGCGCCCCGTGGTCGCGCGGAAACTGCAGCTGCGCAGCAGGCAACGCGCGGGCTGGTGCGGCCAGCAGCGCACCCGGCACCGACAGAAGGAGGGCGCGCCGGTGCAGCGTCACCAGTCCTCCTTCACCGCCAGGACGGCATTGCGCCCGGCGGCGGATCGGCCCGCCAGCCATGCCGTGAACGTGCCGGCGGCGACCACCGCCGCGCACAGCGCCAGCAGGCGGGCCCACGGCACCTGCAGGTCCATCGTCCAGTGAAAGCTTTGCGGATTGACGACGTGCACCAGTACCACCGACACCGTCAGGCCGAGCACGAGGCCGGCCGCGGACCCGATGGCGGTCCAGGCCGCGCCTTCGCCCGCCACCACCGCGAGGACCTGGCGCCGCGTCAGGCCCAGGTGCGAGAGCAGGCCGAATTCCTTGCGGCGCGCCAGCACCTGCGCGCTGAAGCTGGCCGCGATGCCGAACAGGCCGATCGCAATCGCCACCGCCTGCAGCCAGTAGGTGACCGCGAAGCTGCGGTCAAAGATGCGCAGGGACGTCGCCCGCAGTTCCTGGGCGGATGCGAACTCCACCGCATCGGCCTCGCCTGCTTCCTGCTGCGCCAGTGCACGGATGGATTGCCGTACTTGCGCGGCCTGCCCGCCCGGCGCGAGCCAGATCTGGAGGTCGTTGGCACGGCCGTCGCCGGTGAGCCGCTCGAAATCACCGCGCTCCATCGCGATGGCCCCGCTCTGGCGCACGTAATCGCGCCACACCCCCGCGACGAAAAAGGGCGGCGCCGTGGCGCCCGCCGCCGCGAATGCGCCCGCCAGCGGCGCGAACACGCTGCCGGGCCGCGCCCCGTACAGGTCGACCATGGCCTCGCTCACATAAATGGCGATGTGGCCGGGCGGCGCCGGCAGTACGTCGCCCATGAGCGGAAGTGTCCGCGGGGTGTCGCCGATCTCTCGCGCCAGCAACGCCACCGGGGGAAGCCCTGCGTCAAGCTGCAGGGAGCGACTCCGCTGTGCGGCCACCCGTGCCACGCCGGGCAGCCGGGCCACCGCCTGGACAAACTCGTTGGAGAACCAGGCGGTGTCCGCGGCCTGGGTGGATACGGCCGTGCGCACGTAGAGGTCGGCCGGCAGCACGACGTCGAGCCACTGTGTCACCGACTCGCGAAAGCTCGCGACCATGACCGTCAGCGCCACGGCCAGGCTGAGGGACGCCACCACGCCGCTGACCGCGACCGCGGCGCTCTCGCGCATGCGGCGTGCCCGCTCGATCGCAAGCAATGGAAGCAGGCGCCGCCGCAAGGCCGGCGCGAGCCGGTCGTACACCAGCGCCACGGCCCCGGGCAGCGCCGTGATACCGCCCATCAGCAGCAACCCCACCGACAGGTAGGCGCCCAGCGGTATGCCGCCCACGGGGGGCAGCAGCGCGAGCAACCCGGCCCCCGCAATCATGGCCAGGCTGACGACGTGGCCGCGCCCGCCGGCTGCCGCGCTGCCCAGGCCTTTGAGTGTTTGGGCCAGCGGCAGCCTTTGCGCCGCTCGCGCGGGCAGCCACCCTCCGGCGCCCGCTGCCGCGGTGCCCAGCAGGCCGTAGGCCGCTGCGGCGCCGCTGCTCCATTGCAAGCGAGGCGCGACGCCCGCGAAGTAGCCGCCCCCGAGATCGCCGCCCAGTACTTTCAGGCCGAGCCCGGCCAGGCCGGCGCCCAAGGCGATTCCCGCGGCGCTGCCCACGACCCCCAGGGCCAGGGATTCGGCCAGCACGAGGCGCGAGCGCTGTCGCGAAGTCAGCCCCAGTACGCCCAACAGCGCGAACTGCTGCGACCGGCGCGCGATGCTCAACGACAGCACCGAGTACACCAGGAAGGCGCCCGTGAAGAGCGCCACGAGGGCCAGCACCGTGAGGTTGACCCGGTAAGCGCGCGAGAGGTTGTCCACGCGCTGCGCCGCATCGGCCGGCTCGGCTGCCACCACCCCGGCGGGAAGCTGCACCGACCGGATGAACTCAGCGCGGTCCACGCCGGCGTGCAGGCGCAGGTCGATGCGGGAAAGCTGGCCCTGGCGGCCAAAGAAATCCTGGGCCGCGCCGATGTCCATCACCGCCAGCGGCGCGCCCGCGGCCGCAATCGTGCCCGCGACATTCGCCTCGCGCAGCTGCAGGCCGGCTTGCAGCCGCAGCCGCGCCTGCGTGCCGCCGGCAGCAAATGCCTGCCACGCCGCGGGATTGAGAAAAACGGCGGCTGGCGCGAAGATGGCCAGGCGGTCCGATCCTTCGGCCGGCACAGGCATCAGTGCCGGCGCGATCGAAGGCACGAGCAGTGCGTCGACACCGATCACCCGCACAGGCTTTCGCTCACCGCCCGCTTGCGCCAACGTGTTGATTTCGAGAATCGGACTGGCCACGGCGACTTGCGCATGGCCTGCAAGCCGCGGGTACAGGCTCTCGTCGAAAGTGCCTTGAACGGCGCGAAGTTCCAGATCCGGCTGGCCGGAAGCGGAACCCATCGCGCTGGCGAATTCGCTCAGCGCCGACGCATTGATCAAGTGAACCGAAAATGCGAGCGCCACGCCCAGCATGACCGCCAGCGCGGCAGCCGCGTTGCGCCAGGGGTGCTGACGTAATTCCTGCCAGGAGAAGGTACGAAGCAGGGCGAGCATGCCGCCATTGTGACGGTGATGCGAACTGCGGGAACCTGCCCGCGCGGCGGGGCTGCTCGGCTGCGCGTCAGACCGGAGCGCCCATCTCGGACAGCAGTTCTTCCTTGCGGGTTTCGATTTCCTCGCGCATGGCGACCAGGTCCAGCTTGCGCGCCGCGCGGGCTTTCGGGAACATCTCGCCGCGCTCTTCCTTCACGTGGTGGTCGATGTACTCGCCCAGCACCTTGACCTTGGCGTCGAACATGTCGTCGGGTTCCGCCGCCGCCTGGATCTGCGCGATCAGGTCCTTGGCGCTCTGGTGCTCCACTTCGGCCTCGTCCAGCAGGTCCGTCTCTTTCAGGGCCTGGCGCAGGGCGGGATAGAAAATTTCCTCTTCCACCTGGGCATGCACGGCGAGCTCCTGGCAGATCTGCTGAGCCAGTTCTTTCTTCTTCTGCGACGCGCTGCGCGCGCGCGAGCCGGTCAGTTCTTCGTATTCCTTGAACATCTTCTTGACGGCCTTGTGGTCTGCATCGAGCAGGTCGCAGGCGTCTTTTTCAGCACGGGTTGCCATGTCGGTTTCTCCTTGGTTGGGACGGCCCCAATCTTCGCGAGCGTAAAGACTGGCCGGTGTAGGAGAACTTCCGCAGTGACCGCCGAAACCAACCGACGGTATTCCGGCTAAGCTTGCCGCCATGCTCGAGTTGCCACTGAATCCAGGACCGCCGATGCAGGCCAAAGCCATCGAACTTCGCGGGGGGCCGGTCGGCGGCGGCCGCGTGCCCGCCGTCTGTGCCCCGCTGGTGGGCCGCACACGCGAGGCGCTGCTCGCCGAGGTCGCGGCGGTCGCCGCCAGGAAGCCGGACATCCTGGAATGGCGGGTCGACTTTTTCGAGGCGATCGCC
>JACDFR010000016.1 GCA_013815685.1 Ramlibacter sp.
GCGCCATTGCTCAGCTGGCACATGTAATATCCGAATGGCCGTTATAAAAGTAATGGACCGGAGTTTTGCATCTTCTATACCGCTGCGAGAAGCCTACAAATCTTTGTACGATTCTGTACTATCGACCTAATCTCGGCTTCTTAACTTGGGATTATTCAAATAACCCCAGATACATATAGAACAACGCTTTTTCCTTACGCACAGTTAATTGTGTGCTGTTTGCTGATTTGAACTACAAGGGATTTAATCATGGCACATAAATGGGACGTAATCGTGGTAGGTGGCGGGCCTGCTGGGAGCACTGCGGCGACGTATCTCGCCCGTCTGGGATATAAAGTTCTTCTCTTGGAGCGAGACGATTTTCCCCGGCATCGAATCGGTGAATCACTACTCCCAAGCATGATGCCGGTACTGGAGGACTTCGGTCTTGTCGATGCCTGTCGTCAGGCGGGCTTCGTGGAAAAGACCGGGGCCACCTTCATTTGGGGGAAGAATCGTGAACCTTGGGACATTCAGTTCGCAGACACCCCGTTTCTGCCGTCCGGATTCGCCTTTCATGTAGATCGGGCTGTCTTTGACAAGATCCTGTTGGACAATGCACGCGCCTGTGGCACCGAAGTGCAGATGCGAGCCCGTGTGACCACGCCGCTCAACGAGGACGGCAGGATCGTCGGCGTGATCTATGAGAATGCGGACGGGGAGACGGTTACGGCTCGAGCCTCATTCGTAATTGACGCCAGCGGGGCCGCCTCGGTCATCGGTCGGACCGCGACGGAGCGCCGCTACGACGACCGAATGCGCCAAGTGGCCCTCTACTCCTATTACCGGAATATTCGTGGTGCAGAGGGTTTCCGGCGGGGCCACATAACCGTGGAGAGTTCGCCCAAAGGCTGGTTTTGGTTCATCCCGATGGACAGTGAACAGCTGGGTGAGGTCAGCCTAGGCCTCGTCACTGGACAAGAGTTCACCGACGAGATCCGCGTCAAGGGCGCGGAGGCTTTCTATGAGGAGGCGCTCGCCCTCGCACCCTATGTGCGGGAGATGATTGGGCCTCAGGCGCGGCGTGTCAAGCCGATCCATATAGTACGTGATTGGGCCTATACATGCGATAAAGCCGCAGGACCTGGTTACTACCTTGCCGGAGACGCGGCGGCATTCCTGGATCCCCTGCTGTCCACCGGAGTGTCGCTGGCAATGCTGGCCGGATATTCGGCCTCAGTCTGCATCCACACGGCCCTGTCCGAACCAACCATGGAACATGAGGCAACCGAATTCTATGCCAACAACTACCGCCAGATGTACGAAGTCACCCGGGATTTCCTGCACTACTTCTATGCGGGAAATGCGAGTGCACACCCCAACGAACTTTTCTGGAACGCACGGCGGATGCTCAAGTTTGATGAGAACATTGGGGCCAAACAGGCTTTTTCTTTTTTCATCAACACCATCCCTGGAAATCCACACCCGGCGCTCCAGAAACAGATTCCACTTTTCCAACAGTTTATGAAGAAACTCGACCATACGGTGAATGAGATCAACTCGCCGACCGGGGATCTCGTGACCCAGCAGCTGCGCCTTACCGACCGGCTAATGGACGACGATGTGCCCGTAGTCAACGGCCGGCTAGAATCCAGCTGGCAGTTTAACCGGGCGAAGCATCTACTCGAACAAGTTCGAGGAGTGACCTTCGACCTTGATCGGCCGATTTTCTCGTCCACCAGTTCCTGGCTACTTGGACGCAATATTGCTGCATTGAAGAACGAGGCTTGGGACCTCCTGAAATTGGTCGATGGTCGAAGGTCTTGGTCGTCCATCGTCGGCCAATATACCGCGGCGCATGAGGGGGGGGCATGCCAGGACGGCGAGGCCGTCTCGAAGATCATTGCGCCCCTGCTGGCAGAGAAATTCGTTCTCGTTCGCGACCAGCCCTAATTTTTGGTGACCCATGGAGGGGCCGTGCCACAACCTTCTTGTGAAGCGTGGACAAGAACCATCAAATGGTACTGGATACGGAACTTTCACGATGACCAACAAGAAGATCAATTTCGGTGTTTTGCTTCAAGGCCCCGGCGCAAACAGAAACGCATGGAGGCATCCGAGCGTGCCGTCTGACGCGAGTGTTAATTTCAACTTCTATGTCGATTGCGCGCGCAAGGCGGAGGCGGCCGGCATCGCCTTTGCGTTCATCGCCGACGGGCTGTACATTAACGAGGAATCGGCGCCGCATTTCCTGAATCGCTTCGAGCCTATTTCTCTGCTGTCGGCACTCGCGGCTGTCACGTCGACGATCGGGCTCGTTGGCACAATCTCGTCGTCGTACAGTGATCCTTACACTGTAGCGAGGCAGTTTGCGTCGCTCGACCTGATCAGCGGCGGCCGTGCGGGTTGGAACGTCGTGACGTCGCCGCTCGAAGGATCGGGCAAGAACTATGGCCGCGAGCATCCCGATCATGCGCTGCGCTACAAGATTGCGGAGGAGCATCTCGATGTGGTGAAGGGGCTGTGGGACAGCTGGGACGACGACGCGTTGATACGGGACCGCGCGA
Organism: Ramlibacter sp.; assembly: GCA_013815685.1. Classification (GTDB taxonomy): domain Bacteria; phylum Pseudomonadota; class Gammaproteobacteria; order Burkholderiales; family Burkholderiaceae_C; genus Ramlibacter. The sequence continues at coordinate 2,547 of JACDFR010000016.1, forward strand.
CTGGTCGCTTCTTCGATCCGACGAAACTGCACCGCCTCAATCATCGGGGCCGCTTCTTCTCGGTTGAAGGACCCTTGAACATTCGCCGTTCGCCGCAGGGCCAGCCGGTAATCTTCCAGGCCGGTTCGTCGGACGACGGCATCAGTTTCGCCGGGCGGCACGCCGATGCGGTATTCACGGACGGTGGCACGTTCGAGGACGGCCGCGCGTTTTACCGGCGCGTGAAGGAGAGTGCTTCTGCGGAGGGGCGAAATCCGGACGACGTGAAAATTTTCCCAGGCATCGGTCCGATCGTCGGAGCTACTGAACAGGAAGCAAAGGATAAATACCATCAGGTGCGAGACCTGCTGTCGCCGCAGGAGGCGCTGAGCGCCCTCGGGCACTTCTTCCAGCAATACAATTTTAGCGCGCTTCCGCTCGACGGTCCGTTTCCCGACCTCGGCGATCTCGGCAACGATGGGTTCCGCGCGACAACGGACAATATCAAGCGGATCGCGCTTGAACGCCGCCTGACGTTGCGCGAGGTCGCATACGAGGTCGCGATGCGGCGCTCGAGCATCGGCACGTCGGAAGCCTTCACCTTCATCGGCACCGCCAACAAGGTCGCCGACGAGATGATTCGATGGGTCGACGAGGGCGCGGCGGACGGCTTCATGCTGGTGCTGCCTGTGGTCGGCTTCGGGCTCGGCGACTTCATCCATCACGTGCTACCGGTTCTGGCCGCGCGTGGCTACCACGATCCCGTGCCGGACGGTACGACGCTTAGGGACAGGCTGGACTTGCCGTATTGCGAAAGCCGTTACGGAGCCGTGAACGGGCGGTCCAAATCCGGCACGAATTGAGGAGGCCGTGTGCACGTCCAGGAAGCCTTGAAGATGTCAATGTACGTATCGCTGGTGCTGATCGTGCCGGGGCCGACCAACGCTGCTGCTGTCGTCCGGGTTGAAGGTCGGCCTGCGTGGCACCTGGCCGCTCGTGATCGCCGACGCGCTTGGCTACGCGGTCGCGATTTCCGTGTGGGGATTCTTCCTGTGCGCGTTCGCTGCTGGCCGGCCCTGGCTCTATGACGTGGTCAAGCTCGCCAGCTCCGTCTACATCTTTTGCCTCGCGCTCAAGATGTGGACGCACAGCCGCGTGCTGCAGGACGTGTCGATCGCGCCGGCGAGCTTTCGCGACGTGTTCGTTGCGACGCTGATGAACCCGAAGGCGCTGTTGTTCTCGAGCGCGGTGTTTCCGCTGGAGGCGTTCAGGTCGGCGCACTACTTCGCATGGGCGCTCCTCGTGTTCCTGGTCGTGCTCGCGCCGATCGGCGTGGGCTGGTCGTGCCTCGGGGTGCTCCTGACGTCGCAGCGCGCGTGGGCCGCCCGCACGTCAACCCTGCTGCGCGGCGCGTCGCTTGTGCTGCTGATGTTCTCCGGCACGCTCATGTACTCGATCGTGAAGCGCTGACCGACGCTCGCGCGGCGCCCCGCCCCATTTCCCGCCAAGGAGACATCATGGAAGTCCAATGGACGAACGGCGCATTGACGCCGGATCTCGACCAAGCCCGCGCGGCCGACACGCGCGACGCGGCCGCGCTCGCACGGGATTTCAAGCAGGCGATGCGCCGCCTGACCGCCGCGGTGTCGATCGTCGCAACACGCGAGCACGCATCGCGCTACGCCATGACGGCGACCGCGCTGAGTGCGGTTTGTGCGGAGCCGCCGGCGATTCTCGTTTGCATCAATCGCGGCGCGACGCTGTACGCGTCGCTGCTGCGCACGCGGCGCTTCTCGGTGAACCTGCTGCACGAACGCCAGTCCGACCTGATCGAGCCGTTCAGCGGCAAGCTCGCGCACGACGCGCGCTTCGCGTTCGGTGCGTGGCGCGACGCGGACGATTTGCCGGTGCTCGACGGCGCGCAGGCCACGCTACTGTGCCGCGTCGACGGCGGGATTCGCTACGGCAGTCACGACGTCGTGATCGGACGCGTCGACGCCGTGACGGTAATCGAGTCCATCGCGCCGCTGCTCTGGCAGGACGGCGGGCCGGCCGTCGCGCGGGCCCTGTCGGCATGACTGCGCGGGCCGCTTTCGCCGCGGCGCACGCCCGCGCCGTGTGCGCCAAGCGCTGCACAAACCGGTTCGCTTCATATAGATTTGCATGCGATTCAGATCTGAGGAGCGCACATGCCGTCGCACGAATCCGATCGCTTGGTCGCATCCCGCCTGCCGCGAACGCTGGGCTGCTCGACGTCCTGGTCGGCGCACTCATCACGAGTGCGCATTTCGGGGAACGTGAACTACCTGTTTCGGTGAAGTCGAACAGGTCAGGGGGGAGGTGCTGCGTAGTGCTTAGATTGCACTGCGAGTGTTCGAGATCAGGCTATTTTTTCGTTCGCGTCTTTGGGCTTGCGCATCGATTCACCCTTCAGCGGCAGCTTGTGAGCCTGATGGACGAGCCGATCGAGAATCGCGTCGGCGACTGACTGCCGCCGCACGACGCCCGGCGTGCATTCGAATTGTCCTGTCGTTTCGTTCCCGTCAGCGGGAGCGAGGCTCCCCTTTTGCCCGAGCGGCGCGTGTCAACCCTTTCTTTCCCGAACTTGAACATGTTTGCTGAACTGCTTGCGCGCCGCCTGGAACGGCAGGGCATCCACTACACCTGGATCGTTGCAGCGCTGGGCTTCCTTGTCATGCTGACCACCGCCGCGGCGCTCGGCCTGCCGGGCGCGTTGCTCGAACCATTGTCGAAGGAGCACGGCTGGAACACCGACAGGATTTCCACCGTGCTGGCCATTCGCTTTGCGCTGTTCGGCCTGATGGCCCCCTTCGCCGCCATGTTGATCGACCGCTACGGCGTGCGCCGCATCGTTTTTACCGCACTGGCGTTGATCGCTGGCGGCATGGGGTTTGGTATGGTGGCCAGCTCGCTGTGGCAGCTGTTCATAGCGTGGGGCCTGATGCTGGGCGCCGGTTCGGGCATGACGGCCCTCGTGCTTGGCGCCGTCATTGCGAACCGCTGGTTCAGTCAGCGGCGAGGCCTCGTAATCGGTATCCTGACCGGCAGTGCAGCGACCGGCCAACTCGCCTTCCTGCCGTTGGCGGCCTGGCTGATCGAGCATGTCAGCTGGCGTACCGCCGTATTACCGGTCTTGCTGGCGTGCGCCCTGCTTGCACTGCTGGTAGCCGCGCTGATGCGCAATCGTCCGTCGGATATCGGCCTCTTGCCATTTGGCGAAGTACAGGGCACCACCGCCACGGCAGCACCCGCCTCGCCGATGCGATGGTACGGTCCGTTCCTGGTATTGCGTGACGCGATCCGGGACCGCACCTTCTGGGTACTGGCCGGAACCTTTTTCATCTGCGGCCTGAGCACCAATGGCCTGATCCAGACGCATTTCATCACGCTGTGCGGCGACTTTGGCATGGGGCCGGTGCCCGCAGCGTCGGCGCTCGCCATGATGGGTGCCTTCGACTTCGTCGGTACGATCCTGTCCGGATGGCTGTCGGACCGCTACGACAACCGCAAGCTGCTGTTCTGGTATTACGCGCTGCGCGGGCTGTCGCTGTTCTGGCTGCCCCACTCCACCTTCACGCTGCTGGGCCTGTCCGTGTTTGCGATGTTCTATGGCCTGGACTGGATCGCGACGGTGCCGCCCACAGTCAAACTTGCTGGCAGCGTGTTTGGCAAGGAGCGTGCGGCGATGGTATTTGGCTGGGTGTTTGCCGCCCACCAGGTGGGCGCGGCCGTTGCAGCCTATGGGGCGGGCATGACCCGGACGCTGCTATTGACGTACACGCCGGCGCTGTATGCCCGCGGGGGCAATGTGCCTGGTCGCGGCGGTGATGGCGATGCTGGCCCGTGGTCCGGGGCCTGCTGTGGTGCCTGCACCTGCGCGAGCCTGATGGCCGCCCCGCCCGCCGCCCAAGGCGTCGGGCGTTGGCACCAGCGGCCCGCTATCCCAAGGCCAGCACATGACGTTGTTGCCATAGGCGATCGCGTCGGATCCTGAAGCCAGGCATGCCAGTGATCTTGCGGAAGCTGGCTAGTGTCATGAGTTAGAAATCATTGAACTAATCTATACGGGGCCGATCGATCGAGTACCGTGTGCACACGACGAGGCGGCGATATGTGGAAGACCCATCGTAGCATACCGAGGCATCGAGCAACACACCGCCAGACACCGGGTTGGCAGGCGGCGCGTTCGACGAGCTGCCTTCAGAACCGTCGAAAACCCCGGCACCCGAGAGGCCCACGCGCATGAACACCACCGAGCACATCGAAGCCGATTACGTCATCGTCGGGGCTGGCGCCACCGGCATGGCCTTTGCAGACGAGCTGTTGACCTGCAGCGACGCGACGATGGCCATCGTCGACCGCCGCCACGCCCCAGGCGGCCACTGGAACGATGCCTATCCGTTCGTGCGGCTGCACGGACCGTCGCAGCACTACGGCGTGAACTCGCGCCCGCTCGGCGCCGGCGGCATTGAGGCGCAAGGGCTCAACCGCGGCTTGCCTGAGCGGGCGAGCGCCGCCGCGGTGCGCGACCACTTCGACCAGGTGTTGCGCGAACGGCTGTTGCCGAGCGGCCGCGTGCGCTACCTGCCGATGCACGACTGGCGGCCAGACCCGAGCGAGCCGATGCAGGGTGCTGCGATCTCGCGTGTCGGTGGTCGGCGGCTAAGCTTGCGCGCGCGCCGGCGCATCGTGGACGCGACGCGTGCCGACACACAGCTGCCCGGCACGCACGCACCGCCGTTCCACGTGGCCCAGAGCGCTCGCTGGGTGACGCCCGGCGAGCTGACCACGCTGCGCGAGCCGGCTTCCGGCTACACCGTCGTCGGCGCCGGCAAGACGGCGATGGACACCGTGCTGTGGCTGCTGGAGCAAGGCGTGGCATCTGAGGCGATCCGCTGGGTGCGCCCGCGAGAGGCCTGGCTGCTCAACCGCGCCGACCTGCAACCGCGCTGGGAGTCCTTTCCGCGCGCGCTGGCGGCCCAGGTGCTGCAGATCGAGGCGGCGGCCGAGGCAACGAGCGTGGACCAGCTCTTCCTGGTTCTGGAAGCTGGCGGGCTGATGATGCGGATCGATCGCCAGGTGCAGCCGACGATGTTCCGTTGCGCCCTCGTCAGCGAGCACGAACTGCACGAACTGCGGCGCATCCGCCAGGTGATCCGGGCCGGCCACGTGCGTGCACTCGAACCCGAGCGCGTCGTGCTCGATCGCGGCGTGCTGCCGCTGCCGGCAGGCCACCTGGTCGTGCACTGCGCGGCCAACGGCATTCCTGCACGCCCGCCCGAGCCGGCGTTCCAGGGACCGCGTCTGGTGCTGCACTTCGTACGGCGCTGCGCGCCCAGCTTCAGTGCTGCGCTGCTGGCCCGGCTGGAGGCGGCCCCGCTGGAAGACGAGCACAGGAACGCCATGAGCCACCCGGTGCCGGCGCCCGAAGTGCCGGCCGACTGGCTGCGCATGCAGCTGCAGGAAGCCGGCAACGAGCGGGGCTGGCGCGAGCTGCCCGACCTTGCGGCCTGGCTCGGCAGCGCGCGGTTGGCCGGGTTCTCGACCTTGATGGCGCGCGCGGCGCGCGAGCGCACGCCGGAGATCGACACGCTTCTTTCGCGCATGCGCCAGGCGCTCGAGCCCGGGCTGGTGAACATGGCCCGGATGCTGAAAGTCGGCGCCGAGGAGGAATCCAGACGCGCCGCGCGCACTGCAGCACCTATCGTGGAGGCCGCATGAATCGTGTCCGCGCGGGCTGCAGTGCCGCGCTGGCTGAGCGCGGTAGAACTCGGGCTTGGCATTTGCCCAGCGGGTTGACTGTGGAAGCGCCGCTGGGCTCGACGAGGCCTTGGCCATGCTTTCGACCAAGAAGGGAACGGCAGTCTTCGCAGATATCCGTGACTTCTTCGGGAAGGCACCTTAGGCTTCGAAGTGCGTGGCTCGGCCTGCTGCATCCGTGAGGCGTCCCGCTACTTGCCAGCCACCGCCTTCTTGGCGGCGGAGTTGCGCGCCGATTTGTCCTTGGGCTTGTGATACAGGGCGACGCCCATGGTCCGCACCTTGAAGTCAGTCCCTGAACTTTCCAGCTTGTGGTCCGAGTAGAAGGGCAGTGGATTTCGCTTGCAGTCCACGGAGGCATGGCCCTTGGAAGTCAGATCATCACGCCAGGTGCCGAGCTTGCCTCGTGCGTCTAGCGTCGCGATCAGGAAGAAGATCAGGCCGCCCTGGTTGTGTGCGAAGTTGCCAGAGGCAGGGACGTACCGCGTGTCAGCTGAAGGAAGCCCTCGTGGAAGTTGCCGTCCTTCTTGGCTTCTCCGATCCACGAGAACTCACCCATCTTCACCGACAAGTCGACGTGCCCGCCCGTCTTGCCGTCGGCGACGGCGTCATAGCCGAGGAGGCTGAGGCCGCCGAGCACCTCGGCGCTCAGGCGGTCCTCGCTGTCGGCCTGGCGAACTTCGGGCCCGCCTTGCATGCGATAGATCAGCTGGTCGATGTCGTCGTACAGCTGGTCCACGAACTCCTCGTACGACCCTTCCTCGCTGATCTTAGTCCGGCGAAACGATGCTTCGACGGCACGTTTCGATGAGTAGCGTTCGAACTCCTGCAGCGTGATCGATGTCATCGAGCCGCCTTCTGTTGAAGGCCAGCACCCGGGGTGAAGCAGACCAGGATATCCGACTCGTCGATCGGTTCGCCGTATTCGGGGTGGATGACCTCCTCGCCCCGCGAGTAGTGGTCAACCTCGTCGTCCGGCAGCTCCAGGAAGCCGCCGTTGAACTCGTACATCAGGCAGGTCTTGAGAATGTTGGCGCCGGCCGAAAATTGACCCATCTATGATGGGTTGTGCCGATTCAAATTTGACCCGGGTGTTCAACCTACCCTGCTGTTTTATTAAGCGGCGGAGTATCAGGAGTGATCACCATGGCCATGATTGGCAAGGTACTGCGGATGCACCACCGCGAGAAGAAGTCGGTGCGAGAGATCGTGAGGGCGACAGTCTGTCGCGCAATACGGTGCGCAAGTACTTGCGCACGGACAAGGCCGAGCCGCCGCAGTACCGACGCCGGGCGGTGGCGACCAAGCTGGCGCCGTTCGTAGAGGCCGTGAAGATGGCATTGCTGGCCGACGCACGTCGGCCGAGGAAGGAGCGGCGAACTGCGAAGGCGTTGCACAAGCAGATTGCCGATGCCGGGTACGAAGGCGGCTATACCCGGCTGACCGATTTCATTCGCGACTGGCGGGCGCAGCAAGGCGGTATCACGGTTGGCAAGGCGTTTGTGCCGCTGGCTTTCGAGTTGGGCGAAGCGTTCCAATTCGATTGGAGCGACGAGCCGCTGGTGATCGCCGGCATCTACCGAAAGCTGCAGGTGTCGCACATGAAGCTGTGCGCGAGCCGAGCGTTCTGGCTGGTGGCGTACCCGAGCCAGGGCCACGAGATGCTGTTCGATGCGCACACGAGATCCTTCGCTGCGTTGGGTGGGGTGGACCGGCGCGGCATCTACGACAACATGCGCACCGCCGTCGACAAGGTTCACAAGGGCAAGGGCGCACCGTCAACGCCCGCTTCGCGTCATGTGCGCGCACTACCTGTACGACCCCGACTTCTGCAATGTCGCGTCGGGCTGGGAGAAAGGGGCGTCGAGAAGAGCGTTCAGGACAGCCGCCGGCGCATCTGGATCGACGCACGCGAGCAGCGCTTCTTCAGTCTGGAGGCGCTCAACGCCTGGCTGGGCGAGCGATGTAGGGCGCTCTGGCAAGAGGTCAAGCACCCCGAGCACAAGCAGTTCAGCATTGCCGAAATGCTCGAGCACGAGAGGGGCAATTGATGCCGATGCCCACCCCCTTCGATGGTTACGTCGAAGAGCTGGCCCGGGTGAGCAGCACCTGTCTCGTGTCGGTGGCACGCAACCGCTATTCGGTGCCGTGCGAGTTGGCCGGCAGGATGGTCAGCACGCGGCTGTACCCGACGCACGTGAAGATCGTCGCCGACGACAAGGCCGTGGCCGATCACGAACGGCTGAGCGACAAGGGTAAGACCCGCTACGACTGGCAGCATTACATCCCGTTGGTGCAGAGGAAGCCGGGGGCGCTGCGCAACGGAGCGCCGTTCACGGACCTGCCAGAGGCATTGCAGCGGCTGCGTCGCGGGTTGCTGCGCGAGAGCGGCGGCGACCGCGTCATGGCCAAAGTTCCGGCACTGGTGCCGACGGCGGGACTGGAGGCAGTGCTGGTAGCCGTGGAGCTTGCGCTGGAGAGCGGTACGCCGTCCGGGCGCGTGAGCATCGAGCATGTGATCAACGTGCTGGCGAGACTGAACGCGACGCCTCGGCCGGCCAACGTCGTCACCGTGCTGCAGGTGCTGATGCCACCGATTGCCGACACGGCTCGCTACGACCGGCTGCGTGACCTGCCTGGCATCAGGGAGGTGGGTCATGACGCGTGACGTGATTGCCGAACTCAAGGCGCTGCGCCTGCACGGCATGGCCGGAACCTGGGCCGATCTGATCGAGCAGAACAACGGTGGGTTGGAACCCTCCCGCTGGCTCGTCGAACAGATGCTGCTTGCCGAGACAACCGACCGTGCCACGCGCTCGATCAGCTACCAGATGAACGCGGCGAAGTTCCCGGTGCACCGGGACCTCGCGGGGTTCGACTTCGAGGTCTCGCCGGTGGACCGAAAGCTGGTGCTGCAGTTGGCCGAAAAATGAACTTCACCGATGCGGCGCACAACGTTGTACTGGTCGGTGGACCGGGTAGCGGGAAAAGCCATCTTGCGACGGCCATCGGGGTGGCAGGGATCACGCAGCATGGCAAACGCGTTCGCTTCTACGGGGCGGTCGACCTGGTCAACGCGCTGGAGCAGGAGAAGGCGCAAGGCAAGGCTGGGCGCATTGCCGCGGGCCTGCTGCGCCTGGACGCGGTCGTTCTGGACGAGATGGGGTATCTGCCCTTCAGCCAGGCCGGCGGGGCATTGTTGTTCCACCTGCTCTCCAAGCTGTACGAGCACACCAGCGTGGTGGTGACGACCAACCTGGACTTCGCGGAGTGGTCCAGCGTGTTCGTAGACCCGAAGATGACCACCGCGTTGCTGGATCGGCTCACGCATCACTGCCACATCGTGGAGACGGGGAACGAAAGCTACCGCATCACGCACGCCACGGCCAACACGAAGAAGCGAATCCGAGCTCGTGAGCAGGAACGCAAGGAGGCCAAGGCATCGTCGCCAGACGGTGTCTGAAACACGCTGCCGCGCGCGGGGAAATCCGCTGCGGGCTACGCCCTTCGCGTCTTCCCCCACGCGTCAGAGCATCCCGAACCACTGCAACCAACGAGAAAAGAGCTACAGTTATCTACAGTCGGCGTCCACGATGCCGGCATCCATCCCTGGGTCAAAGTTCAATCGGCAGGGTGGGTCAAAATTCAATCGGCGCCGACAGTAAATGCAGAACGCGTGCCGAAGGCGCAACTCGATGGCCGTCCGCAGCACCGCTACCGGAATATATGGTGCCTGGTCCACATGCGTCATGCCTGAGTAGGTCCCATAGACAATCTGTTCAGTGCCTTTGAAAACCTCAAAGGGGTGTTCTCGCGACTTTCTCCATGCGCCGAAAAATCCAGGGACATCCGTTACTTCGCGGCCAGCGTCTTCGAGAAGAACCTGCGCATAGCGCATGAGCTCAAGCAGGGCGCGGTGCAAGGTGTGAACTGCGGCGTCTGCTGCAAATGGGTTTGGAGTCTGGCCAAACGATGCGATGGTCGAGCAATAGCGTTTTGCCTCCGAGTCCAGCATCGTCATCTGAGCCTGATAGAAGGGAGCCGCCATAGCTTTGGTGAGCCGATCCGCCGCCGATGTCATCAGGCCATGCCGAACAGCCTCGCTGTCCTTCATCGGCTTCAATGTGGGTGGTACCGGAGCCGTGCGGGCCTGTGGATGTTTCTCTCGGCTCCAAGATCGAGCCGCCGAGTTCGTCCCAAAGCCAAGGGAGAGCTTGGAAATCACCCATGAACCGGAGTAGGCTCGGCCGGCACAACAGACAGCCGCATACCGACAGCATGGAGTACTGCCAGAAGCGTCTTGAGCGTTGGGTTGCCGCTCGGTGACAGCGCCCGATACAACGCCTCGCGGGTGACGCCTGCTTCTTGCGCCACGTTGGCCAGCCCGCCATAGGCTTCGGCCACATCGCGCAGCGCGAGCAGGCCGACGGCCCGATGCTCGGGATTGTCCAATTCCTCCAGCGCCGATTTCAGATACTCGACCGCAAAGGCCCGATCGGTCCGCAGTTCGGCGATGGTCGCTTCGGTATGGGGAACCGAAGCTGCATGTTTGCGTTGGCTCATGTGTTTCTCCGTTTCCAGTCCGACCAGTATTCCTTGGCCCGTTCGATGTCCGCATCCTGCGTGCGCTTGTCGCCGCCACAGAGCAGGATGACCAGCGTTGCGCCATGCCGCGCCAGATACACGCGATAGCCGGGACCGATGTCTTCGCGCAACTCCAGCACACCATCGCCGACCGGCTTGATGTCACCGAAGATGCCCAGGGACACCCGCCGAAAACGGATTTCCAGCTTGGCCCTGGAATGGGGCGGTTTTTCCCCCTGCGGTGACGGAAGGCTTGGTAAGCCGGCGTCGCTCCAGGTATGTCGGCGACCGGCTCAGGAACATCGTCGGGAGCAACCGGACGGCTCCCTAACAACGGTCTTGCGCCGATTGGCGACCAATTCCGCCGCGGCGCGCACCGGGTCGTCCTCGGTGTGCACGTAGCGCATGAACATCGTGACCGTCTTGTGCGCGGTCAGCGCCATACCTACCTTGACCGGAATGCCGGAGTTGGCGATGTCGGTGGCTGATCGATGGCGGATGCCGTGCGTCTCGACCGGGGGCACGCCGGCACGGTCGAGGATGCGCCGCCATGCGTTGTAGTACGAATTCCCGGTCAGCGGCTGCTTGTGATTGAAGATCGACGGGCAGACATAGGGGGAGTTTTCGTAATGCGCGGCGCTCGACAGAAGTCGGTAAGCCTCCTCGCTCATGGGTTTGGACATGTTGCCGGTCTTGCTGTCCGGCCAAACCACACGCTTGTTGGGAAGGTCAATCCAGTCCCACTGCAACAGCAGGATTTCCGACATGCGGGCCGCAAATTCGAACTGCAGCCGGATAGCCAGGGTCAGTGTCGGGTGCTCCAGACCTTCGGCATCGGCCTTGTCGAGATAGGCGAGCAGTTGCCGCATCTGCGCATCGGTGATCAGACGGGTCTTGCCTTTTTCTGGATACTTCGGAACGTGCTTGCAGGGGTTCGAGCCGTCGGGCCGATAGCCCCACAACTCGGCTAGGTTGAACATCTTGCGGATGCAGCCGAGTACACGGTTTGCTTGGGTGGGGGAGTTCTCCATGCGCTTCATCAACGCGATCATGTCCGCTCGCGCGACTTCAGGGATTTTCTTGCTGCCGAAGGCGGGAATGATCCAACGATCGATTTGATGCTGGTATGAGCGTTGGGTGCTTGGCTTGTTGCGCGTCTTGGAATAGTCCTCCATGAATCGGGCGCACAGTTCCTTGACGGTCAGTGCCTTGCGCGCATCTGCCTTCTCGCCGCCAGGATCGCCGCCGCGGCGAACGTCGGCCAGCCAGTCTTGCGCGAGTGCACGGGCCTGCTCGACGGTCAACTCGCCGAACAGCCCCAGCGACGGTTTGCGGCGTTCGCCGGCGTTGGTGCGGTACTGAATCATGAAGACCTTGCGGCCTGCTGGGGTAACCTTGCAGAGAAAGCCCGGCACCAAGGTGTCGCGCAGTTCGACGTCGGCAGATTGCAGTGTGCGGCTTCAACAACCGTTTTCGTCAGTTTGATCTTGGCCATGTGTGCTCCTGGAAATGCCCGATTTCCAGGAGCCAGCTAGGAGCCAAGCGAAAGGGAACCGGGTCGGTGTGGGTCGAACACCGGGGTATCATCAGGCTAGATGCTTCGAGAGAAAACCTGCTCAAGGGGGCAGTGGCGAAGCCTGGAGAACATCGGTGTAAGTGCCCATGATCCGGCTTAAAATCCGCCGCTTAGCCTTTCGGCGGCGTACCGGTTCGATTCCGGTTCGAGGCACCATACATGGCGGCACGAACCGGCACGCCAAAGAGCGAGAATTGACGAAGCGCGCGAGCGCGCTGGGTTCGATTCCGGTTCGAAGCACAGAAAGGCGGGTACACGCATGTCAAGCTATAACGCTCCGTTCGAAATCCACGTCCATGGCGACGTGCCGTTGCGCCCCGACGTGACTTATGTACAGCTGCAGGATGCGCTCAAGCCCATGTGGAAGTACGCGGGCGCCAAAACACTGGCGGATGCCGCCGGCAGTGCCTACGAGGAAGAGCCCGGCATCAAGTTCGACGCCACCGAGCACATTCTGCGCATGTGCTGGACGGTGCGCGGGGACGACGATTTTCGCCAGTCGCTCGACGAGATGTGCATGAGCTTGAACGAACTCGCCCTCCAGGGCGCCGCCATCGAGGTCACGTTCTACGACGCCGAGTTCGATGAGGAAGAGGAAACCCCCGAAGCCGAGTCGCGCGACGATTTCCTCATGCTGTTCGTGGGCCCGAACCCCGCAGCCATCATGCAGGTGCAGCGCGACCTGCTCGTCGAAGACGTGGTCAACCTGATGGAGCGCCACTTCGATGGCGCCGAGCTGGGCGGCATCGTGGCCGAGATCGACAAGCTGTTCGGCCAGCGCTTCGACGCGCTTGTGAATTCGCTCGAGATCGGCAAGCCGCCGCGCGGCTCGGGCGGCGGCGGCTCCGGCCACGGCGGCGGGCGCCGTCCGCGGCACCTGCATTAAACAGACGATAACGCGGCCGTAAAGGCCGCGTTCTTTTGGAGGAGGACACATGGCTGTTTTTGCCAGGGACGCCTTGAACCCCGGCGTGCGCAAGCGCGAGGTGTTCGGCTGGGCCATGTACGACTTCGCCAACTCGGGCTACACCACGGTGGTCCTTACCGCTGTTTTCGCGGCGTACTTCGTCGGCGGCATCGCCGGCAAGGCGGAATGGGCCACCTTCGCCTGGACGGCGGCGCTCAGCGTCTCTTACGCCATCGTGATGCTCACCATGCCAAGCATCGGCGCCTATGCCGATCTGCGCGCCGCCAAGAAGCGCCTGCTGGCAGTATTCACGATCGGCTGCGTGATCTCCACCGCGGCACTGGCGCTGGCCGGCCCGGGCAGCGTTGCCCTGGCCGTGGTGCTGATCATCATTTCCAACACCTTCTATTCCTATGGCGAGTCGCTCACGGCTGCCTTCCTGCCTGAGCTGGCCAGGCCCGGATCGCTCGGCAAAGTCAGCGGCTGGGGCTGGGGCTTCGGGTACTTCGGCGGCATGCTGGCGCTGGGGCTCTGCCTGGGCTATGTGATCTGGGCCCAGGGCCAGGGCATCAAAGCCGAGAGTTTTGTGCCGGTGACCATGCTGATCACCGCGGTGCTTTACGGCAGCGCCGCGCTGGTCACCTTCTGGCTGCTGCGCGAACGGGCGCAGCCCAATCCCGGCGCGCTGGGCCAGGGCGGGCTCAAGGCGTCGCTGCAGCAGCTGCGGCGCACCTATGCGCAAGCGCGTAATTTCAAGGACTTCATGTGGCTGCTGCTGTGCGCGGTCTTCTACCAGGGTGGCGTTGCCGTGGCGGTCACGCTTGCGGCCATCTATGCGGAGACCGAGATCGGCTTCGAGCAGCAGGAAACGATGGTGCTGATCTTCGTGCTCAACGTCGCGGCTGCGGGCGGGGCTTTCGCCTGGGGCTACCTGCAGGATCGCATCGGCCACAAGATCGCGCTGGCCATCACGCTGGTGGGCTGGATCGCGACCTGCGTGATCGCGGCGATGACCACGACCAAGGGCGGCTTCTGGTGGGCGGCCGCCATCGCAGGACTGTGCATGGGCTCCAGCCAGTCGGCCGGGCGCGCCATGGCGGGCATGTTCGCGCCACAGAAGCAACTGGCCGAGTTCTACGGTCTCTGGACCGTCGCGATCCGGCTGGCCAGCATCATCGGCCCCCTGAGCTACGGCGCCATCACGTGGGCCACGGCTGGCAACCAGCGGCTGGCCATCATGTCGACCACGGCGCTGTTCGTCGCAGGGCTGATCGTATTGGTGCAGGTGAACGTGCAGCGCGGGCGGCAGGCGGCCGTGCAGGCCGACGCCGCCGGCTAGAGACCCAGCCAGCGGGACGCCGCGGCCCGGAGCGAGGCGGGCGACCCGGTGGTCAGCAGCTCCACCTGGCCTTGGCCCTCTGCCTTCAACAGGCCGCCGGCTTCCAGCAGCCGGCGGGTCTGACGCGCCACGGGCTCGCCCGTTTCGATCAGCGCGACGCCCGGGCCTACTTGCGCCCGCAGGTGAGTCTCGGCAAATGGGTAGTGCGTGCAACCCAGCACCAGCGCATCCACCTGGCCGGGGGCCGATCCATATTCACCGATGGCGCGCGTGTATCTGGCGCACAGCGCGTCGACTTGCTCCGTGTCGTCGGCCTCGATCGCCGCAGCCAGCCCGTCGCAAGGCTGCAAGACGAAATCCGCCTGGCCCTTGAGCGAATCGTGCAGTGCGCAGAACTTCGCAGACTGCAGCGTGCCGCGCGTTGCGAGCACGCCGATGCGCCTGGTGCGGCTGCGTGCCACAGCCGGCTTGAGCGCCGGCTCCACGCCCACCAGCGGAAGGTTGGGGTAGTCGACCCGCAGCAGATGGATGGCGGCTGCCGTTGCCGTGTTGCAGGCCATCACCATCAGCTTGGCGCCGTGCTCCTCGATGAGTCGGTTGAAGATGGCGCGCGAGCGCTCGGTGACGTAGCCGTCCCCGCGCTCCCCGTACGGTGCATGCCTGGTGTCCGCGAAGTAGACAAAGTCCTCGCCCGGCAGTTCGGCGCGCAGCGCCTTCAGGATGCTCAGGCCGCCAACGCCGCTGTCGAATACGCCTATTGGAAGTGCGGTTTCAGAGCCCAATTTCGTTCACCGTCACCGTCACCGTCACCCGCTCCCGCAAACACCACTGTCCTGAATTGGGATCTGAGCCCGTGTATCAGGAAGCGGCGACGGGAATGTTCTTGAATTCGCCCGTGGCGATCTTCTTTTGCCACTCGGCGGGCCCGGTGATGTGGACGCTGGTGCCGCCCACGTCGACTGCCACGGTGACGGGCATGTCGACCACCTCGAACTCGTAGATGGCTTCCATGCCCAGGTCGGCGAAGCCCAGCACCCGGGCCGTTTTGATGGCTTTCGATACCAGGTAGGCGGCGCCGCCCACCGCCATGAGGTAGGCGCTCTTGTGCTGCTTGATGGCCTCGATGGCGGCGGGGCCGCGCTCGGCCTTGCCGATCATGGCGATCAGGCCGGTTTGGGCCAGCATCATGTCGGTGAACTTGTCCATGCGGGTGGCGGTGGTCGGGCCCGCCGGACCGACGGCCTCGCCCCGGACGGGGTCCACCGGGCCGACGTAGTAGATCACCCGGTTGGTGAAATCGACGGGCAGCTTCTCGCCCTTGGCCAGCATGTCGGCAATGCGCTTGTGCGCCGCGTCACGCCCCGTCAGCATCTTGCCGTTGAGCAGCAAGGTTTCGCCGGCCTTCCAGCTCGCGACTTCTTGCCGGGTCAGCGTGTCCAGGTTCACCTTCCTGCTCTTGTTGTAATCGGGCGCCCAGTTTATGTTGGGCCACAGGTCCAGACTGGGCGGGTCGAGATAGACCGGGCCCGAGCCGTCCATCACGAAATGGGCGTGGCGCGTCGCCGCGCAATTCGGGATCATGGCCACAGGCTTGCTGGCGGCATGGGTGGGGTACATTTTGATCTTGATGTCCAGCACCGTGGTGAGGCCGCCCAGGCCCTGCGCGCCGATGCCCAGCGCGTTGACCTTCTCGTGCAGCTCCAGGCGCATCTCCTCGGTCTTGTCGCGCGGTCCGCGCTGGAGGAGCTCGTACATGTCGATGTCCTCCATCAGCGACTCCTTGGCCATCAGCATGGCTTTTTCGGCCGTGCCGCCGATCCCTATGCCCAGCATGCCCGGCGGGCACCAGCCCGCGCCCATGGTGGGGACGGTCTTGAGCACCCAATCCACCACGGAGTCTGAAGCATTCAACATGACGAACTTGCTCTTGTTTTCACTGCCGCCGCCCTTGGCGGCGACCGTCACGTCCAGCTTGCCCCCGGGAACCAGCTCGGTGAAGATCACGGCCGGCGTGTTGTCCCTGGTGTTCTTGCGCTCGAACTGAGGATCGGCCACCACGGAGGCACGAAGCGTGTTGTCCGGGTGGTTGTAGCCGCGGCGCACGCCTTCGTTGATCGCGTCTTCCAGGCTGTCGTCGAAGCCTTCGAGGCGCACGTCCATGCCCACCTTCAGGAACACGTTGACGATGCCGGTGTCCTGGCAGATGGGCCGCTGGCCGGCCGCGCTCATCTTGCTGTTGGTGAGGATCTGCGCGATCGCATCCTTGGCCGCCGGGCTCTGCTCGCGCTCGTAGGCGCGCGAGAGGTGGGCGATGAAGTCGGCCGGATGGTAGTAGCTGATGAATTGTAAAGACGCTGCGATGGATTCAACTAAGTCGCTGTATTTGATCGTGGTGGGCATAGCGTTCGCAGTGTGCTGGCTCAATGGGAAATACTGATTTTACCGCCCCTTCATCGCCCACCAGGGACGCAGATGGAGGCGTCTTGGTGCGGGATAACAGGGCAGGCTTCGATGCCGGCGCGTCCACGCGGCTGTTTGGTTTGTTCCAGCGCTTTCACGGCGCCGAGGAGTTTCCCGAACCCGCCGCAAGCCTGATGGTTCGGGGGGCCCTGCAACGTCTGGAGCCACCCCTGCTAAAACGCTGCGCATCTGTTTCGGCTATCCCGCGCCTTCGCGTTCGTCCAACGGAATTACACGCCGGCCGCCGGACGCGGTAAGGGCAGGGTCAACGCAATGTCTCGATGAAGCCGCGAAGCAATATTTTTGAGGGCGCCTCGTGTTGGGTCAGTCGGAGGAACGCTTCGGTTTCTAGTCTGCGAAACGCCATATCCCAATTACCGAACTCACGTTGCGCGATCGGGTCGTGGATCAGTTCCAGAATTCCCCTGTGGCGCCGGCTAGCGCGGACCCGCTGCAACACGGCGGCCAGTGCGGGCTCCGTTCCCTCCAGTACCTGCATGAAGTTCCCGCCGCCGTAGACCAGCATTCCGGTGACCTGCTGGGAACGGTTGAACTCGCGCGCGCTGGCGAGCAAGAGTTCGAGCTCCTCATCGGTGAACGGTTCGAGGACTGAACTTACGTAGACTAAGGTGTACAACTGGGACATAGGTAACGTGCGAAGTTAAACGCCGGTGGGAGATGACCACTTTACGAACAGCAAGGCCGCTCTGGTTATTGGAGGGCGGGACACAGAAGGGCTTCACGTCCATTATCCCAAAGTCGAAAAAAACGACCCCCTGAAGTTGGTCTTGACCCCCACGGCAGGTAGTGGCTTGATTCTCAAGCGGATGATTGCTGAGAGCGTTCTTGGACGCGTGCAAAGGCACTGGCGGGTATGCCAACCGCAAGGTCAGACCAAGCGCCGCCACAACAACAGCTACAAGTGGCCGGGTGACGCGCTGACCCGCGCGAACAAAAGAGGCAGGGAAGGCCGTCGGGGAGGACGTGTAGCTGATCCTATGAAGGTCCATGGCATGGAAGCCATAGCATGCAGCAGGTTGGCCAATGACAAGACCGGGGTAAAGCGACCATGTTCTCAACCCCTTCAAACGGGTCGCAATGAGCTTGGCGAGGTTGCGAAGCCTTGCCATGTCCCCATCGGATACCTTCTCGTCACGTGAAATGCAAACGTGCACAGGGTTCCGTACACACTGCCGTCCGGCCGCATGACCGGGACGCTCAGGTGGGTCCCGATCTGCAGCGGCGTGTACGGGGCCTGCCTGGACTCGATCAATGGGCCTGCGTCCCGGATCAGCTCGGGCAGGCGGCCCTGCACGATGTGGTGGCACCAGCTCTGCTCGACAGGATCGGACATGCCGGGTTGGAGGACGTCGTGGCCGGGCGCGGCGTCCACCGCCATGAATGTTCGGCGCCCGCCTCAATCTTCGAGACGATCACCACGTCCATATTGAGTTGCTCGCACACTGCCTGAGTACCTGGAGCAAGGATGCCGGCAAGCCATCATCGCCATACTCGCCGGTCGCCACCATCAGTTGTTCCAACATGCGTTCCAGATTATCCATACGAACCAATGCGTAAGCGCGCTCGGCGGTGCTGGCATGTTCCACATAAACGCTGCAGGCGTGTTGCCAATTGAGCGGACTCACCCGCTGCACGCCAGCGGTGCGGACCGTCGGTCTCAGCGTCATGCGTTTGGCGGGTAGGGTGAGGACGCTGGGATACACAAAGCGCCCGCAACTCTGTTACGGTGCCTGCAACCCGTATTTTGACAGCTGATCCTTACCCGAACATGAAGACCCGGATTGAACACGACACCTTCGGCCCCATCGAGGTTCCGGCCCAGCGGCTTTGGGGTGCCCAGACCCAGCGCTCGCTGCAGAACTTCAATATTTCCGGGGAGCGCCAGCCCCGGGAACTGATCCGGGCCCTGGTGCAGGTCAAGCGGTCGTCGGCCGTGGTGAATCACCTGTTGGGTCTGCTTGACCAGAACAAGGCTTCCGCCATCATCGCGGCGGCCGACGAGGTGCTGGCGGGCCAGCACGACGAGGAGTTCCCGCTGGTGGTCTGGCAGACCGGTTCGGGCACGCAGACCAACATGAACGTCAACGAGGTGCTGGCCAACCGTGCCAGCGAACTGCTGGGCGGTTCGCGGGGTGAAGGGCGCCTCGTCCACACCAACGACGACGTCAACAAGAGCCAGTCGTCCAACGACGTCTATCCCACGGCGATGCATGTCGCCGCGGTGGACGCTATCCGCAACCGGCTGATGCCTTCGTTGATGAAATTGAAGGGAACGCTGGCGGCGAAGTCTGCCGAGTTCAACGACATCGTCAAGATCGGCCGCACCCACCTGCAAGACGCGACGCCGCTCACGCTGGGGCAGGAATTCTCGGGCTATGTCGCGCAGCTGGTGCAGGCGGATCGCCACCTGCACGGCGCGCTGCCGCATTTGTGCGAACTGGCCCTCGGCGGAACCGCTGTCGGCACCGGCCTTAACACGCCGGCCGGCTATGCCGAGCAGGTGGCGGCAGAATTGGCCCGCCTGACGGGCCTGCCGTTCGTCACGGCGCCCAACAAGTTCGAAGCCATGGCCGCCGCCGACGCATTGGTGCATGCCCATGGCGCGCTCAAAACGCTGGCTGCGGGGCTCATGAAGATCGCCAACGACGTGCGCTGGCTCGCCAGCGGGCCGCGCAGCGGCATCGGCGAGATCAGCATCCCCGAGAACGAACCCGGCTCATCAATCATGCCGGGCAAGGTCAATCCCACGCAGAGCGAGGCCTTGACCATGCTGTGCTGCCAGGTGTTCGGCAACGACGTCGCCGTGAACTTCGGCGGGGCTTCGGGCAACTTTGAGCTCAATGTGTTCCGGCCGATGATCGCCCACAACTTTTTGCAAAGCGTGCGGCTGCTGGCCGACGGGATGGCAAGCTTCAACGATCATTGCGCCGTTGGGATCACGCCCAACCGCGAGCGCATCGCCGAACTGGTCGACCGTTCGCTGATGCTGGTGACGGCGCTCAACCCCCACATCGGCTACGACAAGGCCGCGCAGATCGCGAAGAAGGCGCACAAGGAAGGCACCAGCCTGCGCGAAGCCGCGATCGCCTCGGGCCACGTCACGGCCGAGCAGTTCGACCAGTGGGTGCGGCCCGAGAAGATGACCGGGCATTAGTGCTTGCGCTCGGCGATGCCCGACATGATTTTGTCGGTATAGGCGATGGCGATGGCCGACAGCAGGAAGGTGATGTGGATCGCCGTTTGCGCGAGCAGCACCCGGTCGCTGTAGTTGTCGGCGTTGATGAAGGTCTTGAGCAGGTGGATCGACGAGATTCCGATGATCGCCGTGGCCAGCTTCACCTTGAGCACCGACGCATTGACGTGGCTCAGCCATTCCGGCTGGTCGGGGTGGCCTTGCAGGCCCATGCGGCTGACGAACGTTTCGTAGCCGCCCACGATCACCATGATGAGCAGGTTGGAGATCATCACCACGTCGATCAGCGCCAGCACGACCAGCATGATCACCGTCTCGTTGAGCGAGGTGATGGGCACCGTCTGCTTGTAGCCGATGCTGGTGATCAGCTGTTGCAGCGCGGCCTGGCTGCCGAAGGCGGCTTCCAGCAGGTGGACCAGCTCGACCCAGAAGTGGAAAACGTACACCGCCTGGGCTGCGATGAGGCCCAGATAGAGAGGAAGTTGCAGCCAGCGGCTGGCGAAGATCAGGCCCGGCAGGGGGCGCAACGGGGAAGGGGCTTGCAGTTTGTTGGGGTCTTGCATGGGGAACCGGGTTTTTACGGATGGGCGGATTGTAGTTTTCCGGCGCGACGGCCCGGTTGCGAGTAAATTTGGCAGCGTGGGCGCGGCGTCCTCAGCGTCAGTGGCCTGTAAGTGCCAACCCGGACATTACCGCGAAATCAACCCGGCAACGGAGTCAAGTCATGAGCAACATCGAATCGGTCCTGGTCGAGAACCGCGTCTTCCCGCCTCCCGAGCACGCCGTGAAGTCGGCGCGCATCTCGGGCATGGAGGCTTACGACGCGTTGTGCCTGGAAGCCATCAACGATTACGAAGGTTTCTGGGCCCGGCTGGCGCGCGACAACGTGACCTGGACCAAGCCCTTCACTCAAATCCTCGATGAGTCGCAGGCGCCGTTCTATCGCTGGTTCGAAGATGGCGAGCTGAATGCGTCCGCCAATTGCCTGGACAAGCACATCGGGACTCCCACCGAAAACCGGACCGCGATCATTTTCGAAGCCGACGACGGCGCAGTGACCCGTGTCACCTACAAGGAGCTGCTGGGCCGGGTTGCCCAGTTCGCCAACGCGCTTAAGGCGCAGGGCATCGCCAAGGGCGACCGCGTCATCATCTACATGCCGATGACGATCGACGGCGTCGTGGCCATGCAGGCCTGCGCGCGCATCGGTGCGACGCACAGCGTGGTCTTCGGCGGCTTCTCGGCAAAGGCCCTGAACGAGCGCATCATCGACGCCGGCGCAGTTGCCGTCATCACGGCCAACTACCAGATGCGTGGCGGCAAGGAACTGCCGCTCAAGGCCATCGTCGATGAAGGCATCGCCATGGGCGGCTGCAACACGCTCAAGACGGTGCTGGTGTACATGCGCACGGCCACGCCGTGCAACATGGTGGCCGGACGGGACAAGACCTTCACCGACGCCCTGCAAGGGCAAGCCACGGAATGCAGGCCCGAAGCGGTGGGGGCCGAGCATCCGCTGTTCATCCTCTACACCTCGGGCTCCACCGGCAAGCCCAAGGGCGTGCAGCACTCCACCGGCGGCTACCTGCTGTGGGCCAAGCTCACCATGGACTGGACCTTCGACATCAAGCCCGGCGACGTCTTCTGGTGCACCGCCGATATCGGGTGGATCACCGGGCACACCTACGTCGCCTACGGACCGCTGGCGGCGGGTGTGACACAGGTCATGTTCGAGGGCGTCCCCACCTATCCGGACGCGGGGCGCTTCTGGCAGATGATCGAAAAGCACAAGGTCACGGTGTTCTACACCGCGCCCACGGCCATCCGCTCCCTGATCAAGGCTGCCGAGGCTGACGAGAAGGTACACCCGGCACGCTCGGACTTGAGCAGCCTGCGCATCCTCGGCAGTGTGGGCGAGCCGATCAACCCGGAAGCCTGGATGTGGTACCACAAGCATGTCGGCGGCGGGCGTTGTCCCATCGTCGACACCTTCTGGCAGACCGAAACCGGTGGGCACATGATCACCCCGCTGCCCGGCGCCACGCCCCTGGTGCCTGGGTCCTGCACGCTGCCGTTGCCGGGCATCATGGCCGCGATCGTCGATGAGGTGGGCAAGGACATTCCCAACGGCTCGGGCGGCATGCTGGTCGTCAAGCGCCCCTGGCCTTCCATGATCCGCACGATCTGGGGCGACCCCGAGCGATTCAAGAAGAGCTACTTTCCACCCGAGATGGGTGGGAATCTGTACCTGGCCGGCGATGGCGCGGTGCGCAGCCCGGACCGCGGCTACTTCCGGATCACCGGGCGCATCGACGACGTGCTCAACGTCTCGGGGCACCGCCTGGGGACCATGGAGATCGAGTCCGCGCTGGTGTCCAAGACCGACCTGGTGGCCGAAGCCGCCGTGGTCGGCCGCCCGGACGACATGACGGGCGAAGCGATCTGCGCTTTTGTCGTATTGAAACGCTCGCGCCCGACCGGCGACGAGGCCAGGCAGATCGCCACTGAACTGCGCAACTGGGTGGCCAAGGAGATCGGCCCGATTGCCAAGCCCCGGGACATCCGCTTCGGCGACAACCTGCCCAAGACCCGCAGCGGCAAGATCATGCGCCGCCTGCTGCGCTCCATCGCCAAGGGCGAGGCCATCACGCAGGACACCTCGACGCTGGAGAATCCGGCCATCCTGGAGCAGCTGGCCGAGAAGCTTTAACGGCGAAAGCCGCCACAAGTACAAAGCCCGCCATCGGCGGGCTTTGTTTCACCTCCAGGCGAAGCCTATTTCTGCGACATCACCCAAGCCGCCAGCTTCTTGGCTTCGGCGTCGCTGACTTGCGCGTTGGCCGGCATCGGTACGGGGCCCCAGACACCGGCACCGCCCTTGACGATCTTGACGGAGAGCTTGTCGACAGCATCCTTCTGGCCCGCATATTTGGCGGCCACATCTTTGTACGACGGGCCGACCAACTTCTTGTCGACAGCGTGGCAAGCCATGCAGTTCTTCGCGGTGGCCAGGGCCTGATCTGCCAGCACAGGCGCACAGGCCGCGGCAGCGATCAGGGCAAGCAGGGCACGTTTCATCATTCTTCCTCTGGAGTTGGAGTACATTTGTTCAACGCTATTGTAGTGATGGCGGTTGACGCGCTTGTCTCGGCCAGGTAAAGCTGCAGTAATGGGAAGGTGCTGACATCGTTGGAGAAAGTCATGTATCTGCTGGGACTTGGAATCATTCTGCTCGCCATGAAGTACCTCGAGTTCGGGCCGGTAGCAGCCTGGTCCTGGTGGTGGGTGCTGTCGCCGTTCGCACTGGCCATGGTGTGGTGGGCCTGGGCGGACTGGTCGGGCTACACCAAGAAAAAAGCGGTGGAGCGGGAAAGCGCGAAGAAGCAGGCGCGCATCGACAAGAGCCGAGCATCTCTGGGCATCAAGCCCCATCGCCGCCGCTAGCTGTCAGTTCATGTGCAAGGCCTGCGCGCGCGAAAAAAGCAGCCGCGGCGCAGGTCCCGACAAGCGCCCCCCCTGGCCGCCGGTCTTCCCTGCTAAGGTCGAGCGGAAAAGCCAGCGGCGGATGTCGAACTCGCAAGCACAACACTAGTAGTTGTCGAGCACCGCGCCCTTGCTGGCGCTGGCGGCATTGAACGCAAATTTTGCCTGTACGCCGCGCGTGTAGCGCGGCCGGGGCGCGGTCCAGGCCGCGCGGCGCTTGTCGATCTCGGCGACAGGCACGTTCAGTTCCAGTTTCAGCTGGTGCGCATCGATGGTGATGGAGTCGCCCTCGTTGACGAACGCGATCGTGCCACCCGCCGCCGCTTCCGGCGCCACGTGTCCCACCACCATGCCCCAGGTGCCGCCGGAGAACCGGCCGTCGGTGATCAGGCCCACGCTCTCGCCCAGGCCGGCGCCGATCAGCGCACCCGTGGGCGCCAGCATCTCCGGCATGCCGGGGCCGCCCTTGGGGCCCAGGTAGCGCAGCACCATCACGTCGCCCGCCTTGATCTTGCCGTCGAGGATGGCCTGCAGCGCCGATTGCTCGTCGTCGAACACCCGCGCCGGGCCCGTGATCACCGGATTCTTCAGACCGGTGATCTTGGCCACAGCGCCTTCGGGCGACAGGTTGCCCTTGAGGATGGCCAGATGCCCATGCTCGTACATCGGCTTGCCGATGGGGCGGATCACGTCCTGGTCCGCACGCGGCTCATCGGGGACGTCCTTGAGCACTTGCGCGATGGTTTCTCCGGTGATCGTGATGCAGTCGCCGTGCAGCAGTCCCGCCTTCAGCAGGATCTTCATCACTTGCGGGATGCCGCCGGCGCGGTGCAGATCGACCGCCAGGTACTTGCCGGAGGGCTTGAGGTCGCACAGCACCGGCGTCTTCTGGCGCACGCGCTCGAAGTCGTCGATGGTCCACTCCACGCCGGCCGTGTGCGCGATCGCCAGGAAGTGCAGCACGGCGTTCGTCGACCCGCCCGTGGCCATGATCACCGCCACCGCATTCTCGATGGCTTTGCGGGTGACGATGTCGCGCGGCTTGATGTCCTTCCTGATCGCTTCGACCAGCACCTTGGCGGACTCCTTGGCCGAGTTCATCTTCTCGTCGTGCGGGTTGGCCATGGTGGACGAGTAGGGCAGGGAGATGCCCAATGCCTCGAAGGCCGACGACATGGTGTTGGCGGTGTACATGCCGCCGCACGATCCGGTGCCGGGGATGGCGCGCATCTCGATCTGGCGCAGGTCTTCGTCGCTCATGTTACCTGCCGCGTTCTGGCCCACGGCCTCGAACACGCTCACGATGTTCAGGTCCTGGCCCTTGTAGCGGCCGGGCAGTATGGTGCCGCCATACACATAGATCGCCGGCACGTTGGCGCGCAGCATGCCCATCAGGCCGCCCGGCATGTTCTTGTCGCAGCCGCCCACCACCACGACGCCATCCATCCACTGGCCCTGAACGCAGGTTTCGATGCAGTCCGAAATCACCTCGCGGCTGACCAGGGAGTACTTCATGCCCTCGGTGCCCATGGCCATCCCGTCCGAGATGGTGGGCGTGCCGAAGATCTGGGCATTGCCGCCGGCCTCTTCGATTCCGGCCACCGCCGCGTCGGCCAGTTTCTGCAGGCCGCTGTTGCAAGGCGTGATGGTGCTGTGGCCATTGGCGACGCCGACCATGGGCTTGCGGAAATCGGATTCTTCATAGCCCATCGCGTAGTACATCGAACGGTTGGGCGCGCGCGATTTGCCCTCGGTGATGTTCTTGCTGCGGCGATTGATCTGGATAGGTTTGGTGTCCATGGCCGCAAGTATGCGCCGGGCCACTGATTCCTTCCAATCCGTATTCGACGAGGCATTAATATCTCGCGCATATGAATCCACCTCTGATCGAACTGCGCCTGTGGCGGCAATTCATCACGGTGGCCGAAGAGCTGCACTTCGGCCGCGCCGCCCAGCGCCTGCACATGACCCAGCCGCCGCTGACGCAGGCCATTGCCAACCTGGAGCGTCAACTGGCCGTGCGCCTGTTCGACCGCACCAAACGCAGCGTGCAGCTCACCGCCACCGGCCACACGCTGTTGCCGCAAGCCCGGGAGCTGCTGGTGCGGGCCCAGGCATTGCCGATGCATGCCCGCGCGGCGGAGCGGGGCGATGTCGGGCGGCTGCGACTCGCGTTCGTTTCCACTGTCGGGTTCGGGCTGCTGCCGCAATGGCTGCGGGCGTTCGGCGCGCTTCATCCACAGGTTGAGTTCGAGCTGGTGGAAGCCACAGGCGATGTGCAGCTGCGAGCCCTGGAGCGCGGCGAGATCGACGCCGGGTTCATGCTGCATTCGCCCGGCATGGGTCCGGTGCGCCTGGAAGCCCTGCGGGTGTCGCGCGAGCCATTGGTGCTGGCGCTGCCCGAGCAGCACCCGCTGGCCGGCGCTCGCGCCCTGTCGCTCGAGCCCGTCCTCAAAGAGCCGCTGGTCATGTTCCCCCGCCGTATCCTGCCTTCCCTGCACGACGCGATCTTTGGGATGTATCACGCCGCGGGGCGGATGCCCGCCGTCGCACAGGAAGCCATCCAGATGCAGACCATCGTCAACCTCGTGTCTGCCGGGCTGGGACTGGCCTGGGTGCCCGACAGCGTGCGCCAGTTCCAGCGTCCCGGAGTGGTTTACCGCCACGTGGGAGGCAAGCAGGCAAAGCAGGTTCCTGGCTGCGAAACGAGCCTCGCGTGGTCAGCGGCGGGCAGGCCCGTGCTCGAGCGCTTCATCGCGTTCGCGCGCAACGGCGCCCGCTGAGCCAGGGTCTCGGGCCGGCCGTCTCACACCGTGCGCTTCGGCCTGGATCCATTGGGCAACACGCAACACCTCCTCGCGGGGCTGCTCATGCGCCTGGACGAGCCAGTACGAATTGGGGCTGGTGACGGGGCTCGTCGGCAGCTGCAGGAGCGCGAGTTGCCTGCTCTCGATGAGGGGCTGGATGAGCTCCAGCCGCCCCAGGGCCAAGCCCTGCCCCGCCAGCGCTGCCTGGATGACCTGGTCGTATTGGTTGAAACGGATCACGCCGCGCCGCGCCTTTTTCCAGGCTGCATCGCCCAGCCACCGGCGCCACTGCAGCCAGGGCCTGGAATCCTCGAACTCCAGGAGCGGATGCGATGAAACCACGTCTTCGGCGCGCTGCGCCACGGCCAGGATCGAGGGGTGTGCCACAGGCATGATCGTTTCCTCGAACAGGCGAATGGCCCTCGGGGGCGCTGCGGTGTCCTTGCAATAGCGGATGGCCAGATCGACGCCGTCCGCCCGGAGGTCGTTCAAGTGGTTGCTGGCCGACAAACGCACGTCCAGCCGGGGGTAGAGTTGTTGCAGGCGGCCCAGCCGGGGGAGCAGCCACAGGCCGGCGACGCCAATGCTGGCTGTCACGGTGACCGCATGCGGCGCATCACCGCGCCGTACCTCGGCGGCGATTTCCTGCAGCTGCAGGATCGCTTGATCGGCCGTGCGAAACAGCCTTTCGCCCTCGGCTGTGAATCCGACGCCGCGTTGCTTTCTGACGAAGAGCTTGACGCCGACTTGGTCCTCGAGCGACTGGATCTGCCTGCTGACCGCCGACTGGGTCAGGCAAAGATCCTCGGCGGCCAGGGTAATGCTCATCCGGCGGCCGACGGCCACGAAGGCCTTCAGGAATTCCAGGGAAAAAAGGGTGGCGAGCGGCTCCGGCATTGCGCGATCTGATGAGGGGGACTCCTCCACATTGGATCACAGCGGCGTCGGCGGCGCCGTGCCCGCGCCCCGTCAGCCGCAGCCCGGCAATCCGAACGAAATCTGGGACAGCCGCAACGTCGCCCAGGTGCTGCCGGGTGGCAGGGCAGTGTCGCGCATCGAGTCGACGGACAACTGCACCAGCGTGCCACGGCCCCAGACATTGAGAATCCGGGCATCGCCGTTTTCGAGCAGCCGATTGAGGGCCTGGCCGCCGGGACCGCGGGTGACCACCCAAACCACCCCGGCGCCGCTGTCCCTGGCCGCTATGGAATCGAGTAGAACCGCCGCACCCAGCAGGGACGCAATCCACACGGCGAGAGCGGCAAGGTGGCGCATGGGGTATACGGCTATGCCGCGGCCAGCCGGCTGAACGGCTGCGATTCCCGTTCGCGGATCGGCAGGTTGACGAAGCCGGCGAGCACGGACAGGCCGATGCAGAACCACCAGACAATGTCGTAGGAGCCGGTGCGCTCGAACAGGTAGCCGCCCATGAGTACGCCGAAGAACGAGCCCACCTGGTGGCTGAAGAACACCACCCCGAACAGGGTAGCCATGTATCGCGTGCCGAAGAAAGTGGCCACCAGGCCGGAGGTGAGCGGGACCGTGGAGAGCCAGAGCAGGCCCATCGCGGCCCCGAACAGCAGGACGCTCATGGTCGTTATTGGCGTCATGATGAAAACCGCGATGATCGCGGCGCGGCTGAAGTAGATCACCGACAGCATGTTTTTCTTGCTATAGCGGGCGCCCCAGACGCCTGCTATGTAAGCCCCCAGCACATTGAAGAGGCCGACCATGGCGATCGCCCACGAGGCGACGCCGGCGCCCAGGCCCTTGTCGCTGAGGTAAGGGGGAAAGTGCGTGGTGATAAAGGCAAGCTGGAAGCCGCAGACCAGGAAGCCCATGACAAGCAGGATGTAGCTGGGGTGCCGAAAGGCCGTGCCCATGATTTCCCGGCTGGACACCAGGCGCGAACCGGCCGGCCGGGCCAGCGGCTTGTCGCCGCGCACGAAGAACGCCAGCGCCACGATGATGGCGGTCGAGGCAGCCAGCGCCCATGCGCCATAGCGCCAGCTACCGAGGTCGATGACAGCCTGCGTCAGCGGCACGACCACGAACTGGCCCAGGGACCCGGCGGCCGTGCCCAGCCCCAGCGCCCAGGAGCGGTGGGTTTCCGGCATCGCACGGCCCAGGGCCGACAGCACGGTGACGAACGACGCGCCGCCCATGCCCACGCCGGCCAGCACCCCGGCGGTGAGGTAGATCTGTCCCGGCGTGGTGGCGAACACCATTCCCACGATGCCCAGGACATACAGCGTCGCGCCGCCCAGCAGCACACGCCGTGCGCCGTGCCGGTCGGCCACCATTCCGGCAAAGGGCTGCGCGATCCCCCAGCAGAGATTCTGGATGGCGATGGCGATCGAATAGACCTCGCGCGACGTGCCCAGGTCACGGCTCAGCGGGTCGGTGAACAGGCCGAACGCGCCGCGAACCCCGAATGAGAGAAGCGATATCAAGCACGCGGCTCCCAGGGTGATCATGAGTACACCGCTGAGTTTTTGGCTGCCACTTTTCAATTCGCGCTCTCCGATGGGGAAGGGGGGTCACAAACTATCACGGGACGGGCCTCGCATGGGTGAAAAAACTGGCGGTCTCACATGACGCCCGGGAATGCCTGGACGCCGCCGGATGCCCCCCGAGCAGGCACAATACGCCGCATGCTGATGTATCCCAAGATCGACCCTGTCGCCCTCCAGTTCGGGCCGATCGCCATCCACTGGTATGGGCTGACCTACCTTGCCGCTTTCGGCCTGTTCATGCTGCTTGCCATGCGCCGTCTGCGCCACGAGCCTTTCGCCTCGGTTCGCGGTGCAGGCGCCTGGAGCCGCAAGGATGTGGAGGACATCCTGTTCCTCGGCGTGCTGGGGGTGGTACTGGGCGGACGGTTGGGCTATTGCCTGTTCTACAAGCCCGGCTACTACTTGTCCCACCCGCTGGAGATTTTCTACGTCTGGCAGGGCGGCATGAGTTTTCATGGCGGCATGCTGGGTGTCATCGCTTCGCAGTGGTGGTTCGCCCGCTCCCGGGCAAAGCCCTACTGGCAAGTCATGGATTTCGTCGCGCCCTGCGTCCCCACCGGCCTAGCGGCGGGGCGGATCGGCAACTTCATCAATGGTGAGCTCTGGGGCCGGGCTGCCGATCCCTCGCTGCCGTGGGCGATGGTGTTTCCGCAGAGCGGCTCGATGGTTCCGCGCCACCCTTCGCAGGTCTACCAGTTCCTGTTGGAGGGGCTGCTGCTCTTCATGGTCCTGTGGCTCTATGCGCGCAAGGAGCGCAAGCCGGCCCAGGTCTCGGCTGTTTTCCTCATCGGCTATGGACTGCTGCGATTCATTGCCGAATTCTTCCGCGAACCCGACAACCACCTGGGACTCTTGTCGCTGGGCTTGAGCATGGGCCAGTGGCTGTGCGTGCCGATGATCCTGGCCGGTGTGCTGCTGTGGTTGTGGGGTGCCGCGCGGCCGGCCCCGGTTCCCGCCCGGTAGGGTTTTAGCCTTCGAAGTGCCCCGCGCCGGATTTTGTGTTCACAAAGACCTGTATTTTTAGCGGGAAAGCAATTCAACCAAATCTACGGAGACAAAAACATGGATCTCAGCTTTTCCCGGCGCGACATGCTGCGCGCAGCGGCGGCGGCCTCTGCCGCTGCGTTGTCCCCCTTCGCACAGGCGCAGTCTGCCTGGCCGGCCAAGCCGGTCATGATGATCGTACCGTTCCCGGCCGGCGGCGGCACCGATGCGTTCGCCCGACCGCTCGCGGCCCAGTTTGCCAAGCAGACCGGCAAGCAGCTGGTCATCGACAACAAGGGCGGTGCCGGCGGTACCGTGGGGGCCGGCGCCGCGGCGCGCGCGCCCAACGACGGCCACGCGCTGTTCATGGGCGCCGTTCACCACACGATCGCGCCTTCCATCTACCCCAAGCTCGACTACGACCTGGAAAAGGACTTCGTGCCACTGACCCTGGTGGCGCGCGTGCCGCAGGTGGTCGTGGTCAATCCACGGCGCGTCGAGGCCGGCGACTTCAAGTCGTTTCTGGAATTGATGCGCCGCAGCCCCGGCCGCTACAACTACGGCTCGGCAGGCGCCGGGACTTCGCACCACATGGCGGGCGAGCTGTTCAAGCAGCAGACCAGGACTTTCATTACCCACATCCCCTACCGCGGCGCCGGGCCGGCGCTGCAAGACCTGATCTCGGGCAATGTCGACATGATGTTCGACGGCCTGGGCTCGTCGGCCGCGCACATCAAGGGCGGGCGCCTCAAGGCATTGATGGTGTCGGGCCCTCGGCGCAACGCCGCATTCCCCGACGTGCCCAGCGCGGCCGAAGTTGGCTTGCCCGACTACACGGTGACCACCTGGTATGGCCTGTGGGCGCCCAAGGGAACGCCCGCCGACACGCAGGCGCGTATCGTGGATGACGTTCGCAAGGCCATCCAGTCCGACGAGCTCAAGGCCATCTGGGCCAGCCAGGGCGCGGAGTTCCCCAATCTGAGCCAGCAGCAGTTCGCCTCGTTCGTGAACGGCGAGATCAAGCGCTGGGCCGATGTCGTCAAGACTTCCGGCGTCAAGCTGGACTGACGCGCCTGCCGATGCCGGGACAGATCCAGTTCTCCGAGGAAGGCGCGATAGCGCTCGTCACCTTGTCCTATCCCGGCAAGCTCAACGCCATGGCAAGGGCGATGTGGCGCGAGCTGCGCGCCGTGTTCCACCGGATCCAGGCCGAGAGCCGTTGGCGTTGCGTGGTGGTGCGGGGGGAGGATGGTGCATTTTGCGCCGGCGGCGATATCTCCGAATACCCCAGCTTCCGTTTCGATGATTCGCAGCTGCGTGACTTCCACGAAACCGACGTGTGGGGCGGTCTGGCGGCCATGCTGGATTGCGACGTCCCGATCGTGGCGCAGATCGAGGGTGCATGCATGGGAGCCGGCATGGAGATCGCGAGCTGCTGCGACATCCGCATTGCCGGCGAGTCCGCCAAGTTCGGCGCGCCGATCGCCAGGCTGGGCTTCCCGATGGCGCCGCGCGAAGCCCAGCTGGTCGCGCGCGCCGCGGGCGAACTGACGGTGCGGGAGATGTTGCTCGAAGCCGCCGTGCTGCCGGCGTCCGAAATGAAGGCTCGCGGCTTCCTCGGCCGGGTCGTCCCCGACCATGAGGTGGCGCGCGAGGCCATGGCCAGTGCGCAGCGTGTGGCTGCGTTGGGACCCAACGCGGCCCGCCTGAACAAGCAGGCGTTGCGGGCGCTGGTCCAGCGGCGCGAGCCTCATGACCCTTACCGTTACGCCGGCAGCGCCGAGCACCGCGAAGGCGTCACGGCATTCCTGGAAAAACGCAAGCCCGCGTTCTGACAGATGAACAACCACAATCTCTTTGCCGCACTGCGCGCGGCCTTTCCGCAAGACCTCGACAGCGCCGCAGTGGAAACCGACGACGGCCTGGTGTATTCCTGGCGTGACCTCGATCGGGGCACGGCCATGATGGCTAACCTGCTGCGGGCCTTGAGCCTGCCCGAAGGATCGCGCGTGGCCGCGCAGGTCGAGAAGTCGGTGGAGGCCATGATCCTTTACCTGGCGACCTTGCGTGCCGGCTATGTCTTCCTGCCGCTCAACACGGCCTACCAAAGCGCCGAGATCGAGTACTTCGTCGGCAATGCCGAGCCCGCGGTGGTGGTGTGCAGCGGCAAGAACTTCGGCTGGGTCAGCAAGATCGCTTTCAAGGCCGGGACCCGCAACGTCTTCACGCTCAACGAGGACCGCACCGGGTCCCTCCTGGAGCGGGCAGCGCATCACAGCGACAGCCACGAGCCGGTGCGGCGCAACAGCGACGACCTGGCGGCCATCCTGTACACCAGCGGCACCACCGGCCGGAGCAAGGGCGCGATGCTCAGCCACGGCAACCTGCTCTCCAACGCACAGGTGCTCAAGGACTACTGGGGCTGGCAGGCCGGCGACGTGCTGATTCACGCCCTGCCCATCTTCCATGTCCACGGCCTGTTCGTTGCGCTCCATGGGGCGCTGCTCAACGGCAGCAAGATGATCTGGCTGGGAAAATTCGACCCCAGGCGGGCGATCGCCAACATGCGCGAGGCCACCGTGCTCATGGGCGTGCCCACGCTGTATGTGCGCATGCTGGCCGAGCCGTCGCTCACCCCCGAGGCGGCGCGGCACATGCGTCTGTTCATCTCAGGCTCGGCGCCGCTGCTGATCGAAACTTTCAATGAGTGGCGAGTGCGCACCGGCCGCACCATCCTGGAGCGGTACGGCATGAGCGAGACCCTCATGTTGACCTCGAACCCTTACCGCGAGGAAGAAGGCCGGCGCCGCGGCGGCACCGTTGGTTTCCCGTTGCCTGGCGTAGGTTTGCGGGTACGCGCGGAAGATGCAAGCGAGCTTGCGACCGGCGAAGTCGGTGGCATCGAAGTCAAGGGCCCGAACGTTTTCAAGGGCTATTGGCGCATGCCGGAGAAGACCCACGAAGAGTTCACGGCGGATGGATGGTTCAAGACGGGCGACGTCGGCAAGCTTGACGAGCTGGGCTATGTCACCATCGTCGGCCGCAGCAAGGACCTGATCATCAGCGGCGGCTACAACGTCTACCCGGCCGAGATCGAGGGCTACATCAATGAGATGCCGGGCGTGGCCGAGAGTGCGCTGGTCGGTGTGCCGCATCCCGATTTCGGCGAGGCGGGTGTGGCCGTGGTGGTGCCCAAGCCCGGCGCGAGCTTGGACGGCGAACAGATCGTCGCGCGGCTTAAATCGCAACTGGCCAATTTCAAGATTCCCAAGCGCTGCTTCGTGGTGCGCGAGCTGCCGCGCAACACCATGGGCAAGGTCCAGAAGAATCTGCTGCGCGAAGAGCACAAACTGCTTTTCACCTGAGTGGCGCGCGAGAGCACCTGGAACATCAAGCGCCACGACCTGGGCGGCTTCGAGTTCAACCTCAGCGAGCCGGGCAGGTACGCGTCGCGTTTCGTGGAACTGACCATGGTCGGGCGCGACGGGCGTTTCATCCGCAAGCGCATAGCTGTTCCGGGGCTTTGGCGTAGCGCCAGCCTCATCCATCGGCCAAGGCCCAGTGCTCGCGCCAATGCCGCTCTCGACATCGGAAAAGGATGACATCCCGGCAGGCCAAAGGCCCAGCCGTAGCGCGGGAACCGTCCTAGCGCATCCACGGCAAAAGTACTACCATTGACGTTCAACCATAGGCGCAGAGTATTATCATGTTATTAACCTATTGCCTGGTGAGTGCATGGAAGAAAAAGCCCGATTGACGATCTTGATTGACCCCGCCAAAAAGAAGGCGTTCGACGAGCTGTGCTCGTCGCAGGACGTAACTTCGTCGCAGGTGGTGCGTCAGCTCATCCGACAGTACCTTGAAAAACATGGGGTTCCCTACGGACCCGCTGCGAAGAGGACGCGCAATAAATGAGGGTGCCCGGCAAGGGGGACAAGCTGGTCTGCGCCAATGGCGACGTGTGGCTCGTGCTGCGGTGCCACACCGAGAGGGGCGGACCCGGTATTGTCGCCGTGGACTTGATCCGCCAGGGGGACCTCACCCAGACCTCCAGGGCAGTGAACCTGACCTTGGTTGAACTCAAGGACTTTTGCCGCAAGAAAGGCATCATGCTTCCACCTGCATGAGGCTGGAGCCGGGCATCGCGGCAGGGTCGCCCGAGCCCGTCGGAGCACCACGTTAGTCAAAAAAGCAATTATAATTTGATTAACATCGAGACTGCTCAATGGAGAACAAGACAGCCAGGCTCACAGTGCTCATCGACCCGGGCCGCAAGGAAGCGTTCGAAAAGCTCTGCCACGCCCAGGACATGACGCCGTCCCAGGTGATGCGCCGGCTGATCCGCGCTTTCCTCAACGACCACGGCGTCAAGCTGCCTGTCCCCGCGGCCAAGAAGGCCCGCAGGTAACGGCGGCCCGCCAGCGCGGCGCATCTCCCTGTGCCTACAGGGCCCTTATCTGGAACTTCCGGAACTTCACGACGCCGCCGGCGAACTGAAGCGCGACGGGTCCGCTGGCGAGCCGGCCGTCTTCCGCTTCGGCCGTCTTCGTGCCGTTAAGCGTCACCGTGATCCGATTGCCCTTGACGGTGATGTCGTACGTGCTCCATTTGCCCGCTGCCTTGGGCATCGGCGACACCTTGGACAGATGCACGATGGCGCCGGTGCCGTAGGTGGGGTCGGGACGGCGGTCGAAGATGTTGGCTTCGTAGCAGGACCGGTCGGTGATCGGCCTCACGTCGGCACACCGCATGTAGATGCCGCTATTGGCATCGGCGCTGACCCAGAATTCGGCGCGGATCTGGAAGTCCTTGTACGAGTTGTGGGAGACAAGGAATGCTCCATCGCTGCCGGCGCGGCTGTCCGCTACGATGGCGCCATCAAGCGCGCGCCAGTTGCCGCCGCCGACGCTCACCCAGTTGTTCAATCCCGTGGGCCCGTCGATAAGCGTCTCCCAGCCCGTCGTGGCCGGTGGCGCCGTCGTGCATCCGGCGAGGGCCACGGCGGCCAGCAGCAAAGCCGCGGCAAGGGAAGGAAGTCGGGTCATTTCGTCCTTTCAATCGTTGCTCATTGCCGAGCGGGACCCGATTTATAGCATCAAGCCTGCTTGACCACGTAGCGCACGAAGCCGTCGGCAAGCGAAAATTCGTCGTAGAGCCTGCGAGCCTGGTTGTTCCCATGGGTCATCCAGTACAGGCGGGCCCAGCCTTCGGCCCTCATGGAATTGCGCAGCCACTCGATCAAGGCCCTGCCCATGCCGTGCCCTCTTGCCGAAGGCTCCACGAACAGGTCTTCCAGGTAGCACACCGCCTGGGTCTCCCAGGTGTTCTCGTGCACCACGCAGTTGGCGAAGCCGTACACCTGGCCGTCGACCTCCGCGACGATGCACATGATGGCGGAATCCGGGTCCAGGATGCGCGTCCATGTGCGGTTGCTGACCGTATCCGAAACGCTGGCGCCATAGAAGTCGCAGTAGCCGCGCCACAGCCTGCGCCACGCGTGTTCATCGGCGGGAAGTGCGGAACGGATGGTCGGGGCGGTCATGGGCGCTATTGTGCCGCCCCGGGCTACAACTGGGCCGCCAGGAGCACCGCGGCATGGACCGCGTCGCGCTGCGCCCCATCCCGGATCTGGTGTCGGCAACTCGTTCCATCTGCGACGACGATCGCCGCGGCATCCTTTCGCAGCGCGGGCAACAGGCTCAACTCGGCCATCCGCATCGAGACTTCGTAATGCGACGCTTCATAGCCGAAGCTGCCCGCCATGCCGCAGCAGCTGCTTTCGATCAGTTCCGGATGGACACCCGGAATCAGCTTGAGCACCTCGAGCACCGGCGCGACGGCGCCGAAGGCTTTCTGGTGGCAGTGCCCGTGCACCAGCACGCGCTTGTCCAGCGGACGCAGTTGCCGCCTGAGATCCGCCAGGCGCCCGGCGCGGTCTTCGCGGGCCAGGAACTCTTCGAGCAGCAGCGCCTGAGCGCCCACGACTTGCGCGGGGGCGCCCAGGCCCATGGACTGGATCTCGTCTCGCAAGGTCAACAGGCACGAGGGCTCCAGGCCGACGATGGGAATGAACTGCTCGGCGAACGGCAGCAGCGAGTCGACCACTTCACGGGCCTTGGCACGCGCCTCGTCGACCATGCCGCAGGCAAGGAAGGTCCGGCCGCAGCACAGGTGCAGGCCGTCCGCGCCGGCCTTGGCGGCCACGTGAACCGTGTAGCCGGCGGCCTGCAAGACCTGCAGCGCCGAGCGCGCATTCGGCGATTCGAAGAAGCCGTTGAACGTGTCGACGAACAGCACCACCGGCCGGACGGCCGCCAGGACCTCGTCGCGCGTGGCGGTGCGCGGCTTCTCGTTGAAGAAGTGCCTGGTTTGCCACGCCGGCAAGCTGCGCCGCGCGGAAAAGCCGAGCAGCTTCTCGCTCCATCGGGCGAGCAGCGGAATGCGATTGCGCAGGTTCAGCAACGGCCCCCACCGGCTCGCCCGCATGGCGTAGTCCGGCAGATGGGCGACGAGCTTGTCCTTGAGCGTGTACCCATGCTTTTGCTTGTGGTGGTGGAGGAACTCGATCTTCATCCTGGCCATGTCCACGCCGGTCGGGCATTCGCGCTTGCATCCCTTGCAGCTGACGCACAGGTCCAGCGCGTCCCGCACCTCGTCGCTGGCCAGGCCCTGGGCACCCAGCTGCCCCGACAGCGCCAGGCGCAGCGTGTTGGCGCGCCCCCGGGTCAGGTGCTTCTCATCGCGGGTGACGCGGTAGCTCGGGCACATGGTCCCGGCGTCGAACTTGCGGCAATGCCCGTTGTTGTTGCACATCTCGACGGCCTTGGCCAGGCCTTGCGCCGGATCGCCCCCTGTTCCCGGCGCCGAAATGCGCTCGGTCGCGGGGTCGTTCTGAACGTCCCAGGCGCTCCAGTCCAACGCCGTCTTCAGCGGGATGACGCGATACCCGGGCGCGAAGCGCATCAGCCGTGTGTCGTCCATGCGCGGCGGGTCGATGATGCGTTGCGGGCAAAGCAGGCCCTGGGGATCGAAAAGATGCTTGATCTGCGAGAACGCATCGTTGATCCTCGGGCCGAACTGCCAGCCTATCCACTCGCCGCGGCACAAGCCGTCGCCATGTTCCCCGCTGTAGGCGCCCTTGAACTTGCGCACGAGTTCCGAGGCTTCCTCGGCAATGGCTCGCATCTTGGGCGCCCCGCTGGTACGCATGTCCAGGATCGGCCGCACATGCAAGGTGCCCACGGAGGCATGCGCGTACCAGGTTCCCCTGCTGCCGTACTTGCGAAACACCTGCGTCAGCGCATCGGTGTACTGCGCCAGGTGCTCCAGGGGAACGGCGCAGTCTTCGATGAAGCTCACCGGCTTGCCGTCGCCCTTCAGGCTCATCATGATGTTCAGGCCGGCTTTGCGCACCTCCCACAGGTTCTTCTGGGCGTCCTCGTCGGTCATCTTCACGACGCAGCCCGGCAGCCCCAGGTCGCCCATCAGCTCCCCGAGCTCCTCGAGCTTGCGTACCAGCGCGGCCTTGTCGCCGCCGGCGAATTCGACCAGCAACACGGCCTCGGGCCGTCCGATCACCGCGGCACGGATCACGGGCTCGAACGCGGGGTTCTCGAGCGACAGATCGATCATGGTGCGGTCTACCAGTTCGACTGCCGTCAACGTCCCGTCGCCCCCCAGCTTGACGATGTGCTGCGCGCTGTCCATCGCCTTGTAGAAGGTCGGGAAGTTCACGACCCCCAGCACCTTGGCCCGGGGAAGCTCGGCCAGCCGCAGCGTGAGCGAGCGGGTCAGCGCCAGCGTTCCCTCGCTGCCCACGAGGAGGTGGGCGAGGTTGACCGAGCCGTCCGCGGTGTAGGGCCGCTCGCTCTGGTTGCGGAAGATGTCCAGGTTGTAGCCGCCCACCCGCCGCATCACCTTGGGCCAATGCTGGTCGATTTCAGGCGCCAGCGCGGCGGCCATCCCCCGCACGTGGTCGCCGATGGCGCGGGCCCGGCCCGCGGCGTCCTCGTAGCGCCCGAAGCGATGCAACTCTCCATCGAAAGTCCATGCTTGCGCACCGGCCACGTTGTGAACCATGTTCCCATAGGCGATGCTCCGGCTGCCGCACGAGTTGTTGCCGGCCATGCCGCCCAGCGTCGCCTGGGCGCTGGTGGAGACGTCGACGGGGAACCACAAGCCCAGTTTTTTCAGCGCGAGATTGAGGTGGTCCAGCACCATGCCGGGCTCCACCTCGGCCGTGCGTGCTTGCGCGTCCACGTGCAGGATCTTGCGCACATGCCGGGAATGGTCGATGACCAATCCGGCCCCGACGGTTTGCCCGCACTGGCTGGTCCCGGCCCCGCGCGCAACGATGGGCACCTTCAGGTCGCGGCAGATGTCCAGCGCGAGCTTCACGTCCGCGCTGTCGCCTGGAACGAACACGCCTGTGGGCACCACCTGGTAGATCGAGGCGTCGGTCGCGTAGCGCCCTCGGTCGGCCGCCGAGAACAGCACCTCGCCCTGTGTTTCGGCGGCGAGGCGCCGGGCGAGCAGGCCGGCGGTATCGTTGGCGACCCTGGCGGCGCGTTCATACACCGCGTCCGGCGCCGACCGCGCGGATTTTGGAGTCAAGCGTGCGTTCACCGCAGGGCTCCCGAAACGCGAGTTGCCGTACCGGCGCGCAATTGTTCGACGACCACGTCACGCTTGTTCTGCAGGTGGGTCAGCAATATCTGGCGCATCGCGGGTGCGTCGCGCGCGGCCAGGGCCTCGACCATTTTTTCGTGTTCGTGCACCGCGCGCTTCCACTTGGCCCCGTCCTGGTTGGAGCGGAACCGGAGCGCCTGCAGCCGGGTGTTGACCTGGTTGTAGGTCACGGTGAGTACCGGGTTCTTGGCCGCCGCGTTGATCGCCCGGTGAATGCGGGCGTTCAGGCGGTAGTAGTTGGAGAGGTCGCCGCGGGTGTAGGCCGCCATCATCTCGTAATGCGTGGCGCGGATGTCCGCGATTTCCTCGTCGGTGACACGTTGTGCCGCCAGTTCCCCAGAAAGCGCTTCCAGGCCGGCCATGACCTCGAAGGTGTGGAGCACGTCCTCTTCGCTGAGCGACACCGCGATGGCGCCACGGTTGGGCAGCAGCTCGACAAGTCCCTCGGCCGCCAGCATCTTGATCGCTTCGCGCAATGGGGTGCGCGAAACCTTCAGCACCTCGCAGAGTTCGCGCTCGTTGAGTTTGGCGCCCGGCGCGATGCGGTTTTCCACCAGCATCTGGCGCAGGCGGTGCGCCGCCTGTTCGTGCAGGCCGGTGCGCGGGATGGAGAGAATCTCTGCGGTCATCCAATCATTTTGTATGCAGAAAAATACGATGTAAAGAGATGCTTAGGTATGGACGACCTTGACATTCTAATTTTGTATGCAAAAAATGTCGAAAAATATCCGCTAACCCCATCATGCTCACGCTCGACTTCCATCCCACCGGACGCCACTTCCTCCAGATCCCTGGCCCGTCACCGGTACCCGACCGCATCCTGCGCGCGATGAGCCTGCCCACCATCGACCACCGCGGCCCCGAATTCGGGGCGTTGGGCCTGCGGGTGCTCAAAGGCATCCAGCAGATCTTCCAGACCCGCCATCCCGTCGTCATCTATCCCGCGTCCGGTACCGGCGCCTGGGAAGCGGCCTTGTGCAACGTGCTCAGCCCCGGCGACGCGGTTCTGATGTACGAGACCGGTCACTTCGCGAGCCTGTGGAGCAAGATGGCGACGCGCCTGGGCCTGAAGCCGGAGTTCCTCGGCCTGCCGGGCGCCGAGGGCTGGCGCCGCGGCGTCCAGGCTTCGATGATCGAGGATCGGCTGAGGGCCGACACCGCGCATGCGATCAAGGCCGTCTGCGTGGTGCACAACGAAACCTCCACCGGCGTGACGAGCAATATTCCCGCCGTGCGCAAGGCCATCGACGCGGCGAAGCACCCGGCGCTGCTGATGGTGGACACCATCTCCGGGCTGGCTTGTGCCGAATACAAGCACGACGAGTGGGGCGTCGACGTCTCCATCAGCGGTTCCCAGAAAGGCCTCATGCTGCCGCCGGGCATCAGCTTCAACGCGTTGTCGCCCAGGGCGTTTGAAGCGAGCGAGTCGGCCCGGCTGCCAAAGGCTTTCTGGGCGTGGGACGAGATTGTCGAGATGAACAAGACGGGCTACTGGCCCTACACGCCCAATACCAACCTGCTTTACGGCCTGGCGCAGGCTTGCGACATGCTGCTCGCGCCCGGGCATGGCGGCCTGCCCGGGGTGTTCGCGCGGCACCAGCGCTGGGGCGAGGGCGTGCGCGCCGGCGTGAAGGCCTGGGGGCTGGAGATCCAGTGCGCCGACCCGGCCGTTTACTCGCCCGTTCTCACCGGCGTGATCGTGCCCGCGGATGTGGACGCCGACGCCGTGCGCCGCGTGATCTACGAACGCTTCGACTGTTCGCTCGGCACCGGGCTGGGCAAGGTCAAGGGCCGCATGTTCCGCATCGGCCACCTGGGCGACTGCAACGACCTCACGCTGATGGCCGCGCTGGCCGGCTGCGAGATGGGCCTGAAACTCTGCGGCGTCAAGCTCGCCGGCTCGGGCGTGCAGGCGGCGATGGACTTCTTCGCCGGGCATCCCGCGCCGGTATCCCTGCAGATGGCAGCATAGATTCACACGACCCAAGGAGACAACATGCAACGCAGAACGTTCACCGCCGCACTGACGGCCAGCGCCGCCACGCTCGCGGCCCCCATGCTGCGCGCGCAGGGCCTGCCCGCCGGGCCGGTGCGCATCATCGTGGGCTTCGCGCCCGGCGGCGGCACCGACATCCTGGCCCGCGTCATCGGGCAGAAGCTGGGTGACATGTGGAAGACGCAGGTCATCGTCGAGAACAAGGCCGGTGCGTCCGGCACCATCGCCGCCGATTACGTCGCCAAGCAGCCCGCCGACGGCACCACGCTCCTGATGGCGCACATCAACAGCCAGGCGATCACCCCCGCGCTGCAGAAGGTGAACTATGACCCGGCCAGGGACTTCCAGCCTATCGTGCTGGTAGGCGTCACGCCCAACCTCCTGATCTGCAACGAAAGCCAGCCCGCCAAGACCGTGAAGGACCTGGTCGAGCTGTGCCGCGCCAACCCGGGCAAAGTGAGCTTCGGTTCGGCCGGCACGGGCAGTGCCCAGCATCTGGCGCTGGAGATGTTCATGCTGGCTGCGAAGGTGAAGGCGATCCACGTGCCCTACAAGGGGTCGGGCCCGATGCTGACCGACCTGATCGGCGGCACCATCCAGTACAGCTTCGACACGATGACCGCCGCCACGCCGCATGTGAAGAGCGGCAAGGCGATTGCCATCGCGCAGACACGCCAGCAGCGGGTGCCGGCCTACCCGAATGTGCCGACCATGGCCGAATCAGGCTTTCCCGGCTTCGAAGCGACGACGTGGTATGGCCTGGCTGGTCCCGCGAAACTGCCGGTGGCCATGGCCAGGCGCATGAACGAGGACATCAACAAGGTCATGCTGATGCCCGACGTGGTGGAAAAGCTCGCGGCTTCCGGCGCGCAGGACGGCGGCGGCTCCACCGAGAAGTTCGGCGAGTTCATGCAGGCCGAACAGATCAAGTGGGCCAAGATCATCAAGGACGGCGGAGTGAAGGGCGAGGCGTGATGCAAGCCGCAAGGCCGCTGCCGCTGGAGGGCGTTCGCGTCCTGGACATCAGCCAGGTGATGGCGGGCCCGTACGCCTGCATGCTGCTGGCCGACCTCGGCGCCGACGTGATCAAGATCGAGCCGCCCGGCGGCGGCGACCAGACCCGCGGCTCGATGGGCTTCAAGATGAAGGGAACCGACAGCATGGGTTTCCTCAACATGAACCGCAACAAGCGCAGCGTCGCGTTGAACCTGAAAACCGAGGCCGGCCGCGCGCTGCTGCTGCGCATGGCCGCGGATGCCGACATCCTGATCGAGAATTACCGGCCCGGCGCGATGAAGCGGCTGGGCCTGGGTTACGACGACCTGAAGCAAATCAACCCCCGGCTCGTCTACACCAGCATCTCCGGCTTTGGCCAGACCGGACCCTGGGCCGACCGGCCCGGCTTCGACCTGATGGCTCAGGCCATGTCGGGCGTGATGAGCGTGACAGGGTATCCCGGCGGTCCCCCGGTGAAAGCCGGCGTTCCGGTCGCCGATATCGGCTGCGCGCTGTTCGCCATCTATGCCACCCTGGCCGCCTACATCGGTGTGAAATCGAAGGGGCAGGGCCAGCATGTGGATGCGTCGCTGTTCGATTCGGCCCTCGCGTTTTCGGTGTGGGACATCTCGGAGTACTGGGGCACGGGCAGACCGCCCGAGCCGCTGGGCACGTCCAACAAGATGACGGCGCCCTATCAGGCGATGGCCAGCTCGGACGGCTATTTCGTCATGGGAGCGAACAACCAGAAACTCTGGCAGCTGCTGTGCAACGTGATCGAGCGGGTGGAGCTGCTGGCCGATGAGCGCTTCTCGACGATCTCCCTGCGCCTGGCCAACCGGGCGGCACTGGAGCAGGAGCTGGAGAAAACGTTTCGCCAGCGCCCCAAGGACTACTGGGTCGACACGCTGCTGGCCGCGGGTATTCCCGCGGGGCCGATCCTCAGCTATCCACAAGCGTTCGAGAGCGAGCATGCCCGCGTGCGCGGGATGCGCATGGAGATTGATCACCCCATCGAAGGAAAGGTGCCCAACATCGGGTTTGCGGTCAAGCTGTCGGGTACCCCGCAACAAGTGAGACGCCATCCGCCGCTGCTGGGTGAGCACACGGCCGAAGTTTTGGCCGAACTTGGCATCCATGAGGAAGAGCGGGCGCGGCTGCAAGCGCAGGGGGCCTTCTGCGCATGAGCGACGGCGCCGTTCATCTGGACATCGACGCCGGGCTGGCGTCGGTGGTGTTCGACAGGCCATCGGCACGCAACGCGATGACCTGGGCGATGTATGCGCAGCTGCGCGAGATTTGCGAGCGCCTGCGCACCCAGCCCGGCGTGCGCGTGGTCTGCATGCGCGGCGCGGGACACGATGCATTCGTCGCCGGCACCGACATCGAGCAGTTCAGGGAGTTCCGCGACGGCCAAGCGGGCGTCGCGTATGAGGCGCGGATCGATGAAGGCATCGCAGCGATCGAGGCACTGCCGATGCCGACGGTGGCCGTGATCGAGGGTTGGGCGGTCGGCGGCGGCCTCGCCATCGCGACGGCCTGCGATATCCGGATCGCGACCCCCGCTGCGCGTTTCGGCGTTCCCATCGCCCGGACGCTCGGCAATTGCCTGTCGATGGCGAACCTCGCCCGGCTGGCGGCCGCGTTCGGCCGGCCTCGTGTCCAGCGCATGCTGATCGGTGCGGAGATTTTGACGGCTGAAGAAGCACTGCGCTGCGGATACCTGGCGCATCTGGTGGACAGTGAGGGAATCGACGCGGCGGCTGCGGACCTGTGCCGCCGGCTGGCCTCGCTCGCACCCGTGACGCAGGCCGTGACCAAGGAGGCGTTGAGCCGGCTGTTGATTCAAGGCCTGCCCGACGGTCGCGACTTGATCGAGCGCAGCTATGGCAGCGCCGATTTTCGCGAGGGAGTCAGCGCGTTCTGCGACAAACGCAGTCCCTCCTGGCAGGGCCGCTGAGAGCGGCGCCGGCGGCGGCCGAGCTGCCAGCCGCCGTTACTCAATCCCTGGGAATGTTTCACCGAGTTCTGGTCCTGCATGCGCGGTTCCGCTGTGGAATGTTGTTTCCGGCGCGACGCTTGCCGAATCGCCGTTCGAGCAGTAATTCAACCCGAACAGGAAGGCTCAATCGATGACCGTCAATCTCACCGGCGCCCTGGAGTACGAAGCCCAACACCCGCGGCGGGTGCGCGGCGG
This sequence comes from Ramlibacter sp., assembly GCA_013815685.1. Classification (GTDB taxonomy): domain Bacteria; phylum Pseudomonadota; class Gammaproteobacteria; order Burkholderiales; family Burkholderiaceae_C; genus Ramlibacter. The sequence continues at coordinate 46,054 of JACDFR010000016.1, forward strand.
ACTGCGGCAGGCGGTGCTGCAGGAAACGACTTGATGTCGACCGGCCCCATAGACCTGGCTGAGTCGGTGGCCGGTGAGGAAGACCCGGGAGCGTCGATTGACCTCACGGTCTTGCCCGGTAACCAACTTCCCGGAGGCGCTCCGGGTCCCGGCGACAACCTCTGCCCGAACTGCGGCGGCAGCGGGCACGCGGCCGAGGGCGACTGCCCCGTCTGCCTGGGCACAGGGAAGGTAACCGTGGGCATCGGCGGTACCTGATGGGCCGTGCGGGCGCTCGCGGCCAAGCGCCGCCACGCGCACGACGCGGCTGTCCGCCTCTTGCGCGAGTGGCCTCAACTGCTCGCCGGCCTGGGCTCGCTTGCGGCATGGCGAGGGCTCGTGGCGGAGGTCGCGCGATGGGATGCGCCGGTACAGAACACGCGCCGGTTCGCGGCCGCCGACATCACCCTGGCGGGCCACACGGTGACACAAGGGCAGGGCGTGCTGGTCGTGCTGGCGAGCCAACCGCGACGCCGTGCTCAATTCCAGGCCCGATGTGTTCGATCCGGGCCGCGCCGGACGGCGCAGCATGAGTTTCGGAGGCAGCGCCCATGGCGGCCCAGGCGAAGCCATTGCCATCGAGATGGCCGCAGCCGGCTGCAGGCGCTTTACAACGCCGCGCCGCTTGACCGGCTGTTCGGACCTTGCACCGGTTTCCGCCCGCTGGCCAACGCCCGGGTTCCCGCATTCGCAACCTGAGGATCGCGAGGGCCGCCGCTCAAAGGCGTTCGGCCGCGTCGGTGGACAGCGCATCGTCGCAATGCTCGGGCATCCGGCGCACACCGTCGGCGCCGGCGATCGGCTCGATCCCGATCAGCGGAGACTTCCATTCCACGCTGCCGAAAATCGATGCGAACGCGCAGTCGGCCGCGTCGCGCCCGGTCGCCAGCCGGATGAAGCCCATGGGAATGGCGGTGCCCGACGGATCGAACATGAACCAGCCATCGCCGACGAAGGCTTCCACGTAGGCATGGAAGTCGGGCGGCCCCAGGGCCGGGTCGGCGCCGTAGTCGATGCCGGTCGCGAAGCGCGCGGGGATGTTGACGGCCCGGCACAAGGCGATCATAAGGTGGGCGAAGTCGCGGCACACGCCCTGCTTGGTCACCAGCGTGTCGACGGCCGACGTATTGCCGTCGGAACTGTTGGATACGAAATCGACATGGCTGCGCACCCAGTCCCGGATCGCCTGCACCCGGCCGTAGCCTTGCTGCAGCCCGCCGAATTGGGCGAACGCGAACCGGTGCAGGCGGTCCGACTGGCAGTAGCGGCTGGGGTAGAGGTACGGCAGGGTTCCGGCGGGCAGCTGCGCGACCGGGACCTCGGGCAAGCTCGCCGCCGGCGCGCGGTGCAGCAGCAGGTCGACCACCGTCTCGCAATAGACGCGCAAGGGGCCTTCGTCGGCCCGCAGCCGCAGGTACCTTGAATTCGTCGCCGGGTCAACGAAGTATTGCGGCTGCACCGGTTGGCTGATCTCGAGCTTCTCGCTCACGACGTGCTGTTGGCCGGTGCGCGCGGCCTGCACGTTGAAAATGAAATCGCAGCCGGGCGAGCGCACGTCGTACTGCAGGTCCGCGTGATAGCGCAGGCGGATGGAGGTGGCTTGCTTTTGAGAGGTCACCCCTCGATTGTGCGCGCTTTCAGCCCGACAGGCCCTTGTAAAACATGTAGGCCGCGAGCACATAGAGGATGCTGGCGAACACCCGTTTGAGCCTGCCCACGGGCAGTGCGTGTGCGGCCCTCGCGCCCAGCGGCGCCGTGAAGACGCTGCACAGCGCGATGACGGCCAGTCCCGGCAGCCAGATGTAGCCGAAAGAAGCCGGTGGCAGGTTTTCAACCGCCAGGCCGCTGATCACATAGCCGGCCACGTTGGCTGAGGCGATCGGGAACCCCAGCGCGGCCGAGGTGGCGACGGCGTTATGGATGGCCACGTTGCACCAGGCCATGAACGGCACGCTGATAAAGCCTCCCCCCGCGCCCACCAGTCCCGAAAGGAAGCCGATGACGCCGCCGGCGGCGAATTGTCCCGCCGTGCCGGGCATTTGCCGCGTGGGTTTGGGTTTTTTGTCCAGGAACATCTGCGTGGCCGAGAAGCCCACGAACAGCCCGAAAAAGAGAGCCAGGTACGAGCCCTTGAGCAGGGCGAAGACGCCCAGGCTGCCCAGGATGCTGCCGACCACGATGCCGGGCGCCAGGCGCCGGACGATATCCCAGCGCACGGCGCCGCGCTTGTGGTGGGCGCGCACGCTTGAAACCGACGTGAAGATAATCGTGGCCATCGAGGTGGCGATGGCCATCTTGACTGCCAGGTCGGGTGAGACGCCCTGGTTCGACAGGATGATGGTGATGAAGGGCACCATGAGCATGCCGCCGCCGATGCCCAGCAGGCCCGCGAGAAAACCGGTACCGATACCCAGGAGGGCGAGTTGCAGGATAAGAAGCGGTGGCAAGAGCATCCGCCGATTCTCGCAGGGCCGTGCGACTCGCCTCCACACCGGCCGGGCCACAAGAAAAGCCGCGGCGTTTCCTGCGACGGAATAGGTGCCTGCAAGTGCCACCGGACCGGCATCCTGAACCAGGGTTCAGGTGGGCGAGGTCAGCTTGGCGTTGGGTTCATCTGACGCGAGACGATCACGCTCGCCAAGCGATTTTCCAAGCCCGCGCTCAAAGAGCATTGGTTCAAGGAAATATAAAGCCCGGCACGCACTGCAGACAATTCCATTCTAGGTGCTGCCACGGGCGCGGTGGGTGTCCACCGCAAATACCATGCGGTCGGCCGTGAAAAAAATTTGCCTTGACACCCGAAATAAAATCCGAACTGTGAAGCTCGTCAGATCAGGCGGCCGTCGTCGCCCAGCGCGTTGTCGAGCCGCTGCAGCAGGCCCGCCAGCCGCGGGTCGTTCGCGTCGTGCCCGGGGCCGATGCCGTTGCCATTGACCGGCAGCTCCGACGGCGCGAATCCGGAGGCCTGGAACGCCGGCACACCGCGGTCGCTGACGTCGAAGGCCAGGTTCAGCGCGGCCAGCACGGCGATACGGTCGCGGGCCTTCACCTTGCCCGCGTCGCGGATCTTGCACATGGCGGTGTCCACTTTTTCCACCGCCTCCAGCAGCCGCTGCTCGCCGCCGGCAGGGCAGGACAGCAGGTAGCTCTGGCCCATGATCTGGACTTCCAGCTGTTTCATCATGCGGCGCTTTTGATGTCCGGAAGGCGCTCAAGCAGCGCGTCGACGCGAGTGCGAGCCGCGGACAGCCGCGACTTCAGCGAGTCGCGCTCGCGCGTGAGCACCTCGACCTGTTCCGCCAGCAGCGCGTTGGTGCGCTGCAATTCCTCATAACGTACAAGCAGGCGCTCGACGCGTTCCGCAATCTGGTCGATTTGGGAGGCACTGGGCATATCTGGGCCGATTGTATGGTTTTGTGACAGATTTCGACCGTAAAATAAAAGCGTTGGTGCTCGCGGTGTGGTTCGCATGCCGCAGTTCAACGGGAAGCAGGAGGGAATGCCGGTCACGGCGGACCTAACCTGCGCTGCCCCCGCAACGGTAAGCGGTCGAATTTCCCTTTCGGGAAATTCCGCTTCCATCACGAGAAGCCACTGGGCGCGTCTGAACAGCGCGCCTGGGAAGGCGATGGAAGTTGTCCCGCCAGCCCGGATACCGGCCGACACGGTGGCTGCACGCCTTCATAAGCGTGCAGCCGTGACGCCCAATGTACTGGCGGGGAAGCCGGTTCGGGTATTGAAACGTTTCCGTCCATCATGAACGCTACTGGTATTTCACGCGCAGCTGCGCTTTCGCTGGCGCTCGCCGCCGCATTTCCGTCCTCTTTTGCGCAGACCCCGGTGCTCAAGGAAACCGTGGTCACGGCCACGCGCTTTGCCGAGCCCGCGCAATCGCTGCCCTTTGGGGTCAGCGTGGTCACCGCCGAGGACATTCAGGCCTCCGGTGCCGCCAACATCAATGAGGCGTTGATGCGTGTACTAGGTGTCGTTGGCCGGCAGGATTTCTACGGCGGCGGCGAATACAACCTCGACCTCCGGGGCTTCGGCGCCACCGCGGACAACAACCAAGTGGTGATCGTCGACGGGCTGCGTTTCAGCGAAGCCGACCTCGGCGGCACGCGGCTGGCCGGCATCCCCATCGAGTCGGTGGAGCGCATCGAGGTGCTGCGCGGCAGCGGCGCCGTGCTGTATGGCGAGGGTGCGACCGGCGGGGTGATCATCATTACCACCAAGGCCGGCACTGGCAAGGACCGCCGCAACAGCGCCTCCGTCTACGCGGGCGCGGGAACCCACCGCTTGCGCGACCTGCGCGCCGGCGCCACGGTGGCTGCCGGTAACTTTTCCTTCGACGTATCGGGTCAAAAGCGCGAGGGCGACAACCACCGCGATAACTTCCGCTCGGAAACCGATGCCGCTTCCGTGACCGGTCAGTGGTCCAACGACTGGCTGCGCATGGGGGCTCGATTCGCGCGCGATTCGCTGGATACCGGGCTGCCGGGCGGGCTGACCACTGCGCAGTACCAGGCCAACCCGCGCCAGACGACCACGCCGAACGACAAGGCCCATATCCGCAGCGAGCGCAGCAGCGTGTTCGCCGAAGCGCAGTTGGGAAGCTGGCAGCTCGCGGCCGACGCAGGAACCCGCGAGAAGAATCTGACCAGCATGAACAGCGGATTCCCGTTCGACTACGACATCGACGCAAGCAACTATTCGCTGCGTGCCCGCAACGAGGCCGGCATTGGCGGCGCGAAAAACCTGCTGGTACTTGGGACCGACTATGCGAACTGGCGCCGCGAGGTGCTCGGAGCTTTTGGCTCCACGGCGAGCCAGACCTCTCGCGCCTGGTACGCGAAAGACGATGTCACCTTCGCGGGCGGCACGCGCTTGAGCGCTGGCCTACGCACCGAGCGCATCGTCAAGAGCAGCAGCGCCGCGCCATCAGGGCTTGCGGATCGCCTGAACGCCTGGGAGGTCGGCGCGAGCCACCCGGTCGCGGCCGCCGTTACGGTCTATGGCCGCGCAGGGCGCAGTTTCCGGTTGGCGAACGTCGATGAGTTCAGCTTCACCACGCCGAGCGTTGCGCTGAAACCGCAGACCTCACGCGATGTCGAGTTGGGTGCGCGTTGGGCCTACACGGGCGGCAAACTCGAAGCGCGCCTGTACCGTAGCCTGCTCGATAACGAGATCGGTTTCGACCCCAACGGATTGGGCCCCTTCGGCCCCTTCGGCGCCAACGTCAACTTCGATCCCACTCGCCGGCAGGGCGTGGAACTGGACGCGTCCCAAGCACTCACCCGGTCCGTCGGCTTGCGCGTCAACGCCAGCGTGCGGCAGGCAACGTTCCGCTCCGGCCCCTACGCCGGCAAAGACGTGCCGCTGGTGCCGGGCAAGACGCTGTCGGTGCGCGCGGACTGGGCGCCTGCCGCAGGGCACCGCGTGACGGGCGGCGTGAACTGGGTATCCTCTCAACATCCGGACTTCAACAATGCTTGCACCGTGCCGGCCTACACCACCGCCGACGTCCGCTACGCCTACCAGTGGCAGCAGGTGGAACTGTCGCTGGGCATCAGCAACCTTTTCGACAAGAAGTACTACACGCAGGCCTTCCGCTGTTCAGCCGGCGTGACAGCGTCCATCTACCCCGAGGCGGGGCGAGCAGTAACCGCTGCGGTGCGGGTGCGGTTCTAAAGGAGGCTCGTGCTTAAATCGGCTTCTTCATTCGGCCCCCAACGCATCGTCTGCCTGACGGAGGAGACGACGGAATGGCTGTACCTGCTCGGGCAGGAGGCGCGGATCGTGGGCATCTCGGGCTACACGGTGCGACCGCGCCGGGCGCGGGAGGAAAAGCCCAAGGTCAGCGCCTTCCTCTCGGCCAGGATCGACAAGATCCTGGACTTGCGCCCGGACTGCGTATTCGGCTTTTCGGATCTGCAGGCCGACATCGCCGCCGAACTCATCCGCAAGGGTGTGCAGGTGACGGTGTTCAACCAGCGCAGCGTGGAGGAAATTTTTTCCATGCTGTACCAGGTGGCTGCGATGGTGGGCCAAGCGCAGCGCGGGCTGGAACTGCTGCAAGTCATGCGGGCGCGTCTGCTGGCCATCGAGCAGGCAGCGCGCGCCTTGCCGCGCCGTCCCAAGGTGTTCTTCGAGGAATGGGACGAGCCGCACATCAGCGGTATCCGCTGGGTGTCCGAGCTCGTGGGCATCGCCGGCGGGGACGATTGCTTTCCCGAGCTCTCGCGGCAGTCGCTGGGCAAGGACCGCATCATTGCCGATGGCGCGGAGATCGTGCGGCGCAATCCCGACATCATCATCGGCTCCTGGTGCGGCAAGAAGTTCCGGCCCGAGAAGGTCGCGGCGCGCCCCGGCTGGGAAGGTGTCAACGCGGTAAGGCACGGGCAACTGTTCGAGGTCAAATCAGCCGACATCCTGCAGCCCGGCCCCGCGGCGCTGACCGATGGCGTCGACCAGCTCCACCGGATCATGCTGAACTGGAGCAGGAATATCGCCCCCACGCTTGGTGGCGCTCCTGCGCTGGCCCCCGAGGGCGCCGGCCGCGCCTTGGGGCGGCCAGGCGACGCGGGGTCGCATGGCTGAATTGCGCGTGGCTCGCAGCGAGCTGATCCTGGGCGGCCAGAAAAGCGGCAAGACGGCGCGCGCCGAAACCCTGGCCGCGGCCTGGCTGGCGCAGTCTCCCGGACATCGGGCCGTGTACATCGCGACGGCGCAGGCCTGGGACGACGAGATGCGCGAGCGCATCGATCGCCACCGCCGCCAGCGTGCAATCCGCGTGCCGGGCATGGCCACCGTGGAGGAACCGGTGGAGCTCGCGCAGGCGATCGGCCGGCACAGCCGCGCCGATACGCTGATCGTGGTCGATTGCCTCACGCTGTGGCTGACGGCTCGGCTCATGCCCGCGGTTGCGCACGCCCAGCCCGCTTCCCCTGCGACGGCGCCCACCGAAGGCGCCACCATCGCGGGCGCCTTGCGCGCCTGTGCCGGTCCGATCGTCCTGATCAGCAACGAGATCGGCCTGGGCGTTATTCCGATGGGGCAGGGCGTGCGGGCATTCGTCGATGCATTGGGCGGCCTTAACCAGCAGGCCGCGGCGGCTTGCTCCCGCGTGACCCTGATGTCCGCGGGCCTGCCCCTCGCCCTCAAGGACTCGTTGTGAAGAGATTGCTGCTCGCCTTGCTGCTTGCATGGGGCCTGCAGGCGCAAGCCGTGCAGGTCACGGACGACCGCGGCGTGGCCGTGGAGCTGCCCGGCTCGCCGCAGCGCATCGTCAGCCTGCTGCCCTCGCTGACCGAGGTCGTGTGCGAGCTGGGCGCCTGCGAGCGGCTGGTCGGTGTCGACAACTACTCGAACTGGCCGGCCGCCGTGCGCCAGCTCCCGCGCGCGGGCGGACTCGAGGACGCCAACATCGAGATCATCGTTTCCCTGCGGCCGGACGTGGTGCTGCTGTCGGTCTCGTCGCGCGCGCTGGCCCGGCTCGAGGGCCTGGGGCTGAAGGTGGTCGCGCTGGAGCCCAAGACGCTGGCCGACGTCCAGCGGGTGATCGGCAAGGTGGGCCAGGTCCTGGGCGTGCCCGGCGCGCTGGCGCTGTGGCAGCGCATCGACGGCGGCGTCCAGCGAGTCGCCCGCGAGCTGCCCGCCGGCTTGCGTGGGACCGAGGTCTATTTTGAGGTGAACAGCGGACCGTACGCCGCGAGCGAGTCTTCCTTCATCGGCGAAATGCTGGCGCGCATCGGTGCGGCCAACGTGGTCTCGGGCAAGCTCGGGCCTTTTCCCAAGCTCAACCCCGAGTTCGTCGTGCGCGCCGACCCGCAGGTCATCATGATCTCCGACCGGAATGCCCTTGCGCTGAAAGACCGCCCGGGGTGGAGCCGCATCCGCGCCATTCGTGACGGCCGCGTCTGCATGTTCACGCCGGCCCAGGGCGATGTGCTCGTGCGACCGGGCCCTCGCATGGCCGAGGCGGCGCAGCTGATGTCGCAGTGCCTGCAAGGCCGGTATCAAGGCAGGGCGCCGTGAGCGCCATCCGGTACCGGGCGCCGGCACCGCTCGGCCTGTTGCTGGTGGCCGCCACCGCCTTGCTGCTGATCGGCGGCGTCGCCGTCGGCAGCCTGGGCTGGGAGCCGCTGTGGGCACGGGCGGGCGGCACCTCATCGGCCATCCTTTGGGACATCCGTCTGCCCCGCACGATCGGCGCCTGGCTGGCCGGGGCCTTGCTCGGCCTGGCCGGCGCCGTGGCGCAAGGGCTGTTCCGCAACCCGCTGGCCGATCCGTATCTGCTGGGAAGCGCCACCGGCGCGGCGCTCGGGGTCGCCTTGCTGCTGGTGGCCATCGGCATATCGCCCGTGGCCGCGTCGGGCTGGGCCGCGCATCTGGGCCTGACGGGCGCGGGCTTTGCCGGCGCGGTGGCCGCCGTCCTCGTGACGCTGGGCATGGCCAAGGGCGCGCAGCACACGCTGCGCCTGCTGCTGGCCGGCGTGGTCGTCAGCATGGTCTTCGGCGCCTTCTCGGCGCTGGTCATGTTCTGGGTGCCCGACATCATGCGATCGATGCAGGCGTTCCTGCTCGGCACCACCGGGTTCCTCGGCTGGGCCAGCGTGGCCGTGCTGGGTGTTGTCTTCGGCCTGAGCCTGGTGGCTGCTGTCGCCTTCAGCCGCTCGCTCGACGCGCTTTCGCTGGGCGAGATCACGGCCATGAGCCTGGGGGTGCCGCTGGCGCGCGTGCGCGCGACGCTGGTGGCCGTCATGGCCCTTGCCACCGGCGCGGCTGTCGCCCAGGTCGGGCTGATCGCTTTCATCGGCCTGGTCGCGCCGCACCTGGTCCGCGCCGCCGTCAAGCCGACCCACCGCTGGCTGCTGCCGCTGGCGGCATTGGCCGGCGGCGTGCTGCTGCTGGCGGCGGATGTGCTGGCGCGCTGGCTGTTGGCGCCGCAGGAGCTTCCGGTGGGTGTGCTGACGGCCGTGCTGGGCGGTGGCTACCTGCTCTGGCTGATGCACCGGAGGCCCCTGTGAGCGGTGAAGCGATTCGCGCCGAGGGCTTGTGCGTCACGCTCGGGAGCCGCGAGGTTCTTCACGATGTGGGCCTCACGGTCCCGGGCGCGCGCTGGACGGCGGTCGTGGGCCCGAACGGCGCGGGCAAGACGACCATGCTGCGGGCTCTGGCGCACCTCGTGCCCCATCGTGGTCGCGTGACCTTGCTGGGACGCGACGCTTCGGCCTGGAGCGACCGGCAGCGGGCGCAGCAGCTGGCCTGGCTGGGCCAGAACGAAACAGGTGCGCAGGACCTGCTGGCGCGCGACGTCGTGATGCTGGGCCGCCTGCCGCATCAGGCCTGGCTGGATGCGCCCAGCGCCCGGGACGAGGCGGCCGTCGAGCGCGCGATGCGGCAGACGCAGTCCTGGGACTGGCGCGGCCGGCCCCTGGGCAGCCTGTCCGGCGGCGAGCGCCAACGGGTGCTGCTGGCGCGGGCGCTGGCGGTGGGAGCCCCGCTCCTGGTGATGGACGAGCCGCTGGCGAACCTCGACCCGCCGCACCAGGCCGACTGGCTGGGGATCGTGCGCGAGCATGTCAAGGCGGGCGGCACCGCCGTGAGCGTGTTGCATGAGATCACCATGGCGCTGCATGCCGACGAGATGGTGGTGATGGACGCCGGGCGCGTCGTTCACCAGGGCGGATGCAGCGACGGCGCGACGCACCGCGCGCTGGAAGAAGTGTTCGGCGGGCGCCTGGCGGTGCACACGCTGGCCGGGCAATGGGTCGCCCTGCCGAATTGACTGGGAACCCACATATGCAAATCGAAACGCCTCCATCGGCCAAGCCGTACGAAAAGCCCGAAGGCGAGCGGCGCGGCCTCGTCATCGTCAACACAGGCGACGGCAAGGGCAAGAGCACGGCGGCGTTCGGGCTGGCCCTGCGGGCGCACGGGCGCGGCAAGGCGGTGAAGATCTACCAGTTCATGAAGGTGCCCACCGCGCGCTTCGGCGAACACCGCATGTTCGAGCACATCGGCATTCCGATCGAAGGCCTGGGCGACGGCTTCAGCTGGAAGAGCCAGGACCTCGAACATTCCGCGCAACTCGCGCGCAACGGCTGGGAGAGGGCCAAGGCGGCAATCCTGGGCGGGGAGTTCTTCCTGATCGTGCTCGATGAGATCACCTATCCCCTGATCTACGGCTGGCTGCCTCTTGAAGACGTGCTGAACACTCTGGCCCATCGGCCGGCGCAGGTGCACGTATGCCTGACCGGCCGGCGTTGCCCGTCCGAGATTGTGGAGTTGGCGGACACCGTGACGGAGATGACCAAGGTCAAGCATGCCTTCAATGCCGGCGTGCCTGCCCAGCGGGGCATCGAGGACTGATGTTCGCGCACTGGTGCGGCCTCGAGGCGCCGGGCGCGGCACTGGCGTCGATGCTTGCGTTCGCCTTGCTGGTGTCCATGCTCATCGACCGCGTGGCGGGTGAGCCGCGTGCGGCCCTTCATCCGGTAGTCGGGATGGGGCGCTACTTGAAAATATCCGGCGACATGGCTGCCGGCTTTTCCCGCATCCCCGCCTTCGGCGCCGGCGCTGTCGCCTGGTGCGCGGGCGCGGCGGTGCTGGCTTGCGCGGCCTGGCTGCTTCAATCGTTCGTGCTGGTGCAGATGCGGCGCGCGGCTGCGCTGCCGGGCCCGGGCAGCGCGCTTGCGGCACTGGTGCTTTTGCTGGCGGCGGCGTGGCTGCTCAAGTGCATGTTGTCGTGGCGGATGCTGCGCGAAGAGACGGCGGCGGTGGAAGCGGCGCTGGCCGAGTCACTCCCCGCCGGGCGGGCGCGCCTGTCATGGCTGGTGAGCCGGGACACGGCGCGGCTCAGCGCGAGCGAGGTGCGCGAGAGCGCCATCGAATCGCTGGCCGAGAACCTCAATGATTCCGTCGTCGCGCCGATCTTCTGGTTCGTGCTGCTGGGATTACCGGGCGCCGTCGTCTACCGGTTCGCGAACACGGCGGACGCGATGTGGGGCTACCGCGGCCACTACCGTGGCCGGTACTGGGAATGGGCGGGCAAGTGGGCGGCTCGCGCCGATGACCTGCTCTCTTGGGCACCGGCGCGCATCACCGCGCTGCTGTTGGCGTTGGCCGCGGGCGGTCTGCCGCTGTCCAGATTGCGCAGCGAGGCCGGCAGGACCCCATCGCCCAACAGCGGCTGGCCCATGGCCGCCATGGCCGCGGCGCTGGGTGTGCGCCTGGGCAAGCCGGGCGTTTACACGCTCAATCCAACGGGGCGGCTGCCGCAGGCGGCGGACGCGGAGCTTGCGCGCACGCTCGCCTCCAGGGTGGTGATGGCGGCCGTGGCCATGTCGCTGGCCGCCATCGCCGCCGGCGCCGGGGGAGCAGCATGGACGATGTAGCCCACGCGCGCCTGCACGGCGGTCCTGACGCGCAGGGGGTGCCGCCGCGCGATTTCTCGACCAACAGCAACGCCTGTGGCCCGTGTCCCGGCGCACTGGCTGCCGTGCGGGCGGCCGATGCGAGCCGCTACCCCGACGCCGGCTACAGCCGGCTGCGCGGGCAGTTGGCGGCGTTCCATGAAGTCGACATCGGGCGCGTGGTACTTGCCGCCAGTGCCAGCGAGTTCATCTTCCGCATCACGGCCGCGGCTGTGCAGCAGGGCGCGCAAGCCGTATGGATTCCAGCGCACGCCTACGGTGACTACGCGCAAGCGGCGCGGGCGCATGGCCTTGCCGTCACGCCGGAGGCCGGCAATGCCCGGCTGTTGTGGGCCTGCGAGCCCGGCAGTCCCTCGGGTGCCGCGCAATCCGGCCTTGCCGATATGGTCGACCGCGCAAGGCCGGGTGACATCATCGTGCTGGACCGGGCCTACGAGCCGCTTCGCTTGCGGGGAGCGCCGTCGCTGGGCGCGCGTGCCCTGGACGGCGTGTGGCAGTTGTGGACGCCCAACAAGGCGTTGGGCCTGACCGGCGTCCGGGCGGCCTATGCCCTGGCGCCGGTCGGCGCCGGACATACGGTGGCGGCGCTGAACCGGTTTTGTCCCTCGTGGCCGGTGGGCGCGCACGGCGTGGCCTTGCTCCAGGCGTGGACCGGCAGCGACGCACGGCAATGGCTGGCCGAAAGCCTGCCGGTCCTGCGCGGATGGAAGGACCGGCAGGTCAGGCTGTTCGAAGAATCCCTGGGCTGGCGTTGCGCCACGGGCGAGACCAGTTTCTTCTGCGCCATCCCCGCGCTGCCCGCGGCCATTTCCCTCGGCGATGTGCTGGCGGCCCTGCGCGCAAGGGGGATCAAGCTGCGGGAGACCACGTCGTTCGGTTTGCCGGGCCGGGTGCGTGTCAGCGTCCAGCCGCCCGCGGCGCAAGACGCGCTGTGCGTTGCGTGGCGGCAGATCATGGGAGCGTGACAGTGGCGGCAAGAAGCGTGATGGTGCTGGGGACGACCAGTGGCGCCGGCAAGAGCTGGCTGGCGACGGCGCTGTGCCGGTGGTATGCGCGCCGTGGCCTCAAGGTCGCGCCCTTCAAGGCGCAGAACATGAGCAACAACGCCAGGGTAGTGGACGGCGGAGAAATCGGCAGCGCCCAGTACTTCCAGGCCCTGGCCGCGCGCGCGGTCCCGCATGTGCGCATGAACCCGCTGCTGCTCAAGCCCGAGCGGGACACGCACAGCCAGGTGGTGCTGCTCGGCCAGGTGGACGAGCCGCTGTCGGCGATGCCATGGCGCGGCCGCAGCGTGGCCGTGTGGCCCCTCATTGCCCAGGCACTTGACCAGCTGCGGGCAGAAAACGACGTCGTCGTGATCGAGGGCGCGGGCTCGCCCGCCGAGATCAACCTCAAAGCCAGCGATATCGTGAACATGCGTGTGGCCCGGCACGCCGACGCGCGCTGCCTGCTGGTCACGGACATCGACCGGGGCGGCGCCTTCGCCCACCTCTACGGCACCTGGGCGCTGCTGGAGCCGGCCGAGCGCGAGCGCATTCGCGGCTTCGTGCTGAACCGGTTTCGCGGCGATGCGGCGCTGCTGCCGCCCGCGCCCGCGATGCTGCGCAACCTGACGGGCATACCCACCGTGGCAACACTGCCGATGTGGCGCGAACACGGCCTGCCGGAGGAGGACGGCGTGTTCGACGAACGCCCGTCCGGGGCCTTGGGGGCCGGCATGACCATCGCCGTCGTCGCCTATCCGCGCATCAGCAACCTCGATGAGTTCCAGCCTCTCAGGAATGTCGCCGGCGTGCGGCTGGTGTGGGCGCGCAGCCCGGGCGAGACGGCCAACGCCGACTGGATCATCCTCCCCGGCTCGAAGCACACCAGCAGCGACCTGTCCTGGCTGCGCGCCCAGGGGCTCGATCGCGCGATCGCCGCGCATGCCGGGAAGGGCGGGGCGGTCCTGGGGATTTGCGGGGGCCTGCAGATGCTGGGCGAGGCGCTGATCGACACCCATGGCATCGATGGGAATGCCGCCGGGTTGGGGCTGCTGCCGCTCGTCACGTCTTTCGAGCCGATCAAGACCGTCAGGTCCACGCGGTCGCGGATGGCCACGCTCACCGGCCCCTGGGCGCCGCTGTCCGGGCTGGCAGTGCAGGGCTACGAGATTCATCACGGCCAGACTCGCCGGAACCCCGACATGGTCGCAGCGCGGGCGGTGATGCCGGCCGGCCTGGCGTGGCAGAACGCGGGCGGCAACGTGCTGGGCGTGTACCTGCATGGCCTCTTCGAGGATGCGGCCGTCCTGCACGCGCTTTTCGGCGCCAGGGCGCATTCGCTGGACAGCACCTTCGACGGGCTGGCCGACTTCATCGACCGTTACTTCGAACCTTCGGTCCTGATGGACCTGATCGCAACACCATGATTCCTTCGATCCCCGACATCGCCCAGCCCGATCTCGCGCGCCGGCTGCGCCACAAACTCGACAACAAGACCAAGCCGCTGGGGTCGCTGGGCCGCATCGAGGCGCTGGCGGTGCAGCTCGGCCTCATCCTCGGCAGCGAATCGCCCCAGCTGATCCGGCCGCAGCTGGTCGTCTTTGCGGGCGATCATGGCCTGGCGGCGCGCGGGGTGTCGGCCTACCCCAGCGATGTGACAGCCCAGATGGTCGAGAATTTCCTGTCCGGGGGCGCGGCCGTCAGCGTGCTCGCGCGCCAGCACGGGCTGGCGCTGACCGTGGTCGATTGCGGCGTGCGTAGCGTGTTCAGCCCGCGCGCCGGCCTGATCGACCGCAAGATCGCCGCGGGCACCGCCGACTGCCTGGGCGCACCGGCCATGACGCCCGCGCAGTGCGCGCAGGCCGTCCACAACGGCCGCGAGATCGTCGCCGAGCTGGGTGGCAATGCACTGCTGCTGGGCGAGATGGGAATCGGCAACACCTCGTGCGCCTCGCTGCTTCTGGCGCGCCTGGCGGGCCGCGATCTGGCCGACTGCGTCGGGGCAGGCACGGGCCTGGATGCGGCGGGCGTCGAGCGCAAGCGCCGCGTATTGCAGGAAGTCATGACTTTCCATGCGAACGCTATCGCGCCGCTGGATGTACTGGCGGCGATGGGTGGATTCGAAATCGCCACCATGGTCGGCGCCGTGCTCGAGGCCGCGGCCGGGCGGCGGGTCATCGTCGTCGACGGCTTCATCTCCAGCGCCGCGGTGCTGGTGGCCCAGCGCCTGGCTCCCCACGTGGTGCAGCGCTGCGTGTTTTCTCACCGCTCGGGCGAACCCGGCCACGCACTGATGCTGGACCAGCTCGCTGCCGGGCCGGGCGAGCCGCCGCGAGCGCTGCTGGACCTGGGCTTGCGACTGGGCGAAGGATCCGGCGCGGCGCTGGCATGGCCGCTGCTGGTGTCGGCCTGCGCGCTGCTGGACGAGATGGCGAGCTTCGAGTCGGCGGGCGTCTCCGGGCCACGGGACGGCACCCCGCAAGCACAGCGATGACGGCTGCCGCCATCTCCCTTCGCGGGCTGGTGCTGGCATTGCAGTACTTCACCCGCATTCCAATGCCCGCTGCGCTGGCGCGGTGGGCGGCGTTCGATGGAACGGCGCAGCGCGCGAGCCTGGCGCATTTCCCCGGTGCCGGCTGGCTGGTGGCCGGCGCCGCCATGGCCGCCTACTGGGGAATCCAGCAATTCCTGCCCCGCTCGGGCCTTTCCTTCTGGCTGGCGGCGGTACTGTCGACGGCTGTCACCGTCCTTCTGACCGGCGCCCTGCACGAGGACGGCCTGGCGGATACGGCCGACGGGCTCGGCGGCTCCCGCGACCGCGACCGCGCGCTGGACATCATGAAAGACCCGCGGCTGGGCAGCTTCGGCACCTTGGCACTGGTCATGGCGTTGCTGGCCAAGACCGGCTTGCTCGGGCTGATCGGCGACACGGCGGGCTGGGAACGCGCGGCGGCTGCATTGCTCGCGGCGCATGTGCTTTCGCGCGGGCTCACGCTGGTGATCGTCGCGACGCTGCCCAATCTCGGCCGCGCCGGGCAGTCCAAGACGCTGGGTGTCGCGCCCGGCATCGGGTGGCAGGGCCTGGCGGTGGCCGGCGCCTGGTGCGGCCTGGCCTTGGCGGTGGCGGTGCAATGGGCCTCGCCCGCGTTCTGCGTCGCCGGCGGTTTGGTGGCCGTGGCCGCATTGCTGTGGATGCGCCGGTTGCTCTCGATGCGCTTGCAGGGTTTCACGGGCGACGGCCTCGGTGCCACCCAGCAACTGTGCGAGATCGGCTTCTACCTCGGCGCCGCCTTGGCGCTGGGCGCAGGCTGACGGTGCGGCTCTGGCTCGCGCGCCACGCCCGGGTCGCGACTGGGGAGGGCCTGTGCTACGGCCGCCTCGACCTGGCCGCCGATGTGCATGAGACCGAACGCGCCGCGCGCGATCTCGCGCCGGTGCTGCCTGCCGGTGTCAGGCTGCTGACTTCGCCGCTGCGGCGTTGCCTGCAATTGGCGCAGGCCCTCACCGGCTTGCGGCCCGATCTTGCGGCCGAAATGCAGCCGCGGCTGGCGGAGATGGACTTCGGAGCCTGGGAGGGACGCGCGTGGAGTGCCATCAGCCGCGATGAGCTCGATGCCTGGACGGCGGATTTCGGACGGTATCGCGCCGGCGGCAGTGGCGAGTCCGCCTCGGCGTTCGTGGCGCGGGTGGCGGCCCAGCTGGATGATTCGCGCCGTGGCGGCGAGGACCAGGTGTGGGTCACTCACGCAGGCGTGTTCAAGGCGGTGACCCTCTGCCGGGATGGCCTCGGGTTGAAAGCCGCCACCGACTGGCCGGTGCACGCCCTGGCGTGCGGATCGTGGCACCTGTTCGACCTGCCTGCATGACAGGCCGCCTCGCCTAGGGCTCGTGCTGTTGTGTGCCGGCGTGGCTGGGTCTATGCTTTGCCGTAGTTGCCCATCAGCTGCACAAGGAGAGCCTCATGTACAAGCGCATTCTGTTGGCCTACGACGGTTCCGACGCGGGGCAAAAAGCTCTGCTGGATTGCCGGGAATTGGCGCAGTGGGGCCAGTCCGCGTTGTTCCTGATCGCCGTCATGCCCTCGGCCATGAGTTTCGTCGGCCTGGAAGGCGGCGTCTACGACATGGAGCTCGAGGAGCGCGAGAAGAAGAAGTACCAGGCAGTGCTCGAGGACGGGCTGCGGCGGTTGGCCGAAGCCGGCTACGTGGCGCGGGGCGAGGTGCTGGTGGGGGAGGCGGTGGACGAGATCACCAGGTACGCCCGCAAGATCGAGGCCAACCTCGTCGTCGTGGGCCACAAGCACCTCGACAGCTGGGCGGCGCGGTGGTGGCGCGGTTCGATTTCGGGCGCGCTGATCGAGCACGCGCCCTGCAGCGTACTGGTCGTGATCGCGCAATGACCCCCGAGCCCGCGAAATCCCGCGTTTTGCGCCTCTGCGGCGCCCTCCTTGCATCGGCCGTGCTGGCGTCGTGCGCGGGCGCGCCGGAAAGCCCCGGCAGACCCAGGCTCGTTGTCCTGCTGGTGGTCGACGGCTTGCCGCAACGCCAGGTACTGGCCTATCGGGATCAGCTCGCGCCCGATGGGCTCGCGCGCTTCCTGGACCGTGGCGCCTGGTTCGCCGATGCGCACTACGGCCATGCGTTGACGGCCACTGCACCGGGCCACGCCACCATGCTCACCGGCGCCTATCCCCACCGCACGGGCATCATCGGCAACGAGTGGCGGGATGTGGCGTCCGGCGCCGAGGTGTACTGTACCGGCGACACCACGGCCACGTACATCGGCCACAAGACCAATGCATTGGACGGCACCAGCCCCAGAAACCTCAAGGTGGAGACCCTGGGCGACGTGCTGCGCCGCATCGACGGGCGCTCGAAGGTCATCGGCATCTCGGGCAAGGACCGCGGCGCCATCCTGCCTGCCGGCAAGACCGGCACGGCCTACATGTACATGGGCGCCAGCGGGCAATTCGCGTCGAGCACTTTCTACATGAAGGCACACCCCGCGTGGGTCGAGGCCTTCAACGCACGCAAGCCCGCCGACCGATATTTCAAGACGGAGTGGAAACCCCTGCTGCCCGAGGCTGCATACGCCCGCTCGATTCCCGACAGCCAGCCCTGGTTCGGCCCGCGCGGGGGCAAGCTGCCGATGGTGATGGGCGCGGCGGCGGATGAGTCCCCCGGCCCGGCGTTCTACGCGGCTTTGCTGCGCAGTCCCTTCGCCGACGCCTTGACGCTCGATTTCGCCCGTGCCGCGGTGGCCGCCGAGCAGCTCGGTCGCGACGATGCACCCGATATCCTGGCCGTGAGCCTGTCGAGCCACGACTACGTGAATCACCAGTGGAGCGCCGAATCCCGGCTCTCGCATGACCATCTGCTGCAGGTCGACCGGATGCTGCAAGCGTTCTTGCGCGACCTGGACACGGCGGTGGGCCGTGACAACTACGTGGCCGTTCTCACCTCCGACCACGGTTTCATGCCCGCGCCCGAACACAGCCAGTCGCAGGGCCAGCCCGGCGGGCGGCTGTCCGGCAGCCAGAACCTCGCTCGCCTGAACGCCGAACTCGAGCGCGGGTTCGGCGCGCCGAAAATGGTTTCGTTCGTCTCGGCCTCGGCGCTGGTGCTGGACCGCAAGGCGATCGCTGACAAGGCGCTGGACCTCGATATCGTGGCCGAGGCAGCCCGCTCCATGCTGATCGCAGAGCCGGCCATCGCCGCTGCCTACACCCGGCGCGAGCTGGAGTCCGGCAGCCGCACCGGAGCGCCTTTTTTCGACCAGATGCGCAAGACGTGGCACAAGGAACTGTCGGGCGACGTGCAATACGCGCTCAAGGCGGGCTGGATGGGAACTTCCAGCTCGATCACGACGCATGGCTCGCCGCATCCCTACGATACGCACGTACCCATCCTCGTCTATGGTCCCAGGTGGGTGAAGCCGGGCCGCGTGGACGGCCGGGTGGAAGTCGCGGACATCGCGCCCACCCTGGCGCGGCTTCTGGGCGTTGCGGCGCCGCCAGGCAGCGAAGGGCGGCCACTTCCGCTCACCGGGCCCTGAGGCCCGGCCTTGCGGCAACTTCCGGGGGCACGAACGCAGCTCTCGCATCGTCTTCGAGCTCGCCTGTCAGCAGTTGAAGCAGTTCGACCAGCTGGGCTTGCTGCACCGTGTCCAG
Source organism: Ramlibacter sp. (assembly GCA_013815685.1). Classification (GTDB taxonomy): domain Bacteria; phylum Pseudomonadota; class Gammaproteobacteria; order Burkholderiales; family Burkholderiaceae_C; genus Ramlibacter. The sequence continues at coordinate 64,680 of JACDFR010000016.1, forward strand.
CGGCGCCAAAAGACGCCTGTAGGCCCGCTCCGCCGGCTTTTGCGCCTGCGCCAGCACGGCCGCGCCTTCGCCGGTGAGGCCGACCGAAATGTTGCGATTGTTGTCGGCCGCAGGCGAACGAGCCACCAGGCCGCGAGTCTCGAGGCCGCGCAGCACACGCAAGACCGTGACCTTGTCGAAGCCCAGCGCTCGTGCCACGCTGGACTGCCCCAGGCCGGGGTGCGATCCGAGCACGGTGAGCACACCGAACTGCGCCGGCGTCAGCGCCACCGCATGGCACTCGTCCTCGAATACGGCAGCGGATATCTGGTGCGCGCGCCGCAGCAGGAACCCGGGACCGGCGTACAGGCGGGACAGGGCGGCAGGCGTTTTGGCAGAGGGCACGTGGGCGGGGCGTCTAGGAATTCATGGATTGTGCCTCGGCGGCAGCTCGCCAGAATTGCCGGGAAGATCATGATGTCCTATTGGCGGTACTTCATTGCGCTCGCGCTGGTGTGCACACCGCCCTGAAGATCGCCATCGTGGGCGCCGGCATGGCGGCTCAGCCTGGCCTTGCACAAGAAAGGAAAGGCGTCGGGCTGGACGCCGAAGTCCTAGTCCAGTGAAACAGGGAAATGGCACCCCCCCGCCGGGGCGAGAAGGGGTGCAGGAGTAGGCGCGGTCCGCAGCCCAGGCTGGCCGCCTGGGCCAGAGCGCAACGCCCTCCTGCGCCC
>JACDFR010000059.1 GCA_013815685.1 Ramlibacter sp.
CTGCGAGCGCGCGCCCGCCGCGCGGTTGAACAGCGCGCGGAACAGCGCCGGGGCCGCTCCATGCTCCTCCATCGACCGCTGCAGCCGCTGCAGATCGAGCGCCGCGGCAACCGACAGCGCCCCGCCGCCCATCACCGCCGCTTCGAACAGCTCCAGCCCTTCCGCCGGCGCGAGCGCGTCCATACCCTGGCGGCTGAAGCGCGTCCGATCGGCTTCGCTGAGCCGGGTCGCCATGCCCTGGCCGTCCCAGGCTCCCCACGCAACGGATGTCGCCGGAAGCCCCTTGGCGCGGCGGTGATGCGCAAGCGCATCCAGGAACGCGTTCGCGGCCGCGTAGTTGCCCTGGCCCGGCGTGCCGGTCACGCCCGAGATCGAGGAGAACAGGACGAAGAAGTCCAGCTCCATGTCCTGGGTCAGCTTGTGCAGGTGCCAGGCGCCGTCGACCTTGGGCGCGAACACGGTGTCCATGCGCTCGGGCGTCATCGCCGTGAGCACCCCGTCATCGAGGACGCCGGCGGTGTGGACCACGCCGCGCAGCGGCCGCTGCGGCGTGAAGTTCTTCATCACCTCGGCGAGCGCCTTGGCGTCGGACGCATCGCAGGCGACGACCGTCGCGCTGGCGCCCAGTTCCGCGAGTTCGGCCACGAAGGCGCCGGCCTCGGGCGATTTCAGTCCGCTGCGCGATGTCAGCACGAGGTCCTTCACGTGGTGCTGCGTCACCAGCCACTTGGCCACGTACCTGCCCAACCCGCCGACGCCGCCGGTGATCAGCACGGCGCCGTCGGGCTGGACCAGCCCGCGCTGCTGCACGGGAACCAGCACGACCTTGCCCACGTGGCGTGCCTGCGCGATGAAGCGCAGGGCGTCGGATGCGGCATCCATCGGGAAAGTGCGGATCGGCAAGGGCTTGAGCTTGCCCTCGGCGAACAAGCCGGCCAGGGACACCAGCATTTCCTGGATGCGCTCGGGGCCTGCCTCCGGAAGGTTGTAGACCTTGTACGTCACGCCGGGATGGTGCTCGTCGACCCACGATTGCTCGCGCAGGTCGATCTTGCCCATTTCGAGGAACCGTCCGCCCTTGCCCAGCATGCTGAAGCTGGCGTCGATGAATTCGCGCGCAAGGGAATTGAGCACGATGTCGAAGCTTCTGCCCGGCGCCGTCTTGCCGAAGGTCTTGGCGAAATCGAGGCTGCGCGATGTGCCGATGTGGTCATCGTCCAGCCCCAGCTTGCGCAAGGCATCCCACTTGGGCTCGCTGGCCGTTCCATACACCTCGGCCCCGTGCAACTGCGCCAGCTGGACGGCCGCCATGCCGACACCGCCCGCAGCGGCATGGATGAGGACGCGCTCGCCCGGCTTCATGCCGCCGAGGATGTGCAGGCCGTACCACGCCGTCAGGAACGTCATGGGAATGGTCGCGGCTTCCTCGAACGTCAGGTTGGACGGCATGCGCACGACCTGCCGCTGGTCCACCACGATCGCCGAGCCGAAGGATCCACGCGCCAGGCCCAGGACCGGGTCGCCGACCTTCAGGTTCTTCACGCTGGCTCCCACCTCCGTGACGACGCCCGCGAACTCCAGGCCCAGTGCCGGGATTTCGACCATGCCCAGGGCGTTGAGAACATCCAGGAAGTTGACCCCGGCGGCTTTCACCGTCGCACGAATCTCACCTGCGGCCAGCGCTTCGTCCGGCAGGGCCTTGACGGCCAGCGGCTGGTCGAGACGGCCCTTGGTCTGGATCTCCAGGCGCCAGTTGCCTTCGGCCGGCACGGCCAGTCCGCCGGCGGCGCCGGCCTTCTCGAGGCGAACGGCCAGCACGTGGCCGTGACGCAAGGCGCACTCGGGTTCGTCTTCGAGCGCGAGCGCGGATGCCAGGAGGTCCATGTCGCCCTGCGCTTCGCCGATGTCGACCATTCGCAGCTTCAGCTCGGGATGTTCGTTACGCGCCGTGCGCATCAGCCCCCACAGCGGGCCCGCGCCCAGGTCGCCGACATGGTCGTCGCTGCCCGTGCCGACCGCGCCACGGGTCACCCAGACCATGGCCGGCTGGAATTGCGCCGCCGCCAGTGCCTGAACCTGCGCCAGCGCCACGGCCGACAGCTCGTGGGCCTGCGACACCACATCGGCGCCGCCGCCCCACAGGCAGATCACGCCGTCGAGCGATTCGGCTTCGTTGATTTCGACGATATCGATGAACTGCACGCCGGTTTCCGCCAGGCGGGCCCGCACCTCCTCGGCCCACGACACCTGGCCGCAGGTCATGAGGCCCCAGGTCCCGGCGGTGTCCAGATCCTTGGTCTCGGCGTTGCGCCAGGCCATCTCGAAATGGAACCGGTCCACACCCGCGGATGCCAGCTTGCGCAGCGCGGCCCGGTCGATGCGCCGCGCATGGAGCCGGTGCAGCCGGCCCACGCAGGTGCCCTGCGCATCGTACAAGTCGAGCGACGCCCAGAACTCGCCGTCGCCCATCTCGAACTCATCGACCTTGACCCACATCTCGGCAAGGCCTTCCTGCCAGAGCGAAAGGCGTTCCGCCTCGAACGGCACATAAACGTCGTCGCTGACCTGGTCCTTCAGGCGCTGCGTGAGCAGCAGGGAGTGCATGGCGGAATCCAGCAGTGCCGGATGGAGGCCGAAACGCACGGAGGAAGAAGCCGCGCTCTCCGGCAAGGCCGCCCTGGCCCAGACATCGCCGTCGACGTGCCACGCCGCATTGATGCCCTGGAAGGTGGGACCGTATCCGTAGCCCAGCTCGGCCAGGTCCTTGTAGAGCGAGGTGACGTCGATCGGCTCGCCGTCGGGCGGCGGCAGCGTCACGGAGGGCTCGCTCATCGCCTGCGCGGGAACCAGCTTGCCTTCGGCATGCAGCTGCCACTCGCCTTCGCCGTCATCGGAGTCGGGCGAGCTGAAGACGCGCACCGGCCGCGCGCCCTCGGACGTCGCGCCACCCACGGTGACCTGCAGGCGAACCGATACCCCCGGCGCCAGCACCAGCGGCGCGAGGATGATGACCTCCGACGCGTCCCACCTGCCCTGGCCGATGGCATTGCCCGCGGCCCGCATGGCTTCGAAGAAGGCCGTTCCCGGCATCAGCACCGCGTCCATCACCTGGTGCTCTTGCACCCACACCGGCTCGTCCGCCGCGACGACGGTCGTGAACATGGTCATGTCCGTGCCGGCGATCTGGACGCCCCCGCCCAGCAGCTGGTGCTGCGCATCGGTGAGACCGGCGCCGACTTGCTTGGTGGGCACCGGCTCCAGCCAATAGCGCTCGCGCTGGAAGGCATACACGGGCAGCTTGACGCGCTGCCCGCCGAACGGCGCGAAGTAGCCCTGCCAGTTGAGCTGCGCACCCAGGACATGCAGCTCGGCCAGGCCTTTCTGGATGACCGTGGCTTCGTCCTTGCCCGGGTTGAGCGACGTCACCCACGAGACCGGGCCGTCGTCGGCCAGGCAGGCCGCGCCCATTCCGGACAAGACAGGTTGCGGACCCAGTTCCAGGAACGTGTTGGCGCCCTGGTCGTACAGCGTGCGCATGCCGGCGTCGAACCGGACGGCCTCCCTGGCCTGATTGACCCAGTAGTCGGGCTGTTCCATCTCTCCGGCCTGCGCCAGCAGACCGGTGAGGCTGCTGACCAGCGTCAGCTGAGGCTGCGCGAAGCGCACGGTAGCCGCTATCGCGCGGAATTGCGCGAGCATCGGCTCCATCAGGTGGGAGTGGAACGCGTGCGAGACTTCCAGCCGCTTGGCCTTGCGCTGCAGGTGCTGCTTGAAGTGCGCGACGACTTTCTCGACGCCTTCCGCATCGCCTGAAATCACGGTCTGCTGCGGCGCGTTGAGCCCCGCGATCGACACCCGCTGGGTGACGTCCAGCGTCACGAGCGCCGCTTCCACCTCGGGGCCGCTGGCTTCCAGCGAAGCCATCGCGCCACCGGTGGGCAGCGCCTGCATCAGGCGCCCGCGCGCCCCCACAAGGCGGCAGCCATCGGCCAGATCGAACACCCCGGCCACATGAGCGGCCGCCAGTTCGCCGATGCTGTGCCCGAGCAGCATGTCGGGCTTGACGCCCCAGCTGTCCCAAAGCCGCCAGAGCGCGACTTCCAGCGCGAACAGGGCCGGCTGGGTGAAATCGGTGCGATTGAGCAGCGCTGCCTCCTTGCTGCCCGGCTCTGCCCACATCACATCGAGCAGCGGCTTTTCGAGCTGGGTGAACTGCGCCACGATCTCGTCCAATGCACGCTTGAAGACGGGGAAGGTGGCGTACAGGTCACGGCCCATGCCCGGCAGCTGGCTTCCCTGCCCGGTGAAGAGCAATGCAAGACGGCACTCTTCGGCGCGGCCCTCGGGCGTCGTCGTGGCGCCGGCGGGTGTCTCGCCCGTGCGGGCATACGATGCCAGCGCATCCAGCAGATCGGCCTTGCCCTTGGCGAACAGCACGAGGCGCTTGCGGAAATGCGTGCGCGTCGACGCCAGGGAATCCGCGACGTCGAGGAAGCGGTCCTCGATGTTCATGCCCATGTGGCGGTGCAGCTTTTCGGCCTGCGCCCGCAGCGCCGGCACGGTGAAGCCCGACAGCACGAAGGGCAGCGCGGCCGGCGGTGGCGAAGTCTGGGCCTTTGCCGCGGAAGCAACATGCGGCGCTTCTTCCACGATCACGTGCGCGTTGGTACCGCCGATGCCGAACGAACTCACGCCTGCGCGGCGCGGCCGCCCGTCGGCCGTCCACGGCTGCTCTTCCTGCACCAGCGCCATCTGCGCGGTCTTCCAGTCGACGGTGGGTGTCGGCTCGGTCACGTGCAAGGTGCGCGGCAGCTTGTTATTGTGCATCGCCAGCACGACCTTCATCACGCCGGCCAGTCCCGCCGCCGCCTGGGTATGCCCCAGGTTGGACTTGACGGACCCCACCCACAGCGGCTTGTCGCTGGTCCGGGTGCCGCCGAATACGGAAACCAGGCCGTTCGCCTCGATCGGGTCGCCCAGCCTGGTCCCGGTGCCGTGCGCCTCGAGGTAGTCGATGTCGCCGGGATTGAGGCCCGACATGGAAAGCGCCTGGCGGATCACCCGCTGCTGCGCCGGGCCGCTGGGCGTGGTCAGGCTGGCGCTATGGCCGGCGTGATTCACGGCGGTGCCGCGCAGGACGGCGAGGATCGGGTCGCCGTCGCGCTGGGCGTCCGACAGCCGCTTGAGCACCACCACGGCGGCGCCCTCGCTCCAGCCGGTGCCGTCGGTGCTGGCCGAAAAGGACTTGCACCGGCCGTCGGGCGACATGCCGCGCAAGCGGCTGAACTCGACGTGCAGGTCGGGAGACAGCATCAAGGTGACGCCCGCGGCCACCGCGAGCTCGCATTCGCCATGGCGCAGCGCGTTGCAGGCCAGATGGGTGGTGACGAGAGACGACGAGCATGCGGTGTCCACGGTCATGCTGGGCCCTTCGAGCCCGAACACGTACGAGACCCGGCCCGACATGGTGCTGCCCGCGGAACCGGTTCCGACATAGCCGTCCAGGTCGGACAAGCCGCCGGCGAGCGCCAGGCCGTATTCGTGATAGCCCTTGCCGATGCCGACGAACACGCCGGTCTGGGTGCCGCGCAGCTGGTCCATCGAATAGCCGGCCTGCTCGAACGCCTCCCAGGTCGACTCGAGCATCATGCGCTGCGCCGGATCGAGGGCGCGCGCCTCGCGCGGCGAGATGCCGAAGAACGGGGCATCGAACACATCGATGGGGCTGACGAAACCGCCCTTCTTGCAGTACGACTTGCCCCGGGCCTCGGGATCGGCATCGTAAAGCGCCTCCGCGTCCCAGCGGTCCTTGGGCACGTCGATGATGCCGTCGCCGCCGCGCTCAAGCAGGTTCCAGAAGTCCTCGGGGCTGTTGACGTTGCCGGGAAGACGGCACGACATCGACACGATGGCGATGTCCTCGTTGGCCATAGCCGTCAGCCGCTTCGGGGTGTTCTGCGGCACGGTCTTCTTGTGGCCGGCCAGGTGCGCCGCCAGGTCCTTGATCGTGAAGAACTCGTACAGCGCCGCCGTGGAAATGGGCCGTCCCAGCAGCTTTTGCAGCTCGGACTGGACGCGCACCACGCGCAGCGAATTGCCGCCGATCTTGAAGAAGCTCGCATTGGCGCTGATCTTGTCGTGGCCCAGCACCTCCGACCAGATGGACAGGATCTGCCGTTCCAGCTCGTTCGTGGGCAGCACGGCCGGCTCGGTGATCACGTCCATGGGTTCCGGCAGGGCCTTCCTGTCGATCTTGCCGTTGGGCGTGAGCGGGAATTCCTCGAGTTCGACGAAGAAAGCCGGCACCATGTACCCGGGCAACCGGCCCTCGAGCCAGGGCCGCAGCACCCGGCCGAGCGGCGCCTTGGTGGGCGTTCCGGCGGCGGGCACGTTGGCGTACTGCCCGAGGTTTTCGCGGGTCATGGGCTGCGCGGCCCGCCAGGTGAGGTCCGGCGTCGTGCCGGATTTCCACAAGATGGCGTCGAAAGCCCAGGCAACGCCCGCGCGGCTGGGCAGCACGGCAACTTCATAGCCGGATTCGCCCGCGACGCGCTTGAGGTCGCGCGGATCGACCCACTGTGCCGATGCCATATCCGACTTGTTGCCCAGCACCGCGGCGACGCGCTTGTGCACATCGCCCAGCCTGCCGTTCGGGATGTTGGACACGTTGAGCTGTGCCGGCGCCTTGGCGCCCAGGCGGCCCGCCAGCGACGGCAGGTCGAGGCCTTCCTTGCGCCAGTCCTGCGCGGCGATCCGCCCAGTGGCGCGAGGAGCGACTTCGCCGACATGGATCGTCACGTCGTAGCGGTAGCGTGTCATCTCGTTCACATAGCCGCCGTCGCGCAAGGCGATCTCGACACGGCTGACCTGGGGAAGCAGCGCCGGCAGGTTGGCGAAGAACTCGGGCGAAAGAACCAGCTCGCGCTCCGACTGGCGCGAGCGTTCGGCACGCCGGCGCAATTCTTCGTCGGACAGGCCGTCCTGGCCGCGGTAGTGGACGAGGTCGGCGTGGAAAACGCTCAGCAGCGACAGATCGCGCACGTCGCCGATGAAAATCCTGCCCTGGGTGACCGCCTTGGCAGCCCAGTCGAGCACGGCCATCACGTAATTGACGCTCGGGAAGTATTGCACCACCGAGTTCACGATGACGGTGTCGAAGGAGCCCGGGGCCACGTCAGGAAGGTCATCGGCCTGGCGATGCTCGCAAGTCACCTGGGGCAGCGATCGCGTGTTCTGCCGGGTGATCTCGACGGCCTGCTTGGACGCGTCGACGGCGCGGTATGAAGCGCAGTGCGGCGCCACGCCGAACAGCACCAGGCCCGTGCCCGAGCCGATCTCGAACACGCGCTGGGGCGAATAGGACAGGATGCGGTCCACGGTGCTCTTTTGCCAGTCGCGCATTTCCTCGCGCGAGAACGGCAGGCCGTCGTAGCTGTTCTGCCAGCCGGAGATGTTGAAGGCTGGATCCTCCGCACTGGCCTCGTAGGCGCGGTCCCAGGCACCACTCCACTCGGCGACTGCCGTGCTTTCGGTCTGGCGCTTCTGCGCCGCATCGGCCGGGCCGGCGGTACTGCGCAGGCAGTACGCGACCAGCTGGTCATTGCGCCCGACGACGACGGCCCTGGAGATTTCGGCGTGGCCGGCTATCGCTGCTTCCACGTCTCCGAGCTCGATGCGGAAGCCCCGCAGCTTGATCTGCCCGTCGTTGCGGCCGAGCACGGTGAGCTTGCCGGGCTCCTTGAAGCACGCCAGGTCGCCTGTGCGGTACAGCACACCGGGATGGAAGGGGTTGTCGAAGAACTGGGCCTTCGTCTGTTCGGGATCGTTGTGATAGCCGCGCGCCACGCCGGCGCCGCCGATGAACAGCTCGCCGGGAAAGCCAGCGGGCACGGGCGACAGATGGGCATCCAGCACATACAGCTGGGTGTTGGCGATGGGCGCGCCGACGACGATGTCCTCGCCCGGGCGAACCCGCCACACGCTCGACCACACGGTTGTCTCGGTCGGCCCGTACATGTTCCATACGGTCTGGCCGCAGGAGAGCAACTGGTCGGCGAGCTGGCGCGGCAGGGCTTCCCCGCCGCACAGGATCTTCGACAATTTCGGCTGGCCTTGCCATCCGGATTGCAGCAGAAGCTGCCAGGTCGCCGGGGTGGCCTGCATCATGCTGACCGCATGCCGTTTCATGAGGCCCAGCAAGGCATTGCCGTCCACCGTTTCTTCTGGCTGCGCGATCACCACGCACGCACCGCAGACCAGGGGCAGGAAGAGCTCCAGCGCGGCGATGTCGAAGGAAATGGTCGTCACCGCCAGCAGGCGATCGGATTCGGTACACCCCGGCTGGTCCAGCATGGACGAGAGGAAGTTGCACAGCGAGCCATGCGTCACCTCGACGCCCTTGGGCTTGCCGGTCGAGCCGGAGGTGAAGATGATGTAGGCCAGGTCGTCCGGGCTCGACCCCACATCGAGGTCGGCGGCATCACCGGCCGCGGCGTCGGGCAGCGCCTGGTCCATGCGAAGGCAACGGGCCGACCACGCGCGCAGCGATGTATCCGGAAGCCCCGACGAGGTGATGAGCAGGGCCGGGTCGGCGACCTCGATCATGCGGCTGATCCGCTCGGGCGGGAACGTCGGGTCCACCGGCACATAGGCCGCGCCGCTCTTGAGGACCGCGAGCAATGCAACCACGAGATCGATCGACCGGTCAAGGCACACCCCCACCTTGTCGCCGCGGCCAACGCCCTTCTGGCGAAGCACGCGAGCGAGGCGATTCGCATTGGAGTTCAGCTGCGCGTACGTGAGCTCGGCGTCCGCGCAAAGCAGCGCCACATTGCCGCCATGAAGACGGGCTGCCCGCTCGAACAGCTGATGCGCGCAGCCGCCCAGCATGGCTTCCTTGCGCGTGGCATTGAATTCCTCGACCAGCGAAGTACGCTCCTGCTCCGAAATAGCCGCCACCGACGCCAGGGGCTGGGTCATGGCGGAGGGAAGCCGGCGGCACCAGTCGGCGAACTGCGACGCCAGCCGGGCCACGTTGGCACGCGAGACTTTCTTCGGGTTGAAGTGAAACTCGACCACGCCGCCAGTCGCGGGGATCACCAGTTCCAGCGCCGGACGGTCGGCGCCCTGCGCGTATTCGGCGGGCTTTCCCGGCGAAACGAGGACGTCGGGAGTGAGCTCTCCGCGCTGGATGCGGACGGCAAGGCCCGGATCGCGGCCGAGCAGGTCGCGGCGGATCAAGCCTTGTTCGCGCGCACGGCGCAGGCCATCGCACACCGTCTTCACGCCCTGCGCGACCGGAGCCGACGCGTCGATGCGCGCCGTCAAGGGCTGCCAGGCGCAAAAGAGATCGCGGTACGGCGCGCTGATTTCCTCGCGCGGCGCCGTGATCGCCACATGGACGTCGGCCACGCCCGAGGCCCGCGCCAGGAAGGTGCACCACCCGCCGATGAGGTACTCGACGAACGAAATTTCGAAGCCGACGCCGTCCGGCGAGACCTGGATTTTCTCGGTCACCGGCGCCGCGGCAGCTTCTTCGCCTGTTGCGGGCGCCGAATACGGCAGCCGATAGGGCTTGTAGTTCAGAAGCTGCTCGCGCCAGTACGGGGTGGCCCTGGAGGCCGCCGTTCCGGCTTTCGCGAGCTGCGCCCGGACCTCTTCCGGCGGCGAGGACAGCCGTGCACCGGTCTTGAGCTTGATGGCCGCGGCCACATCGGCCACCACCAGGGTCTCCCCCTCGAGGCGGCTCAAGCCTTCCACCAGGATGGAACCGGCCGCAGAGGCGACGCGCAGGCCCGACGAATCGTCGTGCGTCACCACCTCGCCCGGCGACGCATGGGATGCAGGCGCCACCACGCTCGCCCTGCGGACGGCGAAAAACTGGCCGTCGATGGACAGCTTGGGCCAGACCAGGGGACTGCTGAACGGGCCGTAATCGGCCGCGCGAACCATGGCCGCGATCTGCTCGGCGTCCTGGCTCCAGTCGATGAGGCCCTCGGCCGGAAACTGGGATTGGCGTGAGAAATACCGGCGCTTGCCCAGCTCCTGCGCGGTCTCGGTCACGCGCCCTTCCTCGATTTCGTCGATCAATCCGCTGAAGCTCTGGAAAGCGAGCTCGTCGCACTTCAGGCCCAGCGACAGCGCGCTGTCGCTCGAACTGATCGGGACGGGGATGCGCTTGAGGATGCTGCCGCCGTCGACGATTTCCCCGATGCGGTGCCAGGTGATGGCGTATTCGGTCGCACGCTCGAAGATGGCCCACGACGGTACATGCAGGCCCGAGTACTCGGGCAAGGGGCCGTAGTGGTAGTTGACGTTTATCCGCCTCGCGCGCTTGAGCAGGGCGTCGGGGATCACCGAATAGTTACCGATACTGAGCAGCAGGTCGAATTCGAGCTCGCCGGCCAGCTCGAGGGCCTCGTTCAGTTCGTAGTGCTGCACGCCGGCCTTCGCGGCCCATGACCGCACCGAGGCGTCGGGGCTCACCACCGCCTTGATCCGCCGTCCCTTGGCCAACAGCACGTCGCCGCAGCGAACCAGCAAGCTACCTTCACCGATCAAAAGTGATTCCAACGTCGTCATGTTCGATTTTCCAATCATCAATGCATCCCTAAAACAGCCGTGAAAGTAAACCAGCGAGTACAGCACTGCGTCGAGCGCCGATCGCACAAAATTCGTATCGCCTATTTGCCTGGCCGGCCAGGCCTGTCGCAAAGTTCATGCCGCTCTTCGCGATCTCATTCACATAGCGAGAGTTGCTCTCGTGCCTCTCGCAGTCGCGGGCCCTTGCAGGGTCTCCACGATAAATCAGGGGATCCGTTAAGCGCCGTTCCCCATGGGTCGCCGAGCCTCCCAATTTAATTATTGTTGCGAGATCACGGGTCATTGGTCTTCGTTTGTGATAACCGTAACACTGCCGGATGCGTAACTTCGCCCGGGTGACACCAAGCGAACATACGCAGGTGCCATGACGATTTCATTGCAGTCAAGCGCGGGATGCCAGACTAGATTTGAGATGCGCACCCCGATGTCCTGCCAGCGACAATTTCAGGGTCTTCCCTGCCGGGACTTTCCCCAGAAATGTCAGGGGGGCGACAAAAATAGAAAGTTGCAGGCTTGCTGAGTACGAATGGCATAGCGCAGCGGCCCGCGCGCGACGGTGGGTTGCTGCCGTCAGCACCGTGCGGTCGAGGATGCCCGCCTGCTGCGCCCCGAGCCGGACGTTGTGGATGTGAAGCTGGGTTCGCCGGGGAGCTTTTTCCCCAATGATGAACTACCCTTTTCCGGTAGCGCGGTAAGCGGCCTGCGCGGCCTTGCGGTCAGCCACGACTTTTTGCGCGGCGGGGCGCTCGGCGATGAGCTTGACGTACCCCCTGTGGTCGATGCCGGCCGCCTGCAGAAGGTCTTCACCGAAGACCGCCTTGCTGGCCATCGCCACCAGCGGCAGATGGGCAAACGCCGCGCAGTCGGCCTGCGTGAAGGCCTCGCCCGCCACGAAGGGAGCGAACTTCGCCAGCCTCTTGAATGCGGCAATATTGTCGATCAGGTGCTTGCGGATTCTGTCGGCATTGCCCTGGCTCAAGGCCGCCGCACCCAGGAACGCGGGCCCGTACAGCTCGCGCGCAACGATCTCCAGGTGCCAGTCCAGAAAAGTCGTGAGCTCGCGCACTTTGGCTGCCGCGAACGGATCGGCCGGCAGCAATGGAGGATGCGGCCAGGCCGCTTCGATCCATTCCATCAGCGGCTGGCTCTCGCACAGGCCGCCCTGCGCGGTGGTGACGAACGGAATCTTGCCCAGCGGCGAGGCGCCCAAAATCGCATCGGCGGTGCTGTGCGTCGCGGCGTAGGCCTCGGTGAAAGGCACTTCCTTTTCGAGGAGGGCGAGCTTGACCTTGTTGTAGTAGTTTGAATTGGGGCTGCCGTGGAGCGTGAGCATCGATGATTCCGATCGGGTTCAGTCGGGCGTGAACTTGGCTGTGAATGTCGCCGCGTCGGCGGCGAGCTCGAACGTCGCCAGCTGTCCCATCTTGCGGTCCGCGAGCCGGTAGGCCGCGAACAGGCTGTATCGTCCCCGCAAGCTGAAACCGGGCAGGTCGATCAGGGCATAAGGGTGCGGCACGAATACCTCGTGCAGGAAGATTTCCCGGTCGACGTTTCGCGGCGAGGGAAAGAGCTTGTAGGAGTCTGTGGTGATCGCGGCTTCGGCCATGCCCGATGGTACAGGCCTGGCCTGCGGCCCTATCGCTTCAGTCCGGCTTGGCCCCGGACTCCTTCACCACTTTGGCCCACTTGGCCGTCTCGCCCTGCATCAGCGCGGACAGGGCTTCCGGTGTGCCGGCAGCAACCTCCAGCCCCAGCGCGGCCAGCTTCTCCTTGACGTCGGGCATGGCGAGCACCTTGGCCGTTTCCTGGTTGATGCGCAGTTGAACATCGCGCGCAATGCCGGCGGGGCCCAGCAGGGCGAACCACGAGGTTGCCTCGAACCCGGGCAAGCCGGACTCTGCAATGGTGGGAATGTTGGGCGCCGCACTCGAACGTGCCGCGCTGGTCACCGCAATCGCTTTCACGTCCCCCGACTTCACCAGCGGCAGCGCGGACGGCATGTTGTCGAAAATCATGTGGATGCGGCCGCCCAGCAGGTCGGGAACGGCCTGGGCTCGCCCCTTGTAGGGTATGTGCTGCATCTTCACGCCGGCCAGCGTATTGAAAAGCTCGCCCGACAGATGGATCGACGTTCCGCTGCCCGACGAGCCGAAGCTCAAGGGCGACTTCTTCGCCAGCTCGATCAGCTCCTTCACCGTGCCGGCCGGAACATTCTTGTTGACCACCAGCAGGTTCGGTGTGGACGCCAGGAAGGTGATGGGGGTGAAATCCTTGACGTGGTTGTACGGCAGCTTGTCGTAGAGCGAAGCATTGATGGCGTGCGTGCCTACCGTGCCGATGACGAGCGTGCTGCCGTCGCCGGGACTTTTTGCCACGAAGTCGGCGCCGATGTTGCCGCCGGCGCCGGGCTTGTTGTCCACCGTGACCGGCTGGCCGAGGGCGGCCCATTTGTCGGCCAGCACGCGCGCCAGGGTATCGGGTGCGCCCCCGGGCGGGAAGGTCACGATGATCTTGATCGGCTTGGTCGGCCAGACGCTCGCCTGCGCTTGCGCAGTCAGAGTCCAGGCCAAGCCGGCCAGCAATACACCGGAAGCAATGAAAAGTTGCCGCAGGGCGATGCGGCGAAGGCGGACGGGCATGAGGGTCTCCTGCAGCAGGCCAGCTTACCCGGCGCGTACCAAACTGTCATTGCCGGGTTCACCCCTAAACCAACCGGCTTAAAAAAGTGACGTGGATGAGGCATCGGCCTACACGCGGACACTCCCCTTGCTGATGGGTAGACCGGCTTTGAACTTTCAGAATGCACGGCTGAGGCGTCTGTGTCACGCCGTATCAAAAGGGGAGAACACGTGTCCATCAGTTACTCGAAGTCGCGATACCACCACCTCGCATGGTCCACGGTTGCCGCCCTCTGGCTCACGGCTTGCGGCGGTGGCGGCGGCGACCCGGTACTGTCGCTCCCCGCGCCTTCGCCCGCCCCGGCGCCCGCGCCTGGACCGGCGCCGGCGCCGGCGCCAGCTCCTGCTCCCGCATCCGTGCGCATCACCGGCCTCACACAGCAAGCCGGCTCCAACACAGCCTATACCGTGGCCGCCACCACCGCCGGCACGGTGGTGATCACGCTTCCACCGTCGCCGCAGGTTGGCGACACCTTCAGCGTCACCGGCGAAAGCGCCAACGCCTGGCGGATCGCGCAAAACGCCGGCCAGACGGTGCTGACGACGGGTGTTTCCGGGAACGTGGCGCCCGGGACGGTGTGGACACCACCACTCACGGAAAGAATCTGGCACTGGCTGGCCGCCAGCTCGACAGGCGAGGTGCTGGTCGGCGGAGAGGCTGCGGGTCCCCTCAGCACCTCCTCGGACGGCGGCGCCACCTGGACCGCCGGTGACAGCCCTGCCGGCCCGACATGGATCTCCATCGACATGTCCGCGACGGGCGATCGCATCGTGGCGGTTCAGTATGGCGGCAGGATGTACACATCGACCAACCGCGGCGTCAACTGGACGCCCGTGGCCATACCCGATCTGGACACGCGCCCGGCCGACCCGAACCCGGACTTGACCAACCAGCCGTATGAGTCGGTTACTGTCTCGCGGGATGGGCAGCGCATCGTCGCCGCCGTGCAGAACGGCCCGCTCGTCGTTTCGAGCAATGCCGGCCAGAACTGGGTGGCCGGCACGCTCGGCGGGACACTCCTGACCGACTATTGGCGCTCGGTCGACAGCTCGGCCGACGGCATGACCGTGATGGCGGCCTCCCAGTCCGGTGACCTCTATCGCTCGACGGACGGCGGGCTGACCTGGACGGCGCGCAACGTCACCGTCGGCGCCGTGCCGGTTCTCGACAACTGGTACCGCCTCAAGATGTCCGCCGACGGAAACGTCGTCACCGTCGTGGGCAACAGCTACGGCGGCAGCAACGCCGGCACCGGCATCTACATGTCCCGCGATGCCGGCGCCACCTGGACCCTGGCCACGGCGCTGGTGGCCGACTACAGTGCCATCGCCATGTCGGCGAACGGGCAGATCATCGCGGTGACGGTCTCCGACCCCAACCCCACCCCTCCGCTGGGAACACCTCCGCGGGCCACTGGCCGCGTGTTGCGCTCGACCGATGGGGGCGTGACCTTCACCGCAGTGGCGATGCCCGGGGTCGAGACCAACTGGCGCGCGATTGCGATGTCTTCCGATGGCAACCGGCTTGCCGCGGCCATCGGCCTGTTTCAGACGGCCGACCCCGGCCAGCTGTACACCTCGCAAGGCAACCGCACCTCAGCCGGTTCTCTCGGCTCCTTCACCGGCGGGCAAGGCCTGACCGCGGAGTTCACTTACCTCGGCAAAGACCTGTTCGGCATCGACCAGTTCAGCGTCACGAACTCCAGCGGCGGCGCGTTCCAGATCCAGTAAGCGCGGCCGGCTGAATCATCGGCAATCAGCGCCGGGCTCAAAGGGCCCGGCGCTTTTTTTCGTCATTGCGCCGCTCACTGCAACTGCTTGAATATCCTCCCCAGGATATCGTTCACCATCTCGGTCAATGGGTCTTGCTGCTCCCGCGGCTTGGGCCGGGGACGGGGAATGTCGAACTCGGCCTGCGCGTCGATCCAGCGGTTGCGCACGGCCTGCTGGAACACGTCCCCGACGATCGGCAACGCACTGCGTGCGCCCTCGCCCCACGCGCCCATGGTCACCCTGTTGTCGTTGAAGCCGACCCAGGCCCCGGCCACGAGCTGGCGGTGCATCAGGATGAACCACCCGTCGCTGTTGTCCTGGGTCGTGCCGGTCTTGCCCGCCACGTCGGCCTGGATGCCGTAGCGCTGCCGGATCGCCACGCCGGTACCCTCGTCCACCACGCCGCGCATCACGTCGACAAGCGTCAGCGCATGCTGGCGGGGAAATGCGCGCTCGGGCTCGATGGGCCGCCATTCCTGCAGCAGTTGCCCCTTGCGGTTCTCGATGCGCGTCACCAGGACAGGTTCGATGTAGTTGCCGCCATTGGCGATGGAACCGTACGCCGCCACCATTTCCCGCAGCGTGACCGGGCTGGTGCCCAGGGCCAGCGACGGGACCTGGTCCAGCTTGCTCTGGCGCACCCCCATGGCCCGGGCGAGCTGGGCCACGCGCGGCGGGCCCACCTGCTGCATCAGCTGGGCGGTGATGGTGTTCCTGGAATACACCAACCCATCGCGCAGGCTCATGGGCTGGCCAGTGGGCGGCTTGCCGTCCGTCGGGGACCATACGTCGCGGCCGGACTGGATGGCGACCGGCTGGTCGATCAGCGTGTGGGAGGGTTGAAAACCCTGCGCGAACGCTGCGCCATAGACGAAGGGCTTGAACGTGGAGCCCGGCTGGCGGCGCGCCTGGCTCACATGGTCGAACTGTTCCGATTCGAAATCGCGGCTTCCCACCCAGGCCCGGACAAAGCCTGTGCGCGGATCCAGCGCCAAAAAGCCCGCCTGCAGCACCGGGCGGTCCTCCCCGGCACGATGGCGCGAATCCACCAGCTTCTGCAACTGGGCCATCTGCCGTGCCACGGCCTGGTTGGCCGCCTTCTGCAGTTTGGAGTCGACGGTCGTGCGCACCACCAGGCCATCGGCATGGATGTCGTAGCCCCGGCGGTCCGCCCATTCGATCAGCCATTTGCGCAGGTGCTGCGCCACGTGCGGCGCCGGGCCCAGCGGCTCGATCTGGCGCTCGAAGTCGACCCGCAGCGGGCGCGCGGCCAGCGCCTGCACTTTCGCCGGGTCGAGCTTGCCGCGCCTGGCCATCTGCGTGAGCACGAGGTTGCGGCGGGCCTGGGCACGCTCCGGGTTGAGCACAGGGTTGTAGTAGCTCGTGCCCTTGAGCATGCCGATCAGCGTGGCGCTCTCCAGCACGTCCAGCTTGTCGGCGGACTTGTCGAAATAGGTGCGTGCCGCCATCTCGATGCCGAAGGCGTTGTACAGAAAGGGGACGGTGTTGAGGTAGGTCTCCAGGATTTCGTCCTTGGTATACACCGACTCGATCTTCAGCGCCGTGATTGCCTCCTTGACCTTGCGGGTGATCGACAACGCCCGGCCGATCTCCTCGGGGTACATGTTGCGGGCGAGCTGCTGGGTGATGGTCGATCCGCCCTGGCGGTTGCCCGACAGAGTCGCCAGCACCGCCGCCCCGGTACGCCGCAGGTCGATGCCATGGTGCTGGTAGAAGCGGTGGTCCTCGGTCGAGATCAGCGCATGCACCACGTGCGGCGATATCTTCTTGAGCGTTACCCACTGCCGGTTGATGCGCTTGTACTCGGCCAGCACCACGCCGTCCGACGACAGGACCCGCGCCGGCACCTCCGATTTCGCGCGGCGCAGGTCGTTGACGCTCGGCGTGAAGGGAATGAGGGCCAGCACATAAAGCAGCAGCAGCACGGGCAGCAGCAGTGCGGCGCGAATCGGGTGCCGCCTTGCCGCATCCCGCGCGCGGCGCAGGAGGTCGGATGCGGACGCTACAACGCGGGTCGCGGCGGGAGTCATTCGCCGAGCCTAGGGCGCGGCCCTGCGGGCCCCTGTAGGACGAAGCCGCATAGCAGCTCGTCTTGCGCGCACATTCTGCAAATCCAGGCGAAGCTGTCCGACAGCGCCGGCGCCGGAGAACTCCAGAATGCGTGATTCCCACAGCCAACCGAGACTCGCACCTCATGAACGAACAACAAGCCGGGCAGCCGGTTCGGCAAGGCCTTCTTCGCGAGGGCAACGTCGGCGTCGGACAGCTGCGCGACAGCTTCGAATTCATTCGCGGCTTCATCCGCAATCCGGCACAGGTCGGCTCGGTGATCCCCAGCTCGCATCAACTCGAACAGCGGCTGGTGCGCCGTGCCGATCTCGCCGAAGCCCGCTGCGTCGTCGAACTGGGCCCGGGCACAGGCGGCACTACCGCCGCGCTTCTGAAAGCGATGCGTCCCTCGGCGCGCCTGCTGGCCATAGAACTCGACGGCGATTTCCACCGTCATCTGGCGGCGTCGCCTCGCGACGCCCGGCTGCTGCTGGAACTCGGCAGCGCCGAAAACCTGGCGCAGTACCTGGCGGCGCACCGATTGGGTGCGCCCGACGCGATCGTGTCGGGCATCCCTTTTTCGACCATGCCCCCGGAAGTGTCCGACCGCATCGCTGCGGCCGTCGCCCAGGCGCTGCGCCCGGGCGGCCGCTTCGTGGCCTACCAGGTAAGAGCGCACGTGGCCGGGTTCATGACGCCCTACCTGGGCTTGCCCCACAAGGAATGGGAACCCATCAACATTCCGCCCGTGCGCGTGTTCACCTGGGTGAAACCCAAGGACTGACAAGCCGACTAGGCGTCGAGCTTGCGCGCGACGTCGCGCTTGCCCATGCTGCGCAGCGCGGCGATCGCCTCGATCTGCCTGGCGCGCGGCCGCGTGTTGCCGCTCTCCCATTTGTAGACCGACAGGGCCGACACACCGAGCAGCCGCGCCAATGCCGCGGCTGACAGCCCGAGCCGGCGGCGCTGGGCGATCAGGCTCTTGGGACTGAAACGGATCTTGACCGCGGGTTCCTCCTCGGCGTCTGCCGACTCCGCCGCACCGGCGGGAGCCTTGCGAATGCGGTTGATCTGCTGCTCCAGTGTCTGCATTCGGCGCCTGAGTTCCGCGATCTGGCTGCGGTACTGGGTGACGGACTTTTTGAGTACCTGGGTTTCTGCGCGCACTTCCTTGCGGGAAACCCTGGAAATTTCGCTTTTTAAAGCAGTTCCGATATTGGGCATTGGAGAAATATAGATAGCTGGGCCGGCGGAAACGCCCCGGTTCTGTGCCGGGGCTGCTCCCGTGGCTGCAGCATGCTCCCTGCCATATCTTAACGCTGGGTTCGTATTCCTTGCTGCTCATCCAAGCTGAGGATAAGCTCAAAGTCATGAAAAAAAACGCATTTGAGCACGCGATGCAACTTCATGACCGGGGCCATCGAGGCTGACGGCATAAAGGCGGGCTATATGTCCAGCCATTTCACGAGGGCAGCGCTGTGCGCGGCGGCCGCGTTGGCGGTGGTGGCGTGCTCGGTGGTGCCGGCCGAAGGCGAACTGGCCGCGTTCGAGCAGTGGGCGCGCACCGCCCCCGTCGGCGCTTTCGAGCAATACCTCGCCACTTCCAATCTGGAGGGCGTGATTCCCGCCCGCCAGCTGCTTCGCACGGCGTCCGACTGGCGCCGCTGCGGCGGGCCGCGCTTCGAGATCCCGCCGCGTGACCGATGGGTCGATGTTGCCAGGGTACTGACACTGGTCGCCGAGTTGAAAAGCCGCAAGATCCTCGGCGGCTTCGAATCGGTTTCGAACTTCCGCAACACTGAACTCAATGCCTGCGCAGGCGGCGCGCAGAACAGCGCGCACACCATCGTGTTCGCGATCGACATCGTCCCGCACGGCGGCATCATCGACGAGACGCTGCTGTGCGATTTCTGGCGCGCGCACGGCAAGGCCTGGGACATGGGCCTGGGCAAATATCCGAGCGGCCGCCTTCACCTGGACACCGTCGGCTATCGCAGCTGGGGGCACGACGGCAGGGAGGGCAGCTCGCCCTGCCGCTAGCACGAACCTCCCAAAACGGATGCGACGGGCCTCATAATCCCACCGATGAGCGCAACTTTCTGGACCAGCCTGTTCTTCGGCATCACGGCCTTGCTGGTCATCATGTTGTGGTCGGCGCGGCGGCATCGCAGCCCGATCCTGAATGTGGAATGCGACGCCCCGATCGAGCGGCTGATGCCTTCGCTGTCGGGGCTGACACTGGGGGCGGCGGTCCCCGGAAATTCGGTGGAACTCCTGGAGAACGGCGCTTTTTTCGATGTCCTTATCGAGCGCATCGGCGCGGCGCGCAAGACCGTGCACTTCGAGACCTTCCTCTGGGAAGAAGGCGTGCTGGGCCAGCGCCTCGCCGACGCGCTGTCGCAGCAGGCGCGGGCCGGCCTGAAAGTGCGCATGGTCCTGGACGCCACGGGTTCCAAGAAGATCGGCAAGGCCGTGCGACGGCAGCTGAAGGACGCGGGTTGCCGCCTCGAGTTCTTCCACAAGCGTTCGTTTCGCAATCTTGGCGTGCTCAATGACCGGGATCACCGCAAGCTGGCCGTCATCGACGGCCGCGAGGCCTTTGTCGGCGGGCATTGCGTGGTCGACCACTGGCTGGGCAACGCGGAAGACGGCAAGCATTTCGCCGACATCAGCCTGCGCCTGCAAGGACCCATCGTCCACAGTGTGCAAGCGGCCTTCAGCGAGAACTGGGGCGCCGAAACCGGCGAGCTTTTCGTGGGCGACGACGTGTTCCCCGCGCTGGAGCCGGCCGGCGATGTCCTGATCCACGCCGCCTATGTGAAGCCCGAACGCTCCGCGCCGGCGGTGAAGATCCTTCACCACGCCGCCATTTGCCTGGCGCGCAAGCGCCTGTGGATCCAGAACCCCTATTTCATCCCCGAACCCGAGGCGATCAAGGCGTTCGCCGACGCGGTGAAGCGCGGTGTCGATGTGCGCGTGCTCATGCCCTCGACCAGCGGGTCGGACAACCCGATGGTGCAGCATGCCGGCCACCGGAATTTCGAGACGCTGCTGGAATCGGGGGTGCGGCTGTTCGAGTATTCGCACACCCTTTTGCACCAGAAGGTGATGACGATCGACGGCGTGTGGAGCGCTGTGGGTTCCAGCAACTTCGACGACCGGTCGTTCGACACCAACGACGAGATCACGCTGGGGATCCTTGACGCGGGCCTGGCGCAGCAGATCGACGCCATCTTCGAAAAGTACGTGGCGCGCGCCGAGGAGGTAGAGCTGCAAGCCTGGCGCCAGCGCGGGCTGTGGCACAAGGCCAAGGACAACGCGTTCTACCTGATCAACGAACTGCTCTGAAGAGCCACACGCCCAGCAGCATCAGCACGATGCCCGGCACCAGGAACGCCGAGAAGCGCTCCACGAAACCCAGGATCTCCTCCCACCGCCCGCCGACATAGCGCACTCCGTACACCAGCAGCGGCACCTCCACGCACGCCGCGGCGCCATCGAAGACGAGCTGGTACCGGTAGGGCATCTTGAGCGAGCCCGCCGCGAAATAGAGCGCCGTGCGCAGTCCCGGCATGAAGCGCGCCGCGAAGATGTAGGCCGGCCCGTAGCGCAGCATGGCAGCCTGCATGGCAGCCAGCCGCGCCGGCGGGAGCAGGCGCGCGAACAGGCGGTGGGCCAGGAGGCGCGCACCGAAGCGGTGTCCCCAGTGGAAGATGAGGGTGTCGGCGATCAGGATGCCCAGCCACGCCACGGCGACGAGCGGCAGGGGGTCCATGACGCCCTTGAACGTCAGCGCCGCCGCGCCGAGCAGCAGGATGTCTTCGTTCACGGGCAAACCGAACCCGGAGCCGACCAGCAAGCCGAACAAAAGCGCATAGGCCGGCGAGCCCTGCAGCGATTGCAGGAAATTCATCAGGGCTTGCATGATGTCCATGCCGCGATTCTGCATCCGACCTGTTGGCGCGGCCCGTTGCGGCATGGCAGTACATTCAGCGGTCACTCGCCGTCATTCCATGGAAACCATCGACCTGCACCAAATCGCCGTCCAGGCCATGCGCTCGCGCGGCTTGCTGCCCGCCTTCGCGCCTCAGGCCTTGCAAGAGGCCCAGGCCGCGCGCCTGGCCAGCCCGGAAAGCGGCGGCAACATCCGCGACCTTCGCCATCTCACCTGGTTCTCGATCGACAATGACGACACGCGCGACCTCGACCAGCTGAGCTGGGCGCAAGCGCAGCCGGGTGGTACCACCCGGCTGCTGGTTGCCGTGGCCGATGTCGATTGCCGCGTGCGGCCCGGCGGCGCCGTGGACGGCCATGCGGGCGCCAATACGACATCGGTCTATACCGCGGCCGGCATTTTCCCCATGCTGCCCGAGGCGCTTTCCACCGATCTCACATCGCTGCACCAGGGCCAGGAGCGGCTTGCCGTGGTGGTGGACATGATCGTGCAGGGCGACGGCGCGGTATCGTCATCCGAGCTGTACCGCGCCGCGGTTCTCAACCACGCCAAGCTGACCTATGACGCCTTGTCGTCCTGGCTCGATGGCGATTCCCCGCCGTTGCCTTTACTGGAAAGCGTGGCCGGGCTGGCAGACCAGATTCGCCTGCACGACGCGGTCGCCGGCCAGCTGCGGCAGCGGCGCCAGTCGCGCGGCGCGCTGAACGTGAAAACCGTTTCCTTGCGGCCGGTGTTCGAAGCGGGCCGGCTGGTGGACTTGCGCCCCGACGAGAAGAACCGCGCGAAGGACCTGATCGCCGACCTGATGATCGCAGCCAACGCCGCCACGGCACGGTTTCTGGCGGACAAAGGCTTCCCTTCGCTGCGCCGGCTCCTGCAGGCGCCGCGGCGCTGGGACCGCATCGCCGCGCTCGCCGCGAGCCACGGCGTGCAGCTGCTCGCCGCACCCGATGCCCTGGCGCTCGACGGTTTCCTGTCGCAGCGGCGGCTGGCCGACCCTGCCGGCTTCTCCGACCTGTCGCTGGCGGTGGTGAAGATGCTGGGCTCGGGCGAGTACGCCGCGGC
>JACDFR010000100.1 GCA_013815685.1 Ramlibacter sp.
GCCCGCGGCCCCGGCCGGGGCCCGGCGGCGGGCGCCGCCCGGTCCCCCACGGCGGCCCAGTTGCCCGTGGCGTTGAACACCGCTTCGGGCATGCTCAGGCTGAGCTTGTTGACGCGCCACTCGCGCACCCCGCCTTCCCGCGCCACCGTAGCCGCGCCCCGATTGACGGCGTCGACCTCCAGCCGGCCGAGTTTCTTGCCGCGCAGCACGAAGTCATCCACCACGATGTCCAGCGCCGGCAGGTTGTCGGGTTGTTCCTCGAGCAGGGTCTCGACCTCCTTCGCGGCGGATGCCTCGATGGACAGCCTGGCCAGGCGCGCATGCAGGCGGCCGGCGCCTGCCCCCGACGGCTGCCGATATTCGACGTAGCCATTGAGCTCCTGGGCGTCGACGTTGGCCCGCCAGGTCTGGCCGTCACGCGAGCCACCGATGACCACATCGTGGAGCACGCGCCCATTCATGGTGAGATCCCTGGCGCGCACTGCCATGACGGTAGGCAAGTAGCCCATCGATGCACTGCCTGGCGCGGGCCGAGCGGGGGCTGCGCTTTCGGCGGCCGCATGGCCCAGCACGGCCTCCCAGGCGTCGAGGTTGACGCTGGCCAGGTTGATGTTGGCCATGACGCCGTGCTCGGGCAACGGCGCGGACTCGCCGGCGGCGAGCCCCACGGCGATGCCCCCTCGCACCACGCGCGGCTCGGAGCCGGACAGGTCGCGCACGTAGGTGACCGAGGCGATTCGGCCGATTTCCACCGCGATCTTGTCCTGCAGTTGCGTCGCCGGGCCGGCCAGCGAGCCGGGGACCAGGGCGTTTTCGTAGCGCACGGGCAGGGCCGTGTCGGCCGTCTTCGCCAGTGGGGACGGCAGGTTCAAGGCCAGACCCTGCAAATTGGTGGTGACGGCGATTTCGGGAAGGCCGCGCCGGATATCGAGGGCGAGGCTGTAGGCCGCGCTGCCGGCGGCGTCCTGGGCCAAGCGGGACACGAATCCAAGTTCCTTGGCCTGTCGCAGGCCTTCGGCCGTGGCCGTGCCCTGGGCCCGGATCGCCACCGTGGCTTCTGAATTTGCCGCCGGCCCGGCAACCGGCGCCCGGCTGCCGCCTTCCACACGGACGTCCCCGCCCAACGCCCGGGCCTGTGTGCCGACCAGGCTGAAGCCGCGCTCGGTGAAGTTCACGACGCCGCGCGAGCTACCCAGCAGCGGGCTGTCGGGGGTGATCCGGATGTCGTTTCCGGCCAGCGTGACGCTGCCCTGGACCTTCGACTTGTCGAGGGCCCCAACCGGCAGCTCCAGCTTCAGCTTCACCTCGGCGTTGCCGCTGGCGCTGGCTTTGGCGAGCGCCTGGCCCATCGTCGCCGCCAGCGGCGAGCCGTTGACGATGTCCAGCGCCTGCGACAACGGCCCGCGCACGTCACCGAGCACGGCCACCGTGGCGACGTGAAAATCCGGGATCCGCGCCTCGGTCTTGACCTGCAGCCCGGGTGCGCCGGCAAAATGGCCGGTCGCCCCCTTGACCTGCATGCCGTTGCGCTCGAACACCAGCTCTCCCGACAGCTGGGTCAAGGCCGGCCAGGTTACCGCGCCCTTGATCGCGCCGGGCGGAACGAACGCGTACGTGACGTCCCGGACGTCGGCGGCGATGCGGAACTCGCCTTGCCGGGCGTCCTTGAACGGAAAATGGCGCAGGTCGCCCTTGACGCGGAACTTGGCCCCCGTCGTTGTGCCCTGCACGACCGACTCGCGCACGTATTGGCGCGCGGCCTTGGGCACGCCCATCGGCAGGTAGCGATGGATCCTGGCGCCGTCCGCCCGGCTAATGCTCGCCTGCAGGTCCAGGACGCCGGGGAATCGGGCGGCGGCCTCACCGGTGCGCCAGCCGATCTGGCCCTCGCCCTGGGCGTCCGCGTTGCTGAACTTGAGGTTGACCACCGAGAGCGACACCTCCTCGCCAGCCACTCGCCATTGCAGGTCGGCCGCGAGTTCATCGAATGCGATCAGGGGCTCGTCGAAGACAGCGGGCAATTCCACAGCGCCGCCTTGCAGGCGCAACTTGGCCTTGCCGCCCGCCTGCGTCAAGTCGAAATCGATGGCTGCGCCCCGCAGGCCCGGCGTGCCTGCGCGGGAAGCACCCGAGTCTGCCGGCACATACGCGGCAACCTCCAGCCCCACGGCGCGCCCCCGCGCTTCATACTTCTGCAGCTGCTCGAGCGGGCCCTGCCATTTCGCGCTCAGGCTCTCCACCAGACCCTTGGGCGCGTAGTCCGCCAGCGCCGCGTGCGTCGCCGCGCCAAGCGGGAGGTGGCTGGCGATCTGGCTCATCGCCGACAGGTCGATCCTGTCGGCCCGAAGCTCGCCTTGCGACGGCCGGACGCCCCCGGCCTGCGTCCACTGCAGGAACAAGTTGCCACCGGGCCAGCGCTGGCCTTCCCGCGTCTGGAACTGCAGGCCCTGCGTCTCCAGTTCGAAGCCGCCGGCCAGCCGCTTGCCGCCCAGGCGGCCCGAAACGGATTGCAACGCCAGGGGGGTCAGCCGCGGCCCCAGCGTGGTGCTGACGTCGGCGAGCACGATGTCGGCAACGCCGCCGGTGAGCTGGCCCCGGGACACATCGGCCCAGGCGCGAACGGCGCCGTGCCCCTCATGGACCTCAGCTCCGATGCTGGCATAGCGCCGCAGCTGCGAGACATCCACCCTGGAGAAATCCCCATGCAGCTGCCCCTCCCACTCGCGCCACTGGCCGTGGCGCGTCGAGAGCAGCGGCTGGCGGAAAAGGCCCCGTAGGCTGAAGCGCTCGCCCCATGCCGCCGGCGGGGTGGCATCCACCCGCATCGCGTGCCGGCGCGAGCCGTTGCGCATCACGAAGTCGACCTGTTCCAGCGCGAGCGGCGGCGCCCCCCGGGCTTCGTCGGTCCAGCGCACGGTCCCGTTTCGGATCACGAATTCGGTCTGGCTGAAGAACCAGTCGGCGGCGCGGCCTTCGTCGCCGCTGCTGCGGGAAACATCGAGGCCGCCGATGAACAGTTTGCCGTCGGCCGCACGCCGGATGTCCAGTTCGGGCCGGTCGATGTACAACTGCTGGAACCCGAGGTTCCAGATAGAGCGGGGCGACAGCGCCGCCACCACCCGCGGCAACCGCAGCGCCACCCGCCCCTGCGGGTCGAGCAGGACCACGTCGATGAGCTCGAAAGAAGGGACCAGCCCGGTGTCGTGCGCCGTGATGCTGCCGATGCGCACCGGAACCCCCAGGACCCGCCCGGCCTCGATTTCCAGGTTGGGGCGAAGCTCGCCGATTCGGGGCACAATCCAGCCATGGAGCGCTCCCCAGGCCAGCACCAGCGCCAGCCAGCCGGCCGCCAGCAGCCACACCGACCATTTCGCGAAGGCTGCGTAAGCTTTCAGCGGACGTGACGGGGACGGCGGCGAGTCGTTCATGAAAACATCGATGTGTCAGGAATTATGACCCCCGACGGTGCCCTGGGTTCAGCGCCAGCCGGCACTTCGCTGTCGGACAACAGCCTGTCGTCGCACTCTCGGCTTGCTCAGCGCCTGCGGCGGCGCTATGCCGGCGAACTCGACCTCCTGCCCGCCGGGGCGCCGACGGGCGAATCGATGGCCGCCGCTTATGGCGTCCTGCGAGCGCGCGGCCACGGCACGGGCGCGGCGCTTCGGGTCCTCAGGCAACTGGTCATGGAGCGGCTGATCTCGCTGGACTGCGACCAGCAGGCGCCCTTGGCCCTGGTGACGGGTGCCGTGACCGAATTGGCCGAATTCGCGCTGGACATCGCCTGCATGCAAGCACTGAGCGAGCTGGACGCGCAGTTCGGCCCGCCGGCGGGCCCCGATGGCGCGAGGGCCGAGTTCTGGGTGGTGGGCATGGGCAAGCTCGGCGCGCGCGAGCTCAACGTCTCCAGCGACATCGACCTCGTCTATCTCTACGACCAGGACGGCACGACGGCCGGCGTGGAGGGAGGACGCGGACGCATCTCCAATCACGAGTACTTCGGCAAGGCGGTGAAGATCATCTATGGCCTGCTGGGGGACACCACCGAGCACGGCTTCGTGTTCCGCGTCGACCTCGCCTTGCGGCCGAACGGCAACTCGGGCCCGCCGGCCGTTTCGCTGGACGCGCTGGAGGACTACTTTCAGGTTCAGGGGCGCGAATGGGAACGCTTCGCCTGGCTCAAGAGCCGGGTGGTGGCACCCAGGCGCTGCGTCGCCAGCGGGTCGGCCCAGGCGCTTCGTTCGGTGGTGCTGCCGTTCGTCTTTCGCCGCTACCTGGACTACAACGTGTTCGACTCGCTGCGGGTCTTGCACCAGCAGATTCGCGAGCATGCCGCCAAGCGCAGCGCCGGGCGCCCCGAGCGCGCCAACGACGTCAAACTCTCACGCGGCGGCATCCGCGAAATCGAGTTCACGGTCCAACTCCTGCAGGTCGTGCGCGGCGGCCAGTTTCCCGAATTGCGCACGCGCCCGACCTTGCAGGCCTTGCAGCGCGTGGCCACGGCCGGCCTGATGCCGCAGCCGACGGCCGACGCCATGGCCCGGGCCTACGAGTTCCTGCGCCGGGTGGAGCACCGCATCCAGTACCTGGACGACCAGCAGACCCACGTGCTGCCCATGGGCTGCAATTCCGCAAGCGAGTGCGACCTGACCTGGATCGCCCGGACCATGGGCTTTGCCGACTGCTGCCCGTTCCTGCACGAGCTGGACACCCACCGCGAGCTGGTCGCCCAGGAGTTCGATACCTTGCTCGGCGGCGCGGCGGGCCGCGAGTGCAAGGGCTGCAACGGGCCGAAAGGCGCCAAAGGCCCGCCGCCTGATTTCGAAACGCTGCTGGACCAATTGCCCACGCAGTTGCGTGAACGCGTCGCCTTGTGGCAGCGAAATCCCCGTGTCATGGCGCTGCGCGACGACGCCCGGGCCCGGCTTTCCCGCCTGATTGCGCGCACGGCCCAATGGCTGGAGCAGGGCGTGGTGACCGAAGAGGCGGCCGTTCGCATGGCCGACTGGATCGAGCCGCTGCTGCGCCGCGAAAGCTACCTGGCCCTGCTGCTCGAGCGGCCCGGCGTGCATGAGCGGCTGCTGCGCCTGCTGGGGGCGGCGCGCTGGCCCGCGCGCTATCTGCTTCAGCATCCGGGCGTGATCGATGAGCTGGCCAGCGACCAGTTGCTGTCCGAGCGGTTCTGCGCGCAGGATTTCGAATCCGAGCTCGAACACAGGCGACGGTCGCTGCAGATCACGGGCGAGGACGACGACGAGGCTTTGCTGAACCTGCTGCGCCGTGCCCACCACGCCGAGGTGTTCCGCACCCTGGCGCGCGACATCGAAGGCCGGCTGACCGTGGAGCAGGTCGCCGACGAACTGAGCGCACTGGCCGATTCCGTCCTGCGCGTGACGGCGCGCTGGTGCTGGGAGCGGTTGAAGAGCCGCCATCGCGAGCTTCCGCAGTTCGCCATCATCGGCTATGGCAAACTCGGCGGCAAGGAACTGGGCTACGGCAGCGACCTGGACATCGTGTTCGTGTTCGAGGACGAGGACGAGCGCGCGCCCGAGGCCTATGCTGCATTCGTGCGCAAGTTGATCAACTGGCTCAGCACCAAGACCGCCGAGGGCGACCTGTTCGAGATCGACACCGCCCTTCGGCCCAACGGCAGCTCCGGCCTGCTCATCACCACCTTCGAGGCCTACGACAACTACCAGCAGCGGCGCGGCAGCAACACGGCCTGGACCTGGGAGCACCAGGCCATGACGCGCGCGCGCTTCGTACTGGGCGACGAGGGTATGGCCCGGCGCTTCGACGGCGTGCGCCGGGCCGTCATCACCGCGCCGCGGGATGTGGCGGCGCTGCGTGCCGAAATCATCGCCATGCGCGAAAAGGTTGGCGCCGCCCATCCCGTGAAAACCGGCCGTTTCGACGTCAAGCACAGTCCGGGCGGCATGGTCGATGCCGAATTCGCGGTGCAGTTCCTGGTGCTGTCGCAAGCGACCAGCCATCCGGAACTGATTCCCAACACCGGCAACATCGCCCTGCTGCAGCGGGCCGAGGGGTCGGGCCTGCTCGCCCCCGGGGTGGGCGAGGCGGCGGCCCGGGCTTATCGGGAGCTGCGGCGCGTGCAGCACCAGGCCCGGTTGAACGAAGAGCCAACACAGTTGCTGCCGACGGCCCTCGAGGCCGAGCGGCAAGCGGTGCTGGCGCTGTGGCGGGCGGTCTTCTCCTGAGGCGGCACGCAGGTTTCAGGCGGTATTGCGCCCGTCCGCGCTGTCACCCGCAAATGCCAGGCTTGCGGGTTGCATGCCGCAGCGAGTCGCAAGAAGCAGCCGCCAGCGGCAACGCGCAGGCCCGACCCCGGGATCGAACAATGAAGAAACTCCAACACATGACCGCAGTCACTGCGGCACTCTGGCTGGCCGGTTGCGCTGCCACCGGCCCCTCCGCCACCGCTGAAGCCGAGCCGCCGGCGCAGTGGCATGCCCCGGTCGCGCACAACGGCAAGCTGGCCGGGCTGGCCTCGTGGTGGGCCCAGTTCGACGACCCGCTGCTGGTCGAACTTGTCGAAGCGGCGCAAACCGCGAGCCCCACGGTCGCCACCGCGGCCTCGCGCATCGAGCAGGCGCGCGCCGCCCGCATCGCGGCCGGCGCCGCGCTGCTGCCC
>JACDFR010000001.1 GCA_013815685.1 Ramlibacter sp.
TTCAGCCCGTCCAGCGTGTAGTTCTGCGGTCCCCGGCTGGCGATCTTGATCGCGCCGACACGGTTGCCCAGCTCCGCGCAGCGGGCCAACGACCAGCCCTGCTCCAGGCCGTGAAGCAGCGCCCCGCGCCAGGCGTCGCCGCAGCCGGTGGGATCGATGACCTCGCCGGCCTTGACCGGCGCAATCACCGTCTTTTCCCCGCCGAGCCAGACCTCGCAGCCCTCGCCGCCCAACGTCACCACCAGGCCCTGGACGCGACGGGATATTTCGGCACTGCTCCAGCCCGTGCGCTCGCTGAGCATCTTGCCTTCATAGTCGTTGACGGTGACCCAGGTGGACTGGCCGATGAATGCAGCCAGCTCCTTGCCATCGAACATCGGCAGCCCCTGCCCCGGATCGAACACGAAGGGGATGTCCGCCGCCTTGAACTGCTGCGCGTGCTGGAGCATGGCGTCCCGGCCGTCCGGTGAAATGATCCCCAGCTTGATGTCGGGGTGGGCCTCGATCCGGGTGATATGGGCCTGCATCATCGCCCCCGGGTGGAAGGCCGTGATCTGGTTGTTGTCGCGGTCGGTCATGATCATCGCCTGGGCCGTATAGGTGTCCGGCACTTCGCGCACGAACCGGGTGCTGATGCCGCCAGCCTGGAGCCGGGCAATATAGTCCGCACCATCGCTTCCCACCGTCGCCATGGGGATCGGCTCTCCGCCCAGCAGCTTGAGGCTGTAGGCGATGTTGCCGGCGCAGCCGCCGAAATCGCGCCGCAGCGCGGGGACCAGGAACGAGACGTTGAGGATGTGCAGCTGGTCGGGCAATATCTGCTCGGCGAAGCGGCCATCGAAAGACATGATGGTGTCGAAGGCAAGGGAACCACAAATCACTGCTGCCATGGTGTTCTCGAAAAAAAAGTGAGTGTCAAGGATAAAAGGCCAGCAGGCGATAGCCGGCGACCCGCGTGAGAGCCTCGTCGCCCGCCAGTGCCAGCGGCACCGATGCGGACCATTCGATTCCCGCGCCGATCACACCGGGCTGCCCCGCCAGTTCGCCGGCCACGAGCACGCGCCGGACCACGGGCAGGTCTTGCGCATCGGTGAGCGTGAGCTCCAGCGCCGGCATGGCGACTTCGGTGACCGCCTGGTTCTTGAGCGTGACGTTCAACCGGTAGGTATCGGGTCGCAGCTTCGTGAAAGACGAGCCCTCGATGGCGATGGCGTCGATCTGGCGAAGCGGCCGGACACTGCAATTCGCGACGCCGCACAGGCGGGTGAGAAAGGGCCGCAGGCCCGGATCGGCCGCAGCCAGGCGGTCGCGCTCGTGCACGGCCACCTGCAGCGCCAGCCCCGCGCCTAACAGCACTGCCGCCAACAGCGCGGCCCCCCGGATCCCGGGCTGGCGCCAGGCTTCGTTGCGCCGCGCCTGGCGCACGAAGGACAGGTCGTGCAGCTGCGGTTCGGGCTCCAGTGGCGTATGCGTCGAGACGGCCGCATCGAACCCGCTGTCGCCGGGGTCCTGCAGGTCCTGCCGCCGCAATTCGAACGGCTGGTCCAAGGGGTGCTCGCGCAGCGCGCGCGCTTCTTCGTCCAGTTGGGCCGAATCTGGGCCCTCGGAAAGCAGGCGTTCGTCGATCTCGGAATGCAGCGACGAAGCAAAAGCCTCGGATTCCGGACCGGACGCAGCTTCAGCCTCAGCCCCAGCCGCGACCGCAGCCGGCGGGGCGGACGCTGCGCGGGGGGCCGCAGCTGCCTGCGCCCCCGGGGATGCCATCTCGGCGCTGTCCGCCTGCAGGTGCAAGGCGGCGTCGAAAAGTTCGGCGCAATGGCCGCAGCGCACCCAGCCTTCCGATATCCTGAGTTGGTCCGGCACGACTTTGAACATCGTCCCGCAGGCGGGGCAGCGCGTGATCAGGCTCATGAGCCAGCGATTGTAGCCAGGACCCCTACGCGCGAATGCTACCGGGATGCCGTCATCAGCACCCAGCCATCCATGCCGTCCGCAACGTCCAGTGCGACGTAGGGGGCATAGGCCGCCTTCAATTCATCGGCCTGCCGCTCCAGGATACCGGCCAGCACGAGGGAGCCCCCGGGCGCCACCAGCGAGCAAAGCAGCGGTGCCATCACCCGCAGGGGCGTTGCCAGGATATTGGCCAGCACCAGATGGTATTCGCCGCAGGCCTGGTCGGGCAGGCCTGCGTTGAGCCGGACGCCGTTGGCCCGCGCGTTGGCCACAGTCGCCTCTACCGCCGCAGGATCGATGTCGACCGCGTCGATCATGCCGGCACCGAAGCGCTGCGCGCCGATGGCCAGGATGCCCGAGCCGCAGCCGTAGTCCAGTACCCGATGGCCGCGCGGCGGGTGCCGGGCAATCCACCGCAGGCACATGCGCGTCGTCGGGTGCGTTCCGGTACCGAAAGCCAGGCCCGGGTCCAGCCGGATCACCTGCCGTGCCTGGGCCGGCGGGTCGTGCCAGGTCGGCACGATCCAGAACTCCGGTGTGATCTCGACCGGCGTGAACTGCGACTGGGTGAGCCGCACCCAGTCCTGGTCGGGGACGGGGGCGACGCCGAGCACGCCGCAGCCGGAAAAAAAGTCCTGCACCTGCAGCAGCCGGGACGCTTCCTGCGCTGCGGCCTGCGTCGCGAACAGGGCCAGGACGCGGGAGCGCTGCCAGCCTTCCTTGGGCGGTGGCATCCCGGGCTCCCCGAAGAGCGCCTGCTCGGCGCCGGTCTGCGCGTCGGCATCTTCCACCGAGACGCTGAGCGCCTCGAGCAGGTCGAGCGCCTCGCTCACGGCCTCGACTGCGTTTTCAGGGCATAGCAGGCGCAGCTCGAACATCGGCGCCCCGTCATCTCTTATGGTGGGACAGCCACTCTTCGAGGTAGTGGATGTTGGTTCCGCCGGCCATGAACTTGGCGTCCACCATCAGCTCGCGGTGCAGGGGGATGTTGGTATTGATGCCTTCAACGACCGTCTCCAGCAGGGCCGTGCGCATCCGTGCGAGCGCCTGCTCCCGCGTGTCGCCGTGCACGATGATCTTGCCGATCATCGAGTCGTAGTTGGGCGGCACGAAGTAGTTGGTATAGACGTGCGAGTCGACCCGAACGCCCGGTCCGCCGGGCGCGTGCCACATGGTGATCCGGCCCGGCGACGGCACGAACTTGTATGCATCTTCGGCGTTGACCCGGCATTCGATGGCATGGCCGCGCAGCACCACATCACGCTGAGCGAATGGCAGCTTTTCGCCCGCGGCGACCATGATCTGGGTCTTGACGATGTCCACGCCGCTGATCAACTCGGTCACAGGATGCTCGACCTGCACCCGGGTGTTCATCTCGATGAAGTAGAACTCGCCGTTCTCATACAGGAATTCGAATGTGCCCGCGCCGCGGTAGCCGATGCGCTTGCAGGCCGCGACGCAGCGTTCCCCGATCTTTTCGATCAGCTTGCGCGGGATGCCCGGCGCCGGCGCCTCCTCGATCACCTTCTGATGGCGGCGTTGCATCGAGCAATCCCGCTCGCCCAGATAGACCGCATTCTTGTGCTTGTCGCACAGGATCTGGATCTCCACGTGGCGGGGGTTCTGCAGGAATTTTTCCAGGTAGACGGCCGGATTGCCGAAGGCCGCACCCGCTTCGGCCTTGGTCATCTGCACGGCGTTGATCAGGGCGGCTTCGGTGTGCACCACGCGCATGCCGCGCCCCCCGCCGCCGCCGGCGGCCTTGATGATCACGGGGTAGCCCACCGACTTGGCAGTGCGCCGGATTGCCACGGGATCGTCCGGCAGTTCGCCTTCCGAGCCCGGGACACACGGCACGCCGGCCTTGATCATGGCCTGTTTGGCCGAGACCTTGTCGCCCATGATGCGGATCGACTCGGGCGTTGGCCCGATGAACTGGAATCCGCTCTTTTCCACCCGCTCGGCGAAGTCGGCATTCTCGGACAGGAAGCCATAGCCCGGGTGGATGGCCTCGGCATCAGTCACCTCGGCCGCCGAGATGATCGCCGGCATATTCAGATAACTCTGCGGCGAAGGCGCGGGGCCGATACACACGGCTTCTTCGGCCAATTTGACGTATTTTGCTTCCCGGTCGGCCTCGGAATAGACCATCACGGCCTTGACGCCGAGTTCGCGGCACGCACGCTGGATTCGCAAGGCAATTTCGCCGCGGTTCGCGACAAGAATCTTTTTGAACATGTCCGTGCTTACTCAATGACGAACAATGCCTGGCCGTATTCCACGGCCTGTCCGTTCTCGCACAGTAACTTGGTGACGGTGCCGCTCTTGTCGGCTTCGATCTCGTTGAGGATCTTCATCGCCTCGATGATGCAGACGGTCTCACCCTCCTTGATCTGGCTGCCGATTTCAACGAAGGGTTTGGCACCCGGGCTGGAGGAGCGGTAGAAAGTACCCACCATGGGCGACTTGACCGTGTGCCCGGTCGGAGCATCCGGCGCGACCGGCGCGACCGCCACTGGCGAGGCGGCCACGGATGCCGCCGGTGCAGCGGGCGCCGTGGCTTGCGGGGGCAATGCGCCGCCGCCCTTGACGATGCGGACTTTGCCCTCTGCTTCGGTGATCTCTAGTTCGGAAACGTTTGATTCCGAAACCAGGTCGATCAATGTCTTGAGTTTACGCAAGTCCATATGCCTCTCCAACGCGTGCGAACGAAAGGAGGCGAATTTACAACATAATTCGCCTTTTTTTGCGTTTCGTCGCCTATTTCTTATTTAATCGCCCGTGACTGAGGGCGGTAGGTGCCTCAAGCCAGTCGGCTCCACTGAGCCAGATCTGCAGGCGTAACACGGCCCATTCTACGGTGCACAACATCCCCGGTCCCATTCAGGACGACGGTGAACGGAAGGCCACCGGTCACATTGCCCATCGTCTTACTCAATTCGATACCGCCCAACCCCGCCAGTGCGATCAAAAACTGAACGGGCGTACGCTGGAGGAAAGTCCGGACGGCAGGCAGCTGATCAATTGCTAATCCAACGACTTGCCAATTTTTAGACTTGTTTTCGCGAAAAAAGACGTCAAGAAGTGGCATCTCCTCAACGCAGGGAGGGCACCAGGTCGCCCAGAAGTTAAGGAGCAGCGGCTTGCCGCGCAATGACGTCATCGCCAGGGGCGCACCGGTGGGCGTGTCGAAAGTCAGCGGCCAAAGCGTTTCAGTCGTTTGCGGGCCCGGCGCTATGGACGGATTCCATTTCCACCACGCCACGCCCGCACCGGCCACTGCCGCCGCGCCTGCGACGCCGGCATACAGCAAGCTGCGTCTGCGCTGCCGGGATAATCCTTGAGTTTCGTCTGTTGCTGGATTCATGGAGCCGGATTCTCCAGCAATGCGCGTACCGCTGAGGTGTCCCCGCGCGGTGTGCGCCGTTTCGCGTCGGGCCGCAGTGCCCCGCGCATGTCGTCATGATCGTAGACCATCAGGTGGACGCCGATCGCCTCGCCGAGCTCGCGGCTGACGCTGGACAGGCTCAGTGCTTCGACAGGTTCGCCGTTGAAGCCGGTGACCGTCCGCGCTCCGTAGTCGACCTTGTTTTCAATGAGGGCGATCTCCGCCGATTTGGAGTCGTCACAGAACAGCTGGATGTAGATATCCGACAGCCGCGTCGCCGTCCCATGCCAGACCGCGCCGGCCAGGTAGGGCCGGAACTGCACCAACCGCTCCATCCAGGTCAGCGCCAGCTTGCGAAGCGCGGCCAGTTCTGCAGGCTGGGTCTCGGCACAGAACAGCGCGATGTATTCGCGCACCGCGTCCTCCACCGTGTCGTTGTCCGGCAAGCCGGTTCGTACGTTGAGCCCGAGCTGCTTGACCGCCCGGCGCTTGGCAGGCCCGTACTCCAGCCCCTCCTCCACCACCATGCGCGCGGCGGTCTGGGCGATCTCGTATTTGGCGCTTTCCATGCCGCTGATTCTGCATCCCCCGCCGATAATTGGGCCATGCATATTCATATTCTGGGCATCTGCGGAACGTTCATGGGAGGGCTCGCCGCACTGGCCCGTGAAGCGGGCCACAAGGTTACCGGGTGCGATGCCGGCGTCTATCCGCCGATGAGCGACCAGCTGCGGGCCCTGGACATAGATCTCATCGAGGGTTTCGGCGCCGACCAGCTGGCCCTCGCCCCTGACGTCTGGGTCGTCGGCAATGTGGTCTCGCGGGCCCGGCAGGCGGACGGCACGCCGCGATTTCCGCTCATGGAAGCCATCCTGGATGCCGGCGCCACCTACACCAGCGGGCCCGAGTGGCTGGCGCAGCATGTGCTGCGGGGCCGCCACGTGCTGGCCGTCGCGGGCACCCACGGGAAGACGACAACGACTTCCATGCTGGCGTGGATCCTGGAGCACGCTGGCCTGCAGCCGGGCTTCCTGGTCGGCGGCGTGCCCAGCAACTTCGGCATCTCGGCACGTTTAGGGGCCCCCACGCTTGCCGCTGCGCGGTCTGCGCCGCCCACCGAGGGGGCTGTCCCGCCTTGGGGCGGCCCGGCGGCGGGACGGTCGGCCTATTTCGTGATCGAGGCGGACGAGTACGACACCGCCTTCTTCGACAAGCGCAGCAAGTTCGTCCACTACCGCGCCCGCACCACCGTGCTGAACAACCTGGAATTCGACCACGCGGATATCTTCGACGACCTGGCGGCGATCGAGCGGCAGTTTCACCACCTGGTTCGCACCGTGCCGGCGAGTGGCCGCGTCGTGGTCAACGGCCTGGAGGCAAGCTTGTCGCGCGTGCTGCACATGGGCTGCTGGAGCGAGCTTCGCAGTTTCGGCGCCGCGGTCAGCGACTTTTCGGCCCAGGGCGAGCCCCACGCCTTCGACGTGCTTGAACGCGGCCGTCCGGTTGCTCGGCTCGATTGGGACCTCACCGGCGTGCACAACCAGCTCAACGCGTTGGCGGCGATCGCGGCTGCCCAGCATGTGGGCGTCACGCCCCAGGCCTCGGCCAGTGCCCTGGGCGAGTTCCTGAACGTCAAGCGCCGCATGGAAGTCAGGGGCACCGTCAACGGCATCGTCGTATACGACGATTTCGCCCACCACCCGACCGCGATACGCACGACGGTGGACGGCCTGCGCCGCAAGATTGGCACCCAACGCATCCTGGCCGTGTTCGAGCCGCGAAGCAACACGATGAAGCTGGGCGCCATGAAAGCCCAGCTGCCCTGGAGCCTGGATCAGGCCGACCTGTCGTTCTGCCATGCCGGGGGGTTGGATTGGAACGCGGCCGAGGTGCTGGCGCCCATGGGCGAAAAAGCCCGTGTCGCAGGCGATATCGACGAGTTGGTCGGCCAGGTGACCCAGGCCGCTCGTCCCGGCGACCACATCCTGTGCATGAGCAATGGCGGCTTCGGAAATGTCCACGCCAAGCTGCTGCAGGCGTTGGGTTAATCCCGGCGCAGTCTCAGCGGGGCCGGCGCTGTCAGGTCGCCGAAGCCGGAGGCCGCCTTCGGCCGCGCAGCGGGGGGCAGGACCGAATCCAGCGTCGAAGGCAGGCTGCTGGGGGAGCCCAATGCCGATTCCGGCTCTTCGTCGCGGCGCGGCTTGTGGTTGATCGTGGCGCGCTTCGGATTGGAGGTGATGGTGCCGACGAAATACAGGGCAGCCAGGTTGCGCGCAAGTTGCTGGGCATCGAGCCTGCAGCGCAGCTGAAGGGCTTGGAACGTGGCCGGACCGCGGGCGAGTTCACGCATGACGAGCAGGTGGGAATCCAGGACCGCGCCTTGCGGCACACGCGGGGGCCGCCGGTAATAAAGGACGCTGGTGCGATAGTGCCTGGGGAGCACATCGCGCTGTGTCCGTACCGCGTATTGCCACATCAGCTGGGACAACGTGGTGCGCACAAAATTGTCGGGGACTTCCATGCCCGGTTTTTGCCGGCTCCAGACGGCCTGCTCGAAGTCGGCTGGGCCGGCGCTCGGCAGTACAGCGATTTCTCCCAGAATATCCACGACCGCCAGCAGCGTCTTGCTCAGGTGAACATGGAAAGTGCCCCGTCCCAGGGCTCCTTCGTGCTCGACGATGTGCGAAGCCAGGCAGAACTGTGCGGCCAGCGGCGACAGCCAGGCTTCGAACTTTTCCAGTACCGCATTCATGCTGCTTCGTGATGCGGCATCAAAGCTATAGGCTGGCTGAAAGTCGTTGCACGCAAGGGGCCTCGAAAAGGCCACGGGCCGGTCGACTTCCGGCAAGTGAAGCAGCCAGGAGCGGGCCAAAGGGTTTCCCGGCACTACCCGGACCGTGTCGCTGCCCAGCCACTGAATTCGCGCGCCATCAACCCACCAGGCATCGCAGTTCGCTATCTGCCCCGGTTCCCATACCATCGCGCCGGAAGCGCTGTCGGACAAAATGGCCGCCAGCTTTTCTTCCTGTTGGGCGGAAAAACCGGCGAGGCCAAGCCGAAATACGGGTAGCTCAAGGGTCATGTCGCGGGGTGTTTACTGCTGGACGTCGAATCGAAGAGCAACAAATATAATATGTTTGTTACTTCATGTAAACGACTGACAGCAAAAACTACCGGGGTGGACGACGCTTTTTCACAGCTTCTGAGAGTGTTTCGAGTGTCAGGATGGAATCGCTCCAGCCCAGGCAGGCGTCTGTAATGCTTTTCCCATATTCCAGCCCGGCAGGGTCATCCTTTCCGGGGCTGAATTTCTGGGCGCCGCCGTGCAGGTGACTCTCGATCATGACACCGAACACGCTGTGCGAGCCCTGGGACACCTGGCCGGCAACTTCTCGGGCCACATCGATCTGCTTGTCGTGCTGCTTGCTGCTGTTGGCATGGCTGCAATCGACCATCAAGGTTCCAGGTAGCTGCGCCGCCTCGAGCTCCCGGCATGCCGCGTTCACGCTGGCGGCGTCGTAATTCGGAGCCTTTCCACCCCGCAGGATCACGTGGCAATCCCTGTTGCCGTTGGTCTGCACGATCGCCACCTGGCCGTTCTTGTGCACCGACAGGAAGTGATGACCCCGCGCCGCGGCCTGGATCGCGTCGGTGGCGATGCGAATATTGCCGTCGGTGCCATTCTTGAACCCGATGGGCGCGGAAAGCCCCGATGCCAGCTCACGGTGTACCTGGCTCTCCGTGGTGCGTGCGCCAATGGCACCCCAGGAAATCAGGTCGCCGATGTACTGTGGCGAGATCACATCGAGAAATTCGCTGCCCGCCGGCAATCCCAGCCGGTTGATCTCGATCAGCAGTTGCCGGGCCATGCGCAGGCCCTCGTCGATGCGGAAACTTTCGTCCAGGTAAGGGTCGTTGATCAGGCCCTTCCAGCCGACTGTCGTGCGCGGCTTCTCGAAATAGACGCGCATCACGATCTCCAGCGTGTCGCTGTAGCGTGCCCGGGCGTCCTTCAGGCGCCGTGCATAGTCGAGCGCCGCGGCCGGGTCATGGATCGAGCAGGGGCCGATCACCACCAGCAAGCGGTCGTCACTGGCGGCCATGATGTTCTGGATGTTGCGCCGCGTCTCGGTGATCAGGGACTCGACCGCCGTGCCCCGGATCGGAAAGAACCGGATCAGGTGTTCGGGAGGCGGCAGCACGGTGATGTCCTTGATGCGTTCGTCGTCGGTCTGGCTGGTCTTGTCGACGGGCTGCGCATACCAGGCATCGCCTGCGGTCGGTTTGGCATTCATTGCGCTTCTCCAAAAAGGTCCCAAAAAAAGCATAAAAAAAACCGCCGGGAGGTCCCGGCGGTTTTGGTGAGTTCGTTTGCGTCTTGTCTGGGTACGCTCAGATCTCTCTTCCGCCGGGGGCGTTGGAGAACCAGAAGTAGCCGAAAAAGAAATAGGCGGAAGCAGTACGCATGAGGCGCAATGTAGCACAGGTCATGGTTGGCGCCGCAACTTGTTCCACCATTGCATCGCCCGCTCCACCTGCGGCGGGTCCAGGCCCGCGAGCGCCGACTGCCCGCGCTCCTTGCCGGCGGTCCACTGCTCATACATGTCGATCAGCAGCATGCCCTCGCCCAGCGTGCGCCAGGCCACCAATTCGAAATCCTCGGCCGACAGCAACAGGTCGACGCTGCGCGGACCGCCATCCAGCAGCCATTGGCCGATCAGCACCCGAAAGTTGTTGAGTGCTTGCAGGTAGGCCGCGTATTCATAGAGTCCGCGCCAGGGCAGGCCCAGGTTCACGACTATGTTGCGATGGCCACGCACGGCGGTGAGCAGGTCCACCAGCAGGGGCGCGACCGATGTGCGCAACCGGTTCAGGCGCAATGCCGCGATGATGGCTTCGATATGAATTGAAAGCTGGCTCATGCTTTCGGACAGAAGGCGGCTGTCCTCGTCCGCTACCGAACTGCGCAGGAAGTTGCCGAGTTCTCCGAACGAGTTGATGCTCGGCAGGTTCGTCGACGGGTCCAGCCGAAGGCGGGGGTGGATCGACATCGCGTGGGCCGCGCAGCCAGGGCCCTAGGCCGTTCCGCCCACGGTCAGGCCGTCGATGCGCAGAGTCGGCTGGCCGACGCCCACCGGCACGCTCTGGCCTTCCTTGCCGCAGGTGCCGACGCCGCTGTCCAGCTTCATGTCGTTGCCGATCATGGTGACCCGTGTCAGCGCGTCGGGGCCATTGCCGACGATAGTGGCGCCCTTGACGGGATAGAGGATCTTGCCGTTCTCCACCCAGTAGGCCTCGCTGGCGGAGAACACGAATTTGCCCGAAGTGATGTCGACCTGGCCGCCGCCGAAATTCGTGGCGTACAGGCCTTTCTTGATGCTGGCCACGATTTCCCCGGGCGCCTTGTTGCCGCCGAGCATGTACGTATTGGTCATGCGCGGCATCGGGATGTGGGCGTAGCTTTCGCGCCGGCCGTTGCCGGTGGGGGCCACACCCATCAGGCGGGCGTTGAGCGAGTCCTGGATATAGCCGCGAAGGATGCCGTCCTCGATCAGCACGTTGCGCTGGCTGGCGTTGCCCTCGTCGTCGACATTCAGCGACCCGCGGCGGTCGGAGATGGTGCCGTCGTCCAGCACCGTGACCCCTTTGGCGGCGACGCGCTTGCCGACGCGGCCGGAAAATGCGCTCGATCCCTTGCGGTTGAAGTCGCCTTCCAGGCCGTGGCCGATGGCCTCGTGCAGCAGGATGCCGGGCCAGCCCGGCCCCAGGACGACGGTCATCTCGCCGGCGGGCGCGGGACGCGATTCGAGATTGGTCAACGCGGCGCTGACGGCATCATTAACATAGGCCTCGATGCGTTCATCGTCGAAGTACCCCAACCCGAAGCGCCCGCCACCGCCGCCCGACCCCATCTCGCGCCGGCCGTTCTGCTCGGCGATCACCGTGATCG
The DNA here is from genome assembly GCA_013815685.1 of Ramlibacter sp. Lineage (GTDB taxonomy): Bacteria > Pseudomonadota > Gammaproteobacteria > Burkholderiales > Burkholderiaceae_C > Ramlibacter. Next base: position 11,292 of record JACDFR010000001.1, read on the forward strand.
ACATGCGCACCAGGGGCCGCACATCGGCGGCAAGCGTCCCATCGGCGCGGGCGACCATGACGACGTCGTACTCGCTGGCCAGCCCCGCCATCACCTGCGCCACCCGCGGATCCCTGGAGCGGGCCAGCTTTTCGGCGCGCTCCAGCAACTGGACCTTGGCGGTGCTGTCGAGCGTGGCGATTGGGTCCAGACCCTGGTACAGGGAGCGGCCCCCCGCGATCTTCTTGGTGCCGACCTTGGCCCGGCCGGTGCCCGTCGCCGCCGAGATCGTGCGGACCGTCCGCGCCGCGTCCAGGAGTGACGCTTCGGAGATGTCGTCCGAATAGGCAAACGCCGTTTTCTCCCCGCTCACGGCGCGCACGCCCACTCCCTGGTCGATGCTGAAACTGCCGGTCTTGACGATTCCCTCTTCCAGGCTCCACCCTTCGCTGCGGGTGTACTGGAAGTACAGGTCCGCATCGTCGACCTTGCGGGCCGTGATTTCAGCCAGGGCGCGCAACAGATGAGTTTCGTTCAAGCCGAACGGCTCGAGCAGGAGGCGCTGCGCAACGGCGAGCCGCTCGATGGTGGGTTCACGGGAGATCATTGGCTCATTCTAGACTTGCAGGCTTGGCCTTGGCGTCAGCGCTGTGACATCAATTTGAACAGTGCGGCATCGTCCAGGCCCGCCAGGCCCGCCGCGGCCGCTTGGGCGAAGACGTCACGCGCGATCGGGCCCAGCGGTCCGTGAAAGCCCGCGGCATGGGCGGCCTCCACCGCCAGCCGCGTGTCTTTCTGCAGCAGCGTCACGTGGGCGCGCGGCTCGTAGTCGCCGGCGATGGCCCGGCGCATGCGGTCCAAGCCGATCCAGCTCTGTCCGCTGGACTGCTCGATCACATCCAAGGTCGTGTCCAGCCGCAGCCCCATCCGCTGCGCCATGGCCAACGCTTCCGCCGCACCGGCCAGGTTGATGCCCGCCAGCAAGTTGTTGACGAGCTTGGTCCTGGCCCCGTCCCCCGGACGCTCGCCCACGCGGAAGACCTTGCCGCTCAGCGCCTCGATCAAAGGGCGGTGGCGCTCGAAGTGGGCGTCCAGGCAGGCGACCATGAGGCTCATCGTGCCGTCGCGGGCCCTGGCCGGTCCACCCGACATGGGCGCATCGATGGGCGCAATGCCGCGCTGGCTCAGGCGCCGCGCGAAGTCCTCGACGTCCTGCGGGGCGATGGTCGGACACAGGACAACCGCTTGGCCGGGACCCATCGTCGACGCGGCGCCGTGGGGCCCGAACAGCACTTCCTCGGTCTGGACCGCGTCGACGACACAGACGATCAGCACTTCGCTGCCCACCGCGGCCGCCGCTGCGTCGGGGCAGCCCGCGGCACCCTGGCCCTCGAGCGCGCGCACCTTGGACGCGTCGATATCGCAGACCCGAACCGGCCAGCCCTGCTCGAGCAAATGCGCGGCCATTGCCCCGCCCATATTGCCCACACCGACGACGCCGGCGACGCGTTTGACCGCCTTCACGACTGCACCAACCGCTTGGTCCGGGCAATCGACATCAGGATGCCCAGACCCATGCCCAGTGTGACCATGGCGCTGCCGCCATAACTGATGAAGGGCAGCGGCACGCCCACCACCGGCAGTATTCCGCTGACCATGCCCATGTTGACGAAGGCGTAGGTGAAGAAAATCATGGTGATGGCGCCGCCGAGCAACCGGGAGAAGACCGAGGAAGCTTCCAGGGCGATGGCCAGGCCGCGCAGAATAAGGAAGGCGAATCCCGCGATCAGGCACAGGTTGCCGGCAAGGCCGAACTCCTCGGAATAGGCGGCGAAGATGAAGTCGGTGGTGCGTTCGGGGATGAATTCAAGATGGGTCTGGGTTCCCTGCATGAAGCCCTTGCCGAACAGGCCGCCGGATCCGATGGCGATCATCCCCTGGATGATGTGGAAGCCCTTGCCCAGCGGGTCCTTGCTGGGGTCCAGCAATGTGCAGATGCGCTGCTGCTGGTAGTCATGCAGGATGAACCAGCGATTGCCGTCGGCGCACAGTTGCGGCTCGAACACGATCAGCAAGATGGCGCCGACGAGGCCCACCGCCACGGGGGGCAGTATCAGTTTCCACGACAGGCCCGCGAAAAACATCACGGATACGCCGGCCACCAGTACCAGGATGGAAGTGCCGAGATCGGGCTGTTTCATGATGAGGCCGACCGGCACCACCAGCAGGAGCCCGGCAAACACGAAATCCATCGCGCGCAGCTGCCCTTCCCGCTTCTGGAACCACCAGGCCAGCATCAAGGGCATGGCGATCTTGAGGATTTCGCTGGGTTGAATCACCACGCCGACGTTGACCCAGCGCCTGGCCCCTTTCTTGGCGATCCCGAACATCGCCACGGCCACCAGCAGCCCTACGCCGACCACATAGACCGGCACCGCGAAACTCATGAGCCGCTGCGGCGGCACCTGGGCGACGAAGAACATCAGCGTGCCGGCAATCAGCATGTTGCGCGCATGATCCGTGAAGCGGGTGCCGTGGTCGAAGCCCGACGAATACATGGTCAGGAGGCCGGCGCAGGCCAGCAGGAACACGGCGAAAGCCAGCGGGCCGTCGAAGCCGTGCAGCATCGGGGCCGCGCGCTGCAGAAAAGAGGGCTTGTCGAAGACTGCGGACATGACCCCAATTATCTACGGTGTCATCATCGCTTCCATGCCTGTTACGCATCTGCTCTATCTTCACGGCTTCCGCTCTTCGCCCCGGTCCGCCAAGGCCCGGCAGGTGGCGCAGCGGGTAGCCGAGCGCCACCCGGACGTGACCTGGTGGTGTCCGCAGCTGCCACCCTCGCCGCAAGACGCCATGAACATCGTGATGCAGGGCATTGCCCGCTGGCCGCCCGCGGCCATGGCCGTTGTGGGCTCGTCCCTTGGCGGCTTTTATGCCACGTATGTCGCGGCCGCGGCGGGCTGCAGGGCCGTCCTGCTCAATCCGGCCGTCCACCCGGCGCGTGACCTGGCCAGATACATCGGCGAGCAGACGTCATGGCACGCTCCCGGCGAGCGTTTCTTCTTCGAGCCGCGTTTTGTCGATGAACTGCGGGCGCTGGAAGGCGGGGCCATCGCCGGGCCAACACATTGCTTCGCCGTCATTGCCAAAGGCGACGAAGTGCTGGACTGGCGCGAGATGACCGCCCGCTATCGGGGCGCCAGGATCAAACTGCTGGAAGGCAGCGACCATGCCCTGTCCAATTTCTCGTTGCACATCGACGATGTCTTCGCTTTCCTCGAACTGGCCTGAAACATCCGCATGGGACAATCGATCCCATGTTTGCATTGTTTGAAGAAGCCGGAAAGTTCCAGGCGGGACGGGTGTTGTCCGAGGCCGAGTCATCGGCCCAGGTCGAACTCGACAGCGGCAAGAGGGTCAAGGTCAAGGCGGCGAGCATCCTGCTCAAATTCGACAAACCGGCGCCTTCGGAACTGATGCGCGAGGCCCAGGCCGTGGCGCAGACGATAGAGCTCGAGCTGGCGTGGGAATTCGCGCCCGAAGAGGAGTTCGGTTTTGCCGACCTCGCGCGCGACTACTTCAGCGCGAAGGCCACGTTGGCGCAGCAGGCCGGTGCGCTCCTGCGCCTGTTCGAGGCGCCTCATTACTTCCGCCGTGCCGGCAAGGGCCGCTTCAAGAAAGCGTCGGCGGAGATCCTGCAGCAAGCGCTGGCTGCGATCGAGAAAAAGAAACAGGTTCAGGCACAAATCGCGGAATGGGCAGCGGAACTGGCAGCGGGCGGCTGCCCCATCCCCATCCGCGAACAGCTGTTCAGGATTCTTTTCAAGCCCGACAAGAATGCGGCCGAGTACAAGGCGGTCGTCGAAGCGTCACGGGCCACGCAGACGCCGCCGCTGGACCTGCTCAAACGCGCCGGCGCCATCGCCTCGCCCTACCAGTTCCACTGGCAGCGCTTCCTGTTCGAGAACTTTCCCAAGGGCACCGCCTTCGGCACTCTGCAAGCGCCGGTCATCAAGGACGATCTGCCGCTGGCCGATGTCCGGGCGTTTTCGATCGACGATTCCAGTACCACGGAGATCGACGACGCGCTGTCGCTCCAGGGCCTGGGCTCGGGCGCGGTGACCGTGGGCATCCACATCGCCGCGCCCGGCCTGGCCCTACAGCCATCCAGCCCCATCGACCAGGTCGCGCGGCACCGCTTGTCCACGGTCTATATGCCGGGCTACAAGGTCACGATGCTGCCCGACGACGTGGTGCAGGCCTATACGCTGAAAGAGGGCCGCGATTGCCCCGCCGTTTCGCTGTACGTGACGTTCGACGAAGCGACGCTGGCCATCAGGGAGACCCGGACGCGGCTGGAGCGAGTTCCGATCGCCGCCAACCTCCGGCACGACCAGCTCGATGCGGTCGTCACCGAACAGTGGCTGCAGGAGCCGGACGCCTCGTCCGAAGCGTCCGGCTCCGCATCGCCGCTGGCCGGCCTTCGCCAGCCACTGTCGTTCCTCCATCGCCTGGCCTTGCACCTGAAGTCCTTGCGCGAACTGGTGCGCGGCAGGCCCGAGAACTTCAACCGGCCCGATTACAACTTCCGCCTGATCGGCAATGACGGCGCCGAGCCCACCGGCGATGAGCAGGTCCAGATCAGCGTCCGCCGGCGGGGGGCGCCGCTGGACTTGATCGTCGCGGAGGCGATGATCCTCGCCAACAGCACCTGGGGAAGCTGGCTGGGCGAACTGGGCGTGCCTGCAATCTACCGCAGCCAGGCCAGCCTGGCTCCCGGCGTCAAGGTCCGCATGGGAACCAGGCCCCTGCCGCACGCCGGTATCGGTGTCAAAAGCTACGCCTGGAGCACGTCACCGTTGCGCCGGTACACCGACCTCGTGAACCAGTGGCAGATCATCGCTGCCGCGCGCCATGGCCGGACAGCGGCGCTGGCCGCCCCATTCAAGCCCAAGGATGCCGAACTCTTTTCGATCATCTCGAGCTTCGACGCCGCTTACACGGCCTACAACGCCCACCAGGCCGGCATGGAACGGTTCTGGACCCTCAAGTACCTCGAGCAGGAGGGTGTGGATGAAGTGGTCGGCACCCTGATCAAGGAGGGGCTGGTACGGGCCGACGACCTGCCGCTCGTGGTGCCCGTCCTGGGAGGACAGGAGCTTCAGCGCGGTGCCAGGCTACGTGTGAAGCTGGGTGACATCGACCCCATCACCCTCGATGTGAAGGGCACAGTGCTCCAGCGCCTTGACGTAGCGCCCGCGGCCGTGGAGGCAGAGGAAGAAGCCGAGGACGAACCCGTGGCGGGCCCGATTGCCATCGCCGTCGATGTCGAGGACACTGGCGAGACTCCCGCTGTCTCCGGGGATAATCCGTCTTCGTGACTTTGCGCTCGTTCAGTACCCTGCAGATCGCGCTCGGCGCCTCGTTCGCCGTGCACGCCGTTCTCCTGACGGCGCGCTTTGTCGACCCTGAAGGCTTCAACCGTGTGTTCCAGGACACGCCGCTGGAGGTGATACTGGTCAACACCAACGCCAACGAGAAGGTCGACAAGGCGCAGGCCATTGCCCAGACGTCGCTCGCGGGCGGGGGCGACGCCGCCACCGGCCGCGCGACATCGCCGCTTCCCCCCTCGGCGCTGACCGCGATGGGCGATTCGGTGGAAGACGCGCGCCAGCAGGCCGAAATGGAGCTCCTGGAGCAGCAGGCGGTGCTGCTGCAACAGAAGAAGCACGAAGTGCTTGCCATGAAGCCGCCAGAACTGCGGCTTGCGACCAAGGCGGAAATCGCGGCCTTCGAGCAGAAGCGGCGCCAGCAGCTGAAGCTGATCGCCGAGATCGAAAAGCGGGTCTCCGAGGAAAACGCGCGCCCGCGCAGGCGCTACATCACACCTTCCACCCGCGAGGAAGTCTTCGCGATCTACTACGACGGGCTGCGCCGCAAGATCGAGGACAAGGGAACGACCAACTTTCCCGAAGCCGGCGGCAAGCGCCTTTACGGGCAACTGGTGATGCAGGTCACGGTGGCCTTCAGCGGGCAGATCACGGATACGGTGGTGGAGCGGTCATCCGGCAACCCCAACCTGGACCGCCGCGCCCAGGCGATCGCGAAGTCGGCCGGGCCATTCGGTGCCGTGCCGGCCAAGGTGCAGGCCAAGCTTTTGAAGACCGGCTATAACCGGCTCGCGTTCATCCAGACGTTCACCTTCGCACGGGACGGCACGCTCGAAACCAAGCTGGTCGACCGATGACTGCCGACCTTTACTGCGTCATGGGCAATCCCGTGGAGCACAGCAGATCGCCGTGGATCCACGCGCGCTTCGCGCAGCTCACCGGCCAGGACGTGCATTACGGGAAGCGGCTGGTTCCGTTGGGCGGGTTCCAGCAGGCGGTGCGGGATTTCCGGGCGGAAGGCGGCCGGGGTTGCAACGTCACGGTGCCGTTCAAGTTCGAGGCAGCGCCGCTGGCGACGCAACTGACTGCGCGGGCGGCCCTGGCCGGGGCATGCAACACCCTGCGATTCGACGGCGCCGGGATCCTGGCCGACAACACCGATGGTGTGGGCCTGGCCAACGACATCGCGCACAACGCCGGCATCGATATCGGCGGGCGCGATGTGCTTTTGATCGGTGCGGGCGGCGCAGCCTCGGGTGTGCTGGGGCCGCTGCTCGAGGCCCGCCCCCGGCGCATCGTGGTGGCCAACCGCACCTGCGCCAAGGCCGGCCTGTTGGCCGAGCGCCATGGCGCGCTCGCGGCGCGCAATGGCGTCCGCCTGGAAGCCCCGGAACTGCGCGATCTGCGCGATGCCTTCGACGTGGTGATCAACGCCACCACCACCAGCCTGAGCGGGGCCGCCGTCCCGGTGCCGGCCGCTGTCCTGAAGCCCGGTGCGCTGGCCTGCGACATGATGTATGGGCCCGCCGCGCAGGGATTTCTGGCGTGGGCGAGCCGGCACGGGGCCGTGGCGCGCGACGGGCTGGGCATGCTGGTGGAGCAGGCGGCAGAAGCTTTCTTCGTTTGGCGCGGCGTGCGCCCGCCCTCGGCCCAGGTGCTGGCCGAGCTGCGCACCACGCTGCAATGAAAGCCCTGCTGCGCTGGATCGCCTTGCTGCTGGCCGCGGCGGCGGGCCTGCAGCTTTTCTTCGTGGTGCGCATTGCGCTGGCGGCCTCGATCGACCCGCAGTCCACCAGTTTCCAGCGTTCCGAGGCCTGGCGCATCGCCCAGCAAGGTCAGCTGCGCTGGCGACAGGAATGGATGCCTTACGGCCGGATTTCAGACAACCTCAAGCGCGCGGTCATCGCTTCGGAGGACGGCAGCTTCTCCAACCATGACGGCGTCGACTGGGAGGCGATCGAAAAGGCCTGGCAGCGCAACGCCCAGGCCGAGGAAAGGGCCGCACGCCCAAAACCCCGACCGGTAACGCGTACCCAGCTCGCGCCCCCGGCCAAGCCGCCCAGGATCGTGGGCGGTTCCACCATCACGCAGCAGCTGGCCAAGAACCTGTTGCTCTCCGGCGAGCGAACGATGCTGCGCAAGGGCCAGGAGTTCATGCTGGCTTTCACGCTCGAGAAGATGCTGAGCAAGGAGCGCATCCTGGAGATTTACCTCAACAGCGTCGAATGGGGCGAAGGCGTGTTCGGGGCCGAGGCCGCCGCCCGGCATTACTACCGCAAGAGCGCATCGCAGCTCTCGGCCTACGAGGCGGCGAGGCTGGCCGTCATGCTACCGCGGCCCAAGTACTTCGAGAAAGTGCCCAACTCCGGCTACCTCTCTGGCCGGGCCTCTACCATCGTCGCGCGCATGCGCGGCGCCGAGCTGCCCTAGGCGTGCCTGCATCTCCGGTGCGTAGCGCAGAATGACGACCGTGCGTATTCTCGGTATCGACCCCGGCTTGCAGACCACCGGCTTCGGCGTGGTCGATGCGACGGGCCACGCCCTCACCTACGTGGCCAGCGGCACGATCACCACCACCCACCTGGACCGCGGCAATCTGCCCGCGCGGCTGAAGGTGCTGTTTGACGGCATCGCCCAGGTCAAGCAGCGTTACCAGCCTGACGTCGCGGCGGTGGAAATCGTTTTCGTGAACGTGAACCCGCAGGCCACCCTTTTGCTGGGACAGGCGCGCGGCGCATGCGTCACGGCTTTGGTGTCCTGCGATCTGGCGGTAGCCGAATACACCGCGCTGCAGATGAAGCAGGCGGTCGCCGGCCATGGCAAGGCGGCGAAGGCGCAGGTCCAGGAGATGGTCAAGCGCCTTCTCAAGCTGCCCGGGCTGCCTGGAAAGGATGCTGCCGATGCCCTGGGCCTGGCGATCACCCATGCGCATGTGGGCGCGGCGATGAACCGTATCGCTCAGGCTACCTCCACCGCACGCAAGATCAGCGGCATGTACAAAGGTGGTCGAACCTACTGATTGGCGGCTGGGTCCGCAGGAAATCCGCTGGCAGTTAATTGGACAGCGTGAACTGCACGCAACGTCAAAGGCGGCTTTCGCTATAGTGCTGCGTTATGAAACGCTTTGCTGCCTTCCTGCGAGGCGTCAGCCCCATGAATTGCAAGATGCCGGAGCTCGCCGCGGCATTGGAAGCCGCGGGGTTCACTGAAGTCAGGACCTTGCTTTCCAGCGGTAACGCGGTTTTCACCGCCTCAGGCACGGAGCGTTCCATCCAGAAGAGAGCGGAGGCAGCCATGCAAGAGCACCTGGGCCGCACCTTCTTGACGTTCATCCGGCCGCTGGATGATTTGCAACAACTGGTGGATGCGGACCCCTACGCCGCGTTCAAACTCAAGCCGGGCGCCAAGCGAGTAGTCACTCTCCTGCCCGCGAAGCCGGCGGCGCCGCCCAAGCTGCCGATCGCTCTGGATGACGCGAAGATCCTGTCGGTCCATGGGCGCGAAGTGCTCAGCGCTTACGTGCCTGGGCCCAAAGGACCGGTGTTCATGGGGCTCATCGAGAGCACTTTCGGCAAGGACGTGACGACGCGCACGTGGGAGACCTTGCGCAAGGTGTGCGCAGCGGCTTAGACGATGCGCTCCAGGATAAGCACGGCAAAAAACAAGAACCCCGCTGCTAATGTCCATTTCAAGGTCACCAGTCCGAAGCGCTTGAAGCGCGGCTGCCCCGTGCCGGCATAGAACGCAAAGCAAACGGCCGATGCCAGCAGCAACAGCAGCATGGCCCAGCGGAACACCAGCATGGAACTACCAAGCCCGCAGGGGCTGGGCAAAGCCGGCAGGCGCCTGCCTCTCGTCCTGGAAGGAGACGACCTCGTAGGCCGATTCTTGTGCCAGCAACTCCCGCAGCAGCTTGTTGTTCAACGCATGGCCGGAGCGGAACGCGCTGTAAGAAGCCAGCAGGGGCTTACCGATGAGGTAGAGGTCGCCCATGGCGTCCAGGATCTTGTGCTTGACGAACTCATCGTCATAGCGCAAGCCATCGGTGTTGAGCACGCGGTAATCGTCCATGACCACCGCGTTGTCCAGGCCACCGCCCAGGGCAAGCCCGCTGGCGCGCATCATCTCGACGTCCTTGGTGAAGCCGAACGTGCGGGCACGCGCGATGTCGCGCGCATATGAACCCGAGCTCAGGTCGAATTCGACGCGCTGGCCCGTGGAATTGACCACCCGGTGCGCAAAACCTATCTCGAAACTCAACTTGTAGCCATGGAAGGGCTCAAGCCGGGCCCACTTGAGGCCCTCGCCCTGCCCTTCGCGGACTTCGACCGGACGCAGAACCCGGATGAAGCGCCGCGGCGCTTTCTGCAGCTCGATGCCGGCGCTCTGCAGCAGGAACACGAACGACGCCGATGAGCCGTCGAGAATGGGTACCTCTTCGGCAGTGATGTCCACGTACAGGTTGTCAAGGCCGAGCCCGGCGCAGGCCGACATCAGGTGCTCCACCGTGTGCACCTTGGCGCCGCCGCTGGAAATGGTGGAGGCCAGGCGCGTGTCGGTCACGGCCACGGCCGATACCGGGATGTCCACGGGGCTGGGGAGGTCGATGCGCCGAAACACGATGCCGGTGTCGGGCTGGGCGGGCCGCAGCGTGAGCTCGACCCGCTGGCCGCTGTGCAAGCCCACGCCTACGGCCTTGGTCAGGGACTTGAGGGTTCGTTGCTGGAGCATGCTCCATTTTACGTCGCACACAAAGAAAGAAGGTGGGCACTTGCAAAGCCCACCCCGAAGACTGCACTTCGAGAACTCCTCTTCTATCGCGAAATCAAGATCAGTCAGCCTGCTTGCGCAGGAAGGCGGGGATCTCGAAATCATCCATGCCACCGCTCGACAACGCATCCACCTTGGCCGCGGCCTGCGTACGGTTGGTGCGCCAGACGCTGGGAACCGCCATGCCGCCGTAGTCGGGCTGCGAAACATGACCCAGCGACACGGCGCCCGGCCCGGCCACAGCCGTGTGAATGGTGGGAATGGTGAAGGGCACGTTGTCCGTGCCCGTGCGCAGCACCTGCAGCGGCGGGGCTGTCCGGCGCTGGCCCTGGCGCGACAAACCGGTCGCCACCACTGTGACGCGGACCTCGTCGCCGAGGTTGTCGTCGTACGCGGTGCCGTAGATCACGTGCGCATCGGGCGAGGCATAGGCGCGGATAGTGTTCATCGCCAGCTTGGACTCGGACAGCTTGAGGCTGCCCTTGGCCGCCGTGATCAGCACCAGCACGCCCTTCGCGCCGGACAGATCGATCCCTTCCAGCAGCGGGCAAGCGACCGCCTGTTCGGCCGCGATGCGCGCACGGTCCGGGCCGCCGGCCAATGCCGTGCCCATCATCGCCTTGCCGGGTTCGCCCATCACCGTGCGCACGTCTTCGAAGTCCACGTTGACGTGGCCCGGCACATTGATGATCTCGGCGATCCCGCCCACGGCGTTCTTCAGCACATCGTTGGCGTGGGCGAAGGCCTCGTCCTGGGTGATGTCGTCGCCCAGCACGTCGAGCAGCTTTTCGTTGAGCACCACGATCAGCGAGTCGACGTTGGCCTCCAGTTCGGCCAGGCCGCTGTCGGCGTTGGTCATGCGGCGCCCGCCTTCCCAGTCGAAGGGCTTGGTCACCACACCCACGGTGAGGATGCCCATCTCCTTGGCGATGCGCGCGATGACGGGCGCGGCACCGGTGCCGGTGCCGCCGCCCATGCCCGCGGTGATGAACAGCATATGCGCGCCGTTGATGGCGGTGCGGATGTCGTCCACCGCCAGCTCCGCCGCCTCGCGGCCTTTCTCGGGCTTGCTTCCGGCGCCCAGGCCGCTTTGGCCGAGCTGGATGGTCTTGTGCGCGGGTGTGCGGGCCAGCGCCTGCGCATCGGTGTTGGCGCAGATGAATTCCACGCCCTGGACGCTGCGGGCGATCATGTGTTCCACCGCGTTGCCGCCACCGCCGCCGACGCCGATCACCTTGATCTGCGTGCCGAGGTGGAACTCTTCGACTTCAATCATTTCGATACTCATTTGGAATCTCCTGGAATCTGTTGCAGTTGCCGATTGGATAGATCGTTGTTGTTGGTCATGAGGCTCGTCGCGGCGGGTCTGTGCATCGCCATCGCTCCTTTCTCCGCTGGTGCGGGCTTGCCCGCGCCATCCACAAACTCATTTGCCCAAACCTCGAGCGCCGCCGGGCCGCCCCAAGGCGCAAGGACCCCCTCGGGGAGCAGCGCAGCGCCGTCAGGCGCAAGCGTGGGGGCCACATACTCAGAAGTTCCCCACGATGAAATCCTTGAAGCGGCCGAAAGCCGTCTTCATCGAGCCGTTTTTCTGCGCAACCTTGAAGCCGCGCAAGCGCGCCATGCGCGCTTCTTCCAGCAAGCCCATCACCGTCGCGGCGCGCGCCTGGGAAACCATGTCGGACAAAGCCCCGCGGTACTTGGGCACGCCGCGGCGGACCGGCTTGAGGAAGATGTCCTCGCCCAGTTCGACCATACCCGGCATCACCGCGCTGCCGCCGGTGATGACGATGCCCGACGAGAGCACCTCTTCATAGCCCGATTCGCGCACGACCTGCTGGACCAGCGAGAAGATTTCCTCGATGCGAGGCTCGATCACGCCGGCAAGCGCCTGCTTGGACAGCATGCGCGGGCCGCGGTCGCCGAGCCCGGGCACCTCGACCTGCTGGTCCGGGTCGGCCAGCAACTGCTTGGCGTAGCCGCTTTCGACCTTGATGTCCTCCGCGTCCTTGGTGGGCGTGCGCAGGGCCATCGCGATGTCGCTGGTGATCAGGTCGCCGGCGATCGGGATTACGGCCGTGTGCCGGATGGCGCCATTGGTGAATATCGCGACGTCGGTGGTGCCGGCGCCGATGTCGACCACCGCCACGCCCAGTTCGCGCTCGTCCTCGGTCAGCACGGCCAGGCTGGAAGCCAGCGGGTTCAGCATCAGCTGCTCGACCTCCAGCCCGCAGCGCCGCACGCACTTGATGATGTTCTCCGCCGCGCTCTGCGCGCCGGTCACGATGTGGACCTTGGCCTCCAGGCGGATGCCGCTCATGCCGATCGGCTCCTTCACATCCTGGCCGTCGATCACGAATTCCTGGGGCTCCACCAGCAGCAGGCGCTGGTCGGTCGAGATGTTGATCGCCCGCGCGGTCTCCACCACACGCGCCACGTCGGCGGGCGTCACTTCCTTGTCCTTGACGGCGACCATGCCACTGGAGTTGATGCCGCGGATGTGGCTGCCCGTGATGCCGGTGTAGACACGGGTGATCTTGCAGTCGGCCATCAGCTCGGCCTCCTTCAAGGCCTGCTGGATGCTCTGGACGGTGGCGTCGATGTTCACCACCACGCCGCGCTTGAGCCCATTGGAGGTGGCCACGCCCAGTCCGGCGAGCTTGAGCTCGCCACCGGGCAGGACCTCGGCCACCACCGCCATCACCTTGGCGGTCCCGATGTCCAGCCCTACGACCAGGTCCTTGTACTCTTTTGGCATTTCTTTTCCGCTTCGTTCGTTCGCTCGTTCTACTTCTTCGCCGCGTCCGCACTCGTGGTGCCGACGCCCCTCAGACGCACCGCATAACCATCGACGTGCCGCAGGTCCGCCGACACCAGCGCCTCGGGCCGGCGCCCGTGCCGCGACGTGACCTGGGTCAACGTCTGCACGAACCGCTGCGCCCGTGCCGATAGCTCGTCGGGCGATCCACGGCCGAGCTCAATCACCGCACCGGTGTCCAGCTCCAGCTGCCAGTTGCCGCGCGCAGTCAATGCCAGGCGGTCCACCGTCAGGCCGAGCGGCTCGAACACCGGGCTGACGCCGCGATACATGGCAAGCACCTGCGCCGACTGTTCCTGCGGGCCCGACAGCCGTGGCAACGCCTCCTGGTCCACGTCGCCCACGTTGGCCTCGAACACTTCGCCGAACGTGTTCACGAGCCGCGATTCGCCGTCACTGCCCCACAGCGCCACGGCCTGGTGTTCCTGCAAATGGACCCGCAGCCGGTTGGGGAACTCGCGCCGCACGACCGCCTGTCGCACCCACGGCACGCCCTCGAACGCCTGGCGGGCGGCCGCGAGGCTCACCGTGAAGAAGTTGCCCGCCAGCCGCGGCGCAACGTTCGCGCGGAATGTCATCGCGCTGTTGTGAACGACGTCGCCCTGAACCACGATCCCCGAGATGGCGAACAGCGGATGCCGCAGGGCCCACCAGCCCGCCGCCGCCACAAGCAGGACGAGGCAAGCCGAAAACAGCGCCGTTGCGGCGAGGTTCATCAGCTTGACGTCGAACGGCGGGGCAAGCGGGTTCATCGGCCGGGGATCCCCTTTTCCTGGTCCAGCGCGGCCGAAGCCAGCAGCTGCAGGCAAAGGTCTTCGTAGTCGATGCCGGCGGCGCGGGCCGACATCGGCACGAGCGAATGGCCCGTCATGCCCGGCGAGGTATTGATCTCCAGCAGCGACGGCCGGCGCGTGGTGCCGTCGATCATCACGTCGACTCGTCCCCAGCCGCGGCAGCCCAGCACGCGGTAGGCCCTCAGAACGATTTCCTGGATGGCCTGCTCCTCGCCTTCGGGCAGGCCACAGGGCACGATGTACTGGGTGTCGTCAGTGAAGTACTTGTTCTGGTAGTCGTAGTTTCCCCCGGGCGCAACGATGCGGATCACGGGCAGGGCGCGTGCGCTGTCGCCTGTTCCCAGTACCGGGCAGGTGACTTCGTCGCCGCCGATGAACTGCTCGCACAGGACGTCGGCATCGAGCGCGGCCGCTTGCTCCACCGCATCGGCCATCCCGGCGCGGTCCTGGACCTTGAACACGCCGATGGACGAACCCTCGCGCGCCGGCTTGACGATCAGGGGCAGCCCCAGGTCGTCGGGAAGAGCGGCGACCTGCCGGGGCTGGTAGGCGCCGCGGCGAAGCAGCGTGTACCTGGGCGTGGGCAGTTGCTCCGCCAGCCAGACCCGCTTGGTCATGACCTTGTCGATCGAAATGCTCGAAGCCATCACGCCCGACCCCGTATAGGGAATGCCCAGCAGCTCAAGCGCGCCCTGCACCGTGCCGTCTTCGCCGAACCGGCCATGCAGCGCGATGAAGCAGCGCTGGAAGCCCTCGCGCCGGAGCTCGGACAGGTCACGCTCGGCGGGGTCGAACGCGTGGGCGTCCACGCCCCTGGCCTTCAACGCCTGCAGGACGCCGCTGCCGGACATGAGCGACACCTCGCGCTCAGCCGAATGACCGCCCATCAGCACGGCGACTTTCCCAAAATCGTGTGAACTCGTCGCAGCGCTCATACACCGCCTCCCATTTCAACCAGTTTGGCCGGCACTGCGCCGATGGAGCCTGCGCCCATGCACATCACGACGTCGCCGTCGCGGGCCAGTTCGTGAATCGCTTCGGGCATGGCCGCGATGTCGTCCACGAACACCGGCTCGACCTTGCCGGCGACCCGCACGGCACGCGCCAGGGAGCGGCCGTCGGCCGCGACGATGGGCGCCTCGCCGGCGGCATAGACCTCGGCCAGCAATACCGCGTCGGCCTGGCTTACCACCTTGACGAAATCCTCGAAGCAATCGCGGGTGCGCGTGTAGCGATGCGGCTGGAACGCGAGCACGAGGCGGCGGCCCGGAAATGCGCCCCGTGCGGCAGCGAGCGTGGCCGCGATCTCCACCGGATGGTGGCCATAGTCCTCGATCAGCGAGAACAGCCCCCCGCCGTTGGCAGTTCGCACAGGCAGCTCGCCGTAGCTCTGGAAGCGCCGTCCCACACCCTTGAATTCCGCCAGCGCCTTGCACACCGCCGCGTCGGGAATATTGAGTTCCACGGCCACGGCGATCGCCGACAGCGCATTGAGAACATTGTGGTGGCCCGCCAGATTCAGCTCGACTTCCATGTCGGGCAGCGTGACCCCGTTGCGCCGTTGCACGGTGAAATGCATCTGCCCGCCCACGGCGCGGATGTCCACGGCGCGCACCTGCGCCTGCTCGCCGACGCCGTAACTGGTCACCGGGCACTGCACGTCGGGAACGATTTCGCGCACAGCGGGGTCGTCGATGCAGAGAATGGCGGTGCCATAGAACGGCATGCGGTGCAGGAATTCCAGGAAGGCGCCCTTGAGCTTGCCAAAGTCATGCCCGTAGGTCTCCATATGGTCGGCGTCGATATTGGTCACTACCGCCATCACCGGCATCAGGTTCAGGAACGACGCATCGGACTCGTCGGCTTCCACCACGATGTAGTCGCCGCTGCCCAGTTTGGCGTTGGCGCCGGCGCTGTTCAGGCGCCCGCCGATCACGAAGGTGGGATCCAATCCGCCCTCGGCCAGCACGCTGGCCACGAGGCTTGTGGTCGTCGTCTTGCCGTGGGTGCCTGCGATCGCTATGCCCTGCTTCAGGCGCATCAGCTCGGCCAGCATCATCGCGCGCGGGACGACCGGAATCATGCGCTTGCGGGCGGCCAGCACTTCCGGGTTGTCCGCCTGCACCGCCGTCGAGGTGACCACGGCATCCGCGCCGACGATGTGGCTCGCCGCATGGCCCACGTAGGTCTTGATACCCAGCGCTTCGAGGCTGCGCAAGGTGGGGCTGTCGGACAGGTCGGACCCCGAGATCAGGTAACCCTGGTTGCGCAGCACCTCGGCGATGCCCGACATGCCGGCGCCGCCCACGCCGACAAAGTGAATGTGCTTGACTGCGTGTTTCATTTTTCGGCCAGCTGTTCGCATGCCGCTACCACTTCGGCCGTGGCGCTGGTTTTCTGCATCGACTTGGCCGCTTCGGCGCGGCGGATCAGCTCCGGCCTTTCGGTTTTCCGGATCAGTTCGGCCAGCCATTCGGGGCTGAGCTCGTGCTGCTGGACCAGCCAGCCGCCTCCCGCATCGACCAGGAAGCGGGCGTTGGTCGTCTGGTGGTCGTCCACGGCGGAAGGAAAGGGCACGAACACGGCCGCGGCGCCCACGGCGGCGATCTCCGTGACCGTGCTCGCGCCGGCGCGGCAAACGATAAGGTCGGCCTGCGCATAAGCCTGCGCCGTGTCGTCGATGAAAGGAGTGAGTTCGGCCTGCACCCCCGCCGCCGCATAGTTGGCGCGCAGCTCGTCGATCTGCCTGGCGCCGCTCTGATGCAGCACCGTGGGGCGCCGGTCGGGCGAAATCAGGGCCAGCGCCTTCGGCACGATCCCGTTCAGCGCCTTTGCGCCCAGGCTGCCGCCGACCACCAGCAGCCGCAGCGGGCCCGAACGCGTTCCCAGCCGCTGGGCGGGCGGTGCGTGCTGCAGGAACGCCGGGCGCAATGGATTGCCCACCCAGGCCGCCTTCTTCAACACGTTGGGAAAAGCGGTGAACACGCGGTCGGCCACGCCGGCCAGGACCTTGTTGGCCATCCCGGCTACCGAGTTCTGCTCGTGCAGCACCAGGGGCTTGCCCAGCAGGACACTCATCATGCCCGCCGGAAAGGTGATGTAGCCGCCCAGGCCGATCACGACGTCGGGCCGGACCCGCCGGACCACCTGGATGCTTTGCCAGAACGCCTTGAGCAGGCGCAGCGGCAGCAGGACCAGGGTCTTCAGGCCTTTGCCCCGGACACCGGAAAAGACGATGGTCTCGAATGGAAAGCCGCGCGGCGGAACCAACTGGCTCTCCATTCCGCCGGGAGCGCCCAGCCAATGGACGCGCCAGGAGCGTTCGCGCAGGGCCTCGGCCACCGCGAGACCCGGGAAGATATGGCCGCCCGTGCCGCCGGCCATCACCAGGGCACAGCGTTGACGCTGCGGCACCGCGCTCATCGCCGCCCTCCCCGCATCAGGACCTTGTTCTCGTGGTCGATCCGCAGCACCACGGCGATGGCGACGAGGTTCATCAGGATGGCCGAGCCGCCGTAACTCATCAGCGGAAGCGTCAACCCCTTGGTCGGCAGCGCGCCCAGGTTCACGCCCATGTTGATGAACGCCTGGAAGCCGATCCAGATACCGACACCCTGCGCGACCAGCCCCGCGAACACCCGGTCCAGGGCGATGGACTGCCGGCCGATGTGGATGATGCGGCGGGTCATCCACAGGAAAGCGAAGATCACCATGGCCACACCGACGAGGCCGAACTCCTCGCCGATCACCGCCAGCAGGAAATCGGTGTGGGCTTCGGGCAGCCAGTGCAGCTTCTCGACGCTGCCTCCCAGGCCCACGCCGAAGATCTCGCCGCGCCCGATGGCGATCAGCGAATGCGAGAGCTGGTAGCCCCTGCCCAGCGCGTGCTTTTCGCTCCAGGGGTCCAGGTACGCGAAGATGCGGTCGCGGCGCCAATCCGACAGCGCGATCATGAGGACGAAGGCGATCAGGATCACCGCCGCGATCAGGAAGAACATGCGGGCATTGACGCCGCCCAGGAACAGGATGCCCATGGCGATCACGGCGATCACCATGAAGGCGCCCATGTCCGGCTCTGCGAGCAGGAGCAGGCCGACGACCGCCACGGCAGCCGCCATCGGCAGCACCGCACGGAAGAACCGCTCCTTCACATCCATCTTGCGGACCATGTAGTCCGCGGCGTACAGCAGCACCGAAAACTTCGCAAGCTCGGAGGGCTGAAAACTCATGAATCCCAGCGTCATCCAGCGCCGCGCCCCGTTCACGCCCTTGCTGAGCTGCGGGATCAAAACCAGGATCAGAAGAACCAGCGACAACACGAAGAGCCAGGGCGCGACCTTCTCCCAGGTCGCGACCGGCACCTGGAAGGCCAGGAGCGCGACGAAGAACGACAGGACCAGGAAGGCCCCGTGCCGGGCCAGGAAATGGGTGTGGGCATAGCGCGCGAACTTCGGGTTGTCCGGCAACGCGATCGACGCCGAATACACCATCACCAGGCCGAATGCGAGCAGCGCGACGGTCACCCACAGCAGTGCCTGGTCGAAACCGTGCACGGGCGCGGGCCGCGCGGCGCGCGCATACCCCAGGCGCTGGTCGAGGGAGCCTTTCATTGCGAAACCTCCAGCGTCAGGCCGGCGTTCTGCGCGATCGCGAGCACGGCCGCGCGGAACACCTGGGCGCGGTGGGGATAGTCCCTGAACATGTCGAAACTGGCACAGGCCGGGGACATCAGTACCGCGTCGCCGGGATGGGCGTGCTGCGTGGCCAGAGAAACCGCCTGCTCCATCGAATCGGCATCCAGCAGCGAAACGCCCGCCGGCTCGAGCACGGCGCGGATCAGCGGCGCATCCCTGCCGATCAGGACAGCCGCGCGGGCATGGCGAGACACCATCGGCGCCAGCGGGGAGAAGTCCTGCCCCTTGCCGTCGCCCCCGAGGATCACCACGACCTTGCGCTCAGCGCCCAGGCCTTGCAGCGCGGCCACGGTGGCGCCCACGTTGGTGCCCTTGCTGTCGTCGAAATACTCGATCTCGTTGATCGTGCCCACCGCCTCTACCCGGTGCGGCTCGCCCCGGTACTCGCGCAGGCCAAACAGCAGGGGCCCCAGGGGGCAACCGGCGGCACCGGCCAGGGCCAGGGCCGACAGCGCATTGACGGCGTTGTGGCGACCGCGAATGCGAAGCGCGTCGGCCGGCATCAGGCGCTGGAAGTGCAATACCTCGCTGTTGTCCTCCTCGCCGCCGGGCCGCCCCGGGCCGGGGGCGCCGCCATCGGGGGCAGCGAGCTTGCGAGCGTGGGGGGACCGAGTTCTTTTCCTCAGCGTTTCGTCCGCCTCCAGTGCGCGCACAAGCCAGGCCATGCCGTTGACCACCTCGATGCCGAAGTCGCCCGGCCGCTGCGGCATGTCGGCGCCGAAGGTCAGGCACGCACGCTGCTCCATCTTGCCGCCCTTGCGCCTCACGGCCCGGGGAAGCATGTTCATCACCAGCGGATCCTCGCGGTTCAGGATCATCAGCGCGTTCTTGCCGAACACGCGGGCTTTGGCATCGGCATAGGCCGCCATGCCACCATGCCAGTCCAGGTGGTCCTGCGTGACGTTCAGCACCGCCGCGGCCGTGGGCTCGAAGTCCCCGGCGGCATCGAGCTGGAAACTGGACAGCTCGACCACCCACACCTGCGGCAGGGCTTCAGCGTCGATTTTCTCCGCCAGGGTTTCCAGCAAGCTCGGACCGATGTTGCCCGCGACCGCCACGGTCCTGCCGCTGCGTTCGACCAATTGGCCGGCCAAGGCCGTAACCGTGGTCTTTCCGTTCGTGCCGGTGACCGCCAGGACGGCGGGCGCATAGGAGCGCTCGGCCTTCAGGTCGGCCAGTGCGCGAGCAAACAGGCTCAACTCGCCTCCAAGCGCCAGCCCGGCCTGGCCTGCCGCCGACACAACCGGGGCTACCTGCCCGGGCGACAAGCCCGGGCTGCGGAACACAGCGCTCACGCCGCCATCCAGCAAGGACGCGCCGAACGGCCCGGCGACAAACCTGGCCTGCGGAAAATGCTCGCGCAAGGCGGGCAACCGCGGCGGCGCCTCGCGCGTATCGGCCACGGTGACCTGGGCGCCGCATCGCGCGCACCAGCGCGCCATCGCCAGGCCGGACGAGCCCAGGCCGAGGATGAGTACATGCTGGTCTTGGAGATGGCGCACCGTTACCTCAGCTTCAGCGTGGACAGGCCCAGCAGGCACAACAGCATCGTGATGATCCAGAAACGCACGACGACTTGCGTTTCGGTCCAGCCGCTTTTCTCGAAGTGGTGGTGCAGGGGCGCCATCTTCAGGATGCGCCGGCCCTCCCCATATTTCTTCTTGGTGTACTTGAAGTACATCACCTGGGCCATCACCGAGATGGCCTCGACGACGAAGATGCCGCCCATGATGGCCAGCACGATCTCTTGCCGCACGATCACCGCGATGGTCCCGAGCGCCGCGCCCAGGGCGAGGGCTCCCACGTCGCCCATGAACACCTGCGCAGGGTGCGTGTTGAACCACAGGAAGGCGAGACCGGCGCCGGCCATCGCGGCGCAGAAGATCAGCAGCTCCGCTGAACCCGGGATGTGCGGGAAGAACAGGTACTTCGAGTAGGCCGAGCTGCCCGTCACATAGGCGAAAACACCCAGCGCCGAGCCCACCATCACTACCGGCATGATGGCCAGCCCATCGAGGCCGTCGGTGAGATTCACCGCATTGCTGGCCCCGACGATCACCAGGTAGGTCATGATCACGAAGCCGAAAACGCCCAGCGGGTAGCTCACCTCCTTGAAGAAAGGCAGCAGCAGGCCCGCCTTGGGCGGCAGGTTGACGTCGAAGCCGGACTTGACCCAGGTGTAGAACAGCTGCAGCACGCGCCAGTTGGAGCTCTCCGAGATGCTGAACACCAGGTACAGGGCCGCCAGCAGGCCGATCAGCGATTGCCAGAAGTACTTCTCGCGCGAGCGCATGCCCTCCGGGTCCTTGTGCACGACCTTGCGCCAGTCGTCGACCCAGCCGATCGCGCCGAAGCCCAGCGTCACCACCAGCACGATCCAGACGAAACGGTTGGTGATGTCGAACCAGAGCAACGTGGAGATCGCGATGGACAGCAGCACCAGGACGCCGCCCATCGTCGGCGTCCCGCTCTTGCTCAAGTGCGATGCCATGCCGTAGCCGCGCACGGGTTGCCCGATCTTCAGCGCCGCCAGGTGGCGGATCACCCAGGGACCGGCAATGAGGCCGATCAGCAACGAGGTCATCGCGGCCATGACGGCGCGGAAGGTGATGTACTGGATCACCCGCAGGAAGCTGAATTCGGGGCTCAGCGTTTGCAGCCAACTGGCCAGGCTAAGCAGCATCGTCCGCCCTCGTATTTTGTTGTTGTGCGAAAGCGGCTACCGCCTGGACGACCCGCTCCATCCTCATGAAACGCGAGCCCTTGACCAGCACGCTGGCGGCGTGCGGCAACTGCGCCAGCACGGCGGAATTAAGTGCGTCGATCTGGGCGAAGTGACGGCCCTTCATCGCCATCGACTGGTCTCCATGCGTGAGCAATTGCTCGATGCCCCTGGCCCTTGCATAGTCACCCACCTCGGCGTGGAACTGCGGCCCCTGGTCACCCACTTCGCCCATGTCGCCCAGGACCAGCAGGCGCGGCCCGGGCAGCTCGGCCAACACATCGATGGCGGCGCGCGCCGAATCGGGATTGGCGTTGTAGGTATCGTCGATCAGCGTCAGGGTGCGCCCGGCCAGCACCACGGACAGCGCGCGCGACCGCCCCTTGACCGGCTCGAACGCCTCGAGCCCCTGCACGATGGCCGCCGCCGGCACCCCGGCGGCGAGCGCGCAAGCCACGGCGGCCTGCGAATTGCGCACGTTGTGGCGCCCGGCGATATGCAGCTTGTAGCCCAGGGGGCCGGCGGGCGTTTCCAGGCCGACCTGCCAATGGCCGCTTTGCCAGTTCGCCCCGGCCGCGGTGATGTCGCCGGCCGACACGCCGAACGTGATGCACGGTCGCGCGCCCGCCTGCTCCTTCCACAGTGGCGTGAATTCCTCGTCGGCGGGAAACACCGCGACGCCGGCCGGGCCGAGGGCGGCCAGCACCGACCCGTTCTCGCGCGCCACCGCTTCCACCGTGGCCATGAATTCCTGGTGTTCCCGCTGGGCGTTGTTGACCATCGCCACCGTCGGCCGCGCGATGTCCGCCAGGTAGGCGATCTCGCCGGGATGGTTCATGCCCAGCTCCAGCACCCCGATGCGATGCCCTGCGCGCAGGCGCAGCAGCGTGAGCGGCAGGCCGATGTCGTTGTTGAAGTTGCCCTGCGTCGCCAGCATCGCCTCGGGCTGCCAGGCGCGCAGGATGGATGCGATCATCTGCGTGACTGTCGTCTTGCCGTTGCTGCCGGTCACGGCGATCAGCGGCAGGTCGAACTGCGCGCGCCATCCGGCCGCCAGCGAGCCCAGGGCCAGCTTGCTGTCGTCGGCCTCGACGCCCGGAAAGCCCCCGGGGAGCTTGCCGCGATGGGCGATCGCCGCAACGGCACCCTGCGCCTGCGCCTGGGCGAGGAAATCGTTGGCATCGAAGCGCTCGCCCTTGAGCGCCACGAAAAGGTCGCCCCGCTGCAGCGTTCGGGTGTCGCTGTGGACGCGATCCACAGCTTGCGCGCCATCGCCCACCAGCGTGCCGCCGGGAATCCACTGCAGGGCTTGCGCCAGGGTGCACATGGCGCTCATGCGGCCCTCCTCGCGTCCAGCGCGGCCTGCGCATGGGCGCGGTCCGAAAATGGAAGCTTCGCGCCGGCGACCTCCTGGTAGTCCTCATGTCCCTTGCCTGCGAGCAGGACCACGTCCTGCGGCTTCGCGGCGGCGAGGGTCTCGGCGATGGCGAGCGCGCGATCTGCCTGGACCTGGACGCGCTCGCTGCGCGACAAACCCAGCAGGATCTGGCTGATGACGTTTTCCGGTTTTTCGGTGCGCGGGTTGTCGCTGGTGACGACCACGCGGTCGGCGTTCTTCTGCGCCACCGCGGCCATCAGGGGGCGCTTGGTGGGATCGCGATCGCCGCCGCAGCCGAAGATGCACCACAGCGAGCCCCCGCGCTGCGTGGCCAGGGGCGCCAGCGCCCGAAGCGCCTTGTCCAGCGCGTCGGGGGTGTGCGCATAGTCCACGGCTACCAGGGGCTTGCCGGGTTCGCTCAAGCGTTCCATCCGCCCGGGCACCGGCAGCAGGCCCGAACAAGCCCGCACCGCCTGTTCCAGGGGCGCTCCCATCGCGCGCATGGCCGCGATGACGCCCAGGAGGTTGGAAACGTTGTACTGGCCGATCAGGCGGGTGGCCAGGGTGTGGCGCTCCTGCCCTTCCTGCACCACGAACTGCAGCCCCTGATCGTCGTATCCCACCTCGCGGGCCACGAGCCTCGCGGGCTCGGCGCACGAGACGGGCCAGAGGTCGAGCCCGGTGCCGTCCAGCGACCGGGCCAGCGCCCGTCCCTTCGCGTCGTCGATGTTGATCACGGCTGCCACGAGGCCGGGCCAGCGAAACAGTTCGGCCTTGGCCTCCCAGTAGGCCTCCATCGTCCCGTGGTAGTCGAGATGGTCCTGGGTGAAATTGGTGAATACCGCCACCCGCACGCGCGTGCCGTCCAGACGACGCTCGGTGATGCCCACCGACGAGGCTTCGATCGCGCAGGCCTTGACGCCCTCGTCCAGGAAGCGGCGGAACTGGCGCTGTACGAGCACCGGGTCGGGCGTCGTGAGGCCGACGAACTCCACCTGTGGCGGGCGGCCCGTGCCGAGGGTGCCGATCAGCCCGCAGGGAAGCGGTGGCTGCAGGTTCGACAAGGCCTGGGCCAGCCACCAGGCGGTCGACGTCTTCCCATTGGTGCCGGTGATCGCCAGCACGTCGAGCTGCTCGCTGGGCGCTTCGAAGTACGCGGCGGCTATGGGACCCGTTGCCGCCTTGAGCTGGGGGTAGCCGCAGATGGCGGGCGCGCGAAAGTCGAAGGCTTCCACGCCTTCGAGTTCAACCAGGCATGCCGCCGCGCCCTGCGCCAGCGCCGCGTGCACATGCTTGCGCCCGTCGGTGGCCGCGCCGGGCCAGGCGATGAACCCGTCGCCGGCCGCGATCTTGCGGCTGTCGCAATGCAGGGTGCCCGTGACGCGGCTGCGCAGCCATCGCGCCGCGTCATCGGGCCTGCGCAGTTCGTGCATCAGAACGACTCCTCCACCGCTTGCACCACGATCTGCGGCTTCACATTCATGTCGGGCTGCACGCCCAGCATCCGCAATGTCTGCTGCACCGTCGCGCTGAACACGGGCGCCGCCACATCGCCGCCGAAGTACTTGCCCCCGCTGGGCTCGTCGATCATCACCGCCACCACGATGCGCGGTTTCTCCACGGGCGCGATGCCCACGAAAAAGCCCCGGTACTTCTTGGCGGCGTAACCCTTGCCTTCCTGCTTGTGCGCGGTGCCGGTTTTGCCGCCCACCGAGTAGCCCATGGTCTGCGCCTTGGGCGCGGTGCCGCCCGACTGCGTGGCCAGGTGCAGCATGTGGCGCACTGCCTGTGCCGTTTTCGCATCCAGCACCCGGATGCCCGCGGCGCTGTCTTCCGATTTCATCAAGGTCACGGGAACCAGGTCGCCGTCGCGTGCGAAGATCGTGTAAGCCCGGGCCATCTGGAACAGGCTGCCGGAAAGCCCGTAGCCATAGCTCATGGTCGCCTGCTCGATGGGACGCCAGGTCTTGTACGCGCGCAGCCTGCCGCTGACGGCCCCCGGAAAGGGCAACTGCGGCTTCTGGCCGAAGCCCACCTGCGAATACAGCTCCCACATCTCGCGCGGCTGCATCTGCATCGCCATCTTCACGGTCCCGACGTTGCTCGATTTCTGGATGATCTGGTTGACGGTCAGCAGGCCGTGGGGATGGGCATCGCCGATGGTCGAGCCTCCTATGGTAAGGCGCCCCGGCGCGGTCTGGATGGCCGTTTCGGGACGCACCAGGCCTTTTTCCAGCGCCAGCGCGGCGACGAATGGCTTCATGGTGGAGCCCGGCTCGAACGTGTCGGTCAATGCGCGGTTGCGCAACTGCGCGCCCGTGAGATTCTGGCGCCTGTTGGGCACATAGCTGGGATAGTTCGCCAGCGCCAGCACCTCGCCGCTGGCGACGTCCAGCACCACCACGCTGCCCGCCTTGGCCTTGTTCTCGAGCACCGCGTCGCGCAGCTTCTGGTAGGCGAAGAACTGCACCTTGCTGTCCACCGACAGCTGCAGGTCGCGCCCATCGACCGGCGGCACCTGCTCGCCGACGTCTTCGACGATGCGGCCCAGCCGGTCCTTGATCACGCGGCGCGAGCCCGGCCGGCCCGCCAGCTCCTTGTCGAACGCGAGCTCCATGCCTTCCTGGCCCTTGTCTTCGACATTGGTGAAGCCCACCACATGGGCGGCGGCCTCGCCCTCGGGGTACTGGCGCTTGTATTCCTTGCGCTGGTAGATGCCCTTGATGTTCAGGTCGGCGATCTGCCGCGCCACGGCCTCGTCGACCTGGCGCTTGAGCCAGACGAAGGTCTTGTCTTCGTCCTGCAGCTTCTTGTCCAGCTCCAAAGGCGTCATTTCCAACAGCTTCGCCAACCGGGCGAGCTTGCCCTTGTCGCGCTCGATGTCTTCGGGAATGGCCCAGATGCTGGGCACGGGCACACTGGTGGCGAGCAGCAGGCCATTGCGGTCCAGGATGCGGCCCCGGTTGGCGGGAAGCTCCAGCGTCCGGGCAAAGCGCACCTGGCCCTGCTTCTGGAAAAAGTCGTTGGCAACCACCTGCACCCAGGCCGCGCGCGCGACCAGCCCCAGGAAACCCAGGCCGATGGCGGCCACGATGAATTTGCTGCGCCATACCGGCGTCTTGCTGGCGAGCAACGGGCTCGAGGTGTAGGCGACGCTCCTGCTGCTCATGGCGCGGCGGCCCCCACGCTTGCGGCCGGAGCCGGCCCGTTCAGGATGACATACTGCGTGATCCCAGGCGAAGCGGGCCGCATGTGCAGCTGGTCCTTGGCGAGCTTTTCGACTCGCAGCGGTGTCGCCTGGCCGCGCTTTTCCACCTGCAGGCGCTCATGCTCGATCTGCAGCTTGCGCGACTCGCTCATGGTCTTGTCAATTTCCGCGAACAGTCGGCGCGACTCGTACTGCGTCCGCACCAGGTACAGGGCGCTGGCCAGCACGGCGATCAGCAGGACCAGGTTGAGGCGCGTCATGCAATAGCCCCCACGCTTGTCGCTGCGTGTACTGCGCTGCCCCCCGAGGGGGCCTTCGCACCTTGGAGCGGTCCGGTGGTGCTCATACCTCCGTCCTCTCGGCCACGCGCATGATCGCGCTGCGCGAGCGCGGATTGGCCCGCACCTCGTCGGCCGACGGCTTCACGCGCCCCAGCGCATTGAGCTTCATGGCCTTCGGCTGCGCAAAGGGCGCACGGCGGTCGAACACCTCGCGCGAATTGCGGGCGATGAACTGCTTGACGATGCGGTCTTCCAGCGAATGAAAGCTGATCACCACGAGTCGTCCATTCGGCTGAAGGATGTCCAAGCTGGCCTCTAGCGCCTGTTGCAGCTCTTCAAGCTCGGCGTTGATGAAAATCCGAAGAGCCTGAAATGTGCGCGTTGCAGGATCCTGGCCCGGCTCGCGGGTTTTGACCGCGCCAGCCACGAGTTGGGCCAGCTCGGCGGTGGTTGCAAGAGGGCCCCGTTCCTGTCGGCGAGCCACAATCGCCTTTGCAATCTGAACAGCAAACCGTTCTTCGCCGTATTCACGTATCACCTCCGCGATCTGCCCGGCCTCGGCCGTGGCGAGCCATTCGGCCACGCTCTCGCCCCGCGTGGTGTCCATGCGCATGTCCAGGGGCCCATCGCCGCGAAACGAGAAGCCGCGCGCCGGGTTGTCGATCTGGGGCGAGCTCACCCCCAGGTCCATCAGCACCCCCGCCACACTGGCCGCCGGCAACTCGCCCAGCCGCGCAAAGCCCTCGTGCCGGATCGAAAAACGGGAATCGCCGACGCGTCCGGCGGCTTGCGCGATCGCCTCGGGGTCCTTGTCGTAGGCGATCAGGCGTCCCCCGGGGCCCAGCCTGGACAGGATGAGGCGCGAGTGGCCCCCGCGTCCGAAGGTCGCGTCGACATAGGTTGAATCCGGCTTGGTGAGAAGAGCTGCTACTGCTTCGTTCAACAAGACGGTGGTGTGTTGCCATTTGCTTTCCACCGCCTGCTCTCAAAAGGAGAATTCCTTGAAGACGTCAGGCATGTCGCCTTGCAGCGCCTGCGCTTCCTTGGCCTCGTAGGTCGATTTGTCCCAGAGCTCGAAATGGTTGCCCATGCCGAGAAGCATGGTTTCCTTCTCGATGCCCGCCGCGGCACGCAATTCAGGAGAGATCAGCACCCGGCCCGTGCCGTCGAGCTCGCCATCCATTGCGTTGCCGAGGAATATTCTCTTCCACCACTGGGCGGACATGGGTAACGCTGCGATACGGTCACGGAATTTTTCCCATTCCGGCCGCGGAAAAACCATGAGGCAGCCATGCGGATGGCGCGTGATGGTGAGCTGGTTGTTCGCTGTCGCGCCCAGCACGTCGCGGTGCCGGGTCGGCATGGAGAGCCGGCCCTTGGCATCCAGACTGAGCGATGAGGCGCCTTGAAACAACTGTGTGAGTCCTTGCTGCGGTTGCAGCGCATCAGTGGAAGGCGAGCGCACCAAATACCACTTAATTGCACTTTTTTGCACTGTAGCAGGAAAACACAGCAAAGCAACAGGCTGGGGTGCAGTTTTTGCAATGAAATCAAGGACTTAGAGCTGTTTCTGCATACAGTGCCGATGCAAAAACCGTTCTAGATGAACCACTTAGCACATGCTATGAAAGTGATTCCTCACCCGAAAGGCAGGTGTTAGAGAATGTACGAGGCGTAGAGCCTCAGTGGACCAGCGCCATGGTGAACCAGGGCCAGATGCTCAGCATGACCAGGATAACGCAGACCCCCAGGCAGAACGGCAGCGACATGGAAAAAACGTCGCTTGCTTTGGTGTTGGTCAGGGAGGCGCCGACGAAGAGCGCCGCGCCGACTGGCGGGGACACCAGGCCCAGGGTGAGGTTGAGCGACACGACCACACCGAAATGCACCGGATGAATGCCGTACACGGTGGTGGCGACCGGGTACAGAATGGGAACGACGAGGATCAGCCCCGCCACGCCGTCGATCACGGTGCCGATCACCAGCAGCAGCAGGTTGAGCCAGAGCATGAAGCTCACCGGCCCGCTGGCGACCTGCTTGAGGAGCTCCGCCACCAGCTGGGGGACCTGCCCGTACACCAGCACCCAGGTGAACATGTTCGCCGCGGCCACCAGGTAGAGCACGAGTGCGGTGTTCAGCCCCGTACGCAGGAACATGGCCGGCAGCTCCTTCAGGTTGATTTCGCCGTAGATCAGCCCCAGCACCAGCGCGGTGACACAGGCCAGCGCTGCCGACTCGGTCGGGCTTGCGAGGCCCGTCATGATGCTCACCACGATCACCACCGGGATCAGCAGCGTGGGCAGGCCCCGCAGCAACTGTCTGGTGCGCACGTGCGCCGCCAGCTTTTCTTCCCTGGGATATTCCATCCAGAACCCCATGAGCCAGATGGTCAGGCAGAACACCGCCATCAGCATCAGGCCGGGAATGATGCCCGCGATGAACATGTCGCCGATGGGCACTTGAACCATTACGCCGTAGATCACGAAGATCAGCGAAGGCGGAATGATGGGCCCCAGCAGGCCGGCCGACACCGTGAGCGCGACCGCGAAGTTCTTGTTGTAGCCCTTCCTCGCCATCTCCGGGACGATGGTCTGGGCCATGATCGCGATCTGCGTGGTCGAGGACCCGAGGATGGCGGACAGGAGGCCGTTGGCGAGCACGTTGACGTACGCGAGGCCGCCCTTGAGTCTGCCTACCAGCGCGGCCGTCATTCCCAGCAGCCGCGTTGTGATGCCGCCGGCATTCATGAACTCGCCGACCAGGATGAACAGTGGCAGCGCGAGCAGCCCGTACGAATCGATCCCGCCGAACAGCTGTGTGAGGAACGAGTCCAGCAGCGCGACGTTGCCCGTCGAGCCGACATAGGTCAGCGCCGACAGGCACAGAACCAGGCCGATCGGCAGCCCGGCGAGCAGAAAAAGCGTGAATGCCGCTCCCGTGAACATATCAGCCCGCCTCCAGAGTGATGGTTTCTTCGGAAGCTGCGGCCGGGCGCACCCATCCGAGATCCTCGGCGAGGTTCGCCAGGGCGTGGACCGACAAGCCGATCCCGTACACCGGCATGACCAGGTAGATGATCCACTTGGGAATGCCCAGCGTCTGGGTCGGCTCGGAATACATGAAGTTCATCGTCCTGGCGGTGAATTTGGCGACGTCGAAGCCGCTTTGCCACAGGCCCAGCGGGTCGAACATCCGCCAGCAGCACCATACGATGAAGACCGCGTAGGCCAGGCCCACCAGGGACAGCAGCTTTCTGGCCGTGGCGAGCCGGGCGGCACTCAGGTGGTCCAGTACCAGCGTCATGGCGAAATCCAGCCGTTGCCGCACCGTGAGCGAAGTGCCGACGAAGCAGGTCATCACCATCAGGTAGATGGAGAGCTCGTCCACCCACATGATCGGCCGGTTCACCGCACGCGTGACGATGTTCAGCAGGATCAGCGCGAAGATGGCGGCCACGAACACCGCCACGAGGCCGCGCTCGACCCAGGCGCAGCGGGAACTGAGCCCCTGGATCAGCCTTGCGGCTTTCCCGCGAAGGGTGCATCGGGCATCCAGCGCCTCTGCCTCCTTGACGACGGACACGCCCGTGTCGCTCACATTGCCGCCCGTCTCCTTCTCTGCTCTATTGCTTGGCGGCGAAGGCGCGCAGCGCGGGGATATCCGGCGCTTTGGGAACCCACTTCGAGTCCCACTTCTGCACCGCATCGCCGAAGGCTTCGCGCGGCACCGGCTTCATCTGGAAGCCGGTCTCGGCCAGGCGTTTGCGAAACGACTCCTCGTTCGTCACTGCGGCATCGCGGATCACCCTCATCTGCTTGTCGATCAGCTGCTGGATCAGCTTGTGGTCGGCGTCGGTCAGCTCGCGCCAGACCTTGAGCGAGAAGATGGCCGCCATCGGCAGCATGGTCTGGTTGGTCACCAGCATGGTCTTGGCAATGGTGTGGTACTTGTTGTAGTAGGTGGCTTCGAAGTCCATGTCGATGCCGTCCACCTGGCCGTTGGCGAAGGCCTCGTAGATGGCGGCGAACGGGATCGGTGTGGGCGTGGCGCCCATGATTTCGTAGAAATCGCGCATCACGGGCGTGGGGATCACGCGGATCTTCTTGCCCTTGAGGTCAGCCGGGCCGCTGGAAACGTCGCGGGTGAGGATGTGGCGCATGCCGTTCATGCCGTAGCCCAAGCCAACGGCGCCGATGGAAGCCGGAAACTTCTCGAAGATCTTCGTCGCGATGGGGCTTTCCAGCACCATGCGGGCCTGCGCCAGATCCTTCACCAGGAAGGGCGCGTGCAGTGCCGCCAGTTCGGGCACGCGGTTGGCCAGCTCGGCGGTGGTGAGGAAGCCCATGTCGAGCGCGCCGGTCTGGATCTGCTGGATCATCTGCGCTTCCGAGCCGAGTTGGCTGGAAGGAAAGATCGCCACGGTCAGCCTGCCGCTGGTAGCCTCCTTCAGCTCCTCGCCGAATTTCGCCGCGCTGAGCGACCATTGCTGCGTGGGCGGAACGACCAGGCCGATCCGCAGGACCCGGCTGTTCTGCGCAAACACGTTGCCGGCAAGCAGCACGACCAACAGCAGGAACAGGTTTTTGAGTGTCAACGTCTTCATCTCGGACTCCCGCGGCTGTTAAGATTTAGGGATTGTTTAAAAAATGCGTTTGAATCGTATGTTTCACTCCAGCGACTGTCAAGGGGGCCTCGGGCAATCGGAGAAGGGGGCGGTACGGTGAAACGGCAGGCGGTGCAGCAAATCGAGGCGGACACGCGGGAGAGAATCATCTCGGCCGCGGTCCAGGTGTTCGCCAAGAGCGGGTTCAGCGCCGGCACGGTGCGGGAAATTACCGAGATAGCCGAGGTCAACATCGCGGCGGTGAACTACCACTTCGGCTCCAAGGACGGCTTGGCCAAGCACGTGCTGGAGCTTGGCATCGCATCCATCATCCAGGTGCGCACCGATTCCCTTCGCGCCTGCGTCGCGCGCCACCGGCCCGCTTCTCCCACGGTGGAGTCAATCTGCGAGGCGCTGGTCGTGCCGCTGGTGGAGCTGGGGTCCGGCCGGTACCGCGACGTGATGACGCTGCTGACACATGCGCGCGCGGATGCGCCGCCTTTCATCATCGCGCTTGTCGAGGAGAAGTTCGCGCCCCTGCACGAGGAATTCGTCGACGTGCTGCAGCGAGTGCTGCCGGAACTATCGCGTACCGAGATCGCCCTGCGGTACGACTGTGCCCGCGGAGCCATCCTGCAGACGTTAGTGACTTTGGCGCCGGCGCTGACGCTCGTGTCCGGCACGCACGGCGCGTCGGCCGGCAATCATGAGGTCACCACCAGGCGGCTGGTGTCCTTCGTTGCCGGCGGGCTGGGCGCGCCGCCCTCCTGACCCTGGCCGCCGGATAGCGACGCCGCGCTTGCAGCCGATGCCGCTTGCGGCTGCTCCGCCAGGATCGCGTCGCTCAACTTCTCGGCCACCATGAGGGTGGGGATATTGGTGTTCGCCCTTGGGATCCACGGCATGATCGACGCATCGGCCACCCGGACGCCTTCGACGCCGATCACCCGGCCCGAGGCAGTGACGACGGCCTGCGCGTCGGCCGGGTCACCCATCTTGCAGGAACCCGCCGGATGCCAGAGGCCATGCACGGCTGTTCGCAGGAAGCCTTCCAGCAGGTCCTCGTTGGCGAGCATGCGCTGCAGCGAGGGGCCTTCGGTGACCACGTGCTTGAGCAGCATCCTGCGCAGCCAGGACGGGCCATCCAGGCAAGTGGCCAGGATGGTGGTCATGACGGCGTTCTTGCGCGAGATGATGCCCAAGTCGCGCACACGCTCGCTGTAGCTGGTCGGGAACGGGTCGCTCGTTACAGCTTGCAGCGGCGGTTGCTCGAACAGGCGCGCCGCCATGCGCACCGCTTCGCGCAGGCGGACGGCGTCGCGCTCGTCGGTCAGCATGGAGAATTCCACCTCCGGCTCGGCCTCCGGCGCCGGCGAGCGCAAGCTCAGCTGCCCGCGCGAATACGGCTTGTTGACCCACGTGACCAACGAGCCCAGCTGCTTTCCCACCGGGTGCCAGCCCGTCTTGCTGAGCGCCACCATGTACAGATCGCCGCTGCCTGTTTCCGGCGCCAGGGACGACGAATATCGCAGGCCGAGGTGCGTATGGCGGCGCAGCCGCTCGCCCAGACGCGCCGAGGACAGGACGAAGGCCGACACGGACAGCGCGGGATGCTCCTGCAGGTTCTTGCCGACTCCCGGGCGGTCCGCCACCGTGGGAATGCCCAGCGCCTGCAGTTCGGCGCCTGGACCGATACCGCTGCGCAGCAGAAACGCCGGCGAATGCAGCGCACCCGCGCACAGAAGGGTTTCCCGGGCACGCACCTGCAGCGGGCCGGTTTGCTCGCGCGCCGCAACGCCAACCACCTTCCTGCCTTCGGTGAGCAGGTTGAGCGCGACGGTGTTGGTAAGGATATGAAGATTGGGACGACGGCGCGCCGTGTTGTCCAGGTATGCGGTGGACGCAGACACCCGCCGGTCATATGCGTTGGAGATGGCCACCGGGAAGTAGCCGTCCCGGAAGTCGGCGTTCTGGTCCTGCAGCCCGGCAAAACCTGCGTGCCGCATCGCCTGCGCGGCGGCGCGCGAGAACTCCGGCCAGGCGTCCGGCATGATGCGCCGGATCGGGATAGGCCCGTCTGTTCCGTGCAGGGGCCCCGCGAAATCCATGTCGCGCTCGAGCTTGCGGAAATACGGCAGCACGTCGTCCCAGCCCCAGCCCGCCGCGCCCGAGCTGGCCCAGTCGTCGTAGTCGCACGGCAGGCCGCGGTTGGCCTGCATATCGTTCAGGCTGGAGCCGCCGCCCATGAGGCGAGCCTGCTCGTAGCGCTTCAGCGCGGCCGGCGGGATGCCCGCGGGCGGGTTGCGCGGCGCCAGGTAGACCTTGAGCTCGGCCCACACATTCTTCGGGTCGAAGTAGGCGATGCGCGGATAGCTGTCCAGGATGGCTGGCTCCTCACGGTCCGGCGGCTGGTCGCGCCCGGCCTCGATCAGCACCACCC
The DNA here is from genome assembly GCA_013815685.1 of Ramlibacter sp. Classification (GTDB taxonomy): domain Bacteria; phylum Pseudomonadota; class Gammaproteobacteria; order Burkholderiales; family Burkholderiaceae_C; genus Ramlibacter. Next base: position 44,372 of record JACDFR010000001.1, read on the forward strand.
GGTGCGCGCCGGACGCACTAAGCCGGTTCGCCAGCACGCATCCCGCCGAGCCCGCGCCGACGATGACAAAGTCCGCTTCGATGGTCTGCATGGTCTCGACTCAGAGTTCGTTGATGAAGCGCGTGTGGAGATAGGGCTCGATGCCTTCTGCACCTCCTTCGTGGCCCCATCCGCTGTTGCCCAGGCCGCCGAAGGGCGTTTCGGGCAACGAAGCGACGAAGGTGTTGACCCCGACGATGCCGGCGTCGATCTGCCTGGTCAAGAGGCGGATCGACGGCGCATGGTCGGTGATCACATAGCTTGCAAGTGCGAACTGGGTCGCGTTTGCAAGACGGACCGCCTCTTCGAGCGTGCCGAACGGCACGATGGGCGCGACCGGCCCGAACGGCTCGACGGCCATGATCTCGGCTTCGGGCGCCACGTCGGCCAGGACCGTGGGCTGGAAGAAATTCCCCGGGCGCTCAAGGGACGAACCGCCCGCGACCAGCCTGGCTCCGCGCGCCACCGCATCAGCAACCAGCGACTGGAGCGCGGCGATGCGCCTGGGATTGGACAAGGGGCCCATTGTGGTCGAGGGATCCGCGCCATCTCCCACGATGACCTTTCCGGCGTTCTCCGCGAAGCGCTGCACGAAGCGCTCGTAGATGGCGGTGTGAACGTAGAAGCGGCTTGCGGAGTTGCAGGTCTGCCCGGCGTTGCGGTATTTCGCGGCGCTGGCCTTGTCCGCCGCCGCCTCGGGATTGGCGTCCTCGCAGACGACGACGGGCGCATGGCCACCAAGCTCCATGGTGGCGCGCTTGAGTTGCGCGCCTGCTTTCATGGCCAGTTCCCGGCCAACGGCGGTGGAGCCCGTGAACGAGATCTTGCGCACCTGCGGCATGGCAATGAGCTGCCCGGAAATCTCCGCGGGCACACCGTAGACGATATTGAGTGCGCCGGCCGGCAAGCCCGCGTCGCTCAAGCACTGGGCCAGCAGCATGGCCGTGGCGGGCGTCTCTTCGGCCGGCTTGGCCACGACCGTGCAGCCCGCCGCGAGCGCCGGCGCGACCTTGCGAATGAAATTGATCGCCGGGAAATTCCAGGGCGTGAATGCCGCGACCACGCCAACGGGCTCGCGCAGCGTACTCATGCGGCCGGAAACTGTGCGCGCCGGGATGGTGCGGCCATAGGCACGGCGTGCCTCGCCGGCATAGAAGTCGACCACGTCCGCCGCCGCCGCCACTTCGGCCTTGGCCTCGGCCACCGGCTTGCCGTTCTCCAAGACGATGACGCCCGCGATGCGGTCCGCTTGCCCGCGCATGCCTTCAGCGGCGCGCCGCAGGATCGCCTCGCGTTCGAATGCCGGCGTGTCGCGCCAGCGCTTGAACGCCGCGTACGCGGCCAGGGCGGCATCCTCCACGTCCTGCGCGCCGGCGCCGGAAAATTCAGCGATCCGCTCACCGGAGGCGGGATTGTGGACACGCAGAAGACGGCCTTGGCCTTTGCGCCTCTTGCCGTTCAGGAAAAGCGCGAGTTCGGGGTAACCCATTTGAACCTCCACAGATCTTTGGATTCAAATGTACATTTGAATATCGGGCGATGCAAGATGCGCTCCTCACGAGGCATGCGGCCCAACGCGGACAATTTTGCGCCCAACAGTAGTTTGAGCCCTGATCGCGCCGTGGGATAGAGAAGCGCGCCGACGCCCGCAACTACAGGATGTAGCGCGACAAGTCCTCGTCACGGCTCAATTCCTTGAGCCGCCGGTCCACATACGCGGCGTCTATGGTCACGGTCTTGCCGCCCAGGTGGGCGGCGTCGAAACTGACCTCGTCGAGCAAGCGCTCCATCACAGTGGCCAGGCGTCTCGCGCCGATGTTTTCCGTCCGTTCATTCACGTCGTACGCGATATGCGCAAGCCGCGTGATCGCCTCGGGCGCAAAGTCCAGCGACACGCCTTCGGTCGCCAGAAGCGCCTGGTACTGCTTGACCAGCGAGGCATGGGTCTGCGTCAGGATGGCTTCGAAGTCCTGCACCGACAGCGACTTGAGCTCGACGCGGATAGGCAGGCGCCCCTGCAGCTCGGGAATCAGGTCGCTGGGCTTGGAAAGATGAAATGCCCCGCTGGCGATGAACAGGATGTGGTCGGTCTTGATAGGCCCGTACTTGGTCGACACGGTCGTGCCTTCGACCAGCGGCAGCAGATCGCGCTGGACGCCCTGGCGCGAGACGTCCGCACCGCCACCACCGCCCTCGCCGCCGAAGCCGGACCTGGAAGCCACCTTATCGATCTCGTCGATGAAGACGATGCCGTTCTGCTCGGCATTGTGGATCGCCGCCGCCTTGATCTCATCCTCGTTGACGAGCTCGGCGGCCTCTTCCTCGACCAGCAATTTCATGGCCTCGGCGATCTTGAGCTTGCGGGTCTTGCGCCTGGCACCGCCCAGCTGGCTGAACATGCCGCGCAACTGTTCGGTCATCTCGTCCATACCCGCGGGTCCCATGAGCTCCAGCTGGGGCCGGGATTCGGCCAGCTCGATCTCCACGTCCTTGTCATCCAGCAGGCCTTCCCGCAGCTTCTTGCGGAAAGACTGGCGCGCCGTTCCTTCGCCTCCTGCTTCCGCGCCGCGGGGCGGCGGAACCAGCACGTCGAGCACGCGGTCTTCGGCGGCGTCCTCTGCCCGGCTGCGAACCTTGCGCATCTCCGCGACGCGGGTCTGCTTGACCGCCAGTTCCGCCAAGTCGCGAATGATGGAGTCGACGTCCTTGCCGACGTAACCCACCTCGGTGAACTTGGTCGCCTTCACCTTGATGAAGGGCGCATCCGCCAATCGGGCCAGCCGACGCGCGATTTCGGTCTTGCCCACACCGGTCGGGCCGATCATGAGGATGTTCTTGGGCGTGATCTCGCCACGCAGCTTTTCGTCGACCTGCTGGCGGCGCCAGCGATTGCGCAGGGCAATGGCGACCGCACGCTTGGCATCGGCCTGACCGACGATGTGGCGGTCGAGTTCGGAAACGATTTCCTGGGGAGTTAATGTGGCCCCCACGCTAGCGGCCAAGGCCGCTGCGCTGCCCCCCGAGGGGGCCTTCGCGCCTTGGGGCGGCCCGGCGGCGCTCATTTGGCCCCCACGCTTGTCACTTCGTGTACCGCGCTGCCCCCCGAGGGGGCCTTCGCGCCTTGGGGCGGCCCGGCGGCGCTCAATCCGGCGTCGAGCGTCATTGCATTACCTCGATGGTGTGGTGCATGTTCGTGTAGATGCACAGCTCTGCGGCGATCTCCAGCGACTTCTTCACGATGTCCCTGGCGCCGAGCTCCGTGTTGTCGAGCAAGGCCTTGGCGGCGGCCTGCGCATAGGCGCCGCCGGAGCCTATAGCGATGATGCCGTGCTCGGGCTCGAGCACATCGCCGTTGCCGGTGATGATGAGAGAGGCTTCGGTATCGGCCACTGCCAGCATGGCTTCCAGGCGGCGCAGCACCCGGTCGGTGCGCCAGTCCTTGGTGAGTTCGATGGCCGAGCGAACCAGGTGGCCCTGGTGCTTTTCGAGCTTGGCCTCGAAGCGCTCGAACAAGGTGAATGCGTCGGCCGTGGCGCCCGCGAACCCGGCGATCACCTTGTCGTGGTAGAGCTTTCGCACCTTGCGCGCCGTGCCCTTCACGACTACGTTGCCAAGCGTCACCTGGCCGTCGCCCCCTATCGCCACCTGCCAGCGGCCCTGGGCGTCCTTGCGCCGGACGCTGACAATGGTCGTGCCATGAAATTGTTCCATGGGACACCATCTTAGGCTGCCCGTGCCAATTGCAAGGCGCCGCAGCGGTGCCAAGCGTTTCAGTCGGTGCGCGCCATCACCCGGGCATGTTCACTGATGCCGATGACATTGAAGAACGCCGCCACCAGCCTGTGCACTTCCACGAACTGGACCTGGCAGCCCTCGGCCTGGCGGGCCGTTACCCAGTTCAGCAGCGTGCCCGCAGCCGTGAAATCGATGCGTATCAGGCGGGCGCAGGAGATGACCATGACGTCGGCGCCCGCCAGCTTGCTTTCCAGCGTATCGAGCGCCTCGGTGGAATCGCCCAGTATCTGCCCCGCAAGCTCGACGGTGGAGATATTCGACCACTGCGAGCTCGGCCCCGCAGCGTGGGTATCGCTGTAGCCCATGTTCATGCCCGACGACAGCGAATCGTGAAAGGCCTCGCCAACGATGGTCTGGCCGGCCGCGGTGCTGCCGTCAGCCTGCACGGCCCTGTACTCACAACGGGCACTGTCCCATGAGGGCGGCGATACCTCGTAGGTGACGCAATAGTCCAACGCGACCAGCTCGAACTCGTCGGGGCGATGCATTACGCGCAGCACTTCCATGCGCAGCCTCCACCAGATCGGGTTGGTGCCTTTGTCGCCGGACGGTGTGGCGTCCTTGAGCACTTTCTCGAGATTCTCCGCCCCGATGAAACGCAGTTGCACCGGCTGGTTCGCCCACTGCGTGAACAATCGCGTGAGGCCCTCGACGGCTCCCTGGTCGATTGCATTGAGCTTCACCCAGGAGAGATGCCAGGGCGGTGCAGCTTTCCCCAGGGCGATGGTCATCGCCGCCACGGTCTGGGTGCCCACCGTGGCCGGACAGGTCCAGTTGGCCTTGGACTGGGTCGAACCGGCAGCGCCGGAAGGCGCCTGCATGCGGCCCACGGCCTCGGGAATCGAGACCCACTGGGGAGCCGAACGGCCGAAACGGCCGGCGAAGTCGATCGCAGCCGTTTCGAACCGGTCCTGGCGCCCGGTGGCGCGATACAGGTCGAACAGCGTCAGCCAGGTCTCGTCGTGGTCGATGCGGCCGCCCTGCGGCCCCAGCACCTCCATCAACCCGGCTTCGGCCCCCGCGTCGTCGCCGTTGGCGAAGCGGATGGACGCCTCTTCCAGCTCCGGATCGTGGGCGAACTCCTCCACATCGATCGCAAACAGCTTGGACGCGGAAAAGCCGGTGCTGCTGCTGCCCGGCTCGGTACCGGGCCCCCCCGGTGTCACGGCCGAGAACGCCGTTTCCGTCGCCGGCCGGGCGATGGGGGTCGGGCCGCGCGGCGTTGCCGCCGCGGGCTTCGCGGCCGGAACGGGCATGCTCGCCACCGCGGGGGACGGCACCGGCGATCGAACTGCCGGCTCGGGCGTCCAGGAAAATTCTCCCGGGTTCACCGACGGCACCATCGGCTCCAGGTGGGCTGGCCCGGTTTTCTCTTCTGAACTTCCGGATTCCAGCGACTGCGGCTCCGTCTTGGTATAGGCCGTGAACCGGCGCGATGCCGAGCCCGCGGGATCCTCAGACGGCTCGGGCGGCACATGCGAGGACATCGGGAAGTTCGTGCTGCTTCCCACGCTTTTACCCGGCGCGTCGCCATGCTTGGTCTTCCACCACTGCATGGACATCTGGGCCTCGATCTCATCGATCTTCTTGAGCGTGGTCGCGCGGTCGTCGGGCTTGGAAGGCATCGAACTCTGGAAGAACGACGGGCGGGCCGCGGGATCCTGGCCGGCCATCACTTCGCTGCGGCGCATCTTGCGCAGCATGTCGAACTCCCGCTTGCGCACGAAATCATTGCGCCGCTTGCGCTCGATCATCTCCTTGAGCATCTGCTTGGAGTAGGTGCTCTCGCGATCGGCTTCCTGCTGATCGAGGTCGGCCCAGCTCGTCGTCGGGTTCTTGACGAACTTCACTACCTTCGACAGCAAGCCGGTATTCTCGTCCTTCGGCGGCATGGAGTGTGTCGCTGGTACTGCTTGGGGAAAGAATCGGGATCAGTCCCCGAACATCTTCTGCTTGAGCTCGCGGCGCTGCTGCGCCTCGAGCGAGAGCGTCGCCGTGGGGCGTGCAAGCAGCCGGCCCACGCCGATCGGCTCGCCCGTCTCGTCGCAGTAGCCGTAGTCGCCGCCGTCGATGCGGGCAATCGACTGTTCGATTTTCTTGAGCAGCTTGCGCTCACGGTCGCGCGTTCGCAGCTCCAGGGCGTGTTCTTCCTCGATGGTGGCGCGGTCGGCCGGGTCGGGCACGATCACCGTGTCTTCGCGCAGGTGTTCGGTGGTTTCGCCCGCGCTGTTGAGGATGTCCTGCTTCAATTGCGCGAGCTTGAGCCTGAAGAAAGCCATCTGCTTTTCATTCATGTACTCCGAATCCGGCATGGCGAGCACTTCGGCATCGGTCAGCTCTTCGACCGCCTTGCTCTTCCAGTTGTTGGCGAGCTTGGGGTCTTTCTTGATCGCCACCAGGGGCGGGGGGGTCAGGACGGAAGGAGTCATGGTCTGGGTATAGCTTGCTTTGGCCGCGGTGGACGCCACGGATTGCGCCATGGAGGGCACCGTGATCTGCGCCAGCCGCGCCGAGGGTTTGGTAGCCCGCGCCGGTTCCGCCCCCAAAGTGGCGGCATCGGGACGGGGTGGCATGGCTCGTGGCAGTGCGGGGCCCGCGGGCGCGGCGGCCTTGGCGGACGTCTTGGCGGGCACTGCCTTCGATTGGGCCGCCGCCTTGGTAGCGGGCGGCTTGGCAGCCGCTTTCACGTTGGGCAGGGGCACGCTTTTCCTGGCAACGGGCCTGGCTGCCTTAACCGGCGTCTTCTTCACCGCAGTCTTGCGGGCGGCGGCTTTGGGCGCGGTCTTCTTCGAGGCCGCTTTGGCCGCCGGTTTCACAGCCTTGGGCGCGGCTTTGGCCGGTTTGCCCGCTGGTTTTCCGGTCTTCGGTTGAGGCTTCACTTCCTGTCTCCTCGCAGCAGCGGCGCCGGCATGGGGTAGCCGAACGACCGCCGACCTTCCTTGTTCTGGTGATGGGGCGCCTTCATGAGTGCGAGTTATACCCTGATTGTTGGGCTTGCGGCGCTCACGGTTGGGGTTTTCACCCCCGCGTTCCGGGAAGGACCTCGCAGAGGGGACCGCCATGAGTTGCGGAATCGAGACAATCATCGGGTCCCCGGGCAGTTGGCGAAAGGTCGCAAGCCTAACTCAAATGAGGCACTGCTCGAGTCCCTGCAGAAAGATATCTTTGGGCAGCTCGATGCCGATGAAGACCATCTTGCTGTTGCGCTGCTCGCCCTCGCCCCATGCGGGACCCAGGTCGCTGCCCATCAGCTGGTGCACACCCTGGAAGATCACTTTCCGGTCGGTTCCCTGCATGTGGAGCACCCCCTTGTAGCGCAGCATCCTGGGCCCGTAGATGTTCACGATGGCGCCCAGGAAGTCCTCGAGCCTGGCCGGGTCGAACGCCCGGACGGACTTGAAGACGAAGCTCTTTACGTCGTCGTCATGGTGGTGGTGGTGCCCACGGCCTTCGTGCGCGTGCGAAGGATGGTCGCAGTGCTCGCCATGTTCGTGGTCGTGGCCTTGCGCATCGCCGGGGTGGTCATGGTCGTGGTCGTCTTCTTTCAGGAAGTCAGGGTCGATGTCCAGCTTGGCGTTGAGATTGAAGCCGCGAAGGTCGAACACGTCCGAGAGGGCCACCTCGCCAAAATGGACGGCCTTGTGCGGCGCCCGCGGATTCATGTGCTTGAGGCGATGGATGAGGGCCTCGGTTTCGTCTTTCTCCACCAAGTCGGTCTTGCTGATGAATATCTGGTCGGCAAACCCCACCTGCCGGCGGGCTTCCTGCCGGTCGTTGAGCTGCTGGGCCGCGTGCTTGGCGTCCACCAGCGTCAGGATGGAATCGAGCAGGTAGGTTTCTGCGATCTCGTCGTCCATGAAGAAGGTCTGCGCCACCGGCCCGGGATCTGCCAGCCCCGTGGTTTCAATCACCACCCGGTCGAAATCCAGCAGGCCCTTGCGCTTCTTGGCCGCCAGCAGGTGGAGCGTGGAGCGCAGATCCTCCCGGATGGTGCAGCAGATGCAGCCGTTGCTCATCTGGATGATCTGCTCCTTGCTTTCGGTGACCAGGATGTCGGCGTCGATGTTCTCCTCGCCGAACTCGTTCTCGATCACGGCGATCTTCTGGCCATGGGCTTCGCCGAGCACGCGCTTGAGCAGCGTGGTCTTGCCCGAGCCCAGGAAGCCGGTGAGGATGGTGGCGGGGATCAGACTCATGGTGGCACCCAAATACTCGAAAGGAGGGGCAGTTTAGCGGGCAAACCGGCCCCGCGCCGGCCCCTGGGTTACTTGCGCACGACCACCAGGCCCTTCAGGTACTCCCCTTCGGGGAAATCCAGGGTCATGGGATGGTCCGGCGCGCCGCCCAGCCGCTGCGTGATGTAGCCGTCCACCCCGGCATCGGCGCCGGCGGAGGCGACGATCTTGTGGAACAGGTCGGCACTGATGCCGCCCGAGCAGGAATAGGTGAACAGCACGCCACCGGGCTCCAGCAGCTTCAGGGCCAGACGGTTGATGTCTTTATAAGCGCGGGCCGCCCGCTCGGCATGGGCCGCCGTGGGTGCCAGTTTGGGCGGGTCCAGCACGATGGCGTCGAAGGATCGCCCTTCCTCGATGAAGCGCCGAAGCGAGGCATTGACGTCCGCATCGATGAAATCGGCCCGCGACGCGTCGAAACCGTTCAGCCCGACGTGGGCGCGCGCCCGCTCCAGCGCCGGTGCGGACGAGTCGATCGAAGTGACGTGCGCCGCCCCGCCGGCCAGGGCCGCCACGGTGAAGCCGCCGGTGTAGCAATAGCCATTGAGGACCCGCTGGAACCGCAGGCGCCGGGCATGCTCGGCGAATTGGCGCCGGCTGTCGCGCTGGTCGAGGTAGAACCCCGTCTTGTGACCGGCCGCGATGTCCAGCGTGAACTTCCAGTCGTGCTCCCGGATGGCGAGCCCGGTAGGTCCTTCTCCGCGCAGCCACCCGGCCTCGGCGGCCAGCCCTTCGAGCGACCTGGAACTGGTGTCCGAGCGCTCGTACAGCCGGGCCAGGCCCGTATGTTTCAACATCGCATCGGCCAGCGCCGCCTTCCACCGCTGCGCGCCCGCCGAAAGAAACTGGGCCACCAGCGTGTCGCCATAACGGTCCACGATCAACCCCGGCAGGCCGTCGGATTCGCCGTGTACCAGGCGCACGCCGTCGCTCTGGATGTCGAACCGCGCACGGGCTCGCACCGCCCGCTCGCAGGCCGCCCCCAGGAAGTCCGCGTCGATGCGCTGCGCCTCGTCGAAACTCCAGGCCCGGGCGCGGATTCTGGAGGCCAGGCTGAAAGCCGCCCAGGCCAGGAACTGCCCCGCGTGCGACTCCACCCGAACGGTTTCACCGGGATCGGCACCGCCCTTGGCGATCGCCGAATCGAATATCCACGGATGCCGGCGCAGCAGCGAGCGCTCCTTGCCGTCCTTCAGTCTTATCGTTTTCACCGCTTGGTCCGGTGCGCCCGCGGGTGGGCGGCGTCGTAGGCCTTCGCGAGGTGCTGAAAGTCCAGCCGCGTGTACACCTGCGTGGTGGTGATGTTGGCGTGCCCCAGCAATTCCTGCACCGCGCGCAGGTCGCCGCTGGATTGCAGCAGGTGGCTGGCAAACGAATGGCGCAGCATGTGCGGGTGCACCGGTGTCGCCAACCCGGCCATGAGGCTGCGATGCCTCAGGCGCTGCCAGATCGCCTGGGCCGTCAGCCGCGTGCCAAGCCGTCCGGTGAAGAGCGCCGGCTGGCTGGGCCGGCCGTTCTGTTCGCGAACCGCCAGCCAGCGCTGGAGCGCATCAAGGGCCTTGCTGCCCACGGGCACCGTGCGCCGCTTTCCGCCTTTGCCCAGCACGTGCGCCTCGGCGCCCTGAAGGTCGACCCAGCCGCGGGCAGCGGTGCTGGGCCGGGCGTCCAGGCCCGTCAGTTCGCCCACGCGGAGCCCGCAGCCATACAACAGTTCCACCATCGCCACGTCGCGCGCTTCCAGCCAGGCATCGGCCTCCCCATTGGCATAGCTCGCCAATTGGACCGAGTCGTCGACGCTCAAGGCCTTCGGCAGGGGCTTGGGCGCCTTGGGGGCGCGCACGTCCTGCACCGGATTGCTGTCCACGAGGCCCTGGCGTGCGAGCCACACATAGAAGCCGCGCCAGCCGGACAAGATGAGTGCGATGCCGCGGCCGCTGCGGCCGGCGCCGTGCATCTGCGCGACCCAGCGGCGCACATGCGTGTTCTGCACCCGCGTCAGTTCTACGCCCGCCTTGGCGGCGTTTTCGGTGAGCTTCTGAAGGTCGAGCGAATAAAGGTCCACCGTCCGGGCCGCGAGGCGTTTTTCAACCCGCACATGCTCGAGGTAGCGCTCGACCAGCTCCATGGCACTAAGCTGCGCGCAGCCTCGACAGGGCGGCGCTCGCCAGCTCGGCGATGCGCTCCAGGAAATCGGTGCCCATGGCGCTCTGGAAGCGCTGGGGATCGGGCGACGCCAGCACCAGCATGCCGAAAGCCGGCCCGTGGCTGCTGGCGGAACCGTCGCGCAACGGGATCAGCACCAGCGACATCGCCATCGCGGTGTCCTCCAGCCAGTTCACGGCTTCGAAGCCGGAATTGACGCCGCAATACGGCTGGGCGAGCGACGCCGCGAAGGTCTTGGCATCCTCGCTGACGCCCTGCGCGAAGGCTTCCGCGGCGTAGCGGGCGTCCACGTCCCAGACCTTGATCGCGACCTGCGGAATGATGAAGTGGTTGCGGATTTCGGCGGCGACGGTGCCGGGCAAGGCGCGCCCCGACCGCACCTGGAACAGGCTGCGCGCCCAGCGGTGCAGCCGGTCGGCAATGATCACGTTCTCGTTGCCGTGGCGGACCATGTCCATCACCCGGTGCTCCAAGGCCTTGATCTTTTCGCGCAGCATCTCCGCCTGCCGCTCCTGCAGGCTCACGGCACGGTTGCCGTGCGGGCTGGTGAGCTGAACCGCAGCGAGCAGCTGCGCATGGCGTTCGAAGAAATCGGGCGAGTTCGCCAGGTAGTTGGCGATATCGTCTTCGGTGATCGGGGTCATGCCATCGGTTTTCATAGTGACTCGGGTACCTCCATCTCGCCTTCGAACACAGTGACGGCCGGGCCCGTCATCATTACCGGGGAACCGCCACCGCCGGCCCACTCGATCGTCAACATCCCGCCGCGCGTCTGCACGTCGACTTTGCGATCGAGCCGGCCCAGCCGGATGCCCGCCACGACGGCCGCGCAGGCGCCCGTGCCGCAGGCCAGCGTTTCGCCGACGCCGCGCTCCCACACCCGCAAGCGGACGCTGGAGCGGCTCAAGATCTGCACGAACCCCGCGTTCGCCCGATTGGGAAAGCGCGGATGGTTTTCGACCAGCGGTCCCTGCGTGTGCACAGGGGCCAGGTCCGCATCGTCCACCTCCTGCACCGCATGGGGATTTCCCATCGAAAGGATCGCGGCGGAAATGATCGGTGAATCGGCGCTCGTATCCAGCGCCAGGTGCCACTTTTCCCAGTCGCCGTCGGCTTGGGGCGACAGGCCGGCGGTATCGAAAGGGATCGCAGCCGGATCGAACACGGGCGCGCCCATGTCCACCGTCACCCGCCCGTCGGGGTTCAGGCGAGGCTCGATGACGCCGGAAACCGTCTTCACGCGCAGGGTATCGCGCGACGACAGGCCCTTGTCGCGCACATAGCGGGCGAAGCACCGCGCCCCATTGCCGCATTGCTCGACCTCGCCGCCGTCGGCGTTGTGGATGACGTACTCGAAATCGATGCCTTCGGCGGGCGATGGCCGCACCGACAGGATCTGGTCCGCGCCCACGCCGTAGTGCCGGTCCGCCAGGAACCGGTATTGACCGGTCGTGAGCGAAAGCCGCTGGCGGGTTTCATCGAGCACGACGAAGTCGTTGCCGGCCCCCTGCATCTTGGTGAAACGAATACGCATGGGCTGGATTATGAGCCTGCCCCGCACCGGGACGCGCCGGGCCCGTTCACTCGAGCATGTCGAATCCCTGTGCTTCGATGCTCATGAATGCCCGGGTGAAGCCCGCCAGCCCCGCATAGAAGCGGGCCTCGGGGTGGCCCGCAATGGCGTCGAACAAGGCCCCCGTCCAGGGCTGGAGATGCGCGCAAAAGAAGTCGCGCTGGCGCGCCAGGTTGGCCACAGCCACGTCGTCCCCCACGATCAGGTAGCGCATCACCTCGCACAGATAGGCGATGTGATCCTCGGTCTCGGGCATCGCCTCGTCACGCGCCAGGCCCAGCACCGCCAGGTCGGTGCGCAGCCGCGCCAGCGGTTTTTCGTTGAGGAAGCCGCTGAGGTAGTGGGAGCCGAACAGGTAGACCTCGGGCTTGCCCACGCCGCCGAACAAGGCGTCGTACTCGCGCGCGATTTGTTCGTCGGTCAGGGCCCGGGCGGCGGCGACCACGTCGCGCCAGGGCTCTTCGAGGAAGGCACCCTCGGCCGGTGCCTGCGTCACCGCGACACGCAGCGCCTCCAGCACTTCAGGCGTTGCCGGCGCGTAGTACAGCTGCGCGAGCAGGCCGTAGACCTCGGCCCGCGCGGTTTCTTCGTCCAGGGCCGAGGAAACAGGCATCCGCTCGTTCATAGGTCCGTGATTTTCACTTCATCGCGGGCCGAGTGGATATCGATCACCCGGCAGTCGCCGCACATCTTCAGGCGCTCCAGCGCCGCGCCCTGGAACATCGAATGGCCGGCCAGCTTGCCGATCATGGACTCGATGGCCTTGAGTGTGCCGAAGGGCCTGGCGCAACGGATGCACGCATACGGCGGCGTCTCGTTGAGCACGCGCGCGGCCTTGCGCCCGGGGCCCACCAGCAGGCGCGGCTGCAACGTGATCGCGTCCTCCGGGCAGGTCGTCGCGCACAGGCCGCATTGCACGCAGTTCTTCTCGATGAACCGCAGTTGCGGCAGCTCGGGGTTGTCCTGCAGGGCGCCGGCCGGGCAGGCGCTGACGCAACTCAGGCACAGCGTGCATTTGTCCTTGTCGACCGCGATCGCACCGAAAGGGGAAGCAGCGGGCAGTTCGATGGCATGGGGGCGGGCCGGCGCCAGTTCGACCAGATGATCCAGCGCCAGCTCGAGCGTGCCTCGCTTTTCGGCGGACACCGCGAACCGGGCCGCCGCCGCGGGCGTTTGCTGGCGCGTCTGCGCCAGCGCCTGCAGGCCGATATCGAGCTGCTGCGCGGAGTCGGCCCATAGCAGCTGGAAGTGGATGCCGGTGTAGCCCAGCCCGTTGAGGATGGCCTGTGCCACGGCCATCTGCGCCTTGAGGCTATCGATGTACTGGGGCGCCTCTTCGTTCGTCACGGCCACGCAGACCTGCGACGCGCCGAACGCGACTGCCGACAGCCACAAGTCGGCGCCGACGCTGGCGGTGTGCCAAAGCGCCAGCGGGATCACGTGGGCGGGCACGCCCTGCGCCTTTTTCAGCTGCGCTGCGCGCCCCAGCTCCTCCACCAGCTGCTGCCCGCGCTCCTGGCTGTGCAACAGCAACACAGGCGCCTTGCCACCTGCCTTGGCATAAGTGGAGAGCACTGTCTTGAATTTCAGGCCCTGCTCGCCCGCGCGGGGATAGGCATAGGTCAGCGCACCGGTCGGGCACACGGTGGTGCAGGCGCCGCAGCCCACGCACAGGCTGGGATTGACCTTTATCCGCTGGCGAGATTTCTCGCTGCTGATGGCCTGCGCCGAACAGACATCGATGCAGGCCTTGCAGCCCACGGTCTCGTTGCGGCTGTGGGCGCAGAGCTTCTGCTTGTAATCGAAGAACCTGGGCTTGTCGAACTCGCCCACCATCTCGCGCAGCTTGAGCAAGGTGCCGAGGTCTTGCCCGTTCCAGCGGAAATAGCCCTGCGGCGGGGCATGCCGGGCAAAGGCGGTTTCGCCTCGCAGATCCAGAACCAGGTCGAAATGCTCGCTGAACGCCTCGGGCTCGCGTGCGAAATCGATGGCGCCGGCGGCGTCGCACGCCTTCACGCAGGCCCGGTGTGAGGTGCATTTGCCCATGTCGATCTGGTAGTCCAACCCGATCGCGCTTTCCGGGCAGGCCGCCACACAGGCATTGCAGCGCGTGCACAGGTCCAGGTCGATGGGATTGTCGTGCGACCATTTCAGCTCGAACGCGCCCAGCCAGCCTTGCAGGCTGTCGATGCGGCCGCCCAGCACCGGGTAGCGCCGCTCCTGTGCGCCCGCGCCGCCTTGCGTGAACAGCGTGACATCGAGCACATCGCCGACGAAGGACGCCGCGCGTTCGGCCTGCTCCAGCGCACCGATGACCAGCAGCCGGCCCGAACTCTTATAAGTGACGGTCGGCACCGGCTCCGGGTCGGGCAGGTGCGCCGCCGCCAGCAGCGCCGCCAGCTTGGGCATGGCGTTGGACGCGTCCCGGCTCCAGCCGCCGGTCTCGCGGATATTGACGAACTTGATCGGCGAGACGGCGCCTTCGGTCTGCTCGCCTATTTCGCCGAAAAGGCGCCTTTCCTGGGTGCAGGCGACGACGACCTCGGCCCCGCTCTGGATCGCACGCTGGAAGTCGCCGGCCTCGCGCCGGCACAGGCTGGAATGAAGCTGAAGCTCTTCACCCAACGCCGCGCCCAGGATCTTCTCCTGGAGAGGCATGGTCTTGTTGCAATCGCAAATCAGGGTCGGCATAGGGGGGCGTCTCGGGTACTGCTGGGAGGTCCGTATCGGACTGTGCCATGGTTTGCGGCGAGGGGTTATCGGCATCATCCCTTGCCTGGAGCGCGGCCTCCGCGGCCTGGGCCTCGTCCTTCTCCTCCTGGTCGAACAGGCCCAGGAATCTGGCGCTGGCCAGCTTGCGCAGCATGGCATCGGGGATGGGGTCGGGCTTGGAATAGTCGTCGATATAGACGTCCATGCCATCCATCACGTTGTAGCGCGGGTCGGTGAAAAGTTTCTTCATGGCCGCGTTCTTCACGTCGGGTGCCACGTCGCGCGCGGCAAAACGGCTGAAGTCCGACTCGGCCGTGAGGGCCTTGACATCGTCCAGCGTCAGCGGCGGTGCGTCCGGCACAGCCGCAACTTCCACGTCGTCGGCGACAACCGCCAACGGGGAAACTGCGGGTGCGACCCGCTCCGGCGTCGGCGCCGGCGCCGGCTCGGCCTCTACCGGCTTGCCATCCTTCACGTCGAGCTTGCGCCTGGACCAGCGGCCGAGGAAATCACTCATGCCCGCCGCCCCCGTATTTCTTTTCGGTGGACACCGAGGCCGGGTTGCCGAACCGGTCCTGCAGGGACTTGAAGCTTTCCGGCCGCTTGCGCCTCTTGGGCTCGATCACGTAATGCTCGTCGGCAAAGGCGCGCATCCAGTCCACCACATGCCCAGGTGCCGGCACCTGCTCGACGGTTTCCTGCGCGTCCAGCCATCGGCCGGCGTCGTGATAGCTGAGCGACACCATCGTGGGGCGCGCCAGCGGCTCGTCGCCCGCGGTGGCTTGTTCTTCCATACGCCACAACACGAACCAGCAGGGTGCGGCCGTGGTTACATTCAAGTAATAGCCTTCGGCGTCGTCGCGAAAAAGTTCGACCTTGAAGCCGGGATGGAGCCACCGCTCCTCGTCATCGTTCCTGAGCAGGCGGCGCGGCTCGCTGCCGAAAGCGGGTTCGTTGGCCACCACGTCGGCGAGCGCCCAGCGCCAGGGTTGCCAACGGTTATCGATGCGCTCGCGGCGCATGATCACGGCAACCTCGATGCTGGGACGCGGAGTCATCGGGCCACTGTAGCGGATTCAAGGAACTATGGCGACGGCGCAGTACTTGAACTCGGGGATCTTGCCGAACGGGTCGAGAGCCGAATTGGTCAGCAGGTTCGCCGCCGCTTCGGCATAAGCGAAGGGGATGAACACGGTGCCCGCGGGCGTGCCGTCGTCGCGGCGCACGAACAGCTCGACCTCGCCGCGCCGCGACCGCACGCGCACCCGCTGGCCCGCGACCAGGCCCAGCGCAGCGATATCGCGCCCGCACAGCGAGGCGCTGGCTTGCGGCTCGATGGCATCGAGCACCATCGAGCGCCGGGTCATGCTGCCGGTATGCCAGTGCTCGAGCTGGCGTCCGGTGATGAGCACGAAGGGATATTGCGCGTCCGGCCTTTCGTCGGCGGCGATGAGCGTGGCGGGCACCAGGCGCACCCGGCCATCGGCGGTGGGAAAGCGCTCGGTGAAGACGATGGGCTGGCCTGGATCGTCCTCGCTCAGGCAGGGGTACGTGACACTGCCCTCGCGCACCAGCCGCTCCCAGCTGATGCCCGCGATCGCCGTGTGCATGGCCTGGCGCATTTCCTCGTAGACCGCGGCCACGCCGTGCTCTTGCCCGGCGTAGCGCCAATCCAGGCCCATGCCTTCGGCCATTGCCTGGATCAGCCAGAGGTCGGGCCGGGCTTCGCCAGGCGGCTCGATGGCCTTGCGGCCCAGCTGCACCATGCGGTCCGTGTTGGTAACGGTGCCGGTTTTCTCCGGCCATGCGGTGGCCGGCAGCACCACGTCGGCCATCCACGCGGTTTCGGTCATGAAGATGTCCTGCACCACCAGATGCTCCAGCGCGGCCAGCGCCTGGCGCGCATGGTTCAGGTCGGGATCGCTCATCGCCGGGTTCTCGCCCACGATGTACATGCCGCGCACCTTGTGCGGGTCGTCGTCGTCGGCCAGCGCCTTGTGCATGATCTCGACCACCGTGTAGCCGGGCGCTGCGTCGAGCCTGGCGCCCCAGAAATTCTCGAACCATGCATGGGCGGCGGCACTGTCCACACGCTGGTAGTTGGGGAACATCATCGGGATCAGCCCGGCATCGCTGGCCCCTTGCACATTGTTCTGTCCACGCAAGGGATGCAGGCCGCTGCCCGGCTTGCCGATCTGGCCCGCCACCGCGCACAAGGCGATCAGGCAGCGCGCATTGTCGGTGCCGTGCACATGCTGGCTGATGCCCATGCCCCAGAGGATCATGGCGGATTTGGCGCCGGCGAAAGCGCGTGCCACCTCGCGGATGACGGGTGCCGCGACACCGCAGACCAGCTGCATCGCCTCGGGACTGAACGGCTTGACGCTGTCGCGCAGCGACTCGAAGTTGCCGGCCCGCGCCGCAATGAAATCGCGGTCGACCAGGCCCTCGTCGATGATGGTGTGGATCATCGCGTTGAGCAGCGCGACGTCGCTGTCGGGCTTGAACTGCAAGGTGCGCCAGGCATGGCGGCCCAGGTCGGTGATGCGCGGATCGGCCAGCACGATCTTCGTGCCCCGGCGCGCCGCATTCTTCATCCACGTCGCCGCGACCGGGTGGTTGCTGGTGGGGTTGGAACCGATCACCAGGATCAGTTCAGCCCGCGCCACGTCGTTGACCTGGTTGCTCACCGCCCCCGACCCCACACCCTCCAGCAGCGCGGCGACGCTGGAAGCATGGCACAGCCGCGTGCAATGGTCCACGTTGTTGCTACCGAATCCGGTGCGCACCAGCTTCTGGAACAGGTAGGCCTCTTCGTTCGTGCCCTTGGCCGAGCCGAACCCAGCGAGCGACTTCGGCCCGTACGCATCGCGCAGGAACTTGAGCTTTCCGCTGGCGAAGAGCAGCGCCTCGTCCCACTGCGCTTCGCGGAAGACCTCGGGCCAGCGCTGCGGGTCGCGCAGCACGTCCAGGTCCTTCGGGGCATCGAGCCGGCGGATAAGCGGCTTGGTGAGGCGGTGCGGGTGATGCGCGTAATCGAAGCCGAAGCGGCCCTTCACGCACAAGCGGCTGTGGTTGGCCGGCCCATCGCGGCCATCCACCCCCACGATCTTTTCGCCCCGCACCTTGTAGGTGACCAGGCAGCCGACCCCGCAGAAAGGGCACACGGAATCGACTTCGCGGTCCACCGCCTGCGAGCCGACGAGCGTCTTGGGCATGAGGGCGCCCGTCGGGCAGGCCTGCACGCATTCGCCGCATGCGACGCAGGTGCTGGTTCCCATGCCATCGCCCAGGTCGAACACGATCTCGCTGGCCGCGCCACGCCCCGCATAGCCGATGACGTCGTTGACCTGTTCCTCGCGGCAGGCGCGCACGCAGCGCTTGCACTGGATGCAGGCGGCGAGGTTGACGGCCATGGCCGGGTGCGAGAGATCGGGCGGGGGCTGTTCGCGCCTCAATGCCTTGAGTTCAGGACGCGGCACGACACCCATGCGCGACGCCCAGCCGCTGAGCTCGCCGTGCTGGCCGGCCGGCGCGCAACCCGGATCGGATCCGGGATGACCAGCCCCGTCATTCCACTTGTAGCCCTGGTCGGGCATGTCCGCCAGCAGCATCTCCAGCACCATCTTCTGGCTCTTGAGGGCGCGCTCGCTGTTGGCCCGCACTTCCATGCCGGGCGCGGCGGCGCGGCAGCAGCTGGGCGCGAGCACGCGCTCGCCGGCGATCTCGACCACGCAGGCACGGCAGTTCCCGTCGGGCCGATAGCCGTCCTTGTGGCAAAGCCGGGGAATCTCCACGCCCGCGCGGCCAGCCGCCTGCAGGATGGTCTCGCCCCGCAGCGCCCGGACGGTCCGCCCGTCCAGCTTGAACTCCACGACAGGCAGTTCAGGCGACTTCATGAGCGAAGAATTTCTGGACACAGCGCACGGGATTGGGCGCCGCCTGCCCCAGGCCGCAGATCGACGCGTCGGCCATGACCTGGTTCAGGTCTTCCAGGGTTTCATGGTCCCACCGGGCTGCTTCCATCAGCATGGCCGCCTTGGCGGTGCCGACCCGGCACGGGGTGCACTGGCCGCAACTCTCGTGGGCGAAAAAGCGCATCATGTTCAATGCCGCATCGCGTGCCTTGTCATGCTGGCCGAGGACGATCACCGCAGCCGACCCGATGAAGCAGCCATGCGGCTGCAGCGTGTCGAAGTCCAGCGGCACGTCGGCGAGCGCTGCCGGCAAGATGCCGCCGGACGCGCCGCCCGGAAGATAGGCATAGAGCTCGTGGCCATCGGCCATGCCGCCGCAGTACTCCTGCACCAGTTCGCGCAACGTGATGCCCGCCGGCGCGAGCTTGACGCCCGGCTGCGCCACCCGGCCGCTGACGCTGAACGATCGCAGTCCCTTGCGGCCGTGACGGCCGAAGCCGGCGAACCAGCCCGGCCCTTTTTCCACGATGTCGCGCACCCAGTACAAGGTTTCGAAATTGTGTTCCAGCGTCGGCCGCCCGAACAGTCCGATCTGGGCGATGTAGGGCGGGCGCATGCGAGGCTCGCCGCGCTTGCCCTCGATGCTTTCGATCATGGCCGACTCTTCGCCGCAGATGTACGCACCGGCGCCGCGGCGCATCTCGATGCGCGGCAAGGGGCAAGGCGGGTTGGCGCGGAGCTCGTCCAGTTCGGCTTCGAGCATGGCGCGGCAGGCGTGGTATTCGTCGCGCAGGTAGATATAGATCGCCTCGGCGCCCGCGATCCGGGCGGCAATCAGCATGCCCTCGAGAAAGCGGTGCGGATCGCGCTCCAGGTAGTGCCTGTCCTTGAACGTGCCCGGCTCGCCCTCGTCGATGTTCACCGCCATGAGGCGCGGCGCCGGCTGGTCGCGCACGATGCGCCATTTGCGCCCTGCGGGGAACCCGGCACCGCCCAGGCCGCGCAAGCCCGAATCCTCCATCACCCGCAGCATGCGCTCGGGGTCGCCCTCGCCGTTGACCACGGCGGCAGCGAGCGCATAGCCGCCCTCGGTGCGGTACTGCTCGTAGCGCACGCCATCCATGGCGGGCTCCGCCATCCCTCGCTCGAAGGTGGGCCGCCCATGCTCGTGGATCACGGCATTGACCACCGCTTCTTGCGTCGCCCGGGGCACGGCGACCTGGCCGACATGC
This sequence comes from Ramlibacter sp., assembly GCA_013815685.1. Classification (GTDB taxonomy): domain Bacteria; phylum Pseudomonadota; class Gammaproteobacteria; order Burkholderiales; family Burkholderiaceae_C; genus Ramlibacter. The sequence continues at coordinate 64,038 of JACDFR010000001.1, forward strand.
ACCGCCGGCGCCTGCTCGCAGCGGCCGACGCAGGGCGCGGCGATCACCCGCGTGCCGCCGTTGAGCAAGCCGGGCAAGCGGGCGAGCAGCTCGCGCGCGCCCGCCATCTCGCAGGAGAGGCTGTCGCAGACCCGCACCGTGAGTTGCGGCGCCGATTCGCCATCCTTCAATATTTGAAAGTGGTGGTAGAAGCTCGCCACCTCGAACACCTCGGCCATGGGAATGTTGGTCTCGCGCGCCAGGGCCACCAGATGCCGCTCGTACAGGCCGCGGAAGGTGTCGTTGAGGCGATGGAGGTACTCGATCAGCAGGTCGCGGGGGTGGCCCGCGGGGCCCGGTGCGCCGATCAACATGCGAACCTCGGCCAGCGCCGCGTCGTCGGGCTGGCGCCCTTTGAGGCGCCCGACGCGCGCGGCAGGATCAGGAAGCCCCACCGGTGGGCTCGAGGTGATGGGAATGACTCGACTCATCTTTCAATCGCTGCGCAGGGAATCGAATGTGGAAAACTTCATCGGGCCCGCCGTGGACTGCGACGGTTGCCGGCAGAACTTTGCACACCACCGAAGCAGAGGTGTCCGCTGGGCGACGGCTGCCCTTGTTTTCATGATTCACTCCAGTTCGAGGACCGCCGAGCCAGGCTCTGGCCGCCTAGGTGTCCTTGCTGATCTTGATGCTGGGGAACTTGGACGAGAAATCCTTGGACTTGGCCGCGATCTTGATCGCCACCTGCCGGGCCACTGCCTTGTAGATCCCGGCGATTTCGCCGTCCGGGTCGGCCACCACGGTCGGCTTGCCGCTGTCGGCCTGCAGACGGATCTGGATGTCCAGCGGCAAGGCGCCCAGGTAGTCCATGCCGTACTCGGCGGCCATGCGTTTGCCGCCGCCTTCGCCGAAGATGTGCTCGGCGTGGCCGCACTGGCTGCACACGTGCACGGCCATGTTTTCCACGATACCCAGGATGGGCACCCCCACCTTCTCGAACATCTTGATGCCCTTCTTGGCGTCGAGCAGCGCGATGTCCTGCGGCGTGGTGACGATCACGGCGCCGGTCATGGGCACGCGCTGCGACAAGGTCAGCTGGATGTCGCCGGTGCCCGGCGGCAGGTCGACGATCAGGTAGTCGAGGTCGCCCCAGTTAGTCTGGCGCAAGAGCTGCTCCAGCGCCTGAGTCGCCATCGGGCCGCGCCAGATCATGGCCTCGTCCTGGTTGACCAGGAAGCCGATGGACATGACCTGCACGCCATAGTTCTCCATCGGCTCCATCGTCTTGCCGTCCGACGACTCTGGCCGGCCCTCGATACCCATCATCATGGGCTGGCTGGGGCCGTAGATGTCGGCGTCGAGAAGCCCGACCGCGGCACCCTCGGCAGCCAGGGCCAGCGCCAGATTGACGGCCGTGGTGCTCTTGCCCACCCCGCCCTTGCCGGATGCCACGGCCACGATGTTCTTGACGTTGGGCAGCAACGCCACGCCGCGCTGCGCTGCGTGGGCAACGACCTTGGTGCTGAGGTTGGCGGAGACGTTCTGCACACCCGCAACGCCCTTGGCCGCCGCAATCAGCGCAGCGCGCAAGGCCGGGATCTGGCTCTTGGCCGGGTAGCCCAGCTCTACGTCGAAGGCCACGTCGCCCCCGTTCACTTGCAGATTCTTCACCGCCTTGGTGCTGACGAAATCCTTGCCGGTGTTGGGATCGACGACGGCCGAGAGGGCCTGTAACAACTGGTCGGGCGTGGTTGCCATGGGTTGGATGTTTCCTGTTGCGGGATGAGTGTAACGACTGCCCCTAAAATCATCGGCTCCCCCAGGAAAACCCCCAATGCCCGCACAGCGCAAGCTCTTCGTCACCACCGCCCTGCCTTACGCCAACGGCAACTTTCACATCGGCCACATCATGGAATACATCCAGGCCGATATCTGGGTGCGGCACCAGCGAATGCAGGGCAGCCAGGTGCACTTCGTCTGCGCCGACGACGCCCATGGCGCGCCGATCATGATCGCAGCCGAAAAGGCCGGCAAGAGTCCCCAGCAGTTCGTGGCCGACATCGCCGCGGGCCGCAAGCCTTACCTGGACGGCTTTCACATCGCGTTCGACAACTGGCACAGCACCGATGCCCCGGAGAACCACGAACTGGCGCAGCAGATCTACCGCGACCTGAATGCCAACGGCCTCATTTCCAGCAAGGTGATCGAGCAGTTCTTCGACCCGGCCAAGAACATGTTCCTGCCGGACCGCTTCATCAAGGGCGAGTGCCCCAACTGCCACAGCAAGGACCAGTACGGCGACAACTGCGAAGTCTGCAGCAAGGTCTACAGCCCCACCGACCTGATCAACCCCTACTCGGCGCTCTCGGGCGCGACACCGGTGCTGAAAAGCTCCGAGCACTTCTTCTTCAAGCTGTCCGATCCGCGCTGCATGGCCTTCCTGAAGGAATGGACGCGCGGCGAAGGGCGTTTGCAGACCGAGGTGCTCAACAAGATCAGCGAATGGCTGGAGCCGGGCGAAGACGGCAAGGCGGTGCTCGGCGACTGGGACATCAGCCGCGACGCGCCCTACTTCGGCATCGAGATCCCCGACGCGCCGGGCAAGTACTTCTACGTCTGGCTCGATGCGCCCGTGGGTTACCTGGCCTCGCTCAAGAACTATTTCGACAAGGGCGGGGCTCAAACCGCAGGCGAGTCCATGTCCTACGACCAGTTCGCCGCCGATCCGGATGTGGAGCAGTACCACTTCATCGGCAAGGACATCATCACCTTCCACACGCTGTTCTGGCCGGCGATGCTGCACTTCAGCGGCCGCAAGGTGCCCGACAAGGTGTTCGTGCATGGCTTCCTCACGGTGAACAACGGCGAGAAGATGAGCAAGAGCCGCGGCACGGGGCTGGACCCGCTCAAGTACCTGTCCCTGGGCATGAACCCGGAGTGGCTGCGCTACTACCTGGCCGCCAAGCTGTCGGGCCGCAACGAGGACATCGACTTCAATCCCGACGACTTCATGGCGCGCGTCAACAGCGACCTGGTCGGCAAGTACATCAACATCGCCAGCCGCGCGGTGAAGTTCGTTCCGGGCGGCAAGTTGGCGGCCACGCACGCCGAACCGGGCGCACAAGCCCTGGTGGAAAATGTCAGGGCCTTGTACGAAGCCCGCGACTACGGGCGTGCGCTGCGCGAGATCATGGCTTACGCCGACAAGGTGAACCTGCGATTCGACACGGCCGCGCCCTGGAAGCTGGTCAAGGAAGGCAAGGCCGCCGAAGCCGCGGCCGTGTGCTCGATGTGCCTGGAGAGCTTCAAGGTCATGACGGCCTGCCTGAAGCCCGTGATGCCGGCCCTGGCCGCGCAAGCCGAGGCTTTCCTGCAATGCGCGCCGCTGGACTGGTCCACTGCCGCCGCGCCGATGGGCGAAGGCCATGCCGTCGGCGTCTACAAGCACCTGATGCAACGCGTCGAGGAAAAACAGCTCGACGCGCTGTTCGAGCCGCCGGCGCCGGCAGCGCCGCAGCAGATTGTTCCCGGCGGTGAAGAACTCGCGCCGACCATCTCCATCGACGACTTCGCCAAGATCGACCTGCGCATCGCGCGCATCGTGAACTGCGAGGCCGTCGAGGGGTCGACCAAGCTGCTGCGCTTGACACTCGACGTGGGCGAGGGCCGCATGCGCAACGTGTTCTCGGGCATCGCCTCGGCGTACCAGCCTGCGGAACTGGTGGGAAAACTCACCGTGATGGTGGCCAACCTGGCGCCGCGGAAAATGAAGTTCGGCCTCAGCGAGGGCATGGTGCTGGCTGCGAGCCACGGGGACGAGAAGGCTAATTCAGGGATTTACGTGCTTAACCCGTGGCCGGGGGCGCAGCCGGGGATGCGGGTGCGCTGAGAACACCACCTATCGAATAGGGGTGCTCGTGCTTTACGCGGGGTGCATGTAGTACAAGCGCTCATGGACCTGATCCGGCGATCATCTCGCGGACATTCGGAAACTTTGTGACCACGGCGGACCGAACCGAAGCGCGAGCAAGTGACGGATTTGAAGGCACGAAGAAGATCACAAAGACTACTTTTTGAGGGTCCGCGAAGGTAACGAGCTTTCTCGAGATTGCGGCGATCAGCGGACCTATCTGGAGTACTCCACGGGCGACCTCCTTGAAATTGCCGTTGAGTCCACGGGCCTCCATCTTGCTGCTTGCTGTACGGGTGCCACGACCTGGCAAGGGACCCTAGACAAGTTCTTTGGGACATCTCAAGTTCCGTTGATGACCGTTCACAAGTCCAACGGGTTGAGTGCGACACGATCATCTTTGTGGGAATGGACGATCAGGCGTGGTGGAGCTTCTCGGCGGAGAATCCTGAAGGTCTCGCGACCTTTTTTGTTGCTCTTTCCCGTGCGAAGCAGCGGGTGATTTTTTCATTTTGTGAAGAACGCGGTCAGCGACAAAGAGTCGCCCCAGGCCCTCTGCTAGTGACTGAACGCCATATGGCGATTGGCTGTTTCGCGCGGCCGTGCTCTCAGGTGCGGCATTGACGCAGGGCATCGCCGCACGACGGGCGCTGAACTTGCGACCTTTTAGCGCCCCAAGATTTCCATGAAATCGTTGTGGAGGTAATTGTTTTCATTACCTGGCGCGGTTTTGCTTCTCGCGATTGATTAATGTACGAACGTACACTATCATGACCCATGCCACGGCCAAACCGAGACCTTCTTCACCTCAGCCGTTTGCGAGATTGGTTTGCAGAACGCGGGGTTATGCCGTCCTATAGCGAATTGGGTGGGATCCTTGGCTTCACCACAAAGAATGCTGCGTACCAGCTTGCCCACCGTCTAGCTGGAGCTGGATATGTGGAGCGTTCCCAAGGCGGTCGCCTGAAGCCTGGAAGGCGTTTCTTTGAAATACCCGTGGTGGCTGAGAAAGTTCGAGCTGGTGCCGGCGAGGCCCTTGTCCCGGAGGTTGCGTATGACGTCGCCCAACTCGAGGGCCTATTGGTCACCGCTCACTCATCGACCGTTTTGATTGAAGTGAAGGGAGATTCGATGCGCGACGCCGGGGTTTTCGCGGGAGACTTCGCGGTGGTCGAGCGAGGTACGGGTTCGGAGTCCGGCGACTTCGTTGTGGCCGTTGTGGACGGCAGCTTCACCCTTAAGGAATTGCGTTACCGCGGCGGGAATCCTGTGCTTGTTCCCCACAACCCGGAGTACGAAGTTATTGAGGTCAAGGAGAGCCTTGAAATCATGGGTGTTGTGCGAGGCATTGTTCGTAGATATCCGAGACGAAAAAGCGAGAAGAGAGGAGTTTCCCAATGACTACCGTCAGCCGAATCGAATGGACAGAGCAGACCTGGAATCCGACGGTCGGGTGTACCAAGATTTCACCTGGTTGTAAGAACTGCTATGCCGAGGCTATGTCGAGAAGACTGAAGGCCATGGGGACGCCAGGATACGAGAACGGATTTGCACTCACCTTGTTGCCTGAACGCTTGGACGATCCGAGAAATCGGAAGCGGCCGACCGTCTACTTCGTGAACTCAATGTCTGATCTGTTTCATGAGAAGGTGCCGATCTCTTATATCGACAAGGTGTTTAACGTCATTGCGGAGACGCCGCACCACACCTATCAGATTCTCACGAAACGCGCGGCTCGAATGGCGAGGTACTTCAGCACGCGAATGGTTCCCTCCAACGCCTGGCTTGGGGTTTCCGTAGAAGACCGCCGATATGGCGTTCCACGAATAGACCATTTGCGCAAGATCGACGCTAGCATCCGATTCCTTTCTGTGGAGCCGCTGTTGCAGGACGTCGGCACGCTGGATTTGAGCAGTATTCACTGGGTCATTGTTGGTGGTGAGTCAGGTCCGAAGTCGCGTCCTATGAAGGTTGAGTGGGCTCAGGCAGTACAGCGCCAGTGCGAAGAACAAGAGGTAGCCTTTTTCTTCAAGCAGTGGGGCGGCTGGGGCGCTGACGGCAAGCGCAGGGCGAAAGCCGTCAATGGCCGAATTCTTGATGGGCGCACATGGGACGAGATGCCATCGAACGTGTCCTCGCGCCTTGAAGCTCTCCAAGCATAGTTAATCGCTTGCGGCGTGTGCTCGCTTCAGGCACATTGACGAACATGTAAACAGGGAGCTCGCCAGCATTGCGAGTAACGCTCAATGTTGGCAAATCATTACGACTGGGTGTGGGGACAGCCACCGCCGCGCTTGCGAGGCACAGCGAAGTCAAGCATTCCTTATTGCGTGAGTACTTAATCGAGTACTTCTTGACGCTCGTCGCCTCTCCCCACCAAGATCGAATTCAGCTGACGGTCGTTGACGGATTTTGTGGCGGTGGTTGCTATGTGGGTAGCTCTGGCACTGAAGTACCTGGTTCGCCAATCGTCATCCTTGAAGCGCTTCGAGAAGCGCAAGTCCGGGTTGAGTTGGGGCAGCAACGCCGTAAGCCTATCGAATTTGACGTGAAACTCATCTGTGTCGATGAGTCAGCTTCTGCCATCGACTACCTCAAACGACTTCTTCAAGAGAAGGGCTACGGAGGCCGTTTGGCTGCGGGTGGGATTCAACTAGTGAGAGGTGATTTCTTAACTTGTTCTGAAGCAATCATCGCCGAAGCAGTCAAGCGATCACCACGTGCCGGCCGGGCCATCTTTGTTCTAGACCAATACGGTTACGACGCCGTACCGCTGCCAACCCTACAGAACATCTTTTGCTCATTGGCGAAGGCGGAAGTCATTCTCACCTTTGCAGTGGACGCGCTCATCAACTTTCTTTCAGAGAAGAACCTTGCTGACTTTGAAAGAAAGACCGGTATCGATGGGGCGATAACCGCCGCGGAGTTGGACAAGCTGAAGAAGAGCCCTGGCTGGCGACTTCACGTACAATCCGGCCTCTATCAGCGACTTACAAAGGGATCGGGCGCAGAGTATTTCACGCCGTTTTTCATCCGCGCGGATCGAGGTCATGGGGACTTTTGGTTGCTGCACCTTTCAAGGCACTGGAAGGCGCGCGACGTCATGGCTTCTACCCATTGGAAGTACCACAATCACTTTGTGCACTATGGGGCGCCCGGCTTTGACATGCTGACCACTGGCTATGCAGCGCGCATTGATGAAAGTGGGCATGCGCAAGGCGCGTTCGAGTTCGACGACGTCGCCGCAAATGCGAACAAAGAGGCGATGCTGGTTCAGATTCCACAAGCGCTGGACAGGCAGAAAGGGGGCGTATCCTTTGAACGATTCTTTCACGACCGCGTGAACCTCACGCCCGCGACAAGGGAGATGGTAGCCAAAGCCGTCCTTGAACTGGCGGCCTCAAAGGAAGTCGAGATCCTGGGCGCTGATGGGACATTGCGACGCGTTCGATCCGCGATCCAGTCTGACCACGTTCTGAGGCTGTCGACGCAAAAGATATTCTCTTTCTCAAGCGCTGGATAGAGACTTTTCTCGGTGTGAGAAGTCCATCTTGAATACGGCCGTTTTGTTGTTCGGCGCGGGTTCGAACACCACAAGAACCTTCCTTAGGCGGCTGCTCTTATCTCCAAACCAGCCAGAAATTACCTCAGTTTTTGTGCTGAACACGGCGTCGCATTCATAGGCGACGTTGGTAGGGAGATGGCCTAGACGGCGTCGTAGAGTGGTAACGTGCTCCGCGACTGCGCCGACGGCAAGATCAACCACCGCAACGGAATCCTCTTCGTATCGGTCGCCTTCGTCGACCGATGTGGTGCCCAATCCCAGGTTTCCCAGGGTGTGGCGAACATAATTGCCGGAGAGTAGGCCCAGCACAGCGGCGAGGTCCTGCGAGCAAACTTCATTTGCGAACAGCTCATCTTCGTCGGAAAACCAATAGGCGTTTTGGCCGGGGACTCCCAGCCCGCCAAGCATGAGAGCCACCAAGTGCGCGACTTGCAGCATTCGCTCGAACTTACGTGGCCGCCAGGCGAGCTTGGGAACAATGCGTGTTTCCAGAATTTCCTTGAAGGCCGCACCAAAACACGGGCTGACGACTGACTTGTGTACGGCGATCACAACGAGAAGGCCACTTATGTGCTGCGCAGCTTCGAGAAACGGAACGAGCGCAGCCTGTTTTTGTCTGTCATTGAGGCCTTTGAATCCAAGGCGTCGGCCGTCCGGCAGATGCCTTCCTCGCCAATCAGCTCTCTGATACAACCAGTGCCTGGAAGCGAGAAGGTCAACGTATAGAGCTCCAGTCGTGAGGTAGTCGCTAGCCTTGTGCTCCCCACCATAGTCGGAAAAAATCTGCACCTCCGGGCCGTCGAGAGCCTCAAGAGGCTCGCGGCTGATGATCCGTTCCAGCGTGGGTACCCAAGGGAACCATGGACGTGCGACCCTATTCCATCTGTTCGCGGCAATGAGCACTTGGACGCCCTCAGTGTCACCAGGGGCTCTGCAGAGACGCTGCAGTCGCTCTCAAATGACCCACTCCAGGCACTCGCCGCCCTTCTCATCAAAGTGCAGTGGACGCTTGAAGCGTCTCCTGGCATCTACAGTCCGATTGATCACTCGGCCAGCCTTTGCCAAGCGGACCAAAGAAGATTGGAGATCGCCCTCGAACCAGCCAGTCTGTTCCAGGATTTCGGCGAATGCGGTGGTGTCGATCGTGCGAGCACCGCGAGCCAAATAGTCGTGCCAGTATCGATCAACTTCACCGCTTTCAGGATGGCCCGCGTGCAGGTCTATCAGTTCGCCCGTGCCCCACAGTTCACCTGTCCCTGTCGCCCGCTCCTTCTTGACATCCCGCTTCACCGCTCGGACCCGCGCCTGAATCTTGTCAACGCTCTCCGATATTTGCATGAACTTGACAACGCCGAGGGGATGCGAGGTTACATACACCAAGTGGTACTTGGGCCGCTCACGTTCAGGGTTCATGATTCGCGCGTGAGCCGCTCGAGATGGATAGCTGGAGGTCGATGGCACCCAGGCCTTGAGTCCTTCCCGATAAGCGTGGAGAATTTTTTTCTCCCGCTGTACTGGAGTGCATCCGGAAAGATCCAGCTTCTGGCCCACCAGGTCGGCCATCGCGGATTGCCAGTTCTGCATTGACATGACGCGATTGAGATGGTCGTACATCAAGTTGATCAGAAACTCCGACCGTGGTCGTTCAAGCAATGGCTTAAGAGTTGGAATGCCGATCTCGCTGAAGCCCTTTGGGTCAATGAAGAAAAACGTGAAGGCTTCCGCACCAACCCATTGCAAGATATCCTTCCGCAGCGCCACGAAGTCTCCGCGCATGCATTCGGAGCGAATTCCTCGGGGAGTACTTGAGCTCAGATAAGTCTTCAGGCGCGCGAACGCTTCAGCGTTTTCCTCTACGTAGAGGGCCTTGATTTTCATGTACGCCCCCAGGCTAGCGAGCGTCTGCCGGCAGCCGTCCAGCGTTTTCAGCGAAATGGCGATTGAGGTTGCCTCCATTCCATCTGACGCATCACCCCACGGGCCGGCGAAGCAATCGACGTAGCACAGTTCTACCGACCGGCCGGCCTTGGATGCCATGCCAAGAATCAGGAAGAGCTTTTCCAGATACTGCTCAAGAAGCTGATGCTTGACGAGCGCTTGCTCGCGGCCGTCGTAGGCGGCTGGGATCAACGAACCGACAGAATCGCTTTGCGTTGTCATGCGGCCCTCTGACTGTACATAAAGACAGTATGCCATGCTTGGGCAGAGAGCGCACTAGATTCCTCGGTGTGCCCTCGCTAGGCGACTCCCGGTCGCTTCAGTAAGTACGTCGTATGGTCAGTCACTGAGGCGAGTTCGGATGCAGCCCTAACCGCCGCTCGGTGGAATTCGATAGAGCCTGAAGAAGCGGACGATGGCCGCCTGCGAGGGGTAAAGGGAGGTGAGGGTGCAAACATGACGCCGCGCCTGAGATTCGCCATCCCCCAATTCGCGTCGCTTGATATTGGGCGAACCATCGCGTTTTTCGAGCGTCTTCAATTTAGACGCGTCGGCGCGTATCCCGACTACGCCATCATTGAGCGGAACGGCGTGCAGCTGCACTTCTGGCTCTGCAAGGAGCCGCGCATTCCCAAGGAAACCGGATGTCGTATCGCGAGGCCGAGGGAATCGATGGCCTCTTTGCGGAGTTCGACGCCCAAGGTGTCATCCATCCGTACGGCCGCTTGAAAGATAGCCGTCGTGGGGCGTGCGCGAGTTTTCCATACTGGACTTCGATGGAAACTTGCTCACATTTCAGCAGGGCGGCTGAGAGGCCTGCGGCCCTTTACCCGAGTGATACGGCCGCGTTACACCCTGATCCGTAGAATCGTCGGGCTCTTTAAGGAACGACGGATGTCCAGCAGTACTTCATCTCCCGTTCGCGGCGTGGCCCTGGCCCTGGCCCTTGCGTTGGCTACCACCCTGCTAGGCGGCTGTGCCGTCATCACTGTGGGCAGCACCGCGGTAGGCCTGGCGGCCACGGGCGCGGGCCTGGTGGTCGATGCCGCGGTGGGCACCGTGAAGCTGGGCGGCAAGGCGGTGGGCGCCGCGGTCGACGCGGTCACGCCCGGCGAGCAGCAGTAGCACTGAAACTGCCTCCCAGTTCGGGTCACCTCACGTCGCGGCCGGCGGTACCTAACGCCCGCCGCGATGCTCCGGCGCCTCCGGATCGGGACCGGTCGTGGTACGCAGCACCCGATAGTCCGGGTTGAACCAGACCGTGAACACCATCGACGTATTGGGCGGCTCCATGTAGCGCCAGTCCCATGCGATTTCATTTTTCAGCGCGTACGGGGTCTGCTTCATCGGCTTTCCCAGCAGCCTTCGGACGTCTTCCATCTTCATGCCGGCTTGAACCTTGCCGAAGTTGGAAGGGTGCAGCACCTGACGCAACGCCGTCATCCGGCCGTCCGGAGAAATGCTGATCATGTAGTTCTTGTGCCCCGAAGGCTGGCGGTTGTACTCGAAAATGCGTTCGCCGCCGGGTCCGTCCCACACGTTTTCCGGCACGCCGAAGCGGGCCCGCACGTCGGCTTCGGTGGCAACGCCCTCCTCCAGCTCCTTGATGTGCTGGGGATCGCAGGCGGCCAGGCCCAGGAAGGCCAGGGCGGCGCAGAGAAGCTTCAGGGCGGCGTTCATGGCTGGGCGGCGTAAAATTGCGAAAAAGGCACAGTCTATGTCCATGTTGCTCCGCATCTTCCGCCGCCCCGATTACAAATCCGAGATCACGCAGTTCATCGAGCAGCTCAAGACCGAGAAGCCGGACCTCGAAGCCCAACAGCGGGCCGGCCGGGCGCTGCTGTGGGACAAGCACGTGAACCGCGAAGCCTGGAGCGAGTGGCGCGGCGCCGAAGTTGCGCAAAAGCCCTACGTCTACCAGAACGAAGGCAAATGACCCGATCCGGTGCGGCCACGCTGCCGGAGCCCCCGGCGCCGGCGCTTGGAGGCATGCCGGAAGTGATCGACCAGGTGGCGCTGGCACGGCTGTATGGCGAACCGCTTTTCGCCATGCCCACCGACCTGTACATCCCGCCGGATGCGCTGGAGGTGTTCCTCGAGGCTTTCGAGGGACCGCTGGACTTGCTGCTGTACCTGATCCGCAAGCAGAACTTCAACATCCTCGATATCCCAATGGCCGGCGTCACCCGCCAGTACCTGGTGTACGTCGACGAAATCCGCAGCCGGAACCTGGAGCTGGCGGCCGAGTACCTGCTGATGGCGGCGATGCTGATCGAGATCAAGTCGCGTATGCTGCTGCCGCCCAGGAAGACGGCCGAAGGCCAGGAACCCGAAGACCCGCGCGCCGAGCTGGTTCGCCGCCTGCTTGAATACGAGCAGATGAAGGCGGCCGCGTTCCGCCTCAACGAGGTTCCCCAGATGGGGCGCGACGTGCTGCGCGCGCAGGTCTACATCGAGCAGTCGCTGCAGCCGCGCTTTCCCGACGTCGACGTGGTCGACTTGCAAGAGGCCTGGCGCGACATCGTCAAGCGCGCCAGGCTGGTGCAGCATCACAAGATCTCGCGCGAAGCGCTGTCGGTGCGCGAGCACATGAGCATCGTTCTGCGCAAGCTCCAGGGCCGCAAGTTCGTCGAATTCGAGCAGCTGTTCGACGTCGCCCGCGGCATGCCGGTGCTGATCGTCACCTTCATCGCCCTGCTGGAGCTGGCCAAGGAGGCGCTGGTCGAGGTCACGCAGGCCGAGGCATTCGCCCCGATTTACGTGCGGCTCGCCTATACCACGGCATGAAAGATTTCGACGTCCTCATCGTGGGAAGCGGCCTGGCCGGCCTGTCCGCGGCGCTGCACCTGGCGCCCACGCACCGTGTGGCCATCCTCACCAAGCGGTCCATGACCGATGGCTCGAGCGGCTGGGCCCAGGGCGGCATCGCGGCCGTGCTGGGCGAAGGCGACAGCTTCGCGTCCCACGTGGACGACACGCTCGTGGCGGGGGCCGGCTTGTCCGACCTGGAAGCGACACGCTTCGTGGTGGAGCACGCACCGGAGAGCATCGCCTGGCTGCGCGAGCTCGGCGTGCCGTTTTCGCAGGAAGAAGGTCAGCTGCACCTGACCCGCGAAGGCGGCCACAGTGCCCGACGCATCGTCCATGTGACGGACGCCACCGGGGCCGCCGTACAGCGCACCTTGATCGACCGGGTGCGCCGCACCCCCAACATCGAAGTGTTCGAGCAGCACACGCTGGTCGACCTTATCACCAGCCGCAAGCTGGGACAGGCGGCGCAGAACACCTGCCTGGGCCTCTACGCCCTGGACGAGGCCACCGATGAGGTCATCACTTTCCGCGCCCCGCAAACCATCCTGGCCACGGGCGGCGCGGGCAAGGTCTACCTCTACACGACGAACCCCGACACCGCCACCGGGGACGGCATCGCGGCCGCTTGGCGGGCCGGGTGCCGGGTGACCAACATGGAGTTCATCCAGTTTCACCCGACCTGCCTTTACCACCCGCTGGTGAAGTCGTTCCTCATCACCGAGGCGGTGCGCGGCGAAGGCGGCCGGTTGCTGCTGCCCGACGGCACCCGCTTCATGCCCGCGCACGACGCCCGGGCCGAGCTGGCGCCGCGCGACGTGGTGGCACGGGCGATCGACTTCGAGATGAAGAAGCACGGCCTGGACTGTGTCTACCTGGACATATCGCACCAGCCACCGGCATTCGTTCGCGAGCACTTCCCCAACATCCACGCGCGCTGCCTCGAACTGGGAATCGACATCACGCGCCAGCCGATTCCTGTCGTACCGGCAGCGCATTACACCTGCGGCGGCATTCATACCGACCTGGCGGGCCGCACCGACCTGGCGGGACTGCACGCCGTCGGCGAAACCGCCTATACCGGCCTGCACGGCGCCAATCGCCTGGCCAGCAATTCGCTGGTGGAATGCATGGTGTTCGCCCGCGCCGCGTCGCAGGACATCCGGGCAACGCCGCTGCCCGGGCCGCCACCGGTCCCGGCATGGGACGAAAGCCGCGTCACCGATGCCGACGAGGCCGTGGTGATCTCGCACAACTGGGACGAACTGCGCCGCTTCATGTGGGACTACGTGGGGATCGTCCGGACCAACAAGCGGCTGGAACGGGCTGCCCATCGCATCCGGCTGCTCCAGGAAGAAATCCAGGAGTTCTACGCCAACTTCCACATCACGCGCGATCTGCTGGAACTGCGCAACCTTGTCACCGTGGCGGACCTGATCGTCAAGTCGGCGCAAGCGCGGCACGAAAGCCGCGGGCTCCATTTCAGCCGCGATTACCCGAAGATGCAGGACATCGCCCGGCCCACGGTGCTGACACCGCCTCTGTAGCGGCGCACCGGGGGCCGCTCTCGCATAGACAGTTCCAGCAACAAATGGTAATCAATTCACATTGATACTATCGTCCCAGCGACATTCTCCTATCCGTTCATCGACTAATATTTATGGTTTATCGCGATTTGGACGGTCTTGAGAATAGTGAAAACCGGCTCGTCTGTTCTATAGGGACACAGACCCTGTCACCAGGCCGGCTTGAGCGCGCCTCGACGCTGCCGGAGAACCCGCTTCGGTTCCCTGCACCTTGACAAGGACGGCTATGAAACTGCGCCTGCTGTGCCACGGCGGCGGCGGGATAGGGAGTTGTATCGTTTGACTGATTTCTAATTGGAGGCTAGCGATGGAAGCACTGGACAGCTATTTTGAACGCTTGAAGAACCCGGACGTCGAGTCCCACGCCAATATCCGCGGCCGCGTGCTGCGGTCTTTGCAGGGGTTCATGCTGGACGCCGGCTTCAAGCAGCTGATGCCGGTGCTGATGTCGCCCATCACCGATCCGCTCAATCATGCGGTCTACCCGGCCGAGATCAAGTACGAGGAGCGTCCCCTCAAGCTGACGGCGAGCATGATCTTTCACAAGCAGCTGGCTCTGGCCGCGAAGGGACATGACAAGATTTTCATCGTGGCGCCCAACATCCGGCTCGAAAAGGCGGAGATCAAGGACTCCCAGAACCACCTGCTGGAGTTTTCGCAGTTCGACTTCGAGATGCGCGATGCCACCATGGCCCAGGCGATCGCCATGGTCGACGGCCTGGTCAAGCATGTGTTCAAGGAAGTGCAGCAGCACTGCAAGGCCGAGCTGACCCAGCTGGGGCGTACGCTCCCCTCCTACGATGCGCCCTTTCCCATCTATGCGTCGGACGCGCTGATCGCCGAACATGGGCCCCAGTTCGAGAAGATCATGTCCGAGAAGTCGAAGACACCCTTCTTCGTCACGAACTACAAGCGCGAGTTCTACGACCGCGAGAATCCCCAGCGCCCGGGCAGCTACAACAACTACGACCTCATCTATCCCGAAGGCTTCGGCGAAGGCCTGTCGGGCGCCGAGCGCGAATTCGAGTACGAACAGATCCTGCGGCGCATGCGCGAGCTGTCGATGGACCTGACGCCCTTCGGCAACTACCTGGAAGCGGCCAAGCGCGGCTACCTGCCTCCCAGCGCGGGCGGCGGCCTGGGCATCGAGCGCCTGCTCAAATTCATCAGCGGCAAGCGCCAGATCCGCGACGTCGCGCTGTTCGACCGCAGCGTCGGCACCAGTTTCCTGTTCTAGATTTTTCCTGGTTGGCCACTCCCGCCGCGCCCCGCGTCCGCGGGCGGGAGCCGACCCAAGTCAAGGAGCCATCATGCAGCCTTTGAGGATCCATTGGTGCTCCCCGCTGGACAGCGGGCAGCAGAAAGCCTCGGAAAAATACGATACCGGATCGCTCAACTTCGGCGGCATCGTCGATTTCGCCCAGGAAGCGGATGAGCTCGGCATGGATTCCCTGCTGATGGGCATCAGCTACCACATGCCCGACCCGTTCCCGATGATCGGCGCGCTCGCCTGCGCCACCCAGCGCGTCAAGTTCATCCTGGCGTACCGGCCGGGATTGGTGCCGCCCACCCTGTTCACCCAGATCGTCAACACCATTTCGTGGATGTCGGACAAGCGCATCGCGCTCAACATCGTGGCCGGCATCTCGCCCGACGAGCAGGCCTTCTATGGCGATTTTCTCGGGCACGACGACCGCTACCGCAGGACCAGCGAGTTTCTCGAAATCATGCACCGCTTCTGGCGCGGCGAGACGCCGCTGACCTACAAGAGCGACCTCTACCACATCGAGAAAGCGCAGCTGGGCCTGCCTTACAAGGACCACGAACGCCCGCGCATTTACCTGGCCGGCGCGTCGCCCATTGCGCAGCAGACCGCCATCGACCACGGCGACTGCTGGCTGCGCTACGGCGACACGCCCGAAGGCATCGCGGTGGCCAGCAAACCGGTGCTCGACGCCGGATGCGACGTCGGCATCCGGATGCACGTGCTGGCGCGCGAAACTCGCGAGGAAGCGCTCGCAGATGTCGAGGCCATGATGGAGAACCCCGATGAAAAGCACCGGGACTGGGTTCGCGATTTCGTGGCGCGCTGCGATTCCGAGGCCGTGAAAACATCGTTCCGGCTTGCGGACAAGGCACCCAAGGACTGGCTTTCGCCCATGCTGTGGTCGGGCGCGGTAGCTTACCGTGGCGGCCCGGCGCTGTGCGTGGTGGGCAATTATCGCGAGGTCGCCGAATACCTGGTGGCGTACAAGGAATCCGGCGTCAGCGAATTCATTTTTTCCGGCTGGCCCACGCGCGATGAAATGCGCCGCTTCTGCAAGCACGTGCTGCCGATCATCCGCGAGCTCGAAGCCGCGCAGGAGGTGCGGGCCATTGCCTGACATCGCGTCCCAGGCAGGCCGCGCGCGCAGCTGGGGCTTCGCGGGCGGCATCCTGTTCGGCATGGTGGCCGAGCAGACGGTGCTGTTCGCCGTGCCGCTCATGATCTACCAGAGCACCCGCGACATCCGCTTCTCGGGCTATGCGTTCGCACTCGAATGGCTGCCCGCGCTGCTTGCCTATCCCTTCGCCGGCCTGCTGGCGGACGCCGTGGGCGGGCGGCGACTGTTCATGAGCGCCAACCTGGCGCGCGCAGCCTGTCTGGCCCTGGCCGTGCCGCTGTGCCTGGCGGCGCCATCGATAATGGTGTGGATCCTCATGGCCAGCGGCGTGCTGCTGTCCATGCTGATGGCGCCCATCCGGATGTCCGTCGAGAAGACCGTGCCGTTGATGGCAGCGACGGGCAACGACTTGCCGCGCTGGCAATCGATGGTGCAGAACATGGAACTGCTATCCATGGTTCTCGGCCCGGCGCTCGCGGCCCTGCTCGCCCACTACATCGGCAAGCTCCCGCTGCTGGGTGCCGCGTCATTCGCGCTGGTGGTGGCGGCCGTCTGCTGGCGCGGCGTACCCTCCGCCCCACCGGCCTCGAAGCCCGTGCACGGCGTGCTCGCCGAACTGAAGCTGGGCTGGTCGCTGCTGCTCGACAACCGCCCGGTTCGCTTGCTGGCACTGCTCAATTTTTCGATCAACCTGGCGTTCGCCGTGGCTCTGAGCGCCAACGCCTTTGTCATCACCGGCACGTTCGCCGCGTCCGACAGCGTGTTCGGGCTGGTCAACGCCGGGGCCGGCGGGCTTGCGCTGCTCAACTTGCTGCTGATCCCGCAATTGCTGCGCAGCATGACGGTGTACCACCTGGGGGCGCTCGGCTTTGCGCTGCTGTGCGCCGGCCTGCTGATCATGGGCCTTTCGTCGGGCGTGGCCACGTATGGCGTGGCGTTCCTGGTGGCGATGGCCGGAGTCGCCCTGTTCAACGTCTTCAACCGGACCCAGCGGGTGCGGGCCATCCAGCCCGAGCACCTGGGCAAGGTGATGGGCCCGTTCTACCTGCTCAACCTGCTGTCGTATCCCCTGGGCGGCATCCTGACGGCCAGTGTGGGCCATGCCACGGACGTGCGCCAGCTTCTGCTGTACCTCGCCCTCATGCTGGCGCTACCCGGCAGTGCATTGCTGTGGCTGGTTGTCCGGCGATTCCGCGAAAAGCTTGAAGCCAACCCCTTACTGAAAGAGGCCATGTCATGAACCACGTACCGCGCTGCCTGATTGCCACCATCGAATCGGACTCCCACATGTGGAACCTCGTCTACCTGCAGCTGTGGCTGTCGGAACAGGGCTTCGAGGTCCGGAATCTTGGCTGCTGCACGCCGTCATCCGACCTTGTCGAGGCCCTGGACAGCTTCGAGCCGGACCTGGTCGTCGTCAGCAGCGTCAACGGCCATGGCCACCACCAGGGCCGCCAGATCATCGCGAACATCCGGCAGCACGACCCCGATGTCACCTGCGTCATCGGCGGCAAGCTGACGACCAGCGAGGCCGACACGATCCTGGTTCAGGGCAGCCTCCTGCAGGCCGGCTATGCGGGCGTCTTCATCGGCGGCCACGCCATGGCCGACTTCGCGGCGTTCCTGCAGGAGTTCATCTCGCTGCGCCCGTGGCTCGCGCGGCCCGAGCACCACGCGCCCGCCTCGGCCGTTCAGGCGGGTTTCTGATGCACATCGTCATCGTCAACCGCTGGCCGCGCTTCAAGGAGGGTTCGGCCCGGTGGGACAACGAGCTGGTCCGCTACGAGGATTTCTTCGACCACTCGCGGCATCGCATCAGCTATGTCGTGGACGCCCTGGGGGCCCAGGGGGTCCTGGCGCCCCAGGCGTCCATCGCGCGGCTGGTGAAGGTGGGCGATGTCAACAACTATGACGAGCTGGCGGGCGCCGTGCGCGACATCGTGCAGCACGTGGGGCCGGTCGACCAGTTGATCGCGCTGTCGGAATTCACCCTGGAGATTGCCGCCCGCGTGCGGCAGGCCCTGGGCATACCCGGGCACGGCCCGGCGGAGGTGGCGGTCTACCGCGACAAGGCCCGCATGAAGGAAGTTCTCGCCGAAAAAGACATACGCGTGCCGGCCTTCGCGCGCTGCGAGTCGGTGGAGCAGGCGTTGCGCTTCGCAGATGGCGCCTCGTACCCCCTGATCCTCAAGCCGGTGGACGGCGCGGCCAGCATCGGTGTGGTGCGCATCGACAGCCGCGAAGAGCTCCAGTCGCAGCTGCGGTCGGTCGACCTGGCCCGCTATGAGGTGGAGGAGTTCATTGAAGGCGAGGCCTATCACGTCGATGGGTTTGCCGACTCGGCGTCGGCCGTTGCGTTCCAGGTAGTGTCCCAATATGTCGGCAGCTGCCTCGATTTCGTCAGCGGCTCGCCACTGGGTTCGGTGATCGTGCAGCAGTCCGCGCTGCGCGCGCGCATCGAGGCCTTTTCCAGCCGCTGCATAGCCGCCCTGCGCTTGACTACCACCCCTTTCCACCTCGAGCTGTTCGTCCAGGCCGATGGCTCCCTGGTGTTTCTGGAAGTTGGCGCGAGGGTGGGCGGCAGCGAGGTTCCGCACCTGCTCAACAAGGTATTCGGCGTCAACCTGTTCAAGCACTGGCTGCAGGGCATGGCCGGCGACGCACTGCCGATGCCGGCCAAGACGGGCGACCCCAGTGGCGGCTGGCTGGTCATTCCCAAGCCGCGCGAGCTGCCCTGCCGCGTCGACGTGGCCAGCCCGATGAAGCCGCGCTTTCGCTCCATCTGGCGCGAACTGCTGCCCGCGCCCGGCGACATCCTGGAACCCGGCGGAAGCTACGACGCGCTGCACAGTGGGCGGTTCATCTTCACCGATAGGTCGCAGGCCCGGACGCGGGCCGACATCCTTTCGGTCATCGAGTCATTCGAATTCAAGGCGACGCCGCTATGACTGTCACTCCAACACCTTCCGTCACCGGCCGCGCCACCCTCCTGGCGCGCCTGCTGCACCATTTCAGCCCGGTCGAGCTCGACGCGGTAACGAAGCTCGGCGACCGGCTCATTGCCGCCGCGGGCGGCGTGGAGAAGATTGCCGCCTACAAGGTCATGGTGGCTTATGGCGGCGGCAAGGACAGCTCGTACACCGTCGCCTTCCTGCGTGCCGTGCAGCTGCAGGTGCTCGAGCGCCACGGCCAGGCGTTCCGCTTGCGCGTGGCGAACATGCGGCACGCCGGCGTTGCGTATGCGGTCATGGCCAACATCGACCGCGTCTACCAGGCTCTGTCCATGTACGGCGATCCGTCGGTGGAGCTGTTGGTGGTAGACCACGACCTGGTGCGGCCGTTCGAGCGCGACTTGCCCTTTCCGGAACATGTGCGGGAGATGAACCGGTTCGACGTGCTCATGAACGGCCACCGCACGGCAGGCGACGGCCGGCCCACCTTCTGCAACAGCTGCAACCTGGCCGTGGCGGATTTCTACGGGCGCGCGGCCTGGTGGGACGGCGGGGTCGATGCGGTGATGACCGGCGATTCGCGCAAGGAGCAAAAGCACTATTTCACCTGGATCATGCGGCTGGCGAAGCAGGTGGGTCTGGACACCGAGGAGTGCCGCCGGCACGGCTTTCGCGGCCTGCTGACGGCCCTCAACGGCGTGGGGCAGCACTACTACACCGAGCTGTTCGGCGCGGGATTCGACCAGGACAAGGCGTCTCGCCGCATCGCGAGCGGCGATGCCGATTCCGATCCAGCCTTCATCTCGATCTACGACCTCGTGAGCTACCGCGTCGAGGATCACTGGGAACTGCTCACCGGCTTTCTCGGTTTTCGCTTCGAAGAGCTGGCCTTCAGCTTCACGGAATCCGATTGCGCCAACCCGGTGTTGATGGCGCATTTCCGCGGACTCAAGACCGAGTATGTGCGGGGCCGGACGTATGGCGACGGCATCAGGGAATACCTCGAACTGGCCGAGGCGCTGATGCGCAAGAAGGAAATCCCCCAGCGGCTGATCGATCTGGCGATGTCCGCCTATGCCGATTCCGGCAAGATCCGCGCGCGGCGCGAACTGGCGGCGGCCTACGCGCGCGACGCGTTCGGGCTGGACGAAGAGCAGCTGGTGTGCATGCAGTTCGCGCCTTTCGTCGATGCCGGGCAGGAACTGCAAACCTATGTCGCGGCGCGCCACCTCCAGCGGCGCGCGGCACTGCCCCTGCTGCATGAAGTGCTGGCAGCCGAGGCCGAAAACGTTGAAGCGGCCGCGTGGCTCGAGTGCGTCAGCGGCCTGCCGCTGGCCGCTCTGCGCAACCTGTACCGCAATACGCGCGTCAATTTCGAGACGCAAGACACCCTGATTTCGCGAGTGCGCGCCAACGATCCGCACAAGCGGCGGATTCTCACCATTCATGCACAGACCGGTGAGCCGGTCGCAGAGCTGATGTCGGGTCGCTAGGATGGCCGGGCACTTCCAGTCCTTTATCAAGCAGGCGCGGCGCGAGGGACGCCTGGTGGTGCAGCCACGCATGGGCTTCGGCCGCATCGAGGAGATGGGCGCCGGGCTGGCGGCCGTGGCGGCCCTGCCCTGCACGGCCATCGGCACGATCACCCTCGACAGCTATACGCGAGTGGGCGACTACCTGAGCCCGCTGGACAACCTGGCGCGGGGCGACAAGCTCAACGGCTTTCCAATCGTCAGCAAGTCGCTCGAATCCGTGCGCACGATGCTGGCCCCGTTTCACCAAGCGAACTTCCCGATCCAGGTGCGCCATGGCACCGCCAGGCCGCAAGAGGTTTTCCGGCGGCTGGTCGAGGTGGGCCTGGAAGCCACGGAGGGCGGACCCGTGTCCTATTGCCTTCCCTACAGCCGCGTGTCGTTGCGCGAGGCCGTCCTGGCCTGGGAAGCGTCGTGTCACATCCTGGCGGGCGGCAGCCGCCACGGACACATCGAAAGTTTCGGCGGGTGCATGCTGGGGCAACTGTGCCCGCCGTCGATGCTGCTGGCCATTACCCTGCTCGAAGCACTTTTCTTTGTGCGCCATGGCGTCGAGAGCGTCTCGCTGAGCTATGCGCAAGGCACGCTGGCCGCACAGGATCTCGGCGCGCTGCGGGCCCTGCGCGAGCTGGCAGCCCAGTACCTGGCGGGAACGGAATGGCACGTGGTCGTGTACACCTACATGGGCGTCTTCCCCGGCACCGCGCAGGGGGCGAGCGCCCTCATTCGCGACAGTGCGCGCCTGGCCCGGCGCGCCGGGTGCGAGCGCCTGATCGTCAAGACCGTCACCGAGTCGCGCCAGATTCCCACTGTGCAGGACAACCTCGATGCGTTGATGCGGGCCGCGCAGGCAGCGAGCGACGTCGAGCCCGGACACGATCCCTCGTCGCAGCCCTATTACGAAGAAATCAGCCAGGAAGCGCGGGCCTTGGTGGACGCGGCACTCAACCTGGACCCGGACCCGGGCAAGGCGCTGGTGCGGGCCTTCGAGCGCGGCCTGCTGGACGTCCCGTACTGCCTGCATGCCGACAACCCCGGCAAGGCGACCACGCGAATCGACAGCGCTGGCGCGCTGCGCTGGGCCAGCACGGGCGCCTTGCCGCTGCCGCGGTCTTCCGGCGACAACGGCCGCGCGAACGCTTCGACGTCGGCCGAGCTGCTGAAAATGCTGGGCTACCTTTCCAACCGATATGACCAACACCTCCAGTAAGACGGACCTGCCGGCCTCGGTCGTGCTAGTGGATGCCTACTCCACCGGGGCCGTCCTCGCACGGTCCTTTGCGCGTGAGCATGTGTGCGTGCACGTGCGATCGCGCGCGGCGATGCCCGCTGCCTTCAGCGCGTCGCTGCCTCAAGGCGTGTTCGCCGCGGATCTGGCATTCCAGGGCGACATCGACGCCCTGGCAGCGGCCGTGGCCGCCCACCGGCCGCGCGCAGTGGTGGCGGCCAGCGAATTCGGCGTGGAACTGGCCGACCTGCTCGCCACACGACTGGGCCTGCCCGGCAACACGCCCGACCTCTCGCGCGCCCGCCGCGACAAGTACCTAATGGCGAACGCCGTGGCGAAGGCCGGTGTGCCGGTAGCCGCCCAGATGCAGGGCAGCGAGCTGGCGGGCCTGTTGCAGTGGTACCGTGAACAGCCCGAGCGGCGGGTCGTCGCCAAGCCGCTGGACAGCGCCGGGTCGGACGACGTTTATTTCTGCGACGACGAACGCCAGGTCGCCGCTGCCGCGCAGCGCATCCTGGGAAAGACTAACCTGATGATGCAGGAGAACCGCGCGATTTTGCTGCAGCACCAGCTGGACGGCGACGAGTACGTGGTCAATTCGGTCAGCCACGCCGGACTGCACTGGGTAACGGACATCTGGCGCTGCCACAAGTTGCCCGCGGGCACCGATCGAAAGATCTACGATCGTGAAGACCTGGTGCCGCCGGCCGCCGCCGAGGTCGCGCCGCTGATCGCCTATGCGAGCGCCGTGCTGGACGCGCTTGGCATCGGCCTGGGCCCGGCGCATACCGAGCTGATCCTCACCGCGCAGGGGCCACGCCTGCTGGAAACGGGCGCGCGAATTTCGGGACTGGCGAACCCGGCCGCCCTGGCCCTGGCCACGGGAACCGACCAGGTGGAGCTCACCACCGAATGCCATGTGGACCCCGACCGCCTTTCGCAGCGTCCTCGTCTCTACGAAAGGCACAAGCACGCCCGCTGCGTGAACCTGATCGCCCGGCGCGCGGCAACCCTGTCACACCCGGCCCTGCAGCGGTTCTTCGGCGACCTGGCTTCGTTCGAAAGCGTCCGGTTTCGCCTCGCTGACGGCGCGCAGACCCGGCCCACCACCGATCTCAACACATCGCCAGGCGCGCTTTTCCTGGTGCACTCCGATCCAGGGCAGATCGAGCACGACTACCACGCCCTCAGGCAGTGGGAAGAGCGTTTTCTTTGAGCCCCATGCCAACACCGCCTGCAAGCCCCGCCAGCCCCAGGCCCATCGTGGTCGGGATCGGCGGCACCGCGCGCCAGGGCTCCAGTACCGACTGCGCGCTCAGCCATGCGCTTGCAGCCGCAGAAGCCGCCGGCGCGCAGACCTGCATTTTCGGCGGATCGTTCCTGGCCCGGCTCCCGCTGTATGACCCCAATGTTTCCGTGCGCACGGACGACCAGCGCCAGCTGGTTCTCGCTGTGCGCGGCGCCGACGGCGTCATCCTGGCCAGCCCGGGCTACCACGGCGGTGTTTCGGGGCTGGTGAAGAACGCACTGGATCTGCTGGAAGACCTGCGCGGCGACAGCAGGCCCTACCTGGACGGGCGGGCGGTGGGCTGCATCGTCACGGCTTTCGGCTGGCAAACCGGCGGCACCACGCTGAGCGCCATGCGTTCGATCGTGCACGCGCTGCGCGGTTGGCCGACGCCCCTGGGCGCAGCGCTGAATACCGCCGATGGCATCTTTGACGCTGCCGGGGCCTGCGTCGACGAAAAATCGACGCAGCAGCTGGCCATGGTAGGCAACCAGGTCGTGGAATTTTGCCGCATGCAGCTCTACCACCGCACGCGATCGCTGATCGACGTCTAGCCGCACCCTCGCGGTGCGTATCGCTGCCTTCCGCTCGCCCCGGCGGCAAAAGTTACACGGTGCCCTGGACGTTCGAAATGTAAGGTTGTAGAAATGTCGCGGTCGGACAGTCGTGCCTGGCATGATTGAATGGGCACGTTGTCGGCATCAATCTTGCAGCAGGACAGGAGGTGTTGAATCTCGAATGGTGAGGAATGGGGCTCAGCCCGGAGTTGGCTCAGCGGCATTTCTTTGGTTGTGGGAATCGTCCTACACGATCAAGCGCAACCATAGCGTAAATTGGTTCTCATAAAAACCCAGGGTGGAAGGAGAGCCGTCATGCTCTTTCAGCGCATTTCTTGTGCTTTGCTCGGCGTCTGTGCTGTCACCACGGCCGCCCAAATTGACAGCAGGAGGCCGGCATGAAGAGCTGGCAGGAAGATCTGCTGACCAGTGCCATACAGGCGGGAGGGGAGCTCGAGATTTTCTCGAGCATCGAAGCGGCGGCGCACGCGCTCGGCTTCGAGTATTGCGCTTACGGCTTTCGCGCGCCGGTCCCACTCACCAACCCCAAGACCGTGCTGCTGAACAATTATCCGCAGCAATGGCGTGAGCGATACGAAAAAGCGGGATACCTCCAGACCGACCCGACCGTGTTGCACGCCCGAAAGTCTCAAACGCCGCTGGTGTGGGACGACCGCATGTTCGCTTCCGCGCGCGACCTGTGGGAGGAAGCGCGCTCGTTCGGCCTTCGCGTGGGCTGGGCACAGTCGAGCCTGGATGGCGTGGGGGTCGGCGGGATGCTGACGCTGGCGCGATCCGGGGAACCCCTGACGCAGGTGGAACTGGACTGCAAGGAGCACCAACTGCGCTGGCTGGTGCACACCGCGCACATGTCGCTCGCCCGGGTGCTGAAGGCCAAGCAGCCGGAGCACGATATCTGCCTCACCTTCAGGGAGCTGGAAATACTGAAGTGGACCGCCGATGGAAAGTCTTCCCAAGAGATCGCGGACATCCTGGCTGTTTCCAAGAACACCGTCGACTTCCACGTGAAAAACGCAGTGGCCAAGATGCAGACCGCAAACAAGACCGCGGCCACCGTGCGCGCCGCGATGCTCGGTCTGCTGAACTAGAGGCGGCGCCGCCGCGTTGCCTTTGTGTTCAGCGCGCCTGTTCGTGGTCGGGCCAGGCGCCGGTGTAGATGGCGGTTGGCCGGATCAGGCGATTGTTCTCGGACTGCTCCAGGACATGAGCAGACCAGCCGACGATACGGCTGCAGCAGAATGTGGGCGTGTAGAGCTCCTTGGGCACGTTGACCGAACGAAGAACTGCCGCTGCCCAGAACTCGATGTTGGGGTAGAGGTTACGTCCCGGCTTGTATTGCTCCAGCAGGCGTACCGCGACCTCTTCCACATGCAGGCTCAGCTTCAACAGCTTGCTCGCCTCCGTGTTGTGCTGGGCCACGTACTTGAGCGCAGCCGCGCGTGGATCCCATGTCTTGTAGACCCGGTGGCCGAAACCCATCAACCGGTCGCCGCGCTCGATCTTCAGGCGCATGACTTCTTCAGCCCGCTCCTCGACACCGATCTCGTCGAGCAGGTCGTCCACCTTGGAGGGTGCACCGCCGTGCAGCGGGCCGATCAATGCGCCGATGGCGGCGCAAATCGCGGAAACAAGGTCCGCCTGCGTGGCCACGACCACGCGCGCAGTAAAGGTGGAGGCGTTGATCTCGTGGTCCATGCTCAGGATGAGGTACGCGGACAAAGCGCGCACCAAGCCGGCTTCGAGCGCACGACCGTTGAGCATGTACAAATAGTTTTCCACATGGCCGAGCGACGCATGCGGCTCGACCGGTTCGGTACCGTTCACGCTGGCATACCGGTATGCCAGGATGGTGGGCGTCATGGCGATCAGCGACAGTGCCTGATCGGCGGTGGGAGGGTATTCCGTCCCTTCGGGCGCAGTGACGAGCGACAGGACCGAGCGCAGCACGGCCATGTAGGGAACGCCCTTGGGCATCGAGCGGATCACCGTCTTGAGTTCGCTCGGCAGTGCGCGCAGCGAGATAAGCTTTTGCGTCACATCCTTCAGTTGCACAGCGTCGGGCAGGGAGCCGAACAGCACCAGATGGAGAATCTCCTCGAAGCTCTTGTCCCTGGCCAGCTCGCCGGCCCAGTGGCCGCGATAGACCAGTTCGCCCTTGATGCCGTCAACGTGCGTAATCTTCGACTCCGCAATCGCGATGCCTTCCAATCCGATGTTCAGTTCGCGTTTCAAGTCAAGTCCCTTCAGGAAATATGATCAGATTGTTGCAGCGCTGGGCTAAACGGCTGGAGTATACGACGTGGCGAGACCGTTTTGCACTTCGGATCATCCCCCCCGAATCAATAGTGTTTGTACGTAGTCGATGACTTTGGAGAACAGCCCGCCGATGATCATCAGCGTCAGGATGGCGACCATCATGTCGGGCGCGCTGCCTCGGCCTTCGGCCTCGATGATCACCCGCCCCAGACCGCGCTCGGCACCGATGAACTCGCCCACCACCACCCCGATCAGCGAATAGGAGAACGCCGGGGTGAGCGAGGAGAAAACCCAGATCGCCGCGGAGGGGATGACAACCTTCATCATCTGCTGAACCTTGGAGGCACCCAGCAGCTTGCTGACATTGATCAGGTCCTGGTTGGTCTGGAGCACACCGTTGTAAGTGTTGAAAAACACCAGGAAAAAAACGATCATCAGCGAAGACACGATTTTGGAAGCATCGCCCAGCCCGAAGATCATGATGATCAGGGGCACCAGCGCGATCCGTGGGATGGAATTGAAGGCGATGATGTAAGGCGAGAACACGCGCGCCAGGAAACGCGACCGGCCCAGGACGAGACCGGCGAGAAAGCCGCTGCCCACCCCGATGGCGAAGCCCCAGAACGTATTCCTGAGCGTGACGAGGGTAGCGATCCAGAGATTGTTTTCGCTCCTGGACAGGCACTTGGCGAACGCCTGCTCATCGCTTGCGATCCAGACTCCCTCACGGCTCTCCAGGCAACTCATCCGCAGGAACTGCGCCCAGATCTCCGAGGGCCTGGACACGAAGTACGGGTCCAGGAACTCCGGGATAAGCCACGGCAAATTGCTGCGGGCGGCGAAGCCCCACTCCCAGACCGCCAGGACAGTGACCAGGATCGCCACCCGCCAGAACGCCACCGCCCGCCACGACACCTGCTGCGTGCTCATTCGGCCTTTCCTTTCACGAACTCTTCACCCAGCGAATGCCAGATCTCGGAGAACAACGTGGCGTATTGCGCCGACTCGCGGATGCGCACGGCATCCCTGGGGCGCGGCAGCTTCACTTCGAAGATGTCCTTCACGCGGCCCGGCCGGGCCGATAGCAGGACGATCCGGTCCGACAAGGTGATGGCCTCGCCGAGATCGTGCGTCACGAAAAGGACTGTCTGGCGCTCGGACTCCCACACATCCAGAAGTAGTTTGTGCATCTCCAGCTTGGTGTGCGTGTCCAGGGCGCCGAACGGCTCGTCCATCAGCAGGATGCCCGGGCGCATGATCAGCGTGCGCATCAGAGAGACACGCTGCCGCATCCCGCCGGACAGCATCTTCGGATAAGCGTTCTCGAAGCCGCTGAGGCCGGCCTTGTCGATGGCCTCCATCACCCTGGCCTCGCGCACCGCCTTGGGCACGCCCGCGACTTCCAGCCCGAGCGCGATGTTCTGCTTGGCCGTTCGCCACGGGTAGCAGGTGTCCTTCTGGAACACGTAGCCCACCTTTTCGGCAACGCCCCCCGACGTCACGGGCTGGCCGTCGATCAGGATGTCGCCCGATGTGCTTTCGAGCAATCCGGGGATCATGTTCAGTATCGTGCTCTTGCCCGATCCCGACGGCCCGATCAGGGAGACGAATTCGCCTTCGCGCACCGAGAGCGACACGTTGTCCACCGCCCGGAAAATTCCCTCGGGCAGGACGAAGTCGCGCGTGAGGTTGCGCAGCTCCACACGCACCTGCGCATCGGGCTCTGCCGGGGGCACCAGCCGTACGCCGGGCACGGCCGGGCGTAACGAATGGAGTTCAGCCATATTTGTCCTTGCTGTTGCTGATGAAGCGCAAGTCGACAGCCTCTTCGAATGTCACGGGTTTCATGCCGGTGCTTTCACGGAACCAGATCGGGCTGCCGTTGCGAAATGACGAGGCACTGACCAGCCCGCTGTAATTCAACATCGGCTTGTAGAACGCGAGCTCCTTCAGGGCGAGCTCCTTGCCCTGGTCGGCCAGATACTTTTCTCCCGTGGAGTTCCAGATCGCCTCCGGCGACGCCGTCTTGATCCACTGCAGGGACCGGTAGATGCCGTTCACGTATTTCTGGACGAGCTCCGGCTCCTTCTCGACGGTCGACTGCAATGCATAGATGCAGGTCACCGGCACCGGCCCCTTGAAGACCTTGTTCCATGCCCGCACGTCGGTAGCGTCGAAGATCACGGCGCCGAAGCCTTTCGCCACCGATTCCAGCTGCCATGACGGCGCAGCCACGATGGCGTCGAACTTGCCGGTCTTGAGTCCACCCACCATGGTCTGCGTCACGCCCCCGCCCACCCAGTGGAAGCGGGCGTCCAGGCCCATCTGCTCCGTCACATAGCTGGCATAGACGTGCTGCCCGCCCCCGATCGTCGATACCGCCATTACCGGCTTCGAGCCGTCCGGGCGTTTCCACTCGGCCAGGCGCTCGAGAGTTGTGAGCCCCTTCGCGTGAAGGTCCTTGCGGATCACCACGTTCGTGTAGGGGCAGCGCTCGTCGATCGCCAGCAGGATCTTCGCGGGCCGCGCCCGGTTGATGAGCTGGATTGCGTGGCTCGAATCCCCCAGACCGAACATGACCTGCCCCGCCGCGACGATTTCCCGCAGTTTGGATCCGCCGTTCGAGCTGATCAGCTTCAGGCTCAGTCCCTCGGGCGCCATGAGCTTTTCCGTCATCGCGACGAGGTGGGGCAGGTAGTTCACGATGTGGGCGGGGCTGCCCGCAACCACTTCCCGGGCACTGCCGCTGCTCGCGGCAGCCCGGGATGGCAGCGCGCCGAAAGCCATCGCCGCGCCCATTCCCATCAGTAGTTCACGCCTGCTGTAACTGTGCATGTTTGTCTCCGCTGCTCGTGGTCAAGGTTCCTGGTCCGATAAAAGCGCAACGCAATGGGGCTCGATGCCCACATCCACCGTCTGCCCCGGGGTGAGCCGTGTCGCACTTCCGGTCTGCACGGCGAACCAGTCCCCCATGCCGGTGTCGATCGTGATTTCCGAAGTGCCGCCGAGGTAGCTGACGTTCTTGACCGTGGCGACCAGGCCGCCGTTGAGGTGCTCGGAGACCCGCACGCCTTCCGGACGCAGCGAGACCTGGACCTTCCCGGGCACTGCGCCGCGATGCGGCACTTGAAATTGCAGGCCGCCGAGCGACAGCCGGGCGAGTTGCCCGTCAGTGTCGAGCAGTTCCGCGTCGAGAATGTTGCACTCCCCCATGAACGACGCGACGAAGGCATCCCGAGGACGGTGATAGAGCTCCTGCGGGTCCCCCGCCTGGATGATCCGTCCCTGCTTCATGACGATGACCCGGTCCGAGATCGCAAGTGCCTCCGACTGGTCGTGAGTGACGTAGACCACGGTGAGCCCCAGGCGCCGCTGCAGGTCCCTGATCTCGTCGCGCATCGCCCGCCGCAGCCGGGTGTCCAGGTTCGACAGGGGCTCGTCGAAGAGCAGGACCTCGGGTTCCAGCACCAGCGCCCGGGCGATGGCTACGCGCTGCTGCTGGCCCCCGGACAGTTCCGAAGGGAACCGCGCGGCGAGCTCGCCGAGCTTGACGAGGCTCAATGCCTGCATGGCTTTTTCGTGCGCGACCGTTTTGCGCTGGCGCGCAACGATCAGCCCATAGGCCACGTTGTCCAGCACGCTCATGTGGGGGAACAGTGCGTAGTTCTGGAAGACCATCGAGACGTTCCGGTCGGCCGCGGACTCGTCGGTCACGTCTCTCGAGCCGATCCGGATGCGTCCCTGGCTGGCCGTTTCCAGCCCGGCGATCATGCGCAGCGTGGTCGTCTTGCCGCATCCGGACGGCCCCAGCAGCGTGGTGAGGCTGCCGGGCTCGATGGTCATCGAGAGGTCGCGCACCGCGACGGACTCGCCGTAGCGCTTCCAGACCCCATCGAAGGCGATTCGCGATGCGTTCATCCTGCAGTTCCTCCAAGAACGGCCATGCCGGGCGAGGCGCTGCGGCGGGCTATCTGGCGCTCGCCGACCAGCACGCGAATCAGCCCCAGGGCGGCAACAGACAATGCGATCAGGACGGTGCTGTAGGCGACCGCGACGCCGTAGTCGCCGTTCAGTATCCGGTTGACGATGAAGGTCGTGGCCATTTCATGATCGGCCGACACGAGGAAGATGACCGCGCTGATGCTCGTGGCCGTCCGCACGAACCCGTACATGAGCGTTCCGATCAGCACCGGACGCAACAGAGGCAGGTCCACTTTCCGGAAGGTATAGAAACTCCGTGCGCCGAGCGTCGCCGAAGCTTCGTCGAGTGTCTTGTCCAACTGGGCCAGGGCGGCCGAGCCGGCCTGTACCGCCACCGGCAGGTTGCGAAACAGCAGGCACAAGCCGATGATCGCGGCCGTGCCGGTGAGTTCCAGGGGGGGCGTGTTGAAGCAGAGCAGGTAAGCGACCCCCGTGACCGTGCCCGGCACCGCCAGCGAAAGCAGTGTCGAGAACTCGAAAGCGCGCTTGCCGCGGAAATTGTGGCGGGCGATCACCCAGGCCGTGATCACGCCCATCAGGGCTGTGATGGGGGCCACCACGGCGCCGATCAGCAGGGTTTCTTTCAGGCTTTCCCAGGCAGTACCCGTCATGCGCAAGCCCCCGGCGTTGCCCCACTCCATTCCGAAAGCACCGACGAAATGCTCCAGGGTCGGGGTGTAGTTCCTGCCCCAGTTCACGACGAATCCGCCGACCAGGATGAGGGCGAACAGGCCGATCGTGAAAACCGCCCAGGCCACGCCGATGCCCGTGCACGCACGGCGGACCCCCGTCGGCAGCGCCGCGTGCAGCCCGCTGTCGCCCTTGCCCGACACCGTGGTGTAGCTCGCGCGGCCCAGCGCCACGCGCTGCAGCAGAAAGGCGCCGAGCGTGAAGGCCAGGAGGATGGTGGAGTAGACGGCGGCGCGGCCCGGATCCACGTCGGCACCCACGATCGCGAAGAAAATCTCGGTGGCCAGCACGCTGGTGTTTGCGCCCAGGATCAGGGGGTTGCCGAAGTCCGCCAGGGTCTCGACGAAGGTGATCAGAAACGCGCTCACCAGCCCGGGGCGCATCAGCGGCAGCGACACGTCCATGAACGTGCGCCAGCGGCCCGCCCTGAGGGTCTGGGCCGCCTCTTCCAGGGTGGGGGAGACGCCCTCCACGACGGTGATGAGGACGATGAACGCCACTGGCGTGAAGGCGAATACTTCGGCCAGGATTACGCCGGGCATGCCGTAGATCCAGCGCGTCGGTTCGATGCCGAATGCCCACTCGAGGCCCGTGTTCACGAGGCCGGAACGGCCGAACAGCAGAATGAAGCCCATCCCCACCACGAATGGCGGTGTCACCATTGGCAGCAGGGCGGCCAGGCGCACCCATTTGTTCCACCGCGATTGTGTCCGCGTCAGCATCAAGGCCAGGGCCAGTCCGAAAACGGTGCACAGAGTCGCGGTGACGAGTCCCAGAAAAAGCGTGTTCCAGACCACTCCGCAGCCTTGGCCG
Organism: Ramlibacter sp.; assembly: GCA_013815685.1. GTDB lineage: Bacteria > Pseudomonadota > Gammaproteobacteria > Burkholderiales > Burkholderiaceae_C > Ramlibacter. The sequence goes on from JACDFR010000001.1 coordinate 95,528, forward strand.
GCCAGCACGCCCGACAGCGGGCCGCAGCCCAGGCCCCAGAGCCGCAGCGTGGCCAGGCGCTGGATGAAGCGCTGCACGCCCGACACGCCGCTGGTGTCGCTGAACCCGTTGGCCAGCATGACCAGCGTCGGAACCACGGTGAACAACAGCAGGAGTGCCACGCTGGCAAGCACGACCCCAGCCACAAATCCGTCGCCACCGAACCGGCCGGCCTGCGCCAGCCCGATGCACAGCCAGGCGAGGGCGGTCAAGGCGTAGAGGCTGGCGCCAAGACCGAAGGGTCGGGCTTCTCCGAACACGCCCAGCCCGGCCAGCGACAGGAGCACGAGGCCCAGCGCTCCGGCGAACTGGAGCACGGCCGCGAACGCGCCCGTCGGAATGCGCGGCAGCGCCATCGCGGCGACGATAAATGGAAGGGCCAGGAGCGCAGGACCCGCCCCGCCGCCCATGCCCAATCCACGAACCAGCGCCATCTCCGCGCCTTCGCTCCAGAGACTGGCCGGTGACGCCAGGAACCAGATGGCCTCGGGCGAGCCTTGCCAGGGCACCAGCGTGCAGGCCGCCAGCGCCGCAAGCGCCCAGCAAGCCGCGAGCATCCTGTGGCGCCAGGACGCGCACTGCTGCAGGCGCGGTTGCCGCTGGTGGGCCATCGAGCCCAGGCTGGGGTGGATGCCGGACGCGGTGTCGAGGCTCAAGGTGCTCTGCTCACTGGGTGCCGAGGATCTCGCGCTCCCAGCGGCCCAACAGGCGCTTGCGCTCCGCCGCCGATCCGAAGCGGACATAGTCGTACGAAACGACCTTGACCTTACTGGTGTCGGGAATGGCAGGTGACACCGCAGCGGCGCGGGCGGCGGGCAGCGCGTACTGCTTCAAGGACGCCGGAAGCTCCTGCGCCGGCTTGGACAGGGCCCAGTCGTAGAAGAGCTTGGCGTTCGGCAGGTTGCGAGCGCCCTTGATGATGGCCATCGAACCCACTTCGTGGCTCGCGCCCTCGCAGGGCGGCGCCATGCCCACGGGAAACCCGTTCGCGGCCTCGGTCAGTACGCCGTGCAGTACCGCCAGGCCCACGGTTGCCTCACCTCTCGCAACGGCTTTGAGCGGGCCGGCGCCCGAACGCTGGTAGGTGCTCACCGAGGGATGCAGGGACTTGAGGAATGCGAACGCCGCATCTTCGCCGAAAGTCTGCACCAGTGTCGCCAGCGCCATATAAGCGGTGCCGGACGATTGGGGATTGGAAAGCTGGATTTCCCCCTTGAACTCGGGCTTGAGAAGGTCGCGCCAGCACTGGGGCGCGGCCAGCTTCTTCTTCTGCAGCAGTTCCGTGTTGTAGCCCAGCACCAGCAGGGCGCCATATACGCCCACGGTCTTGTAGCCCGATGGCGCGGTCTGGCGGGTGGCCCACTCGTGCAGTTCCCCGAGCTTGGGCGACCGATACTCCTCCAGCAGGCCCTCTTCCGCGGCCAGCAGGAACGAGTCCGTCGGGCCGCCCCACCAGACATCGGCCTTCTGGTTGCCCGCCTCCGCCCTCACTTGCGCAAGCAACTCGCCCGTCGGCTTTTGCACCACGCTGACCTTGACGTCGTGCGCAGACCCGAACCCGTTCGCCAGCCCGCGGCAGACCGCCGCATCCGGATAGGCGCAATAGAGGTTCAAGCGGCCTGCCGCGACGGCGTGGCCGGCGGCCACGCATCCCAGCAACGCAGATACCAGCGCGCCCAGGCCGCGCAACCGTGCCACCGTGCTCATGCTGCGGCCTCCTGCTGCGCATCGATGTCGTCGAGGCACAGGCGCTTGACCACGCGGCTGTTGACCAGGTGCTCGTCGATGATCTCGTCGATGTCCGACTGGTCGACAAACGTGTACCACACGCCTTGCGGGTACACCACCAGGGTCGGGCCTTCGCCGCAGCGATCGAGGCAGCCGGCCGTGTTGATGCGCACCCGCCCGGCGCCGTTGCGCCCGAGAGCCTTGATGCGCTCCTTCGCGTAGGCCCGCAGGCCTTCCGCTCCGGCGTTGGCGCAACAGACCTCGCCGTTCTTTCTTTGGTTGACGCAGAAAAAGACGTGGTGTTCGTAGTAATTCATGGCTCCTGCCTCAAGTTCGTATCGCGCGTTGTCGACCAGGGTGTCCAGTGCAGCCAGGGGCGCCGGGCGCGCTCGTTCCTGGAGAAGGCCTCTATCGCATCCACATGCGCCAGGGTTTCCTCGATTTCATCGATGCCGTGCAGCAGCCGGTGCCGGTCGCCCGCGTCGATCTGGAACTCGAAGCCGACCGGTCCGGCCGAGATGAGGCACTGGTCCAGGTCGATGCTGAGGTCCAGGCCGCCGTTGTTCTGGCGTGCCAGGCCGGCAAGCACGGCATAGTGGTCCTCTGTGATGACAGCCGCCAGCACGCCGTTGCGAACGCAGTTGGTACGGAAGATCTCGCCAAAGCGTGGCGAGATCACGGCGCGTATGCCGAAGTCCTCGAGGGCCCATACCGCGTGCTCACGCGAGCTGCCGCACCCGAAGTTGTTGGCAGCGATCAGGAACCGGCTGCCCCGGTTGGGGCCCTGGTTCAGGGCGAACTCGGGATTTTCCGTTCGTCCTTCGCGGTACCGCCACCGGGCGAACAAGCCGGTGCCCAGGCCCGTGCGGCTGATCGTCGCCAGCTCGGTCTGGGGGATGATGATGTCGGTGTCGATGTTGGGCACGTCCAGGAGGCACGCACGCCCGGTCTCGATCACGAAGCCCTTGTTCATCTTGGTCCTTCGTTGCGCTAGAAGTTCAGACGCATGCCGATTCCGGCTGTCCAGCGTTTCTCGCTCAGCCCGGCGACGTCGCGGTTGCCCTTGCCGACGCGAAAGAGAACGTCCACCTCGCGGCTGATCTCGTAAATCAAGTCGTTTTCGAACACGACCACGGTTCCCTGGCTCAGGTGGTAGCTGCGCACGAACCCGCGCGTCACCAGCTTCGGGGCGAACCGCTTGGAATAGCGAGTGAAGGTGTCGAAGCGGCCGAAGTCGCGGTTGGTGCGCACCGGGAACACCTGGACGAAAAGGTCCGCCTTCTGGGCACGGAACCATTGGTCGAGGCCGGGCAGCCGGTTCACCGTCAGCTGCAATCCCAGGCGGGCGTCGGCCAGTTCCGCACCGGGCGCATCCACGCCTTCCAGGCGGCCCACCCAGCCGAAGGCGCTGGCCCGGTTCTTGTGCGGCAGCGGCCCGCCGAAGTAGACCTGCAGCCGGGTGAGGCTCGCCTCGTTGCGGGCAGTGTCGTGGTAGTGGTCGAGCGCTTCCAGAACGAACATGCCGTCGGCATTTGCGGCGTACACGGACTGGGAAAGCCGGAGGATATTGTGGTTTTGCAGCCCCGCCTGGAGGCGCCCGATGAAAACGCCCTTGGGCGGGCTCTGCTGTGCCCACGCGGAGCCGCTCGCGAGCTGGAGGGCGGCCAGCAGCACGCCTGCGAACCTCAGGCCACAAAACCGCAGAGCCCGGATTGCTTCGTTCATGAGTTGCATGATCCGCATGCCTTGCCTTGTCACAGCCGGCGCGGGTCGGCCACGCGGCCGGCCAGCGCGCTCGCGGCTGCGACCAGCGGGCTGGCCAGATGGGTCCTCGCGCCGGGACCTTGCCGCCCGACGAAATTGCGGTTGGTCGTGGATACCGAACGGTGGCCCGGTTCCACGTAGTCGCGGTTGATGCTCGCGCACATCGAGCAGCCGGGCTCGCGCCATTCGAAGCCGGCGCTGCGGAAAATATCGGCGATGCCCTCTTCCTCGGCTTGCCGCTTGACCAGCTGCGACCCCGGTACGACGAGCGCCCTCACCCGGTCGTCCACCTTCTGCCCGCGCACGAGGCCCGCCGCCGCGCGCAGGTCGCCCAGCCTGCCGTTGGTGCAGGAGCCGATGAAGACAGTGTCGACCGGCTGCCCCAGCATCACGTCCCCGCGCTGGAGGCCCATGTACTGAAGGGCCAACGTCGCCCGTGCGCTATCGTCCGATTCGATCGGCTCGTCGAGCGCAACCACCTGGTCCGGGTTGGTGCCCCAGGTGATCTGCGGCGCCAGCCGCGAGACGTCGAGCCGGATCTCCGATGAAAAAGCCGCGTCCGCGTCGGTGTACAGCCGGCGCCAGGCGGAGAGCGCCTGCTCCCGTTCGGCTCCCGGCAGCACGTGGCGGGCTCGCAGCAGAAAATCGAACGTCGTCTGGTCGGGCGCGACCATGCCGATGCGTGCGCCCATCTCGATCGACATATTGCAGAGGGTGAAGCGGCCCTCCATGCCCAGGCCGGCTACATAAGGCCCGGCGTATTCGATCGCATGGCCGGTCCCGCCCGCCACCGTGAGCGCCTTGCACACGCTCAGGATCACGTCCTTGGCGCTGACAGCGCCGGTCGTCGAGCCGTCGAGCCAGACCCGCATACTCTTGGGACGCACCTGGACAATCGACTGGGTGGCCAGCACATGCTCGACCTCGGACGTGCCAATGCCGAACGCCACCGCGCCCATCGCCCCGAGCGTGCAGGTATGGGAATCCCCGCACACCACGGTCATTCCCGGCGTGATGATGCCCATTTCGGGAGCCATGACGTGAACGATGCCCTGCTGCTCGTGGCGAGCAGGGAAATGCGTGATGTCGAACCTCGCCGCATTGACACGGGCGTGCTCGATCATCTGGGTGCCTTCGAGGAAACTGGCGCCGTCGCGGCCCGTTTCCGTGGAAACCACGTGATCCTCGGTGGATATCGTCAGCGCCGGAAACAGCACCCGTCGCCCCTTTTTCAGAAGGCCTTCGTACGCCTGCGGGCTCGTGACCTCGTGCAGCAGCTGCCGGTCTATGAACAGGACATCCCGCCCGCCGTCGAGCTTCTTGACGACGTGGGAGTCCCAGATCTTTTCGAACAGGGTGCCGCTCATGGATTCAGCTCGCTTTCAAGGGAGGTGTGCCCGGATCGTCGGCCGCGCCGGCCCGACGGGCCAGCGCCTTGCCGGAGAAGACGAAGAGCACCAATGCAACGAGGCACAAAAGAGCGACCACCGCCCACGCAACGGCCGGACTGCGGGAATACGACCAGGGCAGGATCACGGCGAGCGGAAGTGAAATGACTTCGGTGGCGAAGGCCATGTTGCCCAGGATCCGGGTCCGGGTGGCCTGGTTGTCCACGGCCTCGCTGAAAGCGGTCATGGCCGGTGGCAGCATGAGTGCGAACGCGATCGTCTCCAGGATGAAGAGAGCCCAGAAGACGAGCGGCTGCCGGGTCAATCCCATGATGACGATCGTCACCGCCATCACCAGAAGCCCGCTCCAGACGGCTCGCAGACCGCCTACCCATTTGGCCCACAGGCCCGCTTGCGGCATGAGCAGCGTCGTCAGCACAGCAGATGCGGCGAAGAACAGGCCTGCGCCCTCCACGCCGAGGCCGAGTTGGTCCGTCACATGCAGGGGCAGAAGAATCATCAAGGAGAAGAACACGGCCCGCCGCAGGCATTGCGGGCTGTAGAGGCCGAGCAAAAGCCCGGTGCCCCCCAGGCCGCCCAAGACTTGCTGGGCCGGCTTCGGCGCAACCGGCGCATCGCTGACCATCCATGCCACGAGCCCGATCGCGGCGGTGCCGAGCACGGCGCCGGCGATGAAGATCGCCTCCAGGCCGAACAGGAAGGCGATGCCGGAGCCCAGCAAGGGGCCGAGCAGGAACCCCAGGCCGAAGGAAGCGCCGAAGCGTCCCATGAGCTTGGTGCGCTGCGTCGAGTCCAGGCCCTGCGTGTAGGCGATCGCGAGGTCGTTCAACGCGACAGCGAGCAGGCCCTCGACGATTCCTTCCAGAAAGCGCAGCCCTGAGAAGTAATACAGCGAATGCGAGCCCAGGTAAGCGGCGAAGGTCGCCGCGTACACCGCGAAGCAGGACATCACGGCGCGGCGATGGCCCACCCTGGCGATGAGGCTCGGCGCGAACACCCTGGAAACCATCCTCCCCACCACCAGCATCACGAACGGCCCGCTCAGCTCCAATGCGCCGACGCCGTACTGCTTGAAGTACACGGGGAGCACCGGCATGATGATCCCCATGCCCATATTGGCCAGCACCGTGAGGATCAGCAGGGAGTTGAACTTGGTCATTGTGCCGGTCGCTCGTTTCAAGCCGCCATGCGCGCGTTGGTTTGTGCCACCCGCTGCGCCAATGCCGCCTGGTGCGCTTCCACGCTCGAATTGAGGTTGGGGACGAACCGCAGGACTTCGGACAGCGGCACCCACCCGGGCCTGACGAGATAAGGTGTATCGAAGGTGAGGTCGATGATGGTGTTCACGCGATCGCCCTGGCCCGCCAGTTCAGCCGCGGTCGGCCCCGCGTCGACGACGACGTCCACCAGCTCGCCCAGGTCATCGACCGCCTTTTGCAAGGGCACGAAGATATTGCCCTGCCCGGACAGGTTAGCCGACGTCGCCGCAATCGGGCGCTCCATGCCCACGACGATCGAGCGGAAAACCGGATGCGTCGTGCAGCTGATGGCGACCGTGCGGGAGCCGCAGGTCAACCGGTCCGGGAACGGGAACTTCTGGCGAAAAATGAAGGAAATCTCGCCGGGCAGCATCGCTTCGAGGATGCCTTGGTCGAACCACTCGGGAATGTCCACGTAGCGGGCCGCTTCCTTCGGATGGGGCAGGCTCACCGGCAGGGGCCCCCACTTGGTGCGCTTTTTCACCTCGAACACCTTTTCGACCGCTTCGGCGTTCGTGGCGTCGCAGATGAGGTTGTAGTTCGTCGTGGTCGGCGAGATGGCCAGCCCGCCGCCGCGAAGGACCTCGAGGACCTGGGGGAGATAGCGGCCGCCGGCGTCGGCTTTGATGATGGGTGCTGCCATGCGATGAGCCTTCCGTTCAGGAAACGCGAACCTGCGAGCCGAGGATCGCGGCGTAGGTATCGTGCAGCCGCAGCCACGCGTCGCAAATCTCGCCCACGACCAGGGGGGCGCGGCTTTCGTAGTCCGGGCACTGGTCGGCATATTTGCGCACCAGCCGCAGGCCCTCGTCCGCATGGTCGTCATCGGCGTCCGAATGGACCGTGAACCACTCGAGCTCGTCTTCCTTGAAGTCGTAATTGCGGCGCAGCGCTGCCAGCAGCCTTTCGACGCTCTCGCCCGACTGGGCCTCTATGGCGTAGATCGCCAGCAAGGCCACCACAAAATGCTCGCGGCGGATGATGGACAGCAGCTTGTCCACATAGGCGATAACTTCCGGGTGAGCAGCCTCTTCGGTGAACGCGTCGCCGGGCACGCCGCAGGCCTGGGCGAACCGCCGCATGAGGTTGTAATGCGTGTCGCTGCCGCAGTTGATCGGCGTTTCCTCCGCGACCAGCTGCTCGACCATGAACTGCCGCACATCCTCGTACTGGGTTTTTGCGTGGATGATGCTGAAGATCAGGTTCTGCCGGTAGACCTGGTGGTACTTCTGGGCTGCCCAGCGTCCCAGAAGCTCCTTGCTGGGCGGGGAAGCATCCAGGTCGATCACGAACCGGTGACGGCTGTACTTTCGCGCCTCGATGATCGCCATACAATGGGCGAGCACGGATTCGACGCCCTTGTCGTCGACGACTTCGACGTCCGCAGCAACGTGTTCAACGTTCATTTCGATCCTCCGACTAGTCGTTCCAGCCATAGAAGGCCGCGCTGTTGTCGTGCAGCAGCTTCTTCTTGCGCTCCGGGGTCAGCTCCTTGTGGTCGCGCATGAAGTCGAACGATGCGCTCAGGCTGGCCACGCCGTAGTGGGTGTGCGGGAAATCGAATGCGCCCAGGACCCGATCCTCGCCCACGAGATCCATGAACTTGGGCAGATAGCCGTAGTCGCCCTCGAAGCCGAAGTAGATCTGGTGCTCGCGCAGCACATCTTCGGGCGACTTCTTGGTGGGCCACGGCTTGCAGGCCTCGGTCGGGAACCAGTGCATCGCGCGCTCCATGAAGACGTCGAAGAAGCGGGCATCGTGCTCCATGAAGGACAGCTTCAGGTTCTTGAAGCGGTCGAAGATTCCGCCTGTGAAGACGCTGATGTAAGCCCACCACACGGAGGTGTCGAAAGCACCCAGGAAGATCGTGGACGGGGTGGTGCATTCGTTCGTGACGCGCGGGTTCGGCCACCCGATGTGCACCACGACGGGCATCTGCATCGCTTCGGCTTCGGCCCAGAACGGGTCCATGAGCCTGTCGTGGAGCATGCGCTCGCCGGCGGTTGGCAGGATCATGACCGCGTCGGCGCCCAGCTCCTTGGCCTTTTTCATCTCCTTGACGGCCAGCAGCGGATCGCGGATGGGCACCAGCGCGGCAAACCGGAGCATGCTCTTGTCCTGCTTCGACATCTCGGACATCCAGGTGTTCCAGGAGCGCATCAAGGCCGCTTCGTACACCAGGTCATCGGTGACGGTCTCGAGAAAAAGCGTGGAATAGATCACCGTCCTGTCGATCCCCTGCTCGCGCATCATCTTGCCGCGCCGAACCGGGTCGGTACACGCCTGCACTTCCAGAGCAACCGGCTTTTTCAGCGCGAACTCCATCTCGCAGGGCGTGCTCATGACGACTCCGCCATTGCCCTGGTTCTTGGGAACCAGGCGCCCGTCGATGTACCAGGTCTTGTTCCGATAGGGCCGCTCGGAGACGTGCGGGTTGTCGATGACCACCGGCCGGCGGTTCTTGAACGAATCGTCCAGGTACATCTCCCAGCTGTTGCCGGTTTCCTGGACATGGGAGTCCGCATCGAATTGCTTGAAGTTGAATGCCTGCGTGCTCATGATCTGCTCCTTGTTTAAACTGCTGCCGGAGCAAGCTGCTCCTTGAGTTGGAAAAAGCTCGGTTCAATAAACTCGGCGTTGACGCCGCGCCGCTTGACGGTCCAGTTGGTGAAGTTGACGATGGTCGTCGCCTTGCGTTCCGGGTTGGCGTGCAGGCTTCGCCCATGGTCGATCTTGAAATCGGCCGCCGCCACGATCTGCGGCGGCAGTTCGGCGAAGTCGTAGATGTTTCCCTGCGAAGACGGGTTGGCCGACGAACCCACGACCAGCATCTGCTGCTGTCGAGCGCCCTCGATGACCTGCTCGAGAAACGGCCCTACGTTCAGGAACGCCGCGATCGTCTGGTGGGTGACGACCTGCCCCAAAACCCAGGCAGGCAGCGTCGTGAGCAGGCGGCTGCGCGGATTGACGGGCAGCACGACAGCCAGGGTTGTCCTGGCGGCCATGGCGGCGACCCAGCGCTCGATCTCGGGGCTAGGGAACGAGGCGACATCCCGCAGGATGGCGAGATTGCCGATGACGATGCACGGGTTCGAGTAAGGCCTTCCCTTCGCCGCGTACATCTTGCGGATGGCGGCGTCCGAGTTGCCCAGGAGCCCATAGCCAATGTCGCCCTTGAGCAGGCAAAGGTCGCCGCGCCCGAACGCGGCAAGCGCATCCTGGACTTCACGCTCCGTGTAATAGGACGCCGTGTCGGCCGGCTGCTGTGACTGTTGGGTGTTGGTTTTCAATCAGGGACCTCGGGGGCTCAGGCGGCCAGTTGGGTTTCACGGTGGCGGGTGCGGATCAGTGCCGGCGCGTCCGCCGGCGCCTCGACGACGCTTTCGTACGTCTGGCGCAGCAGCTGCGTGTCGTTGTAGCGCTCGACATGCGGCTCGGCCATGATCTGGTTGTAGAGCCTGTCGAGCACGCTCGGGCTGATGTTGCGCACTCCTGACTGAATCAGGCGCTGGCGCAGGATGTTGCGGCCGCTGTGCCGGCCCACCACGGTCCTGGACTCCGCCCCGAAGTCCTCGGCGCGCATGAACTCATACGTGAAGCGGCACCTCATCACGCCCTGCTGGTGCATCCCGGCTTCGGTGGCGAAGGCGTTGCGGCCGATGATCGGCTTGTGCGGCGGAACATCGAGCTGCACAAACTCGGCCAGCCGCGTCACCGCCGCATACAGCCGGTGCTGGATGATGTCGTGCGTGCAATGCAGGATCGAGGCCTTGTAGTTCAGGATGGCCACCAGCTCCTCGATCGACGCGTTTCCGGCCCGCTCGCCGATGCCCCCCATCGTGACCTGGACCTCGTCGCCGCCGGCCTCGATGCCGGCGAGGGTATTGGCCACTGCCATCCCGAGGTCGTTGTGGCAGTGCACGGAGATGCGGATGTCGCGGCCGACATAAGCCCGCACCTGGCCGATCAGGCGGCCGAATTCCTGGGGCAGGCAGCAGCCGACGGTGTCGGGTATGGCGAAGGCGGTGGCGCCGCCCTGCAGCCCGACATCCAGAAGCTGCTTGAGGAAGTCGAAGTCGCTTCGCGTGGCGTCCTCGATCGCCAGTGAAATGTCGTCGAAGCCGTGCGCCTTGGCCATGGCGAGCGCCTTCTGCGCTTCGTCCAGCACCTGCTGGCGCGTCATGTTCCGCTTGTACTGGATGTGGACATCGGAGCCCAGCGTGGCGATCTGGATCTGCCGGCGCGTTGCTTTCTCCGTCGCCTTGGCACCGGACTTGATGTCTTCTTCCGTGGCCCGCGCGAAGACGCAGGGCGTGGCCCGCGTGAGGAAGGCGCTGATCTGCCGCGCCGCCTCGAAGTCGGTCGGGGACGAGTTGGGAAACCCGACCTCGATGGTGTTTACTCCCAGCGACTCGGACAGGCCCGCTATCTCTACTTTCTGGTCGAGCGTGAGTGAATAGCCAGGCGCCTGCTCGCCGTCGCGAAGCGTCGTATCGAAGATATTGACATGCCGATTGCAGTACGCATCCATTGGTCGATCTCCCGTTTAAAACATGCTGGTGCCGAAACATCCGCGGCCCGGCAACCGGACCTGCGGGCGAATGGCGCTCTCTCTCTCTCTAGCGCCCGTGCCTTGCGGTAATGGCCGCGCTGGCCAGGGTGTTGGCGTGAATCATGAAACGCACGGTGGCCGCGCTGGCGCCCTCCGGCAGTTCGATGCTGGGCACCTTCAGGGCGTGCACGGTGAAGACATACCGATGCGGCGGGCTGCCTTCCGGCGGGCACGGCCCGCCATAGTTGTAAGTGCCGAAATCGTTGAGCGCCTGCCGGATTCCGCCGTCGAGCTGCGGCTGGTTCGCGGAACGCTGGACCGCCTGGTTGTTCTGGCTGCGCGCGGGCAGGTTGTAGGCGACCCAGTGCCACCAGCCGCTGCCTGTCGGCGCATCCGGGTCATACAAGGTCAGCGCGAAGCTCTTCGTCTCGGGCGGCGCATCGCTCCAACTCAGAAGTGGTGCGAGATTTCCTCCGCTGCAGCCGAACCCGTCGAACACGTGCGCCTGCGGCACGGCCTTGTCCTGGCTGATATCGGGACTGGTCAACTGCATGGTCTGGACTCCGGACGCAAGTGAAAGAAGCAGGGTGCAATGGCGAGAAAACGGGACAGGTGCATCGTGCAGGTCTTTGTCACACCCGGATTTCCAGGGTGTTGCGCCCGGCGTTTGCCGGGGGCGGCACGTTCCACGGGTCCACCGCCCCGGCAGCCGAGGCTGCATCCGGCGCGCTCAGGGGCCGGTTGCGTGGCACGCTGATGTCGCAGACGACCAGGCGCTTCGCGCCGTACCTGACGGGACCGGAAAAACGTTCGGAATGAAATCCGGCCTTGCGAAGCAGGCTCTCGATGCCGATCGGCGATACGGTGATCAGCCGCTGCGCGCCGTAGAACTCCGCCGCCCCCAGTGCGTGCTGAAGCAACGCCACGGTCAGGGGTGAAGATGCGGTATCGCTCCAGCCTGTGCACCCGGCGATATCGGCACCGGTGGCACAAAAGCGTGAGAGTTCCCAGGTATCGCCCGAGGACGGTGGTACCTTGCCGCCAAGAAGCTCGGGGAAGACCTCGGCCAGCGGATAGGGGCGCGTGGTCGGCAGCAGCCTGGCGAAGGCTGTGATGCGCCGGGCTTCGTCTTCGGCGAAAACATAGACGGTGCTTTCGCGATCGAACTCATCCTGCTCCAGGCCATCGCGGCAGGGCAGGCACCATCCCAGTGCTTCGACGAACACAGCGTGCCGGTAGCGCGCGATAACCTTCAGTTGCTCTTGCGATAGCTGCGCGCGTTGACCGATGTGAAATCGCACTGTTGAACCCCTTCCGCTAATGAGGACGCATTGAAAGTGATATTGGGCCGCTCGTAAAGCTACCAAGTTTGGTAGGCTGCTCTGCAGCAAGCTCTTCCGTATCTCGATTCGCGCCCGGTTATCGATTTCCTGTTCGGGAAAACCAGAAACCTCTTCTTTTTGACTTTCACATAGATATGCAATTCTGTAGAGTCCACTGATTCCATCCAGCGTGGATCGGGACAGGAGGCGACGATGCACCGTGTAGAGACCTACTCGCTCGAAGACATGCCGCGGGCGCAGCGCACCGCCATGTTCCGGCTTCGTTATGACACGTTCGTGAGGCGCCTGGGATGGACCACCGGGGAGGCGCAGGACGGGCTCGAAATCGACGGGTTCGACGACATCGCCGGCGCTCGGTACATCGTCGCCACCTGCGGCCGATCCAGTGTCCGGGCGTGCTTGCGGCTGTTGCCTACGCTGGGGCCGAACATGCTGCGAGACGTGTTTCCGGTGCTGCTGCACGGCCAGCCCGTTCCGGCCGCGGCGGACACCTGGGAGCTGAGCCGATTGGCCGTCGCAGGCGAGCCCCAATCCATGCCAGGGCCGCTACGGATGGCCCTGATGCGAGAGTCGGTGGCGTTCGCGCGGAAGAACGGCATCGCGCGCTATGTGACCGTGACGACCACCTCGATCGAGGACATGCTCGTGCAACAGGGCCTGCATGTGCGGCGCATCGGGCCGCCGGTGCTCATCGGGGGAGTCGAGACGGTCGCCTGCACCGTCCTGGCCGGCCGGCAAACAGCAGCGGCGGTGGGCATGCAGCCAGCCGCCCGTGACACCCCGCGCCGAAACCCCTTCCCCCAGCCGGCCGAGCCGCTTATGCGGCGCCGATGTTCGGAACCAAGGCCCCGGCTGGCCGTCCGCTCTTGAGGGCTGCCGTGAAGGCCAGCATCCGGTCGATGGGTTGCCGGGCACGCTGGCCGAGCACCGGGTCCACGTGGACTTCGTTGGCGCCGCTTTCAAGCACCCAGGCCAATCCCGCCAGGCCGTTCATCGCCATCCAGGGGCAGTGCGCGCAGCTTTTGCAGGTCGCGCTGTTGCCGGCGGTAGGCGCTTCAACGAAAAACTTGTCCGGGTTGAGCGTGCGCAGCTTGTGCATCATGCCGTTGTCGGTCGCCACGATGAATTCCCTGGCGTCCATCTCCCGCGCCGCGCGCAGGATCGCGGACGTCGATCCCACGGCATCCGCCAGCGCCACCACGTCCGCCGGCGATTCCGGATGCACCAGCACCTTGGCCTGGGGGTACTGCTTCTTCAGGTCTTCCAGCTCGAACGCCTTGAACTCGTCGTGCACGATGCACGAGCCGTTCCACAGCACCATGTCGGCGCCAGTTTCCCGCTGGATGTAGGAACCCAGGTGCTTGTCGGGCGCCCACAGGATCTTGTGGCCCTTGTCCTTGAGCGCCCGCACGATGTCCACGGCGCAGCTGGAGGTGACCAGCCAGTCCGAACGCGCCTTCACGGCGGCGCTGGTGTTGGCGTAGACCACCACGGTGCGGCCGGGATGCTGGTCGCAGAAGGCCGAGAAGTCGTCGATGGGGCATCCCAGGTCAAGTGAGCACGTGGCGTCCATGTCGGGCATCAGCACGCGCTTCTCGGGCGAAAGAATCTTGGCGGTTTCGCCCATGAAGCGCACGCCCGACACGACCAGCGTGCGCGCGGGATGGTCGCGGCCGAACCGCGCCATCTCGAGCGAGTCACTGACGATGCCGCCGGTTTCCTCGGCGAGGTCCTGCAGGTCGGGATGCACATAGTAGTGCGAGACCATCACCGCGTCGCGTTCCTTCAGCAGGCGACGGATCCTGTCCTTGAGGGCAGCGCGTTCATCCTGCGACGGCTCCGCCGGCACCCTGGCCCAGGCGTGCCTGGTGTCGCAGGCCGCGCCCGATGCCTCGCCGGGATTGGGATGCTCGTACTCAACGTCGAAAATGGGGATCACCGCGCTCATGTTCAGATTTCCTTCAGCCGCATGGAAAAATCGGTGGCCTTGACGTCCTTGGTCAAGGCTCCGATGGAGATGCGGTCCACGCCGGTTTCCGCAAGGGGCCGGATACTCTCAAGCGTGACGCCGCCGGAGATTTCCAGGATCGCGCGCCCGTCATTGATGCGCACGGCCTGGCGCAGGGTCGGCAGGTCCATGTTGTCCAGCAGGACCATCCGGGCCCCGGCCGCCAGCGCCTCCTCCAGTTGCGCGAGTGTTTCGACCTCGATCTCGACGAACGACGCCTGCGCCGCCACCGGCGCCGCCGCCTTCAATACCTGCGTCACGCCCCCGGCCGCGGCGATATGGTTCTCCTTGATCAGCACGGCGTCGTAGAGGCCGATGCGGTGGTTGGTGCCGCCCCCGGTGCGCACCGCGTATTTCTGCGCCAAGCGCAGCCCCGGCAGCGTCTTGCGGGTATCGACGATCTGGGCGCGGGTGCCGCGCACGGCCTCCACGTAGGTTGCGGTCTTGGTGGCGACGGCGCTGAGCAGCTGCAGGAAATTCAGCGCCGTGCGCTCGGCCGTCAACAGCCCGCGGGCGCTGCCCTCGATCTCCAGCACCACCTGGTCGGCGCTGCCGTACAGGCCTTCGCGTACCAGCCAGTGAATCTCGACGAGCGGGTCCAGCTGCCGCAGCGCCGCGTCCACCCAGGGCGCGCCGCAGATCACCGCGGCTTCACGGGCCAGCACCCGCGCGCGGGCGCGCTGTCGAGGATCCACCAATCCGGCGGTGAGGTCCCCGGTGCCGACATCCTCGGTCAAAGCCCGGGCCACATCGCCGCGGGCGAGCTCGGCCACGGCATCAGGGGAAAAATCAAAAGGTATTGCCATTGCGACAAGCATAGCGGGATCGCGCGGCTCCGGATTGCACTCACGCGCAGCGGCGGCTGGCTCCTACGCGCCGGGGCTTTACGCTTTGGGGACAATAGCCGGATGAACACAGCCTACGCGCAGACAGAGCCATTGCGCGCCGACATCGACGCCCTGGCAGGCCCGGCCTTGCTGGAGTTCGGCACGCCGTGGTGCGGCTACTGCCTCGGGGCCCAGCCGCTGATCGCCGAGTCCCTGGCGTCTCATGCGGGCGTGCGGCACATCAAGGTGGAAGATGGCAGCGGGCGGCCACTCGGGCGCTCGTTCCGGGTCCGGCTGTGGCCGACCCTGGTCTTCCTCAAGGATGGCAAGGAAGAAGCCCGCCTGGTGCGGCCGCGCGACATCGGGCAGATCCGGCAAGCCTTGGGCCGTATCGCGCCAGCCGCGGGCTGACGCGCCCGCGCGGCTCAGGCCGCTTCGGCGACGGGCCCACGGCCCATCAGTTCGGCCACGGCCTGCGCTGGCTGAAGTTCACCGTCGAGCAGGGCAACAACCGCCCGCGCGATCGGCATATCGATGCCCAGGCGCTGCGCTCGCCGAACGACCGCGCGCGCACAGTAGACGCCTTCGGCGACATGGCCCAGCGACTCGACCGCTTGCTGCAGCGACCGGCCCTGCGCCAGCAGCAGGCCGACCTGGCGGTTGCGGCTCAAGTCGCCGGTGGCCGTGAGCACCAGGTCGCCGAGGCCCGCCAGGCCCATGAACGTGTCCTGGCGCGCGCCCAGCGCCACCCCCAGGCGGGTCATCTCTGCCAGGCCCCGGGTGATCAGCGCGGCGCGCGCATTCAGCCCCAGGTTCAAGCCATCGCACAGCCCGGCGGCGATGGCCAGCACGTTCTTCACGGCGCCGCCGACCTCGACACCGGCAAGGTCGTCGTTGGCATAGACACGAAGGTTGCCCGCGTGGAAAGCTGCCACCAGGGCATCCCGGACCTGCGCCTCGCCACTGGCTGCTACCAGCGCGGTGGGCTGGCCCCGCGCGACTTCCTGTGCAAAGCTCGGGCCACTCAACACACCGGCGTTCAACCCGGGAGCCACCTGGGCCTTGACCTCGTGGCCGAGCAGACCCTGCGGCACATCCGCGGGCGCTTCGAAGCCTTTGCACAGCCAAGCCACCGGCCCGCCGTGATCGCGCAGCTGAACAAGCATTTGCCGCAGCCCCGCCATCGGCGTGGCGATGAGCACCAGCTCGCTGGCGCTCGCCAGCCGGCCGATGTTTTCATCCGGTTCGGCGCTGAACGCAAGGTTGGCGGGCAGGGCCACCCCGGGCAGGTAGCGGCGGTTTTCGCGCTCCCGCTCCAGCGCGCGGCCTTGTCCGGCATCGCGGGCCCACAGCGTCACCTCGTGCCGCGCGGCCGCGTTGGCGGCGAGGGCCGTGCCCCAGGCCCCGGCTCCCAACACGATGATTTTCATGGCAATCCCAGGCCTTGCAGCCAGGGCTTCACGCCGTCGTGATAATGCGCGAAGGCTCTGCCGCCGGCTGCTGCTCGGCCTGCTGCTGCTCGTACATGGCCTGGAAGTTGATTTCGGCCAGGTGCACGGGCGGAAAGCCGGCGCGCGTGATGATGTCGGCGACGTTGCCGCGCAGGTAGGGATAGACGATCTGCGGGCACGCGATGCCCATGACGGGGCTCATCTGATCGGCCGGCAGGTTGCGGATCTCGAAGATACCGGCCTGCTTGGCCTCCACCAGGAACACCGTCTTGTCCTTCAGCTTGGTCGTGACGGTCGCCGTCACGCACACTTCGTACACCCCCTCGGCGGCCTGCGCGGCCTCGACGCCGAGCTGGATGTCCACGGAGGGCTGTTCCTGCTCCAGCAGGATACCTGGCGAGTTGGGCTGCTCGAGTGAAGCTTCCTTGAGGTAGACGCGCTGGATCTGGAAGACGGGTTCTTGTTGCTGGTCGGCCATGGGGGATCTTTCTGTCAATGCAAAAGCCCGCCCCGGGGGGTGCCGAAGCGGGCTGGGATTTCGGGTCAGCCGGGATTATCCGGCAATGGCGGGACCTTCCAGCAGGGCAACGAGAGCGCCCCGGCTGTCCAGTGCCATCAGGTCGTCGCAGCCGCCGACGTGGGTGTCGCCGATGAAGATCTGCGGAACGGTGCGCCGCCCGGTGATTTCCATCATGCGCGCGCGCTCGTGCGGATGCGTGTCGACCCGGACCTCGTCAATGGTCTCGACGCCCTTGGCCTGGAGGATCTGCTTGGCTCGGGTGCAATAGGGGCAAACGGCCGTGGTGTACATCTTGACGGGCTGCATGGTCTTTTCCGGTTCAGGCTTTCTCTACCGGAAGATTAGCTTCTTTCCAGGCCTTGAGCCCGCCCGCGAGCACTTGGGCCTTCTCGTAACCGAGTTTCTTGGCGACGGACAGCGCGCGGTTGGCGCGCGCGCCGTTGGGGCAGACCAGGATCAGGGGCAGCGCCTTATTCTTGACCACCTCGGGCAGCCGCTGCTCCAGCTGGCCCACCGGCACGCTCTTGGCCCCGCCCACATGGCCCGAAGCGAACTCTTCGGTTTCGCTCACATCCACCACCACGGCCCGCTCGCGGTTGATGAGTTGGACGGCGCCCGCAGTGGACAAGCCGCCGGCCGTCGCGCCCTGGACCGCCGGCCACAGCAGCATGGCCCCGGAAGTCAAAGCCACCGAGAAGAGCATCCAGTTGTCGATTAAAAATTTCACGTCTTTCCTTTGAGTCAACCCGCGATTCTAAAATGCCGGGTTTGGCACCGCAAATTTCACAGGCCCCACATGCACAAACTCGTTCTGATCCGTCACGGTGAATCGAACTGGAATCTCGAAAACCGTTTCACCGGCTGGACCGACGTTCCGCTCACGGCCACGGGTGTGGAACAGGCCAGGGCCTCGGGCCGGCTGCTGAAACAGGAGGGGCTCGATTTCGACATCTGCTACACCAGCGTTCTCAAGCGCGCGACCCACACGCTGTGGCACTGCCTGGACGAGATGGACCGCACCTGGCTGCCGGTTGCCCATTCGTGGCGGCTCAACGAGCGCCACTATGGCGCGCTGCAAGGCCTGAACAAAGCCGAGACGGCCAAGAAGTTCGGCGACGAGCAGGTTCTCGTCTGGCGCCGCAGCTACGACGTGCCGCCTCCGGCACTGGAGCCGGGGGACCCGCGCAGCGAGCGCGGCGACATCCGCTATGCCAGGCTGGGGGCCGGCCAGGTTCCCCTGACCGAATGCCTGAAGGACACCGTGGCGCGGGTACTGCCGTTCTGGAACGAATCGATGGCGCCGGCCATGAAGGCCGGCAGGCGCGTGCTGGTGGCCGCCCACGGCAACTCGATCCGGGCAATGGTGAAATACCTCGACGGCGTCTCGGACAGCGAGATCGTCGGGCTGAACATACCGAACGGCATTCCGCTGGTCTATGAACTGGACGATAGCCTCAAGCCCATTCGCCACTACTACCTGGGCGACGCACAGGCGGCGGCCAGCGCTGCCGCAGCCGTGGCAAACCAGGGCAAAGGCTAGGCAATTCACCTAAGCTGCCGCCCGCGCCTGTCACTACAGTTCGGGTGACGCAACGCCCGAAACCATGAGCAAGACCCGAACCCTCGCCCTGCGCCTCAAGCGGCTGCCCAATTCCTGGGTTTTCGGCGCGACCTGGGTCATGGCCCTGCTGGCCATGGCGGCGGGCGCAGCCCGGTCGGACGAACGCGTGGGCGTGCTGCTGGACACCATCGCCAGCCTGGCAGTGCTGGGCGGCGACTGATCACCTTTCGCAAGTCTCCTTGTGGGTTGCCCGGGGTTTGCTGCCGTAAAGATCAGGTAAACCCCGGGACTTTTCCACAATCGGCTACGCTAGGGGGAACCCTCGCGTAACGGTTTCGTCATATCTACCTCGCGGGTGTATATTTTCAGCACTGAAGAGGACTGGATTCTTTTGACATGAGCCACAAACTCAAGATTGCCGGCTGGATTTGCGCAGGCGCGCTGGCCGGCGCGCTCACCACCGTGTCGCTGCAAACGGTCGCGCGCGGCTCGCTCGCCCCTCTTCCGCTCGAGGAGCTGCAACAGCTGGCAGCCGTATTCGGCATGGTCAAGAGCGATTATGTGGAGGCGGTCGACGAGAAAAAGCTCATCACCGACGCCATCTCCGGCATGGTGGCCAGCCTGGACCCCCATTCCCAGTATTTCGACAAGAAGTCGTTCAAGGAATTCCGTGAAGGCACGTCCGGGCGCTTCGTGGGCGTCGGCATCGAAATCTCCCAGGAAGACGGCCTGGTCAAGGTGGTCTCTCCCATCGAGGGCTCGCCCGCCTACCGCGCCGGCCTGAAGCCCAACGACCTCATCACCAAGATCGACGACACGGTGGTCAAGGGCCTGACCCTCAATGAGGCCGTCAAGCGCATGCGCGGCGAGCCCAACACCAAGGTCATGTTGACCATCTTCCGCAAGGACGAGAACCGTTCGTTCCCGGTCACCATTACGCGCGAAGAGATCAGGACCCAGTCGGTCAAGGGCAAGGTCATCGAGCCCGGCTATGGCTGGATCCGGCTGTCGCAGTTCCAGGAACGCACCGTCGATGATTTCGTGCGCAAGGTCGACGAGATCTACAAGGCCGACCCCAACCTCAAGGGCTTGGTGCTGGACCTGCGCAACGACCCGGGCGGCCTGCTCGACGCCGCAGTCGCCGTCTCCGCCGCCTTCCTGCCGGAGAACGTCACGGTCGTGTCAACCAACGGCCAGCTGGCCGAGAGCAAGTTCATCTACAAGGCGTCGCCCGAGTTCTACCAGCGCCGTGCCGGCGCCGACCCCCTGCGCCGCCTGCCGGCCGCGCTCAAGACCGTGCCGCTCGTGGTGCTGGTCAATGAAGGGTCCGCTTCGGCCAGCGAAATCGTGGCCGGTGCACTGCAGGACCACAAGCGGGCCATGGTGCTGGGCAGCCAGACGTTCGGCAAAGGCTCGGTCCAGACGGTGCGGCCGCTCGGGCCCGATACCGGCCTGAAGCTCACCACGGCGCGCTACTTCACGCCCAGCGGCAAGTCCATCCAGGCCCGGGGCATCGTGCCCGATGTGCTGGTGGACGAGTCCGAGGAAGGAAACGTGTTCTCGATGCTGCGCACGCGCGAGGCCGACCTCGACAAGCACCTGGGCAGCGGCCAGGGTGCCGAAGTCAAGGATCCGTCACGGGAGCGGGCCCGCGAGGAAGCGCGCAAGAAGGCCGAGGAAGAGGCTAAAAAGCCGGTGGCCGAGCGCAAGACGCCCGAATTCGGTAGCGACAAGGATTTCCAGTTGGTGCAGGCGCTCAACCAGCTCAAGGGCCGGCCGGTGCTGATCAGCAAGACGCAGGTCATCGAGCGCAAGGACGAAAAGAAGGAAAATTGACACGCCAAAGCAGTGCAGGGGCGTCACCCCGGCGATAGCCGGGGCCCAGTGGAAGCCGGCAGCCAGCCGGCTTTTCTTTTTCCTGGACAATCCACGCATGACCGACGACCAGCTGCTGCGCTACTCACGGCACATCCTGCTCGAGGAGATCAGCGTTGAGGGCCAGCAGCGGCTCATGGACGGCCATGCCCTGGTGATCGGTGCCGGGGGCCTTGGGTCACCGGTGGCGCTGTACCTCGGCACCGCCGGCGTGGGCCGCATCACGCTGGTCGACAACGACACGGTGGACGTCACCAATTTGCAGCGCCAGATCGCCCACAGCCTGGCGCGCGTCGGCCAGCCCAAGGCGCAATCCGCGCGGCAAGCCATCGCCGCGATCAACCCGGATCCGCAGGTCGAGGCGATCGCCTTGCGGGCCGATGCGGCGCTGCTGGACGAGCTGGTGCCGCAAGCGGATGCGGTGGTCGATTGCTGCGACAATTTCGCGACCCGGCACGCCATCAATGCGGCCTGCGTCAAGCATGGCAAGCCCCTGGTTTCCGGCGCCGCCATCCGCTTCGACGGGCAGGTCTCGGTCTACGACACGCGCGACCAGGCCTCGCCCTGCTACGCCTGCGTGTTTCCGCCTTCCGAGCAGGTGGAGGAAACGCGCTGCGCCACCCTCGGCGTGTTCGCGCCCCTGGTCGGCATCATCGGCGCCATACAAGCGGCCGAGGCCCTCAAGCTGCTCAGCGGCGCCGGCATGCCGCTGGCGGGCAGGCTGCAGATGCTGGACGCGCGGTCCATGGAATGGACCGAGGTGCGCGTGCCGCGTCAAGCCGCCTGCCCCGTGTGCCGGGGCCGCGCCCCCGTGCACTGACGCCTCAGGTGGCCGTGATCTTGGCCGTCCTGATGATGCGGCCCCAGCGATCGATCTCCGACTTGAGGAAGGCCGCGAATTCGCCCGATCCTTTCGGGGTGAGCCGGAAGCCCTGCTGCATCGCGCGCTCTTCCACTTCGCGGCTGAACATGATCTTGATGATCTCGCGCGAATACTTGTCGACGATGTCATCCGGCGTCTTGGCATGGATCATGGCGGCGGTCCAGTTTTCCGTGTACAGCCCCGGCATGCCGGCCTCCATGGCCGTCGGGACGTCCGGCAGCATGGGATGGCGCGACAGGCTGCACGTCGCCAACGCGCGCAGCTTGCCGCCCTTGACGTGAGCGATGGACTCGGGGAAATTGGAAAAGATGATGTCGAGCTGGCCGCCGATCAGGTCCACCATCGAGGGTGCCCCGCCCCGGTAGGGCACATGGGTCATGCGGCTCCTGTTCAGGTCGTTGAACAAGGCCATCACCAGGTGCGGAGGCGAGCCGTTGCCGCTGGAGCCGGCGTTGAGCTGCCGGGCCTTGGCGATCGAGATAAGGTCCTTGAAGTCCTTGATCGGGCTGTTGGCCGGAACCACCACCAGCATCGGCGAGCCGGCCAGCAGGGCCACGGGCCTCAGATCGCGGGTCAGGCTGTAGGGCGCATTCGGGAACAGGGCGACGTTGGCCGCGTGGGTGAGCGTGATAGCGAGGAGCGAGTACCCGTCAGCAGGCGCCTTGGCCACCTGCTCGGCGCCGATCTGGGCATTGCCGCCCGCCTTGTTTTCGATGACAACCGGCACCTTCCAGGCGTCGCCGAGCTTCTGGCCCACGGTCCGCGCCATCATGTCCGTCAGCCCGCCCGGCGCGAAAGGCACGACATATTTGATGTTGGTCCCGGGCTTGGGAAAGCCCGACTGGGCGCTGCCGGTGCCCGGCCATCCCGCCATGGCAGCCCCAGCCGCCAACACGATCTCACGACGTTTCATATCCACACCCTGGTTGAGTTATCAGCCTCCGAGCCGACGAAGCTGCTCATGCAGCGCATCGGGAATCTCCAGGCCTTCCTGCCTGGATTTTGCCTCCAGGCGCACGCGCCGCTCTCCCGCCAGGCGCACGCCGTCGTCGGCCAGCATCTCCGCGATCACGGTTTCCATGCGCTCAAAGTAAGTGTCCCGGCCGGCCAGCGCGCCGGGATCGATCACGATGAAGGCCTGGCCGATGCGCGGCGCATTGCCCTCGTCCACGAAAAAAGAGGAGGCCTCGAAACCGAATCGTGCGCCGGTGAGCGCCGTGACCAGAAGCTCGACGATCAGTGCCAGCAAGGAGCCCTTGGGACTGCTGAGGGCGCCCACGGCCATCATCGAGCCTTCGAGGCCGGCCCGTGGATCGGTGGTCGGGTTTCCGTGGCGATCCAGCGCCCAACCTTTGGGAATGGGCTTGCCTTCCTTGGCCGCCACCATCAGCTTGCCCCGGGCCACTTCGCTCAGGGACAGATCGATCGCCACTGCCGGCGCATCCCGGCGGGGGAACACGGCCGCGACCGGGTTGGTTCCGAACACCGGGTGCCTGCCGCCCGCGGCCGGCATCGCCGCCGGCGAATTGGAAAAACCCAGACCTACCATGCCCGCGTCGGCCGCGGCGCGCAAGTGGTCGACCAGAACGCCGCCGTGATGGCTGTTGGTCACGCCCGCAAAGCACACCCCCAGCAGGCCCGCCGTGTGGATCGCCTGCCTGACCGCCAGGTGGCAAGCCGGAAAGGCCAGGCCCTGCCGGGCGTCCACCAGCAGCGCGGCGCCTTTTTGCCGCAGGACCTCGGCCACCGCATGCCCGTCCGCGCGCCCATTGCGCAGGTGCGTCGAATATTGCGCAACACGGCTGAGGCCATGCGAGCCC
The DNA here is from genome assembly GCA_013815685.1 of Ramlibacter sp. GTDB lineage: Bacteria > Pseudomonadota > Gammaproteobacteria > Burkholderiales > Burkholderiaceae_C > Ramlibacter. The sequence goes on from JACDFR010000001.1 coordinate 118,567, forward strand.
AGGCCCTGCGCCTCGGCCAGCACCAGGGCGGCTGCCGTGCTGTCTGCCATGGCCTCGCTCGCGCCCGCCTGGCGCAAGGCGCGCGCCGCCAGCCGGGTTGCTTCGTCCATCGATAGCCGTGCCATCAGGGCTTCCTTTGCGCTAGTCTTTCCAGCACGCGGTCGGCGATCAGCGACGACACGCGCACGTTGGATTCCTGGCTGACGCCGGACACATGCGGCGTGAGGATCAGGTTGGGGCAATCGGCCTCGACCACGCCGGCCGCAAGCGGCTCCTGGTCGAAGACATCGAATACCGCACCGCCCAGCGATCCGGCTTTCAGCGCCCGCACCACGGCGGCCAGGTCCACGATCTGCCCGCGCGAAGTGTTGATGAGAATAGCACCGGGCTTCATGCCGGCAATCCGGCTGGCGCCGAACAGCCCCCTCGTGCCGTCCAGCAAGGGCACGTGCAGGGTCACGACATCGGCGCGCGAAAGCAGGTCGTCGAGCGTAGCCGGTTGCACGCCCAGGCTTTCAAAAGCCTTGTCGCCGGCATCGAGCAGGGGATCGAAAGCCAGGACGTTCATGCCCAGCCCCCGGGCCAGGCGTGACGTGGCCTGCCCGATCGAGCCGAAGCCGACGACGCCGAGCGTCTTGCCGGACATTTCCCGGCCCTGGCCGAGCGCCTGGCGCGGCCAGGCGCCCGCGGCGACCGCAGCGGTCGAACGATAGGCGCCGCGCAACAGCATCATGGCGCAGGCGATCACGTATTCGGCGACGCTCAACGCATTGGCGCCGGTGGCCGGGATCACGCCGATGCCCTGCGCTTCGCAGGCCGCGACATCGATGTTGTCCAGGCCGACGCCCAGTCGCCCCACGAGCTTGCAGCGGCCAAGCGCCGACACCAGCTCGCCGCGAACCTGCGTGCGGTTGCGCACGATCAGCACGTCGCATTCCCGCGCTTGCGCCAGCAGCCTCGGCATGTCATCGACGAGCGAGGGGTCGTACAGCACGTCATGCGCGGCTTGCAGCCGCCCGACGGCCGCCTCGTCCATGAATTCGCAGATGACGATGCGCAGAGCGCTTGCCACGTCAGGCCGATTCGAACAGGCGCGTCAAGACGAACTCGCGGTGGCCCAGCGCCTCGGCCGCCGTGAGCCGGCCGTTGGCCGTGCGCAGCATGCATTCCAGCAGCCGGTCGCCGGCCTGGTCGAGGTTGATTTCGCGCTGCAACAGGCCGGACGTGTCGACGTCGATGTGCTCCCCCATCAGGCGCACGGTGCGCGGGTTGGCGCAGATCTTGATGACGGGCAGGATGGGGTTGCCAATCACGTTGCCCTGCCCTGTCGGGAAGAAATGCACCGCATAGCCGGATGCCGCGCACAGGGTGACCATCTCGGCCGCGGCGCTGGACGAATCCATGAACCACAGGCCCGGGTGGTCAGGCATCTCGGCCTTGTCGATCACGCCGTCCACGGTGCACTTGCGCCCGATCTTCTGGATGTTGCCAAGAGCTTTTTCCTCGATCGTCGTCAAGCCGCCGGCGATGTTGCCCTTGGTCGGCTGCGAGTCCGACAAGTCGCTGGTCTTGTGGCGATTGACCACCTCCTGGTAGCGATTGAACATGAACATGAACTTCTCGCGCACCGCATCGCTGGCGCAGCGCTGGGCCACGATGTGTTCGCCGCCGGTAAGCTCGGTCGTCTCGCCGAAGCACAGGTAGTTGCCCAGCGGGTGCAGCTTGTCGAAGGCATTGCCCACGGTGGGGTTGGCGCCGCAGCCGGAAGTCGTGTCCGACTCGCCGCACTTGGTCGACACCCACAATTCGCTGATTCCGCAGCGCTCGCGCTGCTTCTCGCTGGCCCACTGGACGTATTCCCGGGCCGCCTTGCTGGCCCGCATGATGGTGTCGTGGTCGCCGTGGCCCTCGATGCCAAAGCCGCAGACGGGCTTGCCGGTGGTCGCGATGCCATCCACCACTCTCTTGGTCCAGCCGTCCTCGATGCCGATCACGACGACGGCGGCGACGTTGGGATTGCAGCCGGTGCCGATGAGCGTGCGGAAATGCAGTTCCAGGTCGGCGCCGAACTGAAGCCGGCCATACGGGTGCGGGATCGCCATGGACCCCTTGATGTTGTGGGCTGCAGCTTCGGCGGCGGCATTGGACAGGTCGTCCAGCGGAAGGACGACGACGTGGTTTCGCACGCCCACGCGGCCGTTCTCCCGGCGATAGCCCAGGAAGGTGGTTTCACGGTTGATGATGGACATGGTGCTTTACCAGCGCTTGGTCTTGATGTTGTGGACATGGGCGTGCTGGCCCGCCTGGATGGGAGCGACGACCTTGCCCATGTCGATGCCGTACTTCATGACGGTCTCGCCAAGGCCCATGTCCTTGAGCGCGATCTTGTGGCCGATGGGAATGTCCTGGCGCGCCACGAGGTTCACGGTGCGGTCGTCGTCCATCACCCAACCGGTGAGCTCCGCGCCGGCCTTGACGCCCTCGACCACGACCACGGCCACGGTGTCGCCAGGATCATGCAAAACAAAATGAATCATCGAAACTCCTGCAAATGTCGAGCGCGCAGTTTTGGTGAACCGCGGGGTGCTGTCAACCAACTCATATAGATGACATGGAACATTGAACTAAACTGTGCCATGTCCCCGCCTCCTGTGTCGCATGGCTTGCAAGCCTTGGCATCCGGCCCCTTCGGCCCGCTCTACCGGCAGGCCAAGCGCGAGTTGCAGCGGGTGGTCGAAAGCGGCCGCTACGGGCCCGGCGCCACCCTGCCCAACGAGAGCGTCATCGCGGCTGCCTTGGGGGTGAGTATCGGCACCGTGCGCAAGGCGGTGGACGAGCTGGTGCATGAGCATGTGCTGGTGCGCCGGCAAGGCAAGGGCACCTACGTGGCCCTGCACAACGACGACCGTTTCCTGTTCCAGTTTTTCCACGTCGAACCGCGCGATGAGTTCACCGAGGCGCAGGAACGGCCGGTACGCGAATACCCTCAGGTCCAATGCATGGGGTTCGTGCGCGGCCGGGCCGATGAAGCCGAGGCGGCGGCGCTGCGCATCAAGCCCGGCGACCCGGTGGCGCGCATCGCCAATCGGCTGTCGCTGGCGGGCCGACCCGTGGTCCACGACCGCCTGGCGGTCGCCGCCCAGACGTTCAGGGGGTTGAATGAAAAACGTTTCCTGGAGAGGCCCAGCACCATTTACGGCCTCTACCAGAGCGACCACGGCATCACCGTTCTGAGGGCCCGCGAGCGGGCCCGCGCGGCCGCCGCAAGCCCCGAAACGGCGCGTATCCTGGGGGTGCCCGTGGGCCTGCCCGTGCTCGAAGTCCACCGCATCGCGCTGACCTTCGGCGACAAGCCGGTGGAATACCGGATATCGACCATCAACACCGCCATGCACGACTACGTGAGCATCTTGTCCAAGCAGCGATAGTGTCTTGTCCTGCAATGCGCGGGCATTCGCGGCAGGCGTTTGCCTGATTGCGGGTACGGCCTGGGCCTGCGGGCCGCCGGGCCTAGAGCTTGCCGGCAGCGCCGGGCGCGTGCGGGTCGGCGCTTCCCGCGGGGGCCGGCGCCTTCGCCTTTTCGCCGCCGGACCCGCCCAGGCCGAACAGGGACTTGGCCCGCGCGCCCGGGCCGCCGGACGCCGATCCGTTTTTTTGCATTCGCGCCGCCGCGTCGGGCGAAGCCGCCTCGCGCAGGATGGCGCCGCAATTGGCGTCCTCGCCGGGCCCCGTCTCCACGGTGGCCGCCAGTGCCAGCAACGGGTTGATCGCCGCCAGGGCCAGCGCCGCAACGGCCCGGCCCGCCAGGGCGCCCTTGTCCGGGCCGGCTTGCGGAGCTCCCAGGGTTCCGGACACCTTCAGCGGGGATCTCAGGCTGAGGATGCTCATGTCCTTCGGCTGGGGCCGGAAGTAAAAGTCAATGCCCTCGGTCGCCAGATTGACACTGCCTTCGCCGTGGATGACGGTATCGGTCGTGTCGAGCACCAGCGCACGGCTCGTCATGAGGCCGCTCTTGACGTCGAAAGCGGTGGCGGCGCAGCGCACGCCCACATTGTTGTCGCCGCGCACGAGGAACTTGATGATTTCCGCGCCATCGAGGCCCGCGATCTCCAGCAGCAGGTTGCTGATCTGGCCCTTCCCCATCAGCATCGACACGTTCCCGGACGAGCCCGCGAGCATCTGGGCCACCGAGTTGCCCCGCCCCTGCAGGTTAATGTCTGCGTGGATCTTGCCGAAGCTGGTCCGTGTGAGATTGACGTCGGTGAACATCTTGTTCAGCTCGAGCGACTTCCCGCTGAGGCGAACCTCGGCCGCGGCCGGATTGCTGTTGCTGTCGATGCGAACACGCCCGGCCACCGTGCCGCCGGCGATGCCGAGATTGAGCGAATCGAGCAGCAGCACGCCGTCTTTCAGCCGCACTTGCATGGCCATGCGGTCCAGAGGCATCTTCCCCGCGTTGGTCACGCGCGCCGCGCTGTAGCTGACATCCGAATTCATGGCTTTCAGCCGCGCAAGATCGAGCGGCGCGACAGGCAATACCTTGCGCGTGGGATCTTTCGGCGCCTTTGGCTTCTTCGCCTTGCGCTGGCCGGGAGGCTGCCCCGGGTCGGTCGATGCGGCTGCGGCAGTGACGGCACGGCGCGGCTGTTCCGGCAATCCCACGACCGGCGCCAGATCGTCGAAGTCCAGCAGGTTTGATTTGAGCTTGCCGGCAAGCCGAGGTATTTTTTCGGCGCGATCGTAGGAGAGTTCTCCCGCCAGGTCCGAGTCGCCCAGCTTCCCCTTGATGTCCTTGACGTTCCACGCCTCGCCCTTCTTCGAGACCCGGCCATGCAGGACATACCGGGGCGTCGAGGGTAGGACGACGCCGACGAACTTGTACAGGTCCGCGAGGTTCCTGCCCTGCAGGTCGAACACCGCATCCGCGCCATCGAGCGTGGCAAGGCTGGCGATGACCCCCTGCGCGCGCAAGGTCGTTGCACCGGCGGTCGCGGCGATCTCGAGCGGAAACGGGTTCTGCAAGGGCGCGCTCAGGTACAGCACGTTGCCGGTGCGGCCCTTCGCCGTGAACGGCTCCTTCTGCCACGTGCCCTTGCCGCTGAAACTGAGCGGCATCGATGGATTTCCGGTGCCGGCGGCAGAATTCGCGGGCTGGGCCGGCTGCAGCGTCAGCGGCCCGTCGATCGCAAAGTCTGCACGGATGTCCGCACCGTGCTGCGTGGAGATGAAGTGCACCGTGCCCTTGTCGACGACTAAAGCGCCGATGTCGGGCACGTTCCTGGGATCCGAGGAGTCGCGCCCCAGCGCCCAGCTGCGGCGGCCATCGGTCTCCATCTGCAGGCCCAGCTGTGGCTGGCGCAGTTCGACTCGCGGCAAAATGATCTGCCGCTTCAGCAGCGGCAGCAATTGGACATGGATTTCCGCGCCCTCCGCCTTGACCAGGTGCGGGTTCTGCGCCCAATCGGGATTGGCGAACTCGATGCCGTCCGCAATGACGCGGGTGGTGCGCCCGAGCTTGACGTCCAGGCGCCGAGTGATCTCGAAATGCCGGCCGGTCTTGTCGCTCACATAGCGATTGAGAGGTCCGCGCAGGACATCCCAGGGGAAGAAAACGAGCAGCAGCACCAGCAGGAGCGCCAGTAGCAAGAGGCCTGCGAGGACCTTGAGCCACAGCGGCCGTCCATGGCCGGGGGAGGTAGGGGCGGCCTCACTCATGCCACGCATCAGCACCGGCATGGGCCGGCGCAACCGGCTCAGACCATGGCCGAGCCGCTTCGATGAGCCGGCCGATCACGTGGCCGGGCGTGAACTCTCTACCAGCGGCGGCGTCCGCACGCGCGGGCTCTCCAAGGGCCACGATGCCCGCAGCCATCAACGTGCCAAAAAAAATCATGGCCGACTCGATCAACAATTTCATTTTTTGGCGTCCTCGGCGGGGCTCAGCAAAGCCCTGTTTCAGGTGAGTGTGCGTGGTTAAAAATTGTTGCCGGGTCGGTGCCCTCCGGGACGTTCTGTCAGCTCAGGACTACATTTGTCCGGTAGGAAACATCCTACGCTTCTTACCCGGTGCGGCTGGCAAAATAAAAAGCGACGGATGAGGGATACAACGCGATACACACCGGTCCGCTGATACGACTCCAACACTGTTCAACCCATCCAGCCTTGGTACCACTGTGGAATTGAGAACCTATATCGTCGAGGACAATGCCACGATCCGGGAGAACCTTATCGGCACGCTGGAAGAGCTGGCGTGTGTCAAGGCGCTGGGGTGGGCCGAGACCGAAGCCGAAGCCAAGGGCTGGCTGGCCCAGCATCAGGCGATGTGGGACCTTGCGATCGTCGACCTTTTCCTGAAACAGGGCAGCGGGCTGGGCGTATTGGAGTCCTGCCGGGCCCGCCCGCCCACGCAGCGTGTGGTGGTGCTCAGCAACTATGCGACCACGGATATGCGCAAGCGCTGCGCCCAACTGGGCGCGGATGCGGTCTTCGACAAATCCAACGAGATCGACGCGCTCGTCGAGTATTGCATTGCGCACAGCGAAGACCGCCAGGCCGGCGCATGACGGCGGGTTCAGTCGATCAGCTTGTTTTTCAACGCGTAGTAGGTCAGGTCGCTGTTCGACGCCAGGCTCATCTTCTCCATCAGGCGCGTACGATAGGTGCTGACGGTCTTCACGCTGAGCGACAGCGCCTTGGCGATGTCGCCCGCGGTTTCGCCCTTGGCCAGCTTGAGGAACACCTGGAATTCGCGTTCGGAAAGCTGCTCGTGGGGAGCGCCACCTTCCTTGCGATTGAGCTGTTGCGCCAGCAACTCGGCCACGGCGGGCGAGATGTAGCGCCGTCCCAGCGCGATCGTGCGGATCGCGTTGACGATTTCCATCGGCTCGCATTCCTTGTTCAGATACCCACTGGCGCCCTGGCGGATCAGGTTCATCGCGTAGTGCTCCTCCGGATAGCCCGAAAGGATCAGGATGCCCACGTCGGGCGCCTTGGCGCGGATCATGCCCAGGGCATCGATGCCGCTTTGCCCCGGCATCGACAGGTCCATGACCAGCACATCGAGTTCGGTGGTGCGCACCAAGTCGATGGCTTCGCGGCCGCTGGCAGCTTCCCCGACGACGCGCAGATCGACCTGTTCGGAAAAGAACTGCTTGAGTCCCGACCGCACAATGGCGTGGTCATCCACAATGCCGACTTTGATCATGTCCGTTCTTTCGAATAGCTGTTTGGGCCCATTGTGCCCAACTTTCGACTGAAAAGCCCTACGGTTGAGTTGTCACTTCGGCCGATTTTATGAACAACAAGGACACTTCGAGTGAGATTCATGCGTTCGTTCCCAATGCCGAAATTGGCCATCAGCCTGGCGCTGGCCTTCCTGGCGGCCTGCATCCTGATCGGCATCAATGAAACCGGCTTCAACCAGTCGACCGAGGCGCTCGACGACATCGCGCAGGCCTCGCGCACCCGCGGCTCGCTCAACCGCGTGCTCCAGCACGTGCTCGACGCCGAAACCGGCTCGCGCGGCTACCTGCTCACGGGCGACCCACGCTACCTGGAGCCCTATAACGCCGCCGTGGCCGAAGTCAGCACGCAGCTGGACTCGCTGCGCCTCGCCTACGCTCCCGACGCGGGCGAATTCAATACACTGGCGCAACTTTCGCGCAACGTACAGCGCAAGCTGGCGGAGATGGACCTGTCGGTGCGCATGCGCAAGCAGGGCAATGAGGATGCCTGGAAGTTCGTGCTCATGACCGACGTGGGCAAGGAGCATATGGATGCCATCCGCGAGCAAGCCACCAAATTGATCAATGGCGCCACCGCCCGAATGGAGGTCAGCCAGGTCCAGGTCCGCCGCTCCCTGCTGCTGTCGCGCCTCGGGATCGCGGCCGTCACGATGGCAGGCCTGCTGGCGTTCTACCTGTACTTGCGCCAGTCCACAGCCCTCAGGCTGGCCGACGAGAAGCAGCAGAAGATCCTGCAGCAGCAGCGCGACCTGCTGGAGCGGCAGGTGCGCGAGCGCACCACCACGCTGGCCGAACTGGCAACCCATCTGCAACAGGTCCGCGAGGAAGAGCGCGGCCACCTCGCGCGCGAGCTTCATGACGAATTGGGTGCCTTGTTGACGGCGGCCAAGCTGGACGTCGCGCGCTTGAAATCGCGGCTCGGGATGGAGTCTCCTGAAGTAGGCCAGCGGCTGCAGCACCTGACCGAGTCGCTGAACAGCGGGATCGCCCTGAAGCGCCGGATCATCGAGGACTTGCGGCCGTCGTCATTGTCCAACCTCGGCCTCACGGCCTCGCTGGAAATCCTGGCGCGCGAGTTTTCCGAACGTTCGGGCGTCGAGATCACCACCGGCCTGGAGCCGGTCCAACTCGATGAGTCGCGCCAGCTCACCGTCTACCGCCTGGTCCAGGAGTCGCTCACCAATGTCGGCAAGTACGCGCAGGCCAGGCAAGTCGAGATCAGCGTGCGCAACTACGGCAATCACGTGGAAGTCGACATCAAGGACGACGGCAAGGGCTTCAATGCGTCGCAGACGCGGCCGTCCACCCACGGCCTGGCAGGCATGCGGCACCGGGTGGAGGCGGCAGGGGGCAAATTGTCAGTAAATTCCGCACCCGGCGGCGGCACGCGGATCTCGGCGGTATTGCCGCACAGCACCCCTGCCGGTTGAGCGCGGTTTTTCCGAAACTTCCCCTTCGCCGGTCGGCGGAGTCCTACATGGACCCATCTCCCCTACCGACAAGGACTCACGCCTGCCGCTGATCATCAGCGCGACTGCACCCGGTCTAACCTTCCCGCAGGCGTTTTCGCAAGGCGAAGCGCTGTGAAACCTGGGCCCCTGCAAGGAGACCGACATGCTGCACTACGCCATTGTGTTTTTCGTGATCGCGCTGATCGCGGCGTTATTCGGCTTCGGCGGAATTGCAGCCGGCGCCGTGGAGATCGCGAAGATCCTGTTTTTCGTCTTCGCGATCATGGCCATCGTTGCATTTATCGTCAGCCTGGGACGCAAGGGCTAGAAAACCGACAGATACCCGTTTCGCAGGGCCGCAAGCCCTGTGCCCATCACCAAAAGAGGACTCGAAATGAACAGCAGCAAATCACTTCGCACCGGCACTGCCGGTTATGCAGACGACGCGCGCAGCGCCACCGAGCAGGCGTTGGACAGCACGCGTGAATTCGCCAACCAGGCTTTCGAGCGGGCAGGCGAGAAGGTGCGCGACCTGCGCTACGGCGTCAAGGACCTGGCCAACAAAGGCGTGAGCAGCGTGGGCGAATACGCGCAGGCGACCACTCGCTATGTTTCCGAGCAGCCGCTCAAATCCGCCCTGATCGCCGCGGGCATCGGCGCCGCCGTGGCCGCGCTGGTTCTAGCCATGCGCCGCAACAGCAACAAGCGCTACTACTGAGCAACAAGCACCCGAGGCAGGCATGGTCCATCCTATTTTTTCGGTACTGATCACCCGTCCGGAACTGGTCATGGACCACGTCGCCGGCTATGCAGCCCTGGTGCAGGAAGAGGCGTCCTCCGTGGGCGTCGAAGTCGCCAAGCGCGTGGTCGCCTGGGGCGTCGCGGTCATGGGATTGCTCGTCTTCCTGGTACTGGCGGGCGTGGCCGTGATGCTGGGCGTCCTTCATGAGGAGTTCCACTGGATTCTTCTTGTCGCACCGGCCGGCGCATTGCTGCTGTCCGCAGGCGCTTGGAGCGTGGCGCGTCAGCGGCTTCCCGCCAAGGCGTTCACCGAGTTGAAAGCCCAGATCGACGCGGACGCCCAGGCATTGCGCACGGTCGGGGCCCGGTCATGAGCGAGGCCGGCGACAAGCTCGCACGAAGCCGCCTGGCAATTGTCGACCACATTCAGCGCCGCGACCGCCACAACGACGCCACGCATACGGCGCGCGAGCACGACTCCGGACACGCACCCGGCCCAGGCGAACAGCTTGGCTGGGAAGGACCCGATCACGGCTCGGGCCCGGTGGCCTGGCTGGCTCACCTCAAACGTGTGGGGGGAGCCTGGTGGCGCAGCCACCCGGCGAATCTCGGGCTGGAACTGGCGACACCGCTCCTGTCGAACTACGCCGGGCGGAGGCCGGGCCAGTTCCTGGCAATCGCTGCCGCGCTCGGCGCGGTTGTGATGATCGTCCGTCCCTGGCGGCTGATCTCCGTCACCGGACTGGTGGTGGCTCTGGTGAAGTCTTCGCAGTTGTCCAGCGTGATCATGTCGGCCATGTCGGCGGCGGACTTCACGAAAGACCACCAAACTCGCAGGCGTGAATGAAATGCAAGCCGGAGGCGTGGTGCCGTCGTCCGGGGAGCTTTGAGAACTGCGGCACCGTAGGTAACTATCCGATCAACTGAAGGAGAAAGTCATGAAATACACAAGAGCCCTCGCGTTCGCCATTCTCGCCGGCGCCACTGTCGTCACCACCGGCTGCGCCGTCATCCGCGGCCAGGAAACCGCTGGCGCCTACGTCGACGACGTCGCCATCACCACGGCGGTGAAGGCCAAGTTCGTCGAAGACAAGACCGTGGACGCCGCCGCCATCAAGGTGCAGACGCTTAATGGCACGGTGCAGTTGTCGGGCTTTGCCAAGTCCAGCGCCGAGAAGGCACAGGCCGAGTTCCTGGCGCGCAACACCAAGGGTGTGCGCCAAGTGAAGAACGATTTGTCCGTGCGCCCCTGAACGGTGCAGAGCCGGCCGTCAGCCGGCGTAAGAAGGCAGGCGAGCGGCGAGGCTACGCCTGCCTTTTTTCTTTGGAGAAGCAGTAAGCGATGAAGACCTTCCGCTGCGACAGCTGCGGCCACCCGTTGTTCTTCGAGAACGTGCAGTGCCTCCAATGCGGCAGCGCGCTGGCCTTCCTGCCCGACAGGCTGGCGCTTTGCGCGGTCGAGCCCGTCGAGGGCGAGGAAGAATCCCTGTGGCGGCGCAGGACCCGTCAGCGCCGCAAGGCGAACGACCACCAGCAATACCGCCTGTGCCGCAACCACACCGAGTACCAGGCTTGCAACTTCGCCGTGCCGACGACGGATTCGAACCCCATGTGCGTTTCCTGCAGGCAAACCCGTGTCCTGCCGGACCTGTCGTTGCCCGAGAACCAGGAACGCTGGTTCCGCATCGAGGCGGCGAAGCGCCGCCTTTTCTACACCCTGGCCAAGTTGGGGCTCGCCTCGGCCAACCCGCCGCAGGGACGGCGCGACGGCGCCGTCTTCCAGTTCCTGGCGGACCTGCCCGGCCAGCAGGTGATGACCGGCCATTGCGAAGGCGTCATCACCCTGAACATCTCCGAGGCCGACGACACCGAACGCGTGCGCAGGCGCGTCGCGCTGCACGAGCCCTACCGCACGCTGCTGGGACACCTGCGCCATGAGTCGGGCCACTATTACTGGGACCGCCTGATCCGCGATGGGCCGCTGCAGCAGGACTTCCGTACGGTTTTCGGGGATGAGACTGTCGATTATTCCCAAGCATTGAGCAGCCACTACGCAGCGGGCGGTGCGCCCCGCGGATGGCAGGACCGCTATGTGAGCGCGTACGCCACCGCCCATCCATGGGAAGACTGGGCGGAGACCTGGGCCCATTACCTGCACATGGTGGACCTGCTGGAGACTGCCTCGTCCTATAGCACTCGGCTGGTGGTGCCGGGAAACGAGGAGGACGAAGTCGAAGAGGTGACCAACCCCTTCGATGCCGCCGCCGGCGACTTCGACCAGCTGGTGGAACAATGGGTGCCGCTGACGCTGCTGCTCAACAGCCTGAACCGCAGCCTCGGCCAGGATGACGCCTACCCGTTCGCGCTCGCATCCAAGGCGCTGGACAAGCTGCGCTTCGTGCACAACGTCATCCATGCAGCCACGCCGGCGGCGCAGGCCGGCGAGTCCGGGGTCTGCTGCCAGGCCGGCCGACAGCTGCAAGCACAAGCCTAGCAAGCAGAAGCGCCGGGGGCTCGCGGTCCCGCTAACTGCAATTTAGAAGGGCCTCATTCTGCCCGTCAGTGGTGGAGTGCCGATGCCCGCATAGGACAAAGTCATCAAACCTGCGCGTCGCGCTCCATGTCCCTCAAGATGCGGTCCAGCCGGCTCGACAATTGCTCGGTCGTGAGCTGCTCGCGAAAGCGCTCCACCATCAGCGGCAGGCTCATCGGGCTCGGGTGGCGCAGCTGGACGAATTGCAGCGTCTTGCGCAGCAGGCGGGCGAGAGTCGCCCGCAGCCGCGATATTTCCAGCTCTTGGCTCAGCACTTCCTTTTGGGCTTGCGTCAGCAACAGGTTGCCCTGGTCGTACTTGCGAAATACCTCGAAGAAAAGGCCACTGGATGCTTGCAGCTGCTTGGCGCTCTTGGGCTGGCCGGGATAGCCGGAAAACACCAGCCCGGCCACACGGGCGATTTCGCGGAACCGCCGCTGCGCCAGCTCCGTGGAGTTGAGCGACGCCAGCACGTCGGCCAGCAGATTCGCCGTGGAGAACACCTGCCTGGCGATGATGGGGGCCAGGTCGAACTCGTCCGCGCTCACCAGTTCGAACCCGTAATCGTTGACCGACATGCTGAAGGTGTTGGGCCGGTCGCGCGCCAGCCGCCACGCCAGCAGGCTGGCCAGCCCAAGATGCACATGGCGCCCCGAGAACGGATAGACGTAGAGATGGAAGCCCTCGCGCGAGCGGAACGCTTCGACCAGCATGGACTGCGGCGTCGGGATGCGCGACAGGCGGGCCTGGGTTTCCAGCATCGGGCGGGCGGCCTCGAGTTCGGGCTCGAAGAAGTCGCCCTCGGCGGCCCTTTGCATCATCTCGAGTACGGCGTCGCCCATCTCGGTGGACAGCGCCATCTTGCTGCCCTGCCAGGTGGGCACGGTGCCCTTGTTGCGCGTAGCCTTCTTCACGTAGGCGGCCATGTCGCGCACGCGGATGAACTCCAGCAGCTTGCCGGCGAAGAAGAAGCAGTCGCCCTGGCGCAGCCGCGCGATGAAGCCTTCCTCGATGGTGCCGATGCTGGCGCCGCTCATGTACTTCACCTGCATCGCGGCGTCGCTGACGATCGTACCGATACCCAGCCGGTGGCGCCTCGCGATTGCGCGATCCGGGACCCGGTAGACCCCTGCGCCGTCTACCGCGATGCGGTGATAGTCGGGATACGCAGTCAGGCTTTCGCCGCCCCGCTCGCAGAAGGCCAGCGCCCAGTCGAATTCCTCGCGCGTGAGGTCGCGGTAGGCCCAGGCAGTGCGCACTTCGCCCAGCAGATCCCCTGCGCGAAAACCGCCGCCGAGCGCGATGGTCACAAGGTGCTGCACCAGCACGTCCAGCGGCTTGTCGGGCGAGCAGCGCTGCTCGATGCGGCCCTCCTGGGCCGCCCGGCGAGCGGCCGCCGCCTCGACGATTTCCATGGTGTTGGTGGGCACCAGCGTGAGGCGGCTGGCCCGGCCGGGCGCGTGCCCGCTACGGCCGGCGCGCTGCATCATGCGGGCCACTCCCTTGGCCGAGCCGATCTGCAGGACGCGCTCGACCGGCAGGAAGTCGACACCGAGGTCCAGCGACGACGTCGCCACCACCGCCCGCAAGCTTCCCTGCTTGAGGCCCTGCTCGACCCATTCACGGGTGGCCTTGTCCATCGAGCCGTGGTGCAGCGCGATCTGCCCCGCCCATTCCGGCCGTGCCTCGAGCAGCAGCTGATACCAGATCTCCGCCTGCGACCGCACGTTGGTGAATACAAGCGTGGTGCCCGAATTCGCGATCTCGTCGACCACAGGCTGCTGCATCCGCGCGCCCAGGTGGCCTGCCCACGAATACTTGCCCGGATCGGGCGGAATCAGCGTGTCGATCACCAGGCTCTTGTCGATTCGCCCCCGCACCAAGGCGGGCGATGGTGCATTGACTGCGATGCCCGGCGAGCATAAGACCTCCATCGCCTGCTGCAAATTACCCAGCGTCGCGCTCAAGCCCCACGCGACCAGCCGCGGGTTGAACCGCCACAGCCGCGCCAGGGCCAGCTGGGTCTGCACGCCGCGCTTGCTGCCGATCAGCTCGTGCCACTCGTCAACGACGACATATTCGACGCTGCGCAGCTCCTCGCGCGCGTTCTCCCGCGTGAGCATGAGGCTCAACGACTCGGGCGTGGTCACAAGCACGCTGGGAAAGCGGCGGTCCTGGCGCGCCCGCTCGGCGCTGGGGGTGTCCCCGGTGCGCTGCCCGATCGTCCATTCGGGCGCGAGGTCGCGCAAAGGCTCGGCCAGGGCGCGCGTGGTGTCCGAAGCGAGCGCGCGCATGGGCGTGAGCCACACCGCCCGCAACGCCTGCGCACCGCGTGCCGCCGGCGGATACTTCCACAGCAGTTCGCCAAGGATCCCCAGCCAGACGGCATAGGTCTTGCCCGAACCCGTGGTCGCATGCAGCATGCCGCTGCGGCCTTGCGCAATTGCGCGCCAGACCTCATGCTGGAACTCGAACGGCTCCCAGCCGCGCGCCGCCAGCCAGCCTTCGACCAATACCAGTCCGGGCGCCGTCACTAACCCATCCGTTGCCGCAAACCGCCGCGCCGCCGATCCGCCTTGGGCAATTCGGCCCGGGCCACCATTGTTTCCGCCTGCAGCTGCAGCGCATCCAGCGTCGCGTCCATGGCCGCCACTTCAGCCGTTGAGAGGCAGGACAACAGCTCCCGATTGATCTTCAGCACCAGCGGAAACAAGGCCTCGTACAAAGCCCGCCCCGCGTCGGTCAACGCGAGGTCGGCCTGGCGCCTGTCGCCCGGTCGCGTCTGCCGGATCAGCAACTTCTTGCCCACCAGAGAAGTGATGGCCTTGGACGTGCGGGCACGGTCGAGTTGGGCCCGCAGCGCCAGTTCCGAAGACAGCAGTCCCTCGTCCCGCGCCAGCAGGGCGATCACGCGCCACTCGCGCCGGGTAATGCCGAAGCTGCCTTCGCACAAACGGATGACCATGCTGCCGGCGGTTCCCAGCAGGCGGCTAAGCCGGTAGAGCAACACGTCGTCCAGCGTGCTGGGCCGGGCGATGCGAGGCGGGATCGGCATAGGGTTTGTGCGAGTGATGATTGATTTGAACAATTAATTGTCCGGGGATTAGAGTGAGTGCGCAAACCGGTGCTGCCCCGGCATTCCCTTGTGGGAGACACTTCATGCTTCATACCCTTCTACGCTGGCTGGTGCCGGCGTTCGCCGCCACCGCCATCGCCGTGCAGGCCCAGCCGCTAGAAGGACCTCTTCGCATCGTCGTCGGCTTCGCGCCCGGAGGGTCCTCCGACCGTGTGGCCCGCATCGTTGCCGACAAACTGCAGGCCAAGCTGGGCGTGCCCGTGATCGTGGACAACAAGACCGGCGCGGGCGGGCGCCTGGCAGCGCAGCAGGCCAAGGCCACGCCGGCTGGGCAAAACGTGCTGATGCTGGCCAACCCGGCTGTCATGACGGTCGCGCCGCTGGTGTTCAAGGACATCGGCTACGACCCCGAGCGCGACTTCGTGGCGGTCTCCCATGTCAACAATTATGAGTTCGCGGTGTCCGTGGGCGCCGCGATTCCGGTGCGCGAGCTCACGCATTTGCTGGCCTGGTTGCGCGCCAACCCGGGCAAGGCCAATTTCGGCGTGCCGGCCACCGGTAGCCTGCCGCACTTCTTTGCGCTGATGATGGGCGAGAAGGCCAAGGTCGATGCGCAAGTCGTGGGCTATCGCGGCTCCGCGCCCTTGATCAACGATCTGCTGGGTGGCCAGATCGCGGTCGCCGTGGACACCTTCGACACCGTGCTGCCCCAGCACGAAGCCGGCAAGATCCGCATTCTTGCCATCTCGGCCGATAAGCGCTCGCCGATGGCGCCCCACATTCCCACCTTCAAGGAAGCGGGTCTCGACCTGGTGGCCATCGGGTGGAACGCGTTCTTCGCCCCGGCGACCATGCCCAAGGCCCATGTGGACCTGTTGTCCAAGGCGATCCGCGAGGTGATGCAGGACCCGGATACCCAGCGCAAGTTCGCGGACCAGAAGATGGCGCCGGTGGTGAGTACCCAGGTGCAGACCCAGGCGATGCTCAAGGCCTTCCGCGCCCAGTGGGCGCCTGTAGTGCAGAAATCGGGGTACCAGCCATGACCAGGCACTCATTCAGCCGGCGCGCCGCTGCCGTATTGGCAGGCATCGCTTTGGCCGCGATGCTGCCGCTGCAGAACGCGACAGCCCAGCCGGGCTACCCGTCCAAGCCCGTGAAGTTCATCAACAGCTTCCCGCCGGGCGGCCCTTCCGACATCCTGGCGCGAGCGGTCGCCGATATCCTCCAGAACAGCTTCAAGCAGCCCTTCGTGGTGGAGAACAAGGCCGGTGCCAGCGGCAACATCGGCGCCGATATGGCAGCCAAGAGCCCCGCGGACGGCTACACCGTGCTGTTCGGCATCGACACGACCCTGACGGTGAATCCGCATATCTACAAGAGCATGCCCTTCAAGCCGGCCGACCTGAAGCCCATCATGGTAATGGCCTCGTCGGGGCTGCTGGTCGGCGTGAACCCCGGCACCGGTTTCAAGACACTCAATGACCTGGTGGCCGCGGGCAAGACCAGGGGCGTGAGCTTCAGTTCGGCCGGCAGCGGCAGCCCCGGCCACCTGGCAGCCGAAATGTTCACGGAAGCAACCGGCGTGAAGATCAATCACATTCCCTACAAGGGGAATACGCCCGCTGTGACGGCGGTGCTGGCGGGCGAGGTCGATGGCGGCGTCCTGGCCACGCCGGGCATGCTGCCGCACGTCAAGGCCGGCAAGATCACGGCGCTGGCAGTTACCAGCCAGCAGCGATCCAGCCTGGCGCCGGAGATTCCCACGGTCGCGGAGGCCGGAGTAAAAAACCTCGAGCAGGAAGTGTTGTATGGGGCCTGGGTGCCGGCGGCCACACCCGAGCCGGTGGTGCAGGCCCTTCAGCGCGCATTCACCGAGGCGCTGGCACGGCCCGACATGCGGGCGCGCATCGCCAGCCTGGACCTGCACTACGAGGGCTTGACCGGTGCTGCCGCGGCAAAGCGAATCGTGGATTTGTCCGAGCGCTACGGCCGGGTGATCAGGTCGACAGGCATGAAAGTCGAATGAAGCGCCCGAACATCATCTTCATCGTGGCGGACGACCTGGGCTACGCGGACCTGGGCTGCTACGGCGGCCGGGCCGCGGTCTCGCCGGTGCTCGACGGCCTCGCCGCGAATGGAATCCGTTTCACGCAGGGCTACGCCAATTCGCCGGTCTGTTCGCCCACGCGCTTCGCGTTGATGACCGGCCGCTACCAGTACCGCCTGCGCGGCGCCGCCGAAGAGCCGATCAACAGCAACAGCCGCGGCAGCGGCACGCTCGGCCTCCCGCCCGGGCATCCCACCCTGCCCTCCTTGCTCAGGGACGGCGGCTACCGCACCGCGCTGATCGGCAAGTGGCACCTGGGCTACCCGCCCGCGTTCGGCCCGCTGCGTTCGGGCTACGAGGAATTCTTCGGGCCCATGTCGGGCGGCGTCGACTACTTCACCCATTGCGCCTCCACCGGCGCCCACGACCTGTGGAGCGGCAGCGAAGAGACAAAGGAAGAGGGCTACCTCACCGACCTGATCTCGCGCCGTGCGGTCGACTACGTGGGGCGCATGGCGGGCCGGGAGGCGCCCTTCTTTTTGAGCCTGCACTACACCGCGCCGCACTGGCCGTGGGAAACGCGTGACGACGCGGCCCTGGCGCAGGAAGTCGGGAACAACCTGTTCCACCTGCACGGGGGCGACATCCACCGCTACCGCCGCATGATCCACCACATGGACGAGGGCATCGGCTGGGTCATGGATGCGCTTGGCGAGCACCGCCTTGCGCGGGACACACTGGTGGTATTCACCAGCGACAACGGGGGCGAGCGGTTCTCGGACAACTGGCCGCTGGTGGGCGGAAAGATGGACCTGACCGAGGGCGGCATCCGCGTTCCGTGGATCGCGCACTGGCCGGCGGCAATCGCCGCCGGCGCGGTGAGCGAGCAGCATTGCATGACCATGGACTGGACGGCCACCCTGCTGGATGCGGCGGGTGTCGCGCCGCACGCCGATTACCCGCTGGACGGCGTGTCGCTCATGCCCGTGCTGCAAAGCGCGAAGCACCGCTTCGGCCGGCCCCTGCACTGGCGCATGAATCACCGGGGCCAGCGCGCACTTCGCGACGGCGACTGGAAATACCTGCGCGTGGATGGCAACGACTACCTGTTCAACATTTCCGAAGACGAGCGCGAGCGGGCGAACCGGGCCGCGCGCGAGCCCCAGCGGATCGCCGCCTTGCGGCGAGCCTGGGAGCAATGGAATGCGACCATGCCGCCTATTCCCGAGGATGCCACGGTGAGCCTGGGCTAT
Source organism: Ramlibacter sp. (assembly GCA_013815685.1). Taxonomy (GTDB): domain Bacteria; phylum Pseudomonadota; class Gammaproteobacteria; order Burkholderiales; family Burkholderiaceae_C; genus Ramlibacter. The sequence goes on from JACDFR010000001.1 coordinate 136,912, forward strand.
TCGGCCAAGGACATGCCGCAGCGATGAGCGCGCTTGCCGCGGGCATACTCGGCGCATGACCGCCCTGTCTCGATGGCTGCCATTCCTGAACTGGCCGCGCCCCGACGCCGCCCTGCTGCGCGCTGAATTCATCGCCGGGCTTACCGTGGCCCTGGTGATGGTGCCGCAATGCGTGGCCTACGCCGGCCTGGCCGGCATGCCCCTCGTCACGGGCCTCTATGCCGCGTTGCTGCCGCCCCTGGTGGCGGTGCTGTTCAGCAGCTCAACCCGACTGTCGGTGGGGCCGGCCGCACTGACCTGCGTATTGACCGCGGCGTCGCTCGCGGGGCTGGCCGAACCCGCCAGCCCGCAATGGGTCGCGCTGGCGGTCTGGCTCGCCATCCTGTCCGGGCTGATCCAGCTGGCGCTGGGCGCCGGCGGCTTTGCCTGGATGCTGAACCTGGTCAGCGCGCCGGTTCTCCTGGGGTTCACCCAGGCGGCGGTGCTGCTGATCATGGTCTCCCAGCTGCCTGCGTTCATGGGACTGCAGGTCCCCTTGTCAACGGCGCTTGCCGGACCCCTGCCCGATCTCGCGGCGCTGGCTTTTGGCGCGGCCAGCCTGGCGCTGCTCGTCGCCGGCAAGCGCGTCTTGCCCCGTCTGCCGATGGTCGTCGTGGTGATGGCCGCCGCCGCGCTGATCAGCAAGTTCAGCGGTTACTCGGCGCACGGCGCCATCATCGGCGAACTGCCGCGGGGCCTGCCTTCCGCCTACTGGCCCGGCATGCCCAGCTGGGACATGCTGGGCGTGCTGCTGGTGCCGGCGATGGTGATTGCGCTCGTGAGCTTCCTGGAAACCGCCTCCTGCGCCAAAATAGAAGCGCAGCGCGACGGCAAGCGCTGGAAGGACAACCAGGACCTGCTGGCACAGGGGCTGGCCAAGCTGGCCTCGGGTTTGTCCGGCAGCTTTCCCACCAGCACCTCGTTCTCGCGATCGGCCATCACCCTCTTCGCGGGCGCCAAGACCGGCTGGGCCACCGTCGTCACCGTCTTCTTCGTATTGCTCGCGTTGCTGGCGCTGACGCCGCTCCTGTATCACGTTCCGCGCGCCGTGCTCGCCGCCGTGGTGATCGCCGCCGTGGCCGGCCTGGCGAAACCGCGTGCGCTGCCTCGCCTGTGGCGGATCGACCGCGTCGAGGCCTTCACTGCGTGCGTGACCTTCGCGGTCACCCTGCTGGCCTCGCCGCGAATCTACTGGGGCGTGCTGACGGGCGTTCTCATGGGCCTGTGCCACTTTCTCTATCACCGCCTGCATCCGCGCATCATCGAAGTCGGCCTGCACCCCGACGGCAGCCTGCGCGACCGGCATCTGTGGGAACTGCCGCCCCTGGCGCCGCAAATGTACGCGTTGCGCATGGACGACGAGCTCGACTTCGCATCGGCCAGCGCCTTCGAGCGCGCCGTCGTCGAACACTTGGCCTCGCACCAGGGCGTGCGCCACGTGTGCCTGTTCGCCCAACCGATCAACCGCGTCGACGCAACCGGGGTCGAGGTATTCAGCCAGGTGCGCCAATGGCTGTCCGAACGCGGCATCGAGCTGCACATCAGCGGCATCAAGCTGCCGGTCGAGCGCGTCCTGCGCAAGGCGGGCGCGCTCGAAGACGGCCCGTTGCTGCACATGTACCGGACCGATTCGGAAGCGCTGCTGGCATTCGGCCGGCTCAGTTCTTAGCCGGCTGCGTCAGGCACTGACGATCCAGCCTTCCAGCGGGTCGAGGTTTTCCGGCAACCCATAGCGCGGTGCGCCATGACGCAACGCCCAGGCGGCCTGCACCAGGCACAACACCGCATCGAGGCTGTCGCCGCTGCCGTCGTGGACCAGTGAATCGCGCTGCGGGTTCGTCAACTTCAGCCGCAGGCCCAGCCGGGTCTGGCCGTTCTCCAGCGCGGTGAGCAGGTCCTTGCGCGCGATCAGCCGCTCGGGCGTCTGCCTGGCGCGCTCGTCGCTCTTGTAGCTGCGCCTGCCGACCAGCTCGCGCGCCAGCAGGCCCGGATAGGCTTCCAGCGCGACGCGCTCCGGGTCGCCCTCATGCAGGCCGGGGATGTGGACCCGCGCAGCCAGCAGCAGGGGCAGCGCCGCGTGCAGCATATAGGCGACCGGCGGGTTGACCCATTTCATCGACGGACTGGAGCCGGCCTGCCTGTCGAAGGCGCGGTTCGCGAATTTGGCGCCGGCCGGCCGGGCGCCGCAGAATGCCGCGAAGGTGGCCCGGATCTCGGCGCGTGTCAGCCCCGCATAGTGCTCGATGCATTCGCGCCATTGCGAGGGCCAGCCCAGGTGCTCCACCAGTTCGCGCGGCAGGCCGAAGGGGAAGTCGAAGCCGCCCACCCATTGCCCCGGCTGCGCGAGCCAGTGCCCGAAACCCTGCAGCGTGTCGATCTTCTCGAGCTTGCCCAGGACGACACGATGGCCGGCCAGCGAGCCCAGCGCCATCACGATGGGTTTGCGGCGGGTGGGGCTGCTGGAGAAATCGCAGCCCACGAGGGCAGTGGGACCGGCCACCGCCATCATCCCAGGGCCAGCGCCATGACGCCGGCCGCGATGAAGGCCGCGCCGGCCAGCCGCAGCAGCCGGTCGCCTTCGCCCAGCAGCTGGCCGCCGATCAGGGCGGCGAACAGCATCGACACCTCGCGCGCGGGGGCGACATGCGACAAAGGCGCGGTTTGCATGGCATAGAGCACGAGCACGTAGGAAACCGGGCTGATGATGCCCACGACGAGCGCGTACTTCCATTGTCGCCGCCACATCAGCGCCGCGGTCTGCGGATCGCGCAGCAGCGCCGGCGCCAGCGCCACCATGCGCAACGCGCTGCCCACGTAGTCCACGAGAATCGGCGACATCAGCATCACCTTCACCGCGTAGCCGTCCACCACCGTGTAGCTCGCGATGAACGCCCCACTCAGGCGCCCATAGAACATGCCCCTGTGAATGCGTTGGCGCCGCAGCGGGTCATGCGCCCCGCGCCAGAGCGCCGGGCCGCCGGCCACCAGGAACACGCCCGCCACCACGCCCGCGATGCCCGCCGCGCCCATCGCCGAGATGTGTTCTCCCAGCAGCACGACCGCGGCCATGGACGACAGGAGCGGGCCCGAGCCGCGCGCCAGCGGGTACACCACGGTGAGGTCCGCCTTGCGGTAGCCGCGCAGCAGGGCGACGTAGTAGAAGGTGTGGAAAGCGGCGCTGGCCGCCACCAGCAGCCATTCGGCCGTGCCCCAGCCGGGGACTTGTTGCCATCCCAGCCACAATCCCAGGGGCGACCAGAACACCAGCAGGACGATGCTGGTGAAGGCGGCAAACCGCGAATCGCCGCCGGCCTTCTTGGCGGCGATGTTCCAGCAGGCATGGATCAGGCCGGCCAGGATCACCAGGGCCAGCGCGCTCGCGGACACGCGTCAGCCGGACGTCCGGGCCTTCACACGCGCCCGCAGATGGCCGCCGTGGCCATCAGGTCTTCCAGGAGCGCGAGCGAAACCTTGCCCGACACCGCGTACGGGTCGAGTTCGGGTTTCTCGGAATACTTCAGCAAGATCGAGTGATTGAGCTTGGACAGGTTGACCTGGCCCATGCTCCAGCCGCCGAAGCGACGCTCGAAGATCTCTTCGTAATGCAGCAGCGCCACGTCCTTGTGGCGCGGATCCTTCTGGATCAGGCCGAAGAGTTCGCTCACCTGCATGCGGCCGCCCTCGATGGCTTGCAGGAAGATGCCCGCGCCATAGCAGAGGATGCCCGTGATGCCGCTCGCGGGATTGTTCTCGCGCGAGTGCGAGAGGATGGACTCGATGGCCTCCGGGCCCGTGTCGACGGCCCGGCTGGCGTAGAGAAGCCTGACTAGCATGATGGGCTCATATCAATTTTTCCCGGGAATGAGGGCCAGGAATTCGCGCCGCAGGGCCGAATCCTTGAGAAACACGCCGCGCATGACCGAATTGATCATCCGGGCGTCCATGTCCTTCACGCCCCGCCACGCCATGCAGTAGTGGCTGGCCTCCATCACGATCGCCAGGCCGTCCGGCTGGGTCTTTTCCATGATGAGGTCGGCCAGCTGCACCACGGCCTCTTCCTGTATCTGCGGGCGGCCCATCACCCACTCGGCCAGCCGCGCGTACTTGGACAGGCCGATCACGTTGGTGTGTTCGTTGGGCATGATGCCGATCCAGACCTTGCCGATCACGGGGCAGAAATGATGGCTGCAGGCGCTGCGAACCGTGATCGGGCCGACGATCATCAGCTCGTTCAGATGCTCGGCGTTCGGGAATTCGGTGATGATGGGCTGTTCGGCGTAGCGGCCCTTGAAGACCTCCTGCAGGTACATCTTGGCCACGCGGCGCGCCGTGTTCCTGGTGTTATGGTCGCTGCTGGTGTCGATGACCATGCTGTCGAGCACACCCTGCATCTTCAACTCGACCTCGTCGAGCAACAGTTCCAGCTCGCCGGGTTTGATGTACGCGGCGATGTTGTCGTTGGAATGAAAGCGCTTGCGGGCTGCCTGGATACGCTCGCGGATCTTCACCGACACGGGCGTGCCGGCCTCGGAGTTCGGGGAGTCCTGGGCTTTCATCAGCATGCTAAATAGTAACACCGGGTGCGGCTCGACGCCCGAGCCCCAGCAGCGCCTCCAGGTCCTGCAGGGTGCTGGCCTCGTGCAGCGGTTTGTCGAAGCGGATGCGCAGCATGCGGGGAAACCGCACGGCGATTCCGCTCTTGTGCCTCGGGCTGCGGTTGATGCCTTCGAAGCCCAGCTCGAAGACCAGCGAAGGCTTGACGCTGCGCACCGGCCCGAATTTCTCCAGCGTGCTCTTGCGGATGATGGCGTCGACCTGGCGGAACTCCTCGTCGGTCAGCCCCGAATAGGCCTTGGCGAAGGCGACCAGCGCCAGCGCCCCGGGCTGCGGTGGTTCGCGCGCGCCCATGGCTTCCAGCACGGCATCGGCCTCCTCCTTGCTTTGGGGCTGCCGGTTCCACACCGCAAAGGTGTAGTCGGTGTAGACGGAGGCGCGCCGCCCGTGCCCAGCCTGCGCATAGATGAGCACGCAGTCGATGGTCATCGGATCGATTTTCCACTTCCACCACAGGCCCTCGGCCTTGGTGCGCCCGGTCCCGTATGCGGCGTCGAGGCGCTTGAGCATGAAACCCTCGACGCCCAGCTCGCGCGAGCGCCGGCGCTGCGCGGCGAAGTCGGCCCAGGAGGCATGCGTTTCGATCGGCGACAACTTGAAGGCCGTGCCATGCAGCAGCGCTTCGAGCCGGCTGCGCCGCTCGCGCTGGGGCAGGCCGCGGATGTCCTGTCGACCGTGCTCCAGCAGGTCATAGGCCATGAAAGTCACCGGCGCCTCGGCCAGCACTTTCCTGGTCAGGACCTTGCGCCCGATGCGCTGCTGCAGCAAGGAAAACGGCGCGGGACTGCCGATCGATGTGGCCGGGGGATCCACCGGCTCATCCTTCCAGACCATGATCTCCCCATCCAGTACGCTGCCATCGGGCAGCGCCTGCGCCAGTGCCACGATCTCGGGGAAGCGGTCCGTCACCAGCTCCTCGCCGCGCGACCAGACCCATACCTCGCCGGAACGCTTGACGATCTGGCCCCGGATGCCGTCGTACTTCCACTCCACCTGCCACTCGGACACCGGCCCGAGCTTGGCCGCGAATATCTCGGGCGGGGCGTCGAGCTGGTGCGCCAGGAAAAAGGGATAGGGCTGGCCTTCATCCAGGGGCGGCGAGCCGCCCTCCTCTTCCTTCGCCACCAGCGACTGGAACCGCTCGGGCGAAGGCAGCACCTTGCCGTCCGTATAGCCCATCATCCGCTGGGCCACTCGTTTGGCATCCACACCGCTGTGCGCCGCCAGCGCCCTTTGCACCAGCAATTTGCTCACGCCCACCCGAAAGCCGCCCCCCACGAGCTTGGTGAGCAAAAAGCGGCCCTGCGCATCGAGCTCTCGCCAGTAGGACTTCATCCGGGCGGCAATTTCGGGCTCGCTGCGACCTCGCAATGGAAGCAACCGCTGCTCGATCCAGTCCGCCAGCCCGACGTCGGAGGGCTCGCCTTCGCGCGGCAGTATGTGGGCAATAGTCTCCGCGAGGTCGCCCACGGCCTGGTACGACTCGTCGAACAGCCAGGGCGGTACGGCCGCCACTTCGCAGGCCAGCAATGCCAGGCTGGCCATGGACACGACCTGGCGGGGCTTGCCGCCCGACAGGAAATACACGGCCCAGGCCGCGTCGCGCGCCGGCGCCTGCTCGAAGTAACGCTGCAACGCCTCGACCTTGGCATTGGTCGAAGTGGTCGCATCCAGTTCGGCGAACAGGCGGGAGAAGCGCCTCATGTCAGATGAAATATGGCCGGGCCAGCATCAGGCCGAAGAGTGCCAGCACCCCTGCGAAGGCCGGCCATCCCAGGATGAACCACATGCGAAATCTCGAGTGGAATCTCGAACTGAGGGCGCCGATCGACGAGGCTTGCACCGCCTCGTTGCGCAGGCGGATCTGCAGCACGACCACGGGCAGCCAGCAGGCCCCGACGAAAACGTAGAGCGCGAACACCCACCAGAGCCAGCGGCTGTCCCATGGGCCGCGCTGCAGCCACCACAAGGCCAGGCCCGTCACCGGCTGCACGGCCGCCGCAGCGGCGGTGAATACGGTATCGGCCACGACGGTGAGGCGCAATACGCCCTGCAGCAGCCGCAGGTTGCCCTCGCGCATGGCCATGCGGTAGGCGAACCAGGCGAAGAAAGCGATGCCCATGCCCGTGCCGAACAGGATGGAAGCACCCAGGAGGTGAAGCCACTTCAGGGCCAGGTAGGTCATTAGGTGCCCGCCGGCTGGGCATCGACCTGTGGCGCCGTGCTGTCCGCCTCGACACTGTCGCCGCCATACTCCGTATCGAAAGCCCCGGCCTGCAAGCCCTGCTCGCCCAGATAGCGCACCATCACCGGGACACTGCCGTGCGTCACGATGACACGGCGCGCCCCCGTCGCGGCGATCGCGGCCATGAGGCCAGGCCAGTCGGCGTGGTCGGACAGCACGAACCCGCGGTCGTAGCCGCCGCGCCGGCGCGCGCCACGCAGCTGCATCCAGCCGCTGGCGAATGCCGTCTGCGCGTCGCCGAAGCGCCGCACCCAGGTGCTGGCCGCGGCGCTGGGTGGACAGATGACGAGCGCGCGCCTGAGGTCGGCCTTGTCCTTCACGTCCGTGACCATGCGGGTTTCGGGCAGCGCCACGCCCGTGGCGCGGTAGGCCCGATTGAGTGGTTCCACCGCGCCATGGACGATGATCGGCCCGATCGACGGGTCGACGCCGCTCAGGATGCGCTGCGCCTTGCCGAAGCTGTAGCAGGTGAGCACGCTGGCGCGGCCGGCAAGCACATTGCGTCCCCACCAGCCGTTGATGTCGGCAAAGATGTCTTCGTCCGGGCACCAGCGGTAGATCGGCAATCCGAAGGTCGATTCGGTGATGAAGACATCGCATTTCACGGGCTCGAACGGCGCGCAGGTCCTGTCGGGCGCCACCTTGTAGTCGCCGCTGGCCACCCATACCTGGCCGCCGTGCTCCAGGCGAACCTGCGCCGAGCCCAGCACATGGCCCGCCGGGTGCAGGGAAAGGCCCACGCCGTTGTGGACGATGCGCTCCCGGTAGGGCAGGGTCTGCAAATCGACCTCGCCCAGCCTCGTGCGCAGCACACCCTCGGCCTGCTCGGCGGCGAGGTAGTGGCCGTTGCCGATGCGGGCGTGATCGGAGTGCGCATGGGTGATGACGGCCCGCGGCACGGGCCGCCACGGGTCGATATAGAAGTCGCCCGGCGGGCAGTACAGGCCCTCGGGCCGCTGAACGATGAGGTCTTGCGCCATGCCGGACGGCCTACAGGTACTTCTGGCCCTGGAACATGAGCGCCAGCCGCATCAGCGCCAGCGCCAGGCGCTCCTTGACCCGCTGGTGCCACGGGCGGTTGCGGTATTCGTCCGCACTCACCATGCTGCCGGCGCGCTGCATGGCTTCCACCAGCCGGCCCCGCAGCTGTTCGGCGAACGCGCTGTCCTCGACCACGACATTGGCCTCGCGGGCAAGGAGCAAGCTCAAAGGGTCGAGGTTGGACGAGCCCACCGTGGCCCATCGGCCATCGATCACCGCCACCTTGGCATGCAGGAAACTGCGCGAGTATTCGTGGATCTCGACGCCGGCGCGCAAGAGGGCGCCGTAGACCGGCCGCGCCGCGTAATATTGCATGAAGTATTCGTACCGGCCCTGCAGCAGCAGCCGCACCTTGACACCGCGCCCGGCCGCCGAAACCAGGGCCTGCCGCATCCGGCGGCCGGGCACGAAATAGGCGTTGGCAATGATGATCTCGTCCCGGGCCCCGCCGATGGCGCGGCGGTAGGCGCGCTCGATGCGGGCGCGGTTGCGCAGGTTGTCGCGCAGCAGCAGCGCGGCACGGGCAAGAGGCTGCGCATCGCGAGATCGCGGCTGGTCCGGCGCGCGGGCTGCGCCGGAAGCACGCAGCGATTCCACAGCGCCGGCGAACCGCGCCTTGCGAATATCGCGCATGGCCTGCTGGCGCAGCCACAGCTGCGCCATGGCCGCCTGCGCCTGCGCGACGAGGGGCCCCCTGACCTGCACGGCGAAGTCGAAACGCGGCGACTCCAGCGTTCCATGGTGGGGGTCGTGAAAATCGTCGAGGATGTTGATGCCCCCGCAGAAAGCCAGCTCGCCGTCGATCACGCACAGCTTGCGGTGCAGGCGCCGCCAGTTGCCCGGCCACAGCACGCCCAGGCGCCCCATCGGCGCGTAGACACGCCACTGCACGCCGGAGCCCGGCAAGCGTTCGCGCCATGCCGGCGGCAGGGGCCCGGTGCCGTAGCCGTCGGTCAGCACTGTCACGCTCACCCCGCGGCGTGCAGCCCGCTCCAGTGCGCAGGCCACGTCGCTGCCCGCCCCGGTGAAGTCGAAGATGTAAGTCTCCAGCCGCACCTCGCGCATCGCCCCGTCGATCGCGACCGCCAGCGCCGCGAACAGCTCGCCGCTGCCCTGCAGCAGCCGCAGTTCGTGGCCTGCGCGCGGCGTTGAAGAGCCCCTCACGCCGCTACACCTTGAACTCCGCGATGAGCGGGAGGTGATCCGACATCTGGCCCCAGATGCGGCCGCGCGGGATGTGCACGCCCACCGGCTTGAGGCCGCGTCCGTAGACATAGTCCAACTGGGTCAGGGGCAGGCGGGACGGGTAAGTCCACTGCCGCTCGCCCTTGAAATCCTGCAGGCCGGCGGCGTTCATCGCGGGCCGAAGCTTGGCGCCCCAGTCGTTGAGGTCTCCGGCCACGATCACGGCCTCGCGCCTGGGCACCTCGCGCGCGATGTAGGCGGTGACCTGCTCGATCTGGCGCAGGCGGCTGCCCGCGATCAGGCCCAGGTGCAGCACGATCACGTGGACCGGCCGCCTGTGGGCGAACACCTTCACATGCAAAAGCCCGCGCTGCTCGAAACGATGGTCGGACACGTCTTCGTGGCCGCGCGAGACCACCGGCCAGCGCGACAGCAAGGCGTTTCCATGCTCGCCGTGCCGGGTCGTTGCGTTGGTCTGGTAGACCGCCTCATAGCCTTCCGGCGCCAGGAATTCGGCCTGGGGCAGCTCGGGCCACCGCGTGAAATAGCGCTCTTCGCGCCGGTGCAGTTTTCGCACCTCCTGCAAGCAGACGATGTCGGCATCGAGCTGTTCAACGGCGTGTCCGAGATTGTGGATCTCCAGCCGCCGCGCCGGGCCCAGGCCCTGCACGCCTTTGTGAATGTTGTAGGTGGCGACCCGAAATATGCCTGCGCTCATGCGGCAAATTGTGGCAGCAACAGGATGGCCTCGGCGTTGGACGGCGAGAAGCACGCATCCGCAGCTTCTCGCCAAGGTAACCACCGGTATCCCGTGTGTTCGCGCGGGTTCAAGGTCGCTGGTGTGCCATGGGGCACGCACAACCCGAACACGTGCTCGGTATTGCGCGTCACGCCGGGCGCGTACCGGTGCTGCCAGCGCGGATAGATCTCGTAGATGTTTTGCAGGCCCCAGTCCTTAAGTCCCGAATGCAGCGCAGAGTCCGGGCGGCAGTCGATGCCGGTTTCCTCCAGCACTTCGCGCGCCGCGGTCCGGGCCAGGTCCTCGCCGATCTCATCCTTGCTGCCCGTGACCGATTGCCAGAAGCCGGGCGCGTCGGCGCGGGCGATCAGGAGCACATCGAGCGCCGGGGTGTAGATCACCACCAGCACCGACTCGGGGATCTTGAAGGGCTTCAAGCCGTTTGCAGACAGTGCGAACGCATCCTCAGGCCGTTTGCGTGTTGCGCAGCCTGATGTGCAGCTCGCGCAGCTGCTTTTCGTCCACCGGGCCGGGCGCCTGCGTGAGCAGGTCCTGCGCCCGCTGCGTCTTGGGGAAGGCAATCACATCGCGCAGGCTCTCGGCGCCCGTCATCAGCATGACGAAGCGGTCCAGGCCGATTGCGATGCCGCCGTGCGGAGGGGCGCCGTACTGCAGGGCATCCAGCAGGAAGCCGAACTTGAGCTGCGCTTCCTCGGCGTCGATCTTCAATGCCCGGAACACCTTGCTCTGCACGTCCTCCCGGTGGATACGGACCGAGCCGCCGCCCAGCTCGATGCCATTGAGCACGGCATCGTAGGCTTTCGCCACGCAGCGGCCGGGATCGGTCTCGAGCCAGTCCTCGTGCCCGTCCTTGGGCGATGTGAATGGATGGTGCACCGCGTTCCAGCGTTGGGCATCGTCGTCGAACTCGAACATCGGAAAGTCGACCACCCACAAGGGCTTCCATTCGCCTTCCATGAGGCCCTTGGACTTGCCCAGCGCGCTGTGGCCGATCTTCACCCGTAGCGCGCCAATGGCGTCATTGACGATCTTGGCCTTGTCGGCACCGAAGAAGATCAGGTCGCCGCCGGCGGCCCCCGTGCGCTTGAGGATTTCAGCGATCGCCGCGTCATGGATGTTCTTGACGATGGGCGACTGCAGGCCAGGCCATCGCGAGGGCCCATTCTGGGCCGGCCCAGCGGCGATGTCGTTCACCTTGATCCAGGCCAGGCCCTTGGCGCCGTAGATCTTGACGAACTCGGTGTAGCCGTCGATCTCGCTGCGGCTCATCTCGCTGCCGCCGGGCACGCGCAAGGCCACCACGCGGCCGTCCGGCGAATTCGCCGGGCCGGAGAAAACCTTGAAGTCGACGTCCCTCATGACGTCGGTCAGCTCCGTGAACTCGAGCTTGACCCGCAGGTCGGGCTTGTCGGAGCCGTACAGCCGCAAGGCGTCCACATGCTTCATGACCGGGAACGCGGGCACGTCGATGCCGATCACGTTCTTGAACGTGCTGCGGATCATTCCCTCGAACATGTCACGGATCTCCTCCTCGTCCAGGAAGGAAGTCTCGATGTCGATCTGGGTGAATTCCGGCTGGCGGTCCGCACGCAGGTCCTCGTCGCGGAAGCACTTGGTGATCTGGTAGTAGCGGTCGTACCCGGCGACCATCAACAGCTGCTTGAACAGCTGCGGCGACTGCGGCAGCGCGAAGAACATGCCGTCGTGCACGCGGCTGGGGACAAGGTAGTCGCGCGCGCCCTCGGGCGTGCTTTTGGTGAGCATGGGCGTCTCGATGTCGATGAAGCCGTTGGCGTCCAGGAACTTGCGCACTTCCATGGTCACCTTGTAGCGCAGCATCAGGTTGTTCTGCATGTAGGGCCGGCGCAGATCCAGCACGCGATGCACCAGGCGTGTCGTTTCGGACAGGTTTTCGTCGTCCAGCTGGAACGGAGGCGTGACCGACGGGTTGAGCACAACCAGCTCGTGGCACAGGATTTCGATCTTGCCGCTCTTGAGATTGTCGTTGGTCGTGCCCTCGGGCCGGGCGCGCACCAGGCCATTGACCTGGATACAGAACTCGTTGCGAAGTCCCTCGGCGATCTTGAAAGTCTCGGCCCGGTCCGGGTCGCAGACGACCTGCACATAGCCTTCGCGGTCGCGCAGGTCGACGAAGATGACGCCGCCATGATCGCGCCTGCGGTTCACCCAGCCGCAGAGGCTGATGGTCTGGCCCATCAGGGCCTCGGTCACGAGGCCGCAATAGGTCGTGCGCATTTTTTGCATTGAGGTCACAGACGATAACGCACCACCTTGCAGTGCCGCGCCCTTCTAGATTAATTTGGCTTCGGCGCCACCACGCCCATGGAGATGACGTATTTCAGCGCTTCGTCGACGCTCATTTTGAGCTCCACGCAATCGCTTTTGCGCAGCATCACGAAATAACCACCCGTCGGGTTGGGCGTCGTGGGCACGTAGACGCTGAGATAGTCGCCCACGAGGTGATTGGTAACGTCGCCGCCCGGCGTGCCGGTGACGAAGCCGATGGTCCAGACGTCGGTGCGCGGCCACTGGACCAGCACGGCGGTGCGAAACGCGTTGCCGCTCTCGGAGAACAGGGTGTCCGACACCTGCTTGACACTGGAGTAGATAGAGCGCACCACCGGAATGCGCGCCACCACCTGATCGCCCCAGCTCACCAGTTTCTTGCCCATGAAATTGCTGACCACCGCGCCGACCAGGAGGAGGATTCCCAGGGTCAGCAGCACGCCGAAGCCGGGGATGTGGACGCCGATCAGCCGGTCGGGTTGCCAGGCCTCGGGCAGGATCAGGAGCGTGCGGTCCAGTGTGCCGATGATCCATTGCAGGACGGCCACGGTGATCGCCACGGGAACGATCACGAGCAATCCCGAAACGAGCCATTTGCGCAGAGCGGACATTGGTTTCCCTTAGTCGCCGGCGGCGGCTGGCGCGCCGGGCTTGATCGCGGCGGGCGCACCGGGCTTGCTCGCGGTGGGCGCGTCGGGCTTGCCCGCGGCGGGCGAGCTGCTGTTGTCGACGGGCTTGGCTGTGGTCTCCGCCGGCTTTGCGCCGTCGGCAGGCTTGGCGCCTTCCTTCGCGCCGTCAGCCGCCGGAGCAGGCGTCGAGCCATTGCGGAAATCGGTGGCGTACCAGCCGGAGCCCTTGAGCTGAAAGCCAGCCGCGGTGACCTGCTTGCTGAATGCGGGCGCACCGCAGGCCGGGCATTGCGTCAGCGGGGAGTCACTGAGTTTTTGCAGTATGTCCTTGGCATGGCCACAGGAGCCGCATTTGTAGGCGTAGATGGGCATGGCTGTGATCGAAGGTGATGCAGGTGCAAAGCCTTCAATTATAGGCCGCAGCGTGAGGGCCGGCCCGTCGACCGTCCCGGGCGGGCTCAAGCGCCCGCGAGCTGGTGGTGCGCGCCGCCGCTGTTCCTGATCACCTGGGGCGTCAGCGATCCGCCCAGCATGCCGGCGAAAGAAGCCAGGATTCCCGCAAGCTGCGCCGGGAACACCTCGCCCGCCGGGGTGGCGAGAAACAGCAGCCAGGTCCCAAGCCCCAGGCCAATCGCGAGAAGGGCCCCCTGGGTGCTGGCCCCTTTCCAGTACAGCCCGAACACCAGCGGAATGAACGCACCCACCAGGGTGACCTGGTAAGCCCCCGACACCATCTCGTAGATCGAGGTGCCTTGCATGTAGATCGCATAACCCAGCACAAACGCACTGAAAACCAGGACGGTGATGCGCATGGTCCTCAATTCGTCCTTGTCGCTTGTGCGCGGTCGAAACTGGCGCCAGATGTTCTCGGTGAACGTCACGCTGGGCGCCAGCAGCGTGGCCGACGCGGTGGATTTGATCGCCGACAGCAACGCGCCGAAGAACAGCACCTGCATGATGAACGGCATCTTTTCGAGCACCAGGGTGGGCAGCACTTTCTGCGGGTCGTCCTTCAGCAAGGCTGCCGTCTGGTCGGGCATGATGATCAAGGCGCTGGCGACCAGGAACATGGGAACGAACGCGAACAGGATGTAGCAGATGCCGCCGATGACGGGGCCCTTGGTCGCGGCGCCCACGCTGTTGGCCGACATCACGCGCTGGAAAACGTCCTGCTGCGGGATCGAGCCCAGCATCATGGTGATGGCCGCCGCGAAGAAGAAGATGATGTCCTTGAAGCTGGGTTCGGGCCAGAACTTGAAGAGATCCCGGCTCATCGCCAGCGAGATGACCTTGTCCGCGCCGCCCGCCATGTTGCCGGCGAACACCGCGAGAATGGACAGCCCCACGACCAGGATGATCATCTGGATGAAGTCGGTGACGGCGACCGACCACATGCCCCCGAACAGCGTGTAGGCCAGGATGGAAACGACTCCGATGACCATGCCCACCGCAATGGTGATGGCGCCGCCGGACAGGAGGTTGAATACCAGCCCCAGGGCCGTTACCTGCGCCGCGACCCAGCCGAGATAGCTCAGCATGATGATGAGCGAACACGCAATTTCCACGGCCCGCCCGAAACGCTCGCGATAGTAGTCGCTGATGGTCAGCAGGGTCATCCTGTACAGCTTGCCGGCGAAGAACAGGCCCACCAGGATCAGGCAGGTGCCGGCCCCGAAGGGGTCTTCCACCACGCCATTGAGGCCGCTGTTGACGAATTTCGCCGGGATGCCGAGCACCGTTTCCGAACCGAACCAGGTGGCAAAGGTGGTGGTCACGATCATGACGAGCGGCAAATGGCGCCCCGCGATCGCGAAGTCCGTGGTGTTCTTGACGCGCCTCGCGGCGTACAGGCCAATGCCGATCGTGATCAGCAGGTAAACCATGACCAGGGTCAAAAGCATCGCTCGCTCCTCTCGTTGTCGTGGCGCGGATTATCCGGAAATTCGGCCTCAGAACAACCGCAGGCGCACCACCAGCTGCATCACGGCCAAGCCCAGGGCAAAGCCGACGCCCCCGTAAACCAGGCCTTGCAGCAAGCGGTTGGTGCGTCTCTGCTCGGCCAGCAGTTGCAGCATTTCGCGGCGGTAGTCCGCGGGCTTTTGCAGGTACTGGTGAAGCAGGCGCGGCAGGTCGGGTAGCAGCTTGGCATAGCGCGGTGACTGCGAGCGCAATTCGTCGATGAGTTTTTGCGGCCCCACCTGCTCGAGCATCCACTTTTCGAGAAAAGGCTTGGCGGTATTCCACAGGTCGAGGTCGGGGTCGAGCTGGCGGCCCAGGCCCTCGATGTTCAGCAAGGTCTTCTGCAGCAGCACCAGTTGCGGCTGGATCTCGACCTGGAAGCGCCGCGAGGTCTGGAACAGGCGCATCAGCAGCATGCCCAGCGAGATTTCCTTCAACGGCCGGTCGAAATACGGCTCGCAGACGGACCGCACCGCCGACTCGAGCTCGTCGACGCGGGTGCCCGGGGGCACCCAGCCCGACTCGATGTGCAACTGCGCCACGCGCTTGTAGTCGCGCCGGAAGAACGCCGTGAAATTCTGCGCCAGGTATTCCTTGTCGTGCTCGGTCAACGTGCCGACAATGCCGAAATCGAGCGAGATATAGCGCCCGAAAGTCGCCGGATCGATGCTGACCTGGATGTTTCCGGGATGCATGTCCGCATGGAAGAAGCCGTCGCGAAACACCTGCGTGAAGAAGATCGTGACGCCGTCGCGGGCCAGCTGCCGGATGTCCACGCCGGCCTGCCGCAGCCGCTCGAACTGGCCGATGGGAATGCCGTTCATGCGCTCCATCACGATCACGTCCGGATGGCAGTAGTCCCAGTGCATCTCCGGAATCATCACCAGGTTCAGGCCCGCCATGTTGCGGCGCAGTTGCGCGGCGCTGGCCGCTTCGCGCACCAGGTCCAGTTCATCGTGCAGGTACTTGTCGAACTCCCTGACCACCTCGCGCGGCTTCAGGCGCCGGCCATCGGCCGACAGCCGCTCCAGCCAGCCTGCCATCATCCGCATCAGGCTGAGGTCTTTTTCGATCACGGGAAGCATGCCGGGGCGCAGCACCTTCACAGCCACGTCGCGCAGGGTGCCCCGCCTGTCGATCAAGGTGGCGAAGTGCACCTGCGCGATCGACGCGCTTGCGATGGGTTCGCGCTCGAAGCTCGCGAAAACCGTGTCCACCGGGCGGCGAAATGCACGCTCGATGGTCGCGATGGCGATGCTGGAATGGAACGGCGGCACCCGGTCCTGCAGGCGCGCCAGCTCGTCGGCGACGTCGGCGGGCAGCAGGTCGCGGCGGGTCGAAAGCACCTGGCCAAACTTCACGAAGATCGGCCCGAGGTCCTCCAGCGCCAGCCGCAAGCGCTGGCCCCGGGGGGCCCGCAGGTTGCGGCCGAACGACAGGACCCGGGCGATCGAACTCAGCCAGGGCCGCTGGAAACTGTTGAGAACCAGCTCGTCCAGGCCATAGCGCAAGGCCACCCAGACGATGAAAATACCGCGCCAGTAGCGCGTCATGCGCTGTTCTGCCCGGAACCTGTCGCAGCGGCGGGGCTTTGACCCGGCGCCGGGGCCGCAAATTGGCGCAGCGCCTGCACCATCCGCCGGCCCGCTTCGCCCAAGGCGTGCGCGGGCGCATCGCCGACCACGCGGGAGAGGTCCTCTTCCAGGTCCCAGCGCACGTGCTCGACCAGCCAGTTGATCTCGGCCGCGAGTTGCACGTCACCCGCGATGCGGACCGTGGGCTTGTCGCCGCGAAGCGCAGCTTGGGCCAGTTCGAAGGGCGACTCTTCGGTCAACGTCAGCGTCAAGTCGGGCTGGGCCCCGATCGCCGCGATATCCAGCAGGCCCGCCGGCGTGACTGCAAGGCGCACCGCGAACACCCGCCAGTGCGCTTGCACCACCCGTCCGGCCTGGCGGACCAGCCGTGCCTGGGCCTCGGGCTCCTGCATCAGCACATGGTTGACGAGCAGCACCAGGCGACGCTGCGCTTCCTCCACGATCCACGCAGGGGGCCGCAGGCCGCCGGTCAACCGTGAAAACAGGTCGTCCAGAAAGAGAAAAGGGGACTGTGTTGCCATAGTCCCCCGATTCTGACCTAAAGGCGCAAGGCTACTGGATCGCCTGCACCCCCGCGACTAGCCAGCCGCTGTTGCCGCTCTTGGGCTTGGTCATGTTCCAGACCTCGCGGAAGGGGGTCGGCCCCGCCGCGGGTTCCTCGCGGATCGTGCCCGAGAACTCGACGCTGGCCAGGTAGTCGCCGGCGACATCTTCGATGCCCAGGAGCTGCGCCTCGAGTGCCACCACTTCGGTCTTGTTCGGCTGCCCGTTGAGCTGGCTTTCCCGCTCAGCCAGCTGCGACTGGATCTCGCCGAGCATTTCATCGGTCATCATGGAACGCAGGCCGGACATGTCCGCCCGGTCCCAGGCGTCCTGCAAGGTCACGAAATTGCGTTTCGCCGCGGCCAGGAAGCCTTCGACGTCGAAGCCAGGGGGAACGCTCCAGGTCTGGCCACCCGCCAAGCCCGAACCAATCTGCACGCCGGCGCCCTGCCTGCCCGAATCGAAGGCCATGTTGCCGCGTTCCCAGGGCCGGGCGGACGCATCATTGCCCACCTTGTCCGGGCTGTATTGCCGCGGCGGCACGGCCTGGTCGGCTGCCGAACCGGCGCCCTGGAAGGCCAGGGGGCGGCTGCTCTGGGCACCTCTGCGCGACCGCATGATGAAACCGATGACGACCATCACGAGCATCGCCAGCAACCCAAATATGAGCATCTGGCCAAACGCCTCGCCCAAGCCCAGCGAATTTGCGAGCCAAGCCAGGCCCAGGCCCGCCGCCAAGCCGCCAAGCATGGCGCCCCAGGGGCGCTTGGGCGCTGCTGCAGCGGGGTTGGCCCCCGGCTGAGCGGCCGGCGCCGCCTGGTTCTGTGCGGGCGCGGCCTGGTTGGGCTTGGCCGCCTCGCGTTGCGTGACGTTCCCGGATTGCCGCCCCACCGAGCCGCCACCGCCGAGCCGGCGGGCCGCCTCGGATTCAAAGCTGGCAAACGCCAACACCGCGACCAATACGTATGACCAGAGTTTCATATTTCCACCATTAGGGCGATAGCGCCCTCAACACTTGATTCCAACATGTAATGCCACTACCCCGCCTGTCAAATTGTGATAGTCCACATGGCCGAAACTCCTTTGCTTCATCAGGGTCTTTAGCTCTTCCTGGCCCGGGTGCATCCGGATCGACTCGGCCAGGTAGCGGTAACTGTCGGCGTCGCGGGCGACCAGCTTGCCCAGCTGCGGCAGGACCTTGAACGAATACCAGTCGTAAGCTTTCTCCAACGGCTTGGCGACCTTGGAGAATTCCAGCACCAGCAATTTGCCGCCGGGCTTGAGCACGCGGCTCATTTCGGCCAGTGCGACCTCCTTGCGCGTCATGTTTCGCAGCCCGAAGGCGACGCTGACAAGGTCGAACCGGCCCTCGCCGAACGGGAGTTTCTCGGCGTCGCAGACCAGCGTGGGCAAAGCCACGCCGGCGTCGACCAACCGGTCCCGGCCTGTTCGCAGCATCGCCTCATTGATGTCGGTGTGCACCACCTGGCCCGTCGGGCCCGCCTTCCTGGCGAACGCCAGCGCGAGATCGCCCGTACCACCGGCAATGTCCAGGACCTGCTGGCCGGGCCGGACATTGGCAACCAGGACTGTGTAGGCCTTCCAGGCACGATGCAACCCCATCGACATGAGGTCGTTCATCACGTCGTAGCGCGGCGCGACCGAGTCGAACACGCCACGCACGCGGCGGGCCTTTTCGCGCTCGTCGACGGTTTCGTAGCCGAAGTGGGTGCTGCTCATGTCAATGGCCACAGGCGTGGCCGGCCTTGTCGGGCATGGGGGCGTCGCGCTCGGCGCCCGCTTCTTTCAGCCGCCGTTCATAGTCGGTCCACAGCTTGGCTTGATGGGAACCCAGGAAGTACAGGAAATCCCACGAAAAAATTCCGGTGTCATGGCCGTCAGAGAATGTCGGCTGCACCGCGTAATTGCCCACCGGCTCGAGCGCCGCCAGGTCCACATCGCGCTTGCCGGTTTGAAGCACCTCCTGGCCGGGACCATGTCCCTGCACTTCGGCGGAAGGCGAATAGATGCGCATGAGTTCGAAGGGAATCCGGAATTCGGCGCCATCGGAAAAAGAAACTTCCAGCACGCGCGACTGCCCATGCACCGTCAACGAGCGCGGTGTGGGACTGTCGGGGCTTAGACCGGCCATAGCCGGATTCTAGGGCTTGTTCGGCGTGCGATCAGAAGCGCACCGACAGGTTGACGTAGAGCCTGTCGTCGCCGCGCTGCGGAGACGCTGAATTGAAGGCCAGCGGCACGCGGCTGCCGGTGACCAGGCGGCCATAGTCCAGCGCCACGGCAAGAGGTTCGCGCAGGTACCGCAAGCCGATGCCAACTCCGGCGAGCCGATCGGTGGACGGCCGGAAACCGCCGTCGGGACGGTTATTGCCCAGCCACCCCGCATCGACGAATGCCAGCAGCCGCAGCCCCGTGCGCAGTTCGGGCGTGGTGACTTCCAACGTGCCGGAGACGCCCTTGTCGCCCGTGAGGGGGCGGTCGACGCTGGAGCCGCGCACCGAGCCGACACCGCCCAGCCCGAACTGCTCGCCCGAGATCAGCACGTCGGGGCTGTACTGGAACTGGCCTCTGGCCGTCCAGACCCAGCTCTGCGCGAAGGGCGCCGAGTAGCTCGCCCCACCGCGCAACGCCTTCCAGTGGGTGGTGGTGATGCGCGGATCTTCGTTCTGGTACGACGCCAGGTCGTTGTTGCGCCCGCTGCCGGTGTTGAATGCCAGATCGAGGTTGTAGGCCCGGACCGAAGTGTCGGTTTCGGTGCGCGCCGTATAACCCAGGGTGACCGGCCGGCTGCGCCGGTCGGCGCCGATGACGATGCCGCTGATCTGCGTCGCATCGAAGACCTTGTCTTCGATGCCCACCGTCAGATAGCTGCGCCGCCCGCCCTGGGGCGCCAGGTAGTGGGTGTAGTTGAGGCCCATCGTGTGGCCAGCCCCGGTGCTGCTGAAGCTGCCGAAATTGCCCACCACGTCCGAGCGCGTATAGCTGGCGCCGGCGACGCCGCCCAGGCTGTACAGCGGCACCTTGTAGGCCAGGCCCAGCTGCTTGACGTCCTCGAATCGCTCGAGCGACGTGGTGTAGGCACCGACGAACTGGTGATCCAGGTTGAACAGGTTGGTGTGGCCGCCCGATACGGTCAGACGGTCGCGCCCGGTCGCTTTCGAGCCCGCGTTCGACAGGCCCACGGCGAACGTCCACGGCCGGCTTTCCTTGACCGTGATGGTGGCATCGATGTTGTCGGGTTCGTCGGCCTCTCGCAGGCCGACCTGGATCTGCTTGTTGGCGTTTTCGTTGGCGATCGCGGTCTGGATCGCCAGCTGCTTGAAATTGGGGCTGTGCCCCTCTCGCAGCTCGGGCAGGCTGCGCCGGATATTCCCTTCGTCGTAGAGGCTGCGCCCTTCGATGTGGACCTTGGCCACGCTGAACTTGACGATGTTCAGTATGACCGTGTCGCCCACCTCCTGCGGCGGCAGCGCCACGCGATGCAGCCCGTATCCCTGATCGCGCAGCACCGTCTCCAGGGCTGCCGTGGCTTTCTGCAACGTTTCGAGGTTGGCATCGGCGCGCAGGAAAGGCGCCAGCACGCGCGCGGTTTCACCGTCGCCCAACGGATTTTCCCCAGTGACCTTGAAGCCCTTGATGGCAAAGACGGGGGACGCCGCCGCAGCTGCCATAGGCGCGCGCGCTGGTGCCTGCCCCAACGCCGGCACGCCCGCCGCCAAGGCGGCGCAAGCCACCAAACCCAGCCGCATGTTGGCGCCGCGGCGCCGGCCGGCACTAGACCCTGTGTTCATATCGGCCTCGCTACCGGCACTGGTTGTTGGGCCTGACGCCCGATTCGGCCAGCACGTTCACGAGCAATGGATTCCTGGCGTTCGGCAGGGGGATGCGGTCGAAATCGATGAATTTCGGGATGTTGACCGGCCGCTTCGCATCGCCGGCGCTCCCTGCGAAACCGACTTCGCCCTTGCCCAGGTGCAGGATTTCCCCGGCAGTTGCGATCTCGATGTGGCCGTCGCGGACAAAAACGAACAAACCCTCCTGGGCGTCGGAAACCGTATCGCTCGAAAAGAGCTTGAGCGGTACGTCGACCGAGTCGGGCCGCGGGCCGTCGATGGCAGGCTTGCTGTTGATCGGCGTGATGCCGGTGGAGGAAATGAACAGCCCTTGCCCCGCCTGAAGCACTTGCAGCGCGCTCTGGCCCGTCGGAGTGACCGCTATCGAGCCGAGCCAGGCGAACAAGGTCAGGCCCGAGCCCGAGTCGCCGGCTTCCCCGGCGCAGGCGCCGGTGCAACTGATGTCCAGCCCGGTGCCCCGGATGCCGATGGTGGCGGTGGCGGTGCTGAAGCCCACATTGCGGTTGTTTGCCTTGGCGATGAGGCCGGTGAGTGCCCGAACCGAACCCTTGAGCAGGGAAACGAGGAAGCGCCCCTCCCCCGCGTTCTGGTCGTCATAAACAAAATTGTCGACGCGAAAACGTGTGCCCGAACCCAGCGTGATCCGGGTGTCGTCGCGAAACGCGAGCACGGCACGGGTACCGCCAGCCGTTTCGACCAGGTCGCCCGGGTAGATGCTGCCGCCGTCAACCAGCCGGCGGCGTTGCCCCGCGCTGTCCACGGCGCTGACTTCGCCCTGCGCAGAGATGACCTTGGCGCTGGCCTGGACGGCGTTCGGGCGAGCCGCGGCGACCACGCGCGCAGATTCGGCGGCGCAGTCCCGGATGCAGACCCGGGCATCGAAATCGGTGCCGCGGATGCCGATCGTGGCGGTACTGGTCTGGACTTTGGCCGCGTTGGGCGAGTTCTTCGCGATCAGGCCGGTCACAGCGCGGAAACCACCGCGCACCAGCTGCATGAGCATGCTGTTGTCGGGTGCGTTTTCCTTGAATTGGTACTGCTGCAGCACCAGCTCGGAATTGGGCCGCACCGTCATGCGGGTGCCGTCTTCCAGCCTGATGATGGCTGAAGCGCCGTCCGAGGTGGTCAGGCGGTCGCCTTGCTTCAAGGCCAGGCCCTTGCCCAGCGTGCGGGGCGTTTGCCCAGGTGCCTGGGCGAAGCCGACCCCGCGCGCGAACTCCACTTCGCCTGCGGACTGCGCCGCAGTGCAGGCGGCCAGCAGGCACAGGCCCATCAGGGCGCGCGCCATCGGCAGTTTTGTAATCTGGGGGGCGACCATGGATCTTTTTAACCTCCGGAGACCGTTCTTTCCTCTGAATACGACGGCTCATCAGGTTATACACGGTTGTGCCAGCCCTCACTACCCGTTATCCCCGGGAGGGCCCGCCAATGTGCAGATTTCACGAAGCTGTGCAGCTGCTGCACAAACGGCACCCGAACGGCAGGTCAGACCAGGACGCGCTCGATGCCCCCGCTGTTGGCGGCGTGCACATAGTCTGGCATCCAGTTGTTTCCCAGGATGCGGTTGGCCATCTCGACCACGATGTAATCGGCTTCCAGCAGGCCGTTTTGCAGGTCGGCACCGTAGCGCGTGAGGCCCTGCAGGCAGCTCGGGCAGCTGGTGAGGATCTTGATGTTGTCCTTCTGGCCCACAGCGCCGCTGGCCCGCAGCGCGGCTTCGTCCTTGCGCAGTTCCTCTTCCTTTCGGAACCGCACCTGGGTGGAGATGTCCGGCCGTGTCACCCCGAACGTGCCGGATTCGCCGCAGCAGCGCTCGGATTTGCGGACGTTGTCGCCCACCAGCGCCTGGACGGTCTTCATGGGCTCCTGCAGTTTCATGGGGCTGTGGCACGGGTCGTGGAACATGTAGCCCCCGCCGGCGCCGTTGGATGCGTCGAGCTTGATTCCTTTTTCGAGCAGGTACTCGTGGATGTCGATGATGCGGCACCCCGGGAATATCTTGTCGAATTCGTAGCCCTGCAACTGGTCATAGCACGTCCCGCAGCTCACCACCACCGTCTTGATGTCCAGGTAGTTCAGGGTGTTGGCGACCCTGTGGAACAGCACGCGGTTGTCCGTGATGATCTTTTCGGCCTTGTCGAACTGGCCCGAGCCGCGCTGCGGATAGCCGCAGCACAGGTAGCCAGGCGGCAATACGGTCTGGACGCCCGCGTGCCAGAGCATCGCCTGGGTGGCAAGGCCGACCTGCGAGAACAGGCGCTCCGAGCCGCAGCCGGGGAAGTAGAACACCGCCTCGGTCTCCGATGTAGTGGTCTTCGGGTCGCGGATGATGGGGACGTAGTCCTTGTCCTCGATGTCCAGCAGCGCTCGCGCGGTTTTCTTGGGCAAGCCCCCGGGCAGCTTCTTGTTGATGAAGTGGACCACCTGCTCCTTGACCGGAGCCGCCCTGCCGTGCGTGGACGGCGGCCGGGTGACCTGCTTGCGGGCGAGCCCGCGCAGCAGGTTGTTGGCCATCCTCTGGACCTTGAATCCCACGTCGACCATCGCGCTGCGTATCAGCTTGATGGTTTCGGGGTTGGTCGCGTTGAGCATCAACATGGCAGCGGAATTGCCGGGTCGGAAGCTCTTCTGGCCCATCTTGCGCAGCAGGTTGCGCATGTTCATCGAAACGTCGCCGAAGTCGATCTTCACCGGGCACGGCGACTCGCACTTGTGGCAGACGGTGCAGTGGTCAGCCACGTCCTCGAACTCCTGCCAGTGCTTGATGGAAACGCCGCGGCGCGTCTGCTCTTCGTAGAGGAACGCCTCCACCAGCAAGGAAGTGGCCAGTATCTTGTTGCGCGGGCTGTACAGCAAGTTGGCGCGCGGCACGTGGGTCGCGCACACGGGCTTGCACTTGCCGCAGCGCAGGCAGTCCTTGATGCTGTCAGAGATCGCCCCGATGTCCGACTGCTGCATGATCAACGACTCATGCCCCATCAGGCCGAAGCTGGGCGTGTAGGCGTTGGTCAGGTCGGCATAGACGGAAGTGGCCGAGTCGGCCTGCGCGTGGCGCAGCAGCTTGCCCTTGTTGAAGCGCCCCTCGGGGTCGACCCGCTGCTTGTAGTCGGCGAAGGGCTTGAGTTCCTCGTCGGTGAGGAATTCGAGCTTGGTGATGCCGATGCCGTGTTCGCCGGAGATGACGCCGTCGAGCGATCGGGCGAGCATCATGATGCGCTTCACGGCGGCATGCGCCGACTGCAGCATCTCGTAGTCGTCGCTGTTGACCGGGATATTGGTATGCACGTTACCGTCGCCCGCGTGCATGTGAAGCGCGACCCACACCCGGCCCTTGAGCACCCGCTTGTGGATGGCATTCGCCTCGGCCAGGATGGGAGCGAACGGCTGGCCGGCAAAGATGTTCTGCAGAGGCGCGCGTATCTGGGCCTTCCAGCTGGCCCTCAGCTCGTGGTCCTGCAGCCTCGAGAACAGCACGTCGACGTTCTCCAGCCAGCCTTGCCACAGGGCACGGACCTCGCGCACCAGCGACAGGCCCTGCGCCACGCGGTCCTCCAGGAGTTCGGCTGAAGGAATCTCGCTGGCATCGTCCTGCCTGCCGAGCGGCAGGTTGCCACGGCTGAGGAAAGCTTCGAGTTCGCCGGTGAGCTCGATCTTGTTGGCCAGCGACAGCTCGATATTGATGCGCTCGATGCCGTCGGTGTACTCGGCCATGCGCGGCAGCGGGATCACCACGTCTTCGTTGATCTTGAACGCGTTGGTGTGCTTGCTGATGGCGGCCGTGCGCTTGCGATCCAGCCAGAACTTCTTGCGCGCCTCGGGACTGATGGCGATGAAGCCTTCGCCATTGCGCGAGTTGGCGATGCGCACGACCTGGGATGTGACGCGAGCCACTTCGTCGGCGTCGTCCCCCGAGATGTCGCCCACCAGCACCATCTTGGGCAGCACGGCGCGCTTGGACTTGGTGGAGTAGCCCACTGCCTTGAGGTAGCGGTCGTCCAGGTGCTCCAGGCCCGCCAGCAGGACACCCGAGCGTTTCTGCTCGGCGAACATGAAGTCCTTGATTTCGACGATGCTGGGCACGGCGTCCCGGGCATTGCCGAAGAATTCCAGGCAGACGGTCCGGGTGTGCCGCGGCATGCGATGGACGACCCATCGCCCGCTGGTGATCAGGCCGTCGCAGCCTTCTTTCTGGATGCCGGGCAGGCCGGAAAGGAACTTGTCGGTGACGTCCTTGCCGAGGCCCTCCTTGCGGAAAGTCCGCCCGGGAATGACCAGCTGCTCGGAGCGAATCGGCGTCTTGCCATCGGCCTGGAAATACTTCAACTCGTAGGTCGCGACTTCGGCGTCGTGGATCTTGCCCAGGTTGTGGTCCAGGCGCGTGACTTCCAGCCATTGGGCCTGCGGCGTCACCATGCGCCACGACACCAGGTTGTCCAGGGCCGTCCCCCACAATACGGCCTTTTTCCCCCCGGCGTTCATGGCGATGTTGCCGCCGATGCAGGAGGCCTCGGCCGAGGTCGGGTCCACCGCGAAGACGAAGCCTGCCCGCTCGGCCGCATCGGCAACGCGCTGCGTCACGACGCCGGCTTCGGTCCAGATCGTCGGCAGCGGCTGCGCATGGCCGGGCACCTTGATGAACTCGACCTCGGTCATGGCCTCGAGCTTCTCGGTGTTGATCACCGCGCTTTTCCAGGTCAGCGGAATGGCGCCGCCGGTGTAGCCGGTGCCGCCGCCGCGCGGAATGATGGTCAGGCCCAGATCGATACAACCCTTCACCAGGCCCGCCATCTCGGCCTCGGTGTCGGGCGTGAGCACGACGAACGGGTACTCGACGCGCCAGTCGGTCGCGTCTGTCACGTGAGAGACACGCGAAAGACCGTCGAATTTGATGTTGTCCTTCGCTGTCAGGCGGCCCAGTGCGCGCTGCGTCTGCCGGCGCAGGTCCGCCATCTCGCGGAAGCTGGCGTCGAACGCATTCACCGCGTGGCCCGCCGCCTCGAGCAGTTCGCCCACCAGCGCGTCGCGCTCGGGATCGGTGTCCGGCGTGCGGCGCTTGCCGACTTCGGCCAACCGGTGATTCAGGGCGTCCACCAGCAGACGGCGGCGCTTGGGGTTGTCCAGCAGGTCGTCCTGCAGGTAGGGATTGCGCTGGACCACCCAGATGTCGCCCAGCACCTCATAGAGCATGCGCGCCGAGCGGCCTGTGTGGCGCTCTTCGCGCAGCTGATTCAGGACGTCCCACGCGCGAGAGCCTAACAGCCTGATCGCGATCTCCCGGTCGGAGAACGAGGTGTAGTTGTACGGAATCTCGCGCAGCCGCGGCGCATCGCCATCGACCGCGGCGACGAGTTGGTTGAGCGTTGTGGGTGCGTTCATCGGTTGCCGGAAATGTCAGCCGAACGAATGCAACGCGGCTGAGAAGAGATGTTACCGCAGTGCAGCATCTCCCCCGCGTCTTATGGAAACCCCGCTTGTGAGCCAACCGGGCGGTCGGTTAAATCGCGTGTCACAAATAGTCGGTAACCTCAAAAAGGTTTTATCACCAGGAGCTTTCATGAAACTGCAACTTTCCGCCGCGGCCCTCGCTCTCGCCTTCGCCCTGCCGGCCCAGGCCCAGACCGAAGTCCAGTGGTGGCATTCCATGGGCGGCGCGCTTGGCGAATGGGTCAATGACCTCGCCAAGGACTTCAACGCGAGCCAGAAGGACTACAAGGTCACCCCGACGTTCAAGGGAAGCTATGCCGAGTCCATGACCGCCGGCATCGCCGCCTACCGCGCCGGCAATGCCCCCCACATGATCCAGGTGTTCGAAGTTGGCACCGCCACCATGATGGCCGCCAAAGGCGCCATCGTCCCCGTGGCCAAGGTCATGACAGAGGGCGGGCTCAAGTTCGACCCCAGCAACTACGTCCCCGCCGTGGCCGGTTACTACACCGCCCCCAACGGCCAGATGCTGAGCTACCCGTTCAACAGCTCCACCCCGGTGTTCCACTACAACAAGGACGCCTTCAAGGCCGCCGGCCTGGACCCCGAGAAGCCGCCGACGACCTGGCCCGAGGTGGCCCTCGCCGCCGCCAAGCTGAAGGCCTCCGGCCACAAGTGCCCCTTCACCACCAGCTGGATCAGCTGGACCCAGCTGGAGAGCTTCTCCGCCTGGCACAACGTGCTGTACGCAACGAAAAACAACGGCTTCGGCGGCCTCGACACCCGCCTCGCCTTCAACAGCCCGCTGCACGTGCGCCACGTCGAGAACCTGGCCAACATGGCCAAGAGCGGCCTCTTCGTCTACAAAGGTCGCGAGAACAAGGCCGATGCGACGTTTGTTTCCGGCGAGTGCGCGATGGCCACGGGATCCTCCGCCTTGGCCGGCAGCGTCAAGCGCAACGGCAAGTTCGGCTACGGCACCGGCACCCTGCCCTACTATCCGGACGTGAACGGCGCGCCCCAGAACACGGTGATCGGTGGCGCCAGCATCTGGGTGATGGCCGGCAAGAAACCCGAGGAATACAAGGCCGTGGCCGCGTTCCTGAACCACCTGTCCAAGCCGGAAGTCGCGGCCGCCAGCCACCAGCGCACCGGCTACCTGCCCGTCACCAAGGCTTCGTTCGAGCTGACCGAGAAGTCCGGCTTCTACAAGCAGAACCCGGGCGCCGACGTTTCCGTGAACCAGATGGTCCGCAAGACGACGGACAAGTCGCGCGGCGTGCGCCTGGGCAACTTCGTGCAGATCCGCACCATCATCGACGAGGAACTCGAAGGCGTCTGGCAGGGCAGCAAGCAGCCCAAGGAAGCGCTCGACAACGCCGTCAAGCGAGGCAACGAGCAGCTCGAGCGCTTCGAGAAGGCCAACAAGGGCTAAGGCGCCCGCCGCGAGGCGGATCGACGGTGGGCAAGCCCTGCTTGCCCACCATTATTTTTTCGGCCAGATAGTCATACACAATAGCGCGCCATGGAGAAGAGGGTTTTATTCAAGTCATCGTGGTTGCCCTGGGTGCTCATCGCGCCGCAGATGGCCATCATCCTGGTGTTCTTCTTCTGGCCCGCCGGCCGAGCGCTCTACCAGAGCGTGCTGCAGGAAGACGCCTTCGGTGCCAGCAGCGAATTCGTCGGCTTCGACAATTTCCGCCGGCTCTTCGCCGACCCCGGTTACCTGGATTCCTTCCGGATCACGGCAATCTTTTCGGCGCTCGTGGCGGTTGGCGGTCTCGCCGTCTCGCTGCTGCTGGCCGTCATGGCCAACCGGGTCGTGCGCGCCGCAAGCATCTACAAGACCTTGCTGATCTGGCCCTATGCCGTGGCGCCCGTGGTCGCGGGCGTCCTGTGGCTGATGATGTTCGCTTCGCCCTACGGTGTCATCCGTTACGCGCTGATCGAGATGGGCTTCGACTGGAACCACGTGCTCAACGGCAACCATGCGATGGCGCTCATCGTCATGGCCGCCATCTGGAAGCACATCTCGTACAACTTCCTGTTCTTTCTGGCCGGCCTGCAGTCCATTCCGCATTCGCTCATCGAGGCGGCGACCATCGACGGCGCCGGCCCCTGGAAGCGCTTCTGGAGCATTGTGTGGCCCCTGCTGTCGCCCACCACGTTCTTCCTGCTGGTAATCAACGTCGTCTATGCATTTTTCGAAACCTTCGCCATCGTGGACGCCGCCACCAACGGGGGCCCCGGCAAGGACACGTCGATCCTCGTCTACAAGGTGTATTACGACGGCTTCAAGGCCATGGACATCAACGGCTCCGCCGCGCAGTCGGTCGTGCTGATGGTCATCGTGGTGGCCTTGACGGTCGTGCAGTTCAAGTTCGTCGAGAAGAAGGTCCATTACTAAAACGCGGCCAATGATCCAGCGCAATCCCATCCTCGACTTTTTCTCGCATCTGATCCTGATCCTCGGGGTCGTGGTGGTCTTCTTCCCGATCTACGTCACCTTCATCGGCTCGACCCAGACCGCCGAGCAGATCACGTCCAGCAACCCCATCTCGCTGCTGCCGGGCACGAACATCGTGGAGAGCTACCGCTTCGCGCTGTTCGGCGGTAAGACCGAAGCGGGCGCCACCGTCGCCCCGGCACTGCCCATGATGGGCATCAGCCTGGCCAGCGCCCTGATCATCGCCATCGGCAAGATCGCGATTTCCATCCTCTCGGCATTCGCCATCGTCTACTTCCGCTTCCCTGCCAAGAACCTCGTATTCTGGATGGTGTTCGTCACCCTGATGCTGCCGGTGGAGGTGCGCATCGGTCCTACCTATGAGGTGATCTCGGACCTTCGGATGCTCAATTCGATGGCGGGCCTCACCGTGCCCCTGATCGCTTCGGCGACCGCGACGTTCCTTTTCCGCCAGTTCTTCATGACCGTTCCCGACGAATTGGTCGAGGCCGCCCGCATGGACGGCGCCGGACCGATGCGCTTCTTCAAGGACGTGCTGCTGCCGCTATCGAAGACTTCGATGGCGGCGCTGTTCGTCATCCAGTTCATCTACGGCTGGAACCAGTACCTCTGGCCGCTGCTGGTCACCACCGACGAGCGCATGTACCCCATCGTCATGGGCATCAAGCGCCTGATCTTCGGCGAGGTCTACATCGAGTGGAACGTCGTAATGGCCACCGCCATCCTGGCCATGCTGCCCCCCGCCGTCGTCGTTATCCTGATGCAGAAATGGTTCGTCAAGGGCCTCGTGGACACAGAAAAGTAAGACAGAAAAATGGCATCCATTTCGTTGAGAAACGTCGTCAAGAAGTACGGCAAGGGCAAGCAGGAACTTCAGGTGATCCACGGCGTGAACGCCGAAATCGCCGATCGCGAGTTCATCGTCATCGTCGGGCCCTCGGGTTGCGGCAAATCCACGCTTCTGCGCATGGTGGCGGGGCTGGAGGAGGTGAGCGGCGGCGAGATCGACATCGGCGGGCGCGTCGTGAACGACCTCGAGCCAGCCAAGCGCGACATTGCCATGGTGTTCCAGAACTACGCGCTCTACCCCCACATGAGCGTGTTCGACAACATGGCCTATGGCCTGAAGATCAAGAAGATGCCGCTGGCGGAGATCAAGCAGCGCGTGGACAAAGCCGCAGGCATCCTGGAACTGGGCCACTTGCTGGACCGGACGCCCCGCCAACTCTCGGGCGGCCAGCGCCAGCGGGTCGCCATGGGCCGCGCCATCGTGCGCCAGCCCCAGGTCTTCCTGTTCGACGAGCCGCTGTCCAACCTGGATGCGAAGCTGCGCGCGCAGACCCGCATCGAGATCCAGAAGCTGCATCGCGAGCTGGGCATCACCTCGCTGTTCGTTACGCACGACCAGGTCGAGGCGATGACGCTGGCGCAGCGGATGATCGTGATGAATGCGGGCGTCATGGAGCAATTCGGCACGCCGGAGGAGGTGTATCACCGGCCGGCTTCCACGTTCGTCGCCAGTTTCATAGGCTCGCCGCCCATGAACCTTCTGAAGAAGGCGCCCGGCGCCCGAGCAGGCTCCATCATGGGAATACGCCCTGAACACCTGGACATCGGTACCAGCGGATGGCCGCTGCGCGTGGAGACCACCGAGCTGTTGGGCGCCGAGCGGCTGATCTACGGACGCCTTGGCGATGAGCAGGTAATCGTGCGCAGTGAAGAAAACCAGCCGGTGCCCGCTCCGGACGCGACGATCCACGTCGCAGTGCGTGAAGACCGCGTCCACTGGTTCAATGCCGAAACCGGCAAACGGATCTAGAAGTGGACTCGTGGCCGTATCCGCGCTGGATTGCCCACCGGGGCGCCGGGGAACTGGCGCCTGAAAACACCCTCGCTGCGTTCCGGCTGGGAGCGGCGCACGGCTATCGCATGTTCGAATGCGACGTGAAGCTGTCCGCCGACGGGGTCCCTTTTCTCATGCACGACGCGACGCTGGAGCGAACCACCAACGGGTCGGGCACCGGTGGCGACCTGACCTGGGGCGCGCTCGCGCAGCTCGATGCCGGCAGTTGGCACTCCCGCGGTTACGCAGGCGAGCCCTTGCCCACACTGGACAACATCGCACGGTTCTGCCTGAACAACGGCTTCCTGCTGAACATCGAGATCAAGCCCACGCCGGGCCTGGAGCAGCACACTGGCGCCGTCGTTGCCGCGCAAGCCGCCCGCCTGTGGGCGGGCGCGCCGGTTCCCCCGCTGCTCACGTCTTTCCGGCCCGAGGCCCTGGAAGGGGCGCAAAACGCCGCAGCGCATCTGCCGCGCGGCCTGCTGCTGGACACGCTGTGGAAGGGCTGGCTGGAATCGGGGTTGTCGCTGGGCTGCGAGGCCGTCGTATGCAACCAGGCGCTATGGGACCTGAGTTCGGTCACGCAGGCCAAGAGCGCGGGCTTCCGCTGCCTGAGCTACACGGTCAATGACGAACGGGCTGCGCAGCGGCTGATCGATCTGGGCACCGACGGCGTCATCACCGATCGCGTGGACCTGTTCCCGCCTACCTGAGGTCGCCCGCCAGCGAGGCCAGCGTCTCCGGCACGATTGTCGTGTGCGCCGGGTAGTTGCGGTGATCGCAACCCAGCTTGACGCTCGCACCGGCCTTGACGGCCGACACCATCTCCGCCGTGAATTCGAACCGCACGAAATGCACGGCCGACGTCTTCTCGTCGTTCTCGCGGTCCAGGTCCTCGTCGGCGATCGCGTAGACCCGATCGTGGCCTTCCACCTCGACGAACATGCGGTCCTCCACCCCGATGAGGCGCGCCAGCTCGCGTTTGCGCTCGTTCTCATCGGGGTACTCGATCATCATCGTGGCCTTCCAGTTGGTCCCATCAGGCATCAAGGGTGCATAGGCTTCGATCTCCTGCTCAATGCCCTCTTCCTCGAAGATCTTCTCGATGCGCAGCATCTCCTGGATCTGGTAGCGGATCGTGGTTTCGCTCTCGAACTGCAGCGCGATGTGCTCGCCGAGCGGCACACTGCGCAGCTTGCGGTGCGCGATGACATCGGCCTTGTGCGCCTTGCGGTACTTGCTGTAAGCCTCCAGCGTCATGAGGCTGTCGCGGGTGATCTTTCCGGTGAGCTGCATCGTGTCGGCTCCGTTACTTCAATCCGTAAGCCATGCGGACCAGCGAAAGAGGGTGCTCCAGCTTGGGCGTGCCCAGCGAGTTGCGCTCGAACCCCTGGTCGATGTGATGCCCGCCCAGCGGGCAGTCCGAACTGATGTAGTCGGGCTGCCCGCCCTGCGAGTGTTCGGCCATCCGCTTGAACAAGGGCTTGCCGATCTTCATGGCTACCTCATGCGTGGGCTTCTTCACGCCGTACGTCCCGGCGTGCCCGGAGCAGCGTTCATTGGTCTGGACGAACGTGCCCGGAACCATCTTGAACATCTCCTCGGTCTTCTTGCCGATGTTCTGCACGCGTGAATGGCACGGGACTTGGTAGCTGATTTTTCCCAGCGGCTGGCTGAAATCGGTCTTGAGGAATCCGTCGCGCTTGCGCGCCATCAGGTACTCGAAAGGATCCCACATCGCTAGCTTGACCGCCTGGACGTCAGAATCCTGCGGGTACATCAACGGCAGCTCCTGCTTGAACATCAAGGTACAGCTGGGCACGGCGGAAATGATGGCGAAGCCTTCCTTCGCATATTTGGCCAGAACGGGGATATTGGCTTCCTTGCTCTGGTTCACCGACTCCAGGTCGCCCAGTTCCAGCTTGGGCATGCCGCAGCATTTTTCCTTGTTCACCAGGACGTACGGGACTT
Source organism: Ramlibacter sp. (assembly GCA_013815685.1). Lineage (GTDB taxonomy): Bacteria > Pseudomonadota > Gammaproteobacteria > Burkholderiales > Burkholderiaceae_C > Ramlibacter. The sequence continues at coordinate 169,409 of JACDFR010000001.1, forward strand.
CGTTGTGGTCCAGTATCTTGAGCAGGTCCATGCCGATGCCCGGCTCGTTGTAGTTCACATAGCAGGTGGAGAAAATCGCCACCTTGCCCGGAGTCTTCATTCCGTCCTTGACCGCGAAGTCCCTGGACTTGGGCGCCGCCGAGCGGAATTTGCGCGTCGCCAGCGACGGCAGCCAGGCGTTGCGGTCCACGTTCAGCATATTCTCCATCGCCTTGCGCGCGGGCCTGGTCTGGTTCACCGCGTTGGCCACCTGCACGACGACGGGGATGCCGGCCAGCCGCCCGTGCACGTCGGTCGACGAGAGGAATTTCTCTCCCGCGGTGACCTCGCCCTTCTTGAACTTGATCGCCTTGGCACGCAGCATGGTGTGCGGGTAGTCCACATTCCACTCATGGGGCGGGACGTAGGGACACTTGGTCATGTAGCACAGGTCGCACAGGTAGCACTGGTCGACCACCTTCCAGTAGTCCTTCTTGTCGACCCCGTCGACCTCGCCGGTCTTGCCTTCGTCGATCAGGTCGAACAGCGTGGGAAACGACGCGCAAAGGCTCACGCACCGCCGGCAGCCGTGGCAGATGTCGAAAATCCGCTCCAGCTCCTTGAGGGCGGGCCCCTCTTCGTAGAACTGCGGGTTCTTCCAGTCGATCGGATGCCGGGTAGGCGCTTCGAGGTTGCCTTCGCGGGGTGCGGCCATGTTGAAAGTCTCTTTGAAAATGCTTGGCAATGGGCGCTGCCGCGGCAACGCCCAGCACCAAGCAGGCAGGTCAGTCGACCAGTTCGTTCAGCGCCCGGGTGTAGCGGTTGGCGTGCGATCGTTCGGCCTTTGCCAGCGTCTCGAACCAGTCGGCCACCTCGTCGTGCCCTTCCTCGCGCGCCGTCTTGGCCATGCCGGGATACATATCGGTGTACTCGTGCGTTTCGCCGGCCACCGCGGCCTTGAGGTTGTCGCGCGTCGCCCCGATCGGCAGCCCCGTAGCCGGATCGCCGCATTGCTCCAGCCATTCCAGGTGGCCGTGCGCATGCCCGGTTTCGCCTTCGGCGGTGGAGCGGAACAGCGCCGCCACGTCGTTCTGGCCCTCCACGTCGGCCTTGTTCGCGAAGTAGAGGTAGCGGCGGTTGGCCTGGGATTCGCCGGCGAAGGCGGCTTTCAGGTTCTCTTCCGTCTTGGAGCCTTTGAGTGCTGCCATGGAAATCTCCTAGTGGGTTGATGAATCGAATCGATCGCCTTGACACGAGGGTCAAAGACCCCGCCAGCCTAGCCCCCCTGACACGGGCCGTCCAATTGGCCGAATCAATCACATAAATTGAACATAACTATGAGTTGTTTAACTTGGATAGTTTACACGCATGCAACCCGGCGAGGCCCAAAAAGCACGGTTATCATTACGATATAGTAAATGCATTACGCATTAGTAAATTGAAGGAGACCGCATGGCCGCCGTCCTGAAAGAAGCCGCCGTTCAACCGGCGCCGCCGCCCATCCATCAGCTGCACCACTTTGCCTACCGGGCCAAGGACGCAGAAGAAACACGGCATTTCTACGAGGACATCCTGGGCCTGCCGCTCTATCACATCATCCAGAGCGACCACGTACCCAGCACCGGCGAATTTTGCCCCTACACGCACTTCTTCTTCCGGCTGCAGGACGGGTCGTTCATCGCCTTCTTCGACCTGGGCGACGACCAGGCCGCGCAGCCTTCCCCCAACACGCCGCTCTGGGTCAACCACATTTCCTTTCGCGTGGATTCGCAGCAGGCACTGCGGGACATGAAGGCGCGGCTGGAAGCCCACGGGGTCGAAGTGCTGGGAATCACCGACCACCAAATCTTCCACAGCATCTACTTTTTCGACCCCAACGGCGTGCGCCTCGAGCTGACGGCCCAGCTGGCGGACGAGTTCCAGATGCTGCAGGAGAGCAAGACGGCCCATGCCCGGCTGGCGGAATGGACCGCCCGCAAGCAACAATGGCGCGCCGACCGCGCGGCCGGAAAACCGGCCGCGCCGCTCAAGCCGCAGCAAAAACGACCGGCCTGAAGTGGCCGCCGCCAACAAGTAAGGGCCGGCGGTTTCATGCCCGAGCTCATCGCGGATCGCGCCACTTCGCCGGGCACCGGTTATGACTTTGCGCAGGCAGCCGGCTATGCCCTGCCCGAATACCCCTTCGTGGAACCGCCCGAGATCCGATCCGGCGAGGCCGGGCACCACGCCATTGTCATCGTCGGCGGAGGGCTGGCGGGTCTGACACTCGCCTGTTCCCTGGCGCGCTACGGCGTGGCCGCGGTGCTGCTGGACGAAGACAATACGGTGGGCGTCAAGGGTGCTTCGTCGCGCGGGATCTGCTACACGCAGGAGTCCCTTGAGATCTTCCATCGCCTGGGGCTCTACGACCGCATCGCGGCCAAAGGCATCCAGTGGAGTGTGGGACGCACCTTCGCCGGCAAGGACGAGGTGTACTCCTTCGACCTGCGCCAGCAAAGCGCCTACAACCTGTCCAGCCAGCCGCCGTTCATCAACATCCAGCAGTTCTACATCGAGGGCTACCTCGTCGAACGCATTCAGGAACTGGGCCATATCCAGTTGCGATGGCGCAACCGGGTGACGGCCTTCGAGCAGGACAGCGCGGGCGCGACGTTGACGGTCAGCACGCCCGCCGGCGAGTACCAGGTGCGCGCGGACCACGTGATCGACGCGACCGGTTCGCACAGCCCTTTTCGCGCCTGGGTTGGCGCTTCCGTCACCGTCAGGAAGGGGGACGACCGCTGGTGCATCGCCGACGTTCGCTTTACCGAGCACCTACCGGTGGAACGCCATACCTGGGTGGAAGCGCCGTTCAATGAAAACCGGGCTGTCTGGCAACACCTCATGGGCGACGGCGTCTGGCGCATCGACTACCAGATGGCCCCCAACGCAGACCCCGATGACGTGAGCCGCGAAGACGTGGTGCGCGAGCGGCTGGCGCGGCAGTTCGGCCGGGAATGCGAGATCGAGATCGTCTGGGTCGGCCCCTATGCCTACCGCAGTGAATGCATCGACCACATGCGCCACGGCCGGGTGTTCTTCGCGGGCGATGCCGCCAAGGTGGTCAGCCCGTTCGGTGCCCGCGGCGGCAACACCGGTATCGCCGATGCGGACAACCTGGCCTGGAAGCTGGCGGCCGTGATGAAAGGCCGCGCCGCGCCCGCCTTACTGGACAGCTACCACGAAGAGCGCCATGAGGCGGCTCGCCAGAACGTGCTGGTGACCAACCGAACGGCCCGCTTCCTGCGCCCCGCCCGCGGCATGGAGAAGGTGTTTCGGGACGCGGCCCTGGGCCTGGCGCGGCAATACGTCTTCGCGCGCCAGTTCGTCAACACGGGACGCATGGCTATCGCCAACCCCTACACGAATTCGCGCGCATGCGATCGGGGCGGCGGCCAGCCGGTGCAGAACGTGTCCTACCAGTGGAGTGACGGCTCCAGCGGCACGGTGAACGACCTGCTGGCATGGGCGGACGGCCGCTTGCTGCTGCTGCTGTTCGGCGACATGGGCCGCACCAGCCTGGAACGCTTGCGCGCGCTGGCGGGAACCGCTGCGCTTCGTTGTGTGCAGGTACTGGGCGCGGACGACCCGGCCACGGCGGTGGAGCATGTGCGCGACCCCAAAGGGCATCTTCAGGGCGCCTGCCACGTATTCGGCCACGCCTGGGCCCTGGTCCGCCCCGACAGCTATGTCGCCGCCACAGGGGAACATGTGGACGCGGGCCTGGTCCATGCTCTGGGCCGTGCCCTGGGGGCCACCGACGTCATGCAGGAGGCTGCTTGAAAACGGCACTCAACTTTCAGGATGCCGACGGCTTCTACGAGCTGCTGCTCGACGCCCATGTCGGCCTCACGCCGGAGCAATCCCAGCTTCTCAACGCCCGGCTGATCCTGTTGCTGGCCAATCAGGTGGGCGACGCCAGGGTGCTCGGGGAGTGCGTGCGGGCGGCGCGTGAAAGCCCCAAGTAAAATTGGGCATGAGCGACACACCGCAGCAACCCGGCCTCGATAGCCTTTCAAAATCCTTCGAACCCGCCGCCATCGAGGCTCACTGGGGCCCCTTGTGGGAAGAGCGCGGCTACGCGCGCGCCGGCTACCGCGGCACCGGCGAGCCCAAGGACGGCGAACCCGCCTTCTCGGTCCAGCTGCCCCCGCCCAATGTCACCGGCACGCTGCACATGGGCCACGCGTTCAACCAGACCATCATGGACAGCCTGGCGCGCTACCACCGCATGCGCGGCCTCAACACGCTGTGGGTCCCGGGGACCGATCACGCAGGCATCGCCACCCAGATCGTTGTGGAGCGGCAGCTGCAGGAACAGGGCCTGTCGCGGCACGACCTCGGGCGCAAGAACTTCGTGGCCAAGGTGTGGGAGTGGAAGGAAAAATCGGGCAACACCATCACGGCCCAGATGCGCCGTATGGGCGACAGCGTGGACTGGTCGCACGAATACTTCACGATGGATGAAAACCTGTCGCAGGTCGTCACCCGGACTTTCGTGCAGCTCTACGAGCAGGGCCTCATCTACCGCGGCAAGCGGCTCGTCAACTGGGACCCGGAGCTCAAGACCGCCGTCAGCGACCTCGAAGTGGAGAGCGAGGAAGAGGACGGCTTTCTCTGGCACATCGGCTACCCGCTGGTCGACGGCAGCGGCTCACTCACCGTCGCGACGACGCGGCCCGAAACCTTGCTTGGCGACGTGGCCCTGATGGTCCATCCGCAAGACGAGCGCTACCTGCATCTGGTTGGCCGCCGTGTGCACCTGCCGCTGTGCGGCCGGGACATCCCCATCATCGCCGACGAGTACGTGGACAAGGAATTCGGCACAGGCGTGGTGAAGGTAACCCCCGCGCACGACGCCAACGACTACGCCGTGGGCCAGCGCCATTGCCTGCCGATGATCGGCGTGCTGACACTGGATGCGAAGATCAACGACAACGCACCCGGGCAATACCGCGGGTTGGACCGATTCGTGGCGCGCAAGCAGGTGGTCGCCGACCTCGACGCGGGCGGCTTCCTGGTCGAGACGAAGAAGCACAAGCTGATGGTGCCCCGCTGCGCGCGCACCGGCCAGGTCGTGGAGCCCATGCTCACCGACCAGTGGTTCGTTGCCGTGAGCAAGATCAGCGACAAGGACCCGACCGGCAAGTCCATCGCGCAGAAAGCGGTCGATGCCGTGCAGTCCGGGTCCGTGAGCTTTGTGCCGGACAATTGGGTGAACACCTACAACCAGTGGATGAACAACATCCAGGACTGGTGCATTTCGCGCCAGCTCTGGTGGGGCCACCAGATTCCCGCCTGGTACGACGAGGACGGCAATGTCTACGTCGCCCAGAGCGAAGCGCAGGCGCAAGCCCAGGCGCCCGGCAAGGCACTGACGCGCGATCCCGATGTACTCGACACCTGGTATTCATCGGCCCTGGTGCCCTTCTCCACGCTGGGCTGGCCGGCGCCCACGCGCGACCAGGACCTGTACCTTCCGTCCTCCGTGCTGGTGACGGGCTACGAGATCATCTTCTTCTGGGTCGCCCGGATGATCATGATGACCACGCACTTCACCGGCAAGGTGCCATTTCGCCATGTCTACATCCATGGCATGGTGCGAGACAGTGAAGGCAAGAAGATGAGCAAGTCGGAGGGCAATGTGGTTGACCCGGTCGACCTGATCCAGGGCGCCGACTTGCCCACGCTGGTGCACAAGAGCACCGTCGGCCTGCGCAGGCCGGAGACGGCGCCCAAGGTCGCGGCACGGGTCAAGAGAGAATTTCCGGACGGCATGCCCGCCTATGGGGCGGACGCGCTGCGTTTCACCATGGCGAGCTACGCGAGCCTGGGGCGCAACATCAACTTCGACGCCAAGCGCTGCGAGGGCTACCGCAACTTCTGCAACAAGCTCTGGAACGCCACCCGTTTCGTGCTGATGAATTGCGAAGGCCATGATCTGGCCGAACGGGACACTTCGCTCACCGAGGTAGACCACTGGATCGTCTCCGCGCTCCAGCGCGTCGAAGCCGAGGTGGCCAAAGGCTTTGCCGATTACCGCCTGGATAACGTGGCCAATACCATCTACCAATTCGTCTGGGAAGAGTTCTGCGATTGGTACCTGGAGATCGCCAAGGTGCAGATCCAGACCGGTGACGGCCCACTTCAGCGGGGTACCCGCCGCACGCTGATTCGCGTGCTCGAGGCCATCCTTCGCCTGGCGCACCCCATCATCCCGTTCATCACCGAGGAGCTCTGGCAGAAGGTGGCTCCGGTAGCCGGCAAGAATGGCGGTTCGATCAGCGTGTCGCCCTACCCCGCCGCCAACAGCGCGGCAATCAGTCCTGAATCGGAAGCTTACGTGGCGCGCCTGAAGTCCGTGGTGGACGCCTGCCGCAACCTGCGCGGCGAGATGAACGTATCTCCCGGAACCCGCCTGCCCGCGTATGTCGCGGGGGACGCGGCATTCATGCGCAAGGCCGCGCCAGCGCTGCAGGCCCTGGCGAAGCTGAGCGAGGTGAAGGTGTTCGACGACGAGGCCGCCTGGGCGCAATCTGCCAAGGCGGCGCCGGTGGCAGTCGTCGGGGACGCCCGACTTTGCCTGTTCATGGAAATCGATGCCGCCGCCGAGCGGGCTCGCCTGGGCAAGGAAGCCGTTCGGCTGGAAGGCGAGTTGGCCAAGGCCGCGGCGAAACTCTCCAACCAGGCTTTCGTTGCGAAGGCGCCATCGGCGGTGATCGATCAGGAACGCAAGCGGATCGCCGATTTCACCGCCACCCTGACTAAGGTCAAGGACCAGCTCAAGCGCCTCAGCGAATGATGAATTGAGGCGACTCGCGCCGTCCGGGGTCGCCCGTCGTGGTGGCGTCGAGTTCCATCGGCACGCTCGGCGCGTTGTCGACGGCGGCGCCGCGCAGGGTGGCAAGAGTCTCGTGAATGCGATGGGCCACATACCAGCTGGCCCGCAGCCGTGCTTCGCGCGTGTGCGAGCCCAGCCGAGGGGTGAGGAAGAGGTTGGTCAGTTCGTGCAGGGGAGATCCCCTGGAGGCGAACCCGGATTCCGCGCCGTCGAGGAGGCAGGCCTCAATCCGGCCATCGGTCAATGCCCGGGCCAGTGCCTGCGCATCGAACAGCTGGGAACGGCTGATGCCCACCCACATCTGGCCGGGCTTGCAGTGCGCCAGCAGCTTGTCGTTGATGAACCCTTCGTAGCGCGACGCGTACATCACCTGCACCGACACTGCGTCGGCGGTGGCCATCAGTTCCGGCAAGCCCACGGGCTGGATTTTCAGGCGGCTCCAGATCGGCGCAGTGTGATGGATGGCCGGGTCATAGCCGACCAGCTTGGCTCCCAGCGCGTGCAGCATGATCGCCAGGGTGTGCGCCGTGGGAGCAAGGCCGAAGATGCCTATCACGCTGCCATTGAGCTCCCGCCCCAGCCGGATATCGGCGTGGCGGTCCCCGATCAGGGACGAACCGATACCACGCCGAAACAGCAGCAGCAGACTCGCCAGAAGGTATTCGGCATTGGAACGCACGTTCGCGGTCGTGGCCTGGATCACGCGGACCTTGCGCTCGCGGCATGCTTCGAGATCGGTGTTGTCGGTGCCGACATGCATGCGCGCCACTGCCCGCAGCAGAGGAGCGAAATCGAGGAACTCACTGGTGACCACGACCTTGCGCGGCAGCACCACCGCCTGCGCCTTGTAAACCGCCTTGCGCATTGCGCCCGTATCGGTTGCCAACTCGGGGAGGCACTCGACAGAATGCCGTGCCTCGAGCCATGCAAGGGCCTCCGGTACTAGCCGTTCGAGAAGTAATATGTCCACCGCGGATGCGTCCTTGTCTTACAGAAACCGCTCAACTTCAGTCTGATACTCAGGGCTGAGCCGGCCCAGCAGTCGGTGAACTTTAGCGGTAATCATCTACGTAGTCCATGAACAATTTCACACAAATTCGCAAAGCCGTCTTCCCCGTGGCTGGCCTGGGCACCCGCTTTCTTCCGGCGACCAAGGCTCAGCCCAAGGAAATGCTGCCCATCGTGGACAAGCCTTTGATCCAGTACGCCGTGGAAGAAGCATATGCGGCCGGTATCCGCCACATGATTTTCGTAACTGGTCGCAATAAACGTGCCATTGAGGATCATTTCGATACCGCCTACGAGCTGGAATCCGAACTGGAGGCCGGCCAGAAACACGATCTGCTGAAACTTGTGCGCGAGCTTTCTCCCGATGACATGGACTGCTCCTATGTAAGGCAGCCCCGCTCGCTCGGTCTGGGACATGCGGTACTGTGTGCCCAGCCCCTGGTGGGAGACGAGCCCTTCGCGGTACTGCTGGCTGACGACCTGATGTGTGGCCCCGACGATGGCGAACCGGTACTGACACAAATGGTCGAGGTTTTCAGCAAGGTTCCGACATCTTTGCTAGCCGTGCAGGAAGTGCCGGCCGATCATGTCAAGCGCTACGGCATCGTCGCCGGCGAAACCGTCGGTGAACGCATCATCAAGGTCAGCAAGATGGTGGAAAAGCCCTCGCCGGAATCCGCGCCGTCCCGCATGGGCGTGGCGGGCCGCTACATCCTGACGCCGGCTGTCTTCGGCCATATCCGCACCAACCCGCGCGGCGCTGGCGGTGAGATCCAGCTGACCGACGGCATCGCCAAGCTCATGACGACCGAGGGCGTGCACGCCTACCAATACCTGGGCAAGCGATACGACTGTGGCAGCAAGCAGGGCTTCCTCGAAGCGAGTGTCGACTTCGCGCTCAAGCACCCGGAGGTCGGTCCCGGCTTCCAGGAATACCTCAAAGGCCTGTCGATCTGAGGTAGCGGCTAGCGCCGGCGCAGCACGTGGATAAACTCCGCGCCGACGCACTGCTGCGCCACCAGATCGTTGCCCGTCTGTTTGGCAAACGCCTGGAAGTCGCGCACGGAGCCCGCGTCAGTGGCCACCACTTTCAGCAGCTGGCCGCTTTGCATGTCGGTAAGCGCCTTCTTGGCTTTCAGGATCGGCAGCGGGCAGTTTAGTCCGCGCGTGTCGATTTCCTTGTCGATGTTCATGCCTGGCTCCTGGGCGGCAGCTCCATGAATTTCGGTTGCACGCCACGGCTGCGCAGCCAATCGGCGAGCGCCTGGCCGGTGCCGGCCGGCCAGCACTTCACCGCATCGTATTCGTACAGCCTGTAGTCCACCAGTTCGGGCGACAGCTTCACTTCGCCTTGCGCCACGGCGTGGTAGGCAATGATGACCTGGTTCATGCGCTGGAAGTCATAAACGCCGATCAGATTGAGCTCGGTCGCGTCGAGGTTGGTCTCCTCCTTGATCTCGCGGGCGATGCCGCCCTCGGGCGTTTCACCCGCCTCCATGAAACCCGTGATCAGCGCGAACATCTTCGAGGTCCATGCCGCGTTTCGGGCCAACAGGATGCGATCCTGGTACTGGATCACCGCCGCCAGCACCGGCGTCGGATTGTTCCAATGCGTCCATCCGCAGGCAGCGCAGCGAAGGCGCTGCTTGTCGCCGCCATCTTCGGCTTGGGCAATGAGCTCGAGCGCCGTCGCACACTGCGGGCAGAATTTGTAGGTCACGCCGGGAACACTCCGGTGGACAGGTAGCGGTCGCCCCGGTCGCACACGACGAAGACGATGGTTGCCTCTACCACGGTCTTGGCGATCTCCTGCGCGACCCAACAGGCGCCCGCCGCCGAGATGCCCGCGAAAATTCCCTCCTCCCGGGCCAGGCGGCGGCACATTTCCTCGGCGTCGTCCTGGCTCACGTTGACCATGTCGTCCACCGCGTTCGGGTCGTAGATTTTGGGCAAGTACTCTTGCGGCCATTTGCGGATACCGGGGATACGGGAGCCTTCGCTGGGCTGGGCGCCCACGATACGGATGGCGGCGTTCTTTTCCTTCAGGAAGTGCGAAACGCCGGTGATTGTGCCGGTCGTGCCCATCGCACTGACGAAGTGAGTGATCCTGCCCTGGGTCTGGTCCCACAGTTCAGGGCCGGTCGTCTCGTAATGAATGCGGGGGTTGTCGGCATTGGCGAACTGGTCGAGCACCCGGCCTTTACCTTCTCTTTGCATGTTCTCGGCCAGGTCGCGGGCGTACTCCATGCCGCCGCTCTTTGGCGTGAGCAGCAGTTCCGCCCCGAAGGCCTTCATGGTCTGCGCCCGCTCGATCGACAGATCCTCCGGCATGATGAGCACCATGCGGTAGCCCTTGATGGCGGCGGCCATGGCCAGCGCAATCCCCGTATTGCCGGAGGTGGCTTCGATGAGCGTGTCGCCGGGCTTGATGTCGCCGCGCTCTTCGGCGCGCTTGATCATGGAAAGCGCCGGGCGGTCCTTGACCGATCCTGCAGGGTTGTTGCCCTCGAGCTTGCCCAGGATCACATTGCCGCGTGGCCGGTTGCCCGCCGCACCGATGCGCTGCAATGCAACCAGGGGCGTCTCGCCGATCGCGGCTTCAATAGTGGGGTAGTTCATGCCGGCCCAATGAGAGGTTCATACTCGTCACTGTGCCATAATTTCCGGCTTGGCTTCTTGCGTCGCCGGAGTGGTGAAATTGGTAGACGCAGGGGACTCAAAATCCCCCGGGGTAAAACCCGTGCCGGTTCGATTCCGGCCTCCGGCACCAGAAATAAGCGCACCTTTATCTCGGGTTTTCGGCACGGCTCAGCCGTACAGCCTGAGCAGTTCACGCGTGGCTTGTGCGATGCGCTTTTCGGGAGCATTCTTGGGTCTTGGCAGTTGACCGCTGGGACTCATTAGCCATGCACCGCATCATCAAAGCCTGCCTCCATCTGGCCCTCGCGATTTGCCTGATGCCCGCCCAGATCGGGTTCACCGCGCCGGCGGCTCGACCTCCGTCGCAGGCCGCTTTGGAGGCTCTGTCGCGGGCGAACGCCGCGGTTGTGGGGATCGAAGTCACCTCCGCGGAAGGCGCGCGCTCCGCGGAAACACTCGGTCGTCATCGCAGCGGATCGGGCGTAGTCATCGGCCCTGACGGCCTGATCCTCACCATCGGCTACCTGATGCTAGAGGCAGACAGCATCCAGATCGTGACGCAGGACAAGCGCAAGATACCGGCAAGACCGGTGGCCTACGATCTTGCGACAGGCTTCGGGCTGGTCAAGCCGCTGTTGCCGCTGCGCGGCATGAGCCCAGTGCCCCTGGGCAGCCACACCGGACTCGAAAACGGCGAGACCTTGATGGCGGCCATGGGCGGCGACGATGCCGACGTGGCGGTGACGCAGCTGGTGAGCAAGCGACCATTTTCAGGATACTGGGAGTACCACCTCGATGCTGCGTTATTCACCAGCCCGCCCATCACCAACCACAGCGGAGCTCCGCTGTTCAACCAGCGTGGTGAGCTGCTGGGCATCGGCAGCCTGCTGGTCGCCGACGCCTCGGGCAAAACGCCGAGCGTCGCGGGCAATATGTTCGTTCCGGTCGACTTGCTCAAGCCTATCCTGGCGGATATGCAGGCCAGCGGCATGAGCCGTCAGAGCCGCCGCCCTTGGCTCGGCCTCACTTCGCGCGAACAGTCGGGGCGCGTGCAGGTGGTACGCGTGACCAGGGACAGCCCGGCGCACGCCGGGGGCTTGGCGCCCGGAGACGTCATCCTGGCCATTGGCGACACGCGCGTATCGAATCTGGAAGAGTTTTATAAGAGCCTCTGGGCCTATCCCAACCCCGATGCGGAGATCAAGCTGACCGTGCAGCAAGGCACGGACATCAGGAATGTCACAGTCAAGGCTGTCGACCGCATGACGACGATGACCAAGCCCGCTGGAATCTAGAAGGTGACGTTACCCATATCCATTGGCATCAAAGAAGTCCCGACTCGACGGTCGGGTAACGCAAGACGAGCTTCAGCTCCCGCTTCAGCCTGCGGTTGTCCAGGCGCCGGGATTCGCCCATGAAACCGAGAAGTATCAGCGGCAGCTCGTCCTGGGCAGTTGCGCGAGGGACTCGCGGCGGGCGGGGCAGGCCGTAGATGTCGGCTGCCAGGTCGAAATAGTCACCCATCTTCAGTTCGGTGTCGTCGCTGGCGTTGTAAACACGCTGCGGCTGACCGCGCCACAGTGCCGCGATGACCGCCCGTGCAAGGTCGTCGGCATGAATGTGATTGGTGTAGACGTCGTCCCTGGCCTCGAGCACGGGGGTGCCCTTGCGCAAACGCTCGCGCGGGGTGCCGCCTTCCCGGTCCGGGGCGTAGATCCCGGGAACGCGCAGGATGCTGGCCCGCACACGGGCCGTGCGGCCGTAATGCCGTATGGCTCTCTCCGCATCGAGGCGACGCTCGGCGCGTGGCGTGCGCGGGCTCGCCGGCCGGCTCTCGGCAACGCGCTCGCCGCCGCAATCTCCGTACACCCCGCTGGTCGACGCATAGATAACGGTTCCAGGGGCGCTGCGCCGGCCCAGCGCCTTCAACAGCGCAGCTGTTCGAAGATCGCGCCACCATTGAAACTGGCCTTCGCCCGGCGGCGGCGCCAAGTGCACGATGCGATCGGCCAGCCCCGACAGCCGTGACAATGTCTCAGGGCGGTCCAGGTCGCCCGTCAGAGGCGTGACGCCGGCCGCGCGCAGCTGCGCGACACGGGCGGGTGACGAGGTCAGCGCGAGAAGGCGCACCCGCCCCTGCAGCGCGCGTGCGACGCGCATGCCCACATCGCCGCACCCTATGATCAGCACCCGCTCGCGGCGAAAGCGCGCAGGAAGCGCCCCTAGGGGACTTTGGTTTGAAGGCAAAATCGTGCTGTCGACAACAAAAGAGCCCGAGGATACCAATCCATGCATAGCGCCCAGGCCCCAGCGGGCTCTTTCCAGATCACGGTGCAGCCAAGTGGACGCTCTTTTGGCGTCAACGCCGACGAAGCCATTCTCGCCGCCGCGATCCGCCAGGGCATCGGCATGCCCTACGGCTGCAAGGATGGCGCCTGCGGCTCATGCAAATGCAGGAAGCTGGCCGGCACCGTGGTCCACGGTCCTCACCAGAGCAAGGCATTGAGCGACGAAGAGGAAGTGGGAGGCTTCATCCTCACCTGCTGCGGTGTGCCGCAGACCGACGTGGTGCTGGAATCGCGGCAGGTCACCGATGAAAGCGCCTTCCCCGTCAGGAAGATGCCATCGCGCGTGCTGTCGCTGGAGAAGAAATCGTACGACGTGATGGCCGTCAAGCTGCAGCTGCCGGCGAACGACGCCATGCGCTACCACGCGGGCCAGTACATCGAATTCATCTTGCGCGACGGCGCACGGCGCAGCTACTCGATGGCGAATGCGCCTCACACCATGGTAAAAGCCGACGCCGCCGCGCCGGCCGCTCCCGCGATCGAGCTGCATATCCGCCACATGCCGGGTGGCAAGTTCACCGATCATGTGTTCACCGCGATGAAAGAAAAGGAAATCCTGCGGGTAGAGGGCCCTTACGGCAGTTTCTACCTGCGCGAGGACTCGGCCAAACCGATCATCCTGCTCGCCTCGGGCACCGGCTTTGCGCCGATCAAGGCCGTGATCGAGCACATGCAGTTCAAGGGGATCACCCGGCCCGCCATCCTGTACTGGGGTGGCCGCCGGCCCGCCGACCTGTACCTGGACGACTGGGTAAAAGCGCGCGCGGCCGAGATGCCCAACCTCACCTATGTGCCCGTCATCTCGAACGCCCTGCCCGAGGACAACTGGACCGGCCGCACGGGATTCGTCCACAAGGCGGTGCTGGAGGACTTTACCGACTTGTCCGCCCACCAGGTCTATGCCTGCGGCGCGCCCATCGTGGTCGATTCGGCGCGGGATGAATACACCGCGGTGGCCGGGCTTCCCGGCGATGAATTCCACGCCGACGCATTCACGACCGAAGCCGATAAGCATAAGGAATAGAAGCATCATGAAGCGCAGAGACCTCGTCCTGTCCGCCCTGGGCGCCGCAGCCGCCGTTTGCCCGGGTCTGACCGGCGCGCAGGCGCGGCCGATCCGCCTCGTCGTGCCTTACGCGCCCGGCGGGCCGATCGATGTCACGGCGCGCCTGCTGGCTGAGCGCGTAAAGGATTCTCTGGGCACCGTCATCATCGAGAACAGGCCCGGAGGCGGCGGCAACATCGGCGCCGATGCGGTGGCCAAGGCCGCGCCGGATGGCTTGACCATCGGCATATCCGCCGTGGCGACCCATGCGATCAATCCCTGGCTCTTTGCCCGGATGCCCTACGACGCCGGCATGGACTTCGCGCCCATCACGCAGATGGTGCGCGTACCCAATGTGCTGGTAATGAACGCGGACTCAGCGGCGCGGTTGAAGATCAATACACTGGCCGACCTGATCACCTACGGAAAGGCCAATCCGGGCCGGCTCAACTACGGCAGCGGCGGCAACGGCAGCGCGGGCCACCTGGCCGGCGAGATGTTCAAGCAGGGCACGGGCATCTTCGCTGTCCACATTCCCTACAACGGCGGCAATCCTGCGCAGCTCGCGCTGCTGTCCGGCCAGGTGGATTTCAACTTCGACAACCTGGCGACGGCCGCGCCGAACATCCGCGCAGGCAAGCTCAAAGCGCTGGCGGTGACGACCCTCGCTCCTTCGCCGGCGTTGCCCGGGGTTCCGCCAGTGGCGGACACGCTCAAGGGATTTGCGATCGATACGTGGTGGGGCCTGGTGGCCCCAGCGGGAACACCGCGCGAAACCGTGGCCAAGCTCAACAGCGCCTTCGTTTCGGCGCTTCAATCGCCCGAAGTCAGGATCCGCTTCGCGGGATTGATGGCCGAGCCCGTCCCGGGCACCCCCGACGAGTTCGGCACCTTCATGAAGTCCGAACTGGCGAAGTACGAAAAATTAGTTAAGCTGTCGGGCGCAAAAGTAGACTGAAACAGCGCTCATGCTTGGGGGATCCTGCTGAGCGTCCTACGCCGGCTGTGCGGCTTTTCCTACACCATATCGGTTTACCGCTGAGTAAATTGGCTCTTCCAGCATGACAAGCGGAGTAGGGCCATGACAGTACTGCGTTCTTTTCTCCCTCTGCTCTTTGCGGCCTCGGCGCTCCCGGTTCCGGTTGCCGCCCAGTGGTCCGCCGGTTCGCAGTACACACCGCCCTTGGGTGCCGCGCCCCGGGGCGCGTGGTTGCCCGGCGGCAAAAGCTACCTGGGCCTGAACCTCGGCCGATCCCAATACCAGCTGTCGTGCGGCACGACTTCGTTGCTGTGCGACGACACGGACCGGGTAGCCCAGCTTTATGCGGGCACCCTGGTCGGCAACTTCTGGGGCGTCGAAATGGGTTACCTCAACCTGGGGCGCATGGCCCGTGCAGGCGGCGAAACGCGGGTGCAGGGCCTGAACTTCAGCCTGGTGGGCAAGGCCCAGCTTGGCCAGTCTCTGGGAATGTTCGGCAAGGTGGGCACCACCTATGGCCGGACTGAAACGGCAGCACCGGGCGCTGGCAGCATCGGGACCGGTACGGGCCAGGGATTCGGTTTGTCCTGGGGTGGCGGCCTCAGCTGGGACTTCACGCCGCGGGTGTCCGCCACCCTCGAATGGGACAGCAACGATTTCCGCTTCGCAGGCGGCGGGCGCGACACGGTGCGCTCGACCAGCCTGGGACTGAAGTTCCGCTACTAGCGGCGGCGAAGTGCGCAGCGGGGGGCTCTTTTTATTCCCCGAGGTAGGCGGCGCGGACCTTGGGGTCGCGCAGCATTTGCTTGGCATCGCCGCTCATCGTGATGACGCCCGACTCCATCACATAGCCGCGATCCGCGATCTGCAGCGCGCGGCTCGCGTTCTGCTCGACCAGCAGCACCGTGACGCCCTGAGCGTAGACCTCGCGCACGACCTCGAAGATCTTGTCGACCATGATGGGTGACAGGCCCATCGAAGGCTCGTCCAGCAAAAGCACCTTGGGGCGGCTCATCAGCGCACGGCCCATGGCCAGCATCTGCTGTTCGCCCCCCGACAGGGTGCCGGCCAGCTGCGTGCGGCGCTCCTTGAGCCGCGGGAAGATGGTGAAGACCTTGTCAAGGTCGGTCGCGATCTCCGGCTTGTCGGTACGGATGTGCGCGCCCATCTGAAGGTTCTCCATGATGGTCATGCGCGTGAACACGCCGCGGCCTTCGGGAACCATGGCCAGGCCTTGCCGAACGAGGTCCCAGGCGCCCTTGCCCTTGATGCTCTTGCCCAGGTATTCGATATCGCCGGCATTGAGCGGCAAGGTGCCCGTGATCGCCTTCATCGTGGTGGTCTTGCCGGCGCCGTTCGAGCCGATCAGCGTCACCAGTTCGCCCTCCTTCACCTCGAAATCCACGCCCTTGACCGCCTGAATGCCGCCGTAGGCGACCTTGAGGCCCGTGACTTTCAGCAGCGTCTGGCTCATACCTCTTCTCCGGTCGCGGCGGCGGCGGTCGTGCCCATGGTTGCGTTGTGGTTGTGGCCCAGGTAGGCCTCGATCACCTTCTCGTTCCTCTGCACCTCGGCAGGCGTGCCTTCGGCGATCTGCTTGCCGTAATCGAGCACCGTCACCCGGTCGCACAGGCCCATGACCAGTTTCACGTCATGCTCGATCAGCAAGATGGTGCGGTTGTCCTTGCGAATCTGGTCGATCAGCTGGCGCAGCATGACTTTTTCGGTGGCATTCATGCCGGCAGCCGGCTCGTCCAGCGCGATCAGCTGCGGATCGGTTGCCAGCGCGCGAGCGATCTCCAGACGCCGCTGGTCCCCGTACGAAAGCGTCCGCGCCTTGTAGTCCGCGTAGCGGCCGATGCCCACGTAATCGAGCAGTTCCTGGGCGCGCTTGGCGATCGCCAGTTCCTCGGCCTTGAAACCGGGAGTGCGCAGGATGGCGCCGAACAGGCCGGACTTGGTGCGAATGTGGCGCCCCACCATCACGTTCTCCAGCGCCGTCATCTCGGCGAACAGGCGGATGTTCTGGAACGTGCGCGCAATGCCCGCCTTGGCCACTTCGTGCACCGCGGTAGGTCGATAGGCGTTGCCCGCCAGTTCGAAGGTACCGCTGTCGGGTGCGTACAGCCCGGTGAGGACGTTGAAGAAGGTCGTCTTGCCCGCGCCATTGGGACCGATCAGCCCATAGACCTGGCCGCGCTCGATCGTGATGCCGACGTCGCTGAGCGCTTG
This sequence comes from Ramlibacter sp., assembly GCA_013815685.1. Lineage (GTDB taxonomy): Bacteria > Pseudomonadota > Gammaproteobacteria > Burkholderiales > Burkholderiaceae_C > Ramlibacter. The sequence continues at coordinate 186,520 of JACDFR010000001.1, forward strand.
CAGGCCGCCGAAACGCTTGGAAACGCCGGCGACGCGAAGTACTGTGTCTGTCATGTTCGCTCCGCTCACTTGGGGCTCTGCAGTGACTTGCCGTGGTCCGGCGAGGGCCACAGGCCACGCGGGCGCAACAGCATCACGATGATCATGGCCAGCGCGATCAGCAACTGGCGCAGGATGGCGGCGTCGAGCCGACCGCCCGTCATGGCCTGCAAGGGCCCTGCGACATAGCGCAACACCTCCGGCAAGGCCGACAGCAACACGGCGCCCAGGATCACGCCCGGCAGGTGGCCGATGCCGCCCAGCACCACCATGGCCACGATCATCACCGACTCCATGAGGCTGAACGACTCGGGCGAGACGAAGCCCTGGAAAGCGCCGAACATAGAACCCGCGACCCCGCCGAACGTCGCGCCCATGCCGAAGGCGAGCAGCTTCATGTTGCGGGTGTTGATGCCCATCGCCTTGGCAGCGATCTCGTCCTCGCGGATCGCCATCCAGGCGCGGCCGATGCGTGACAGTTCAAGCCGGTGGCAGATGATCACGCTGAGCACCACCAGCGCCAGGAACAGGTAATAGTAGAGCGTGACCGATGCGATCTCGTAGCCGAAAAGATGCGCGGGCTTGCCGAGGTTCACGCTCCAGAAATGGATCGGGTCGATTTGGTTCAGCCCCTTGGGCCCGTTGGTGATATTCACCGGGTGGTCCAGGTTGTTCAGGAACACCCGGATGATCTCCCCGAACCCCAGCGTCACGATGGCGAGGTAATCGCCGCGCAGCTTCAACGTGGGCGCGCCGAGCAGGATGCCGAAGATACCGGCCAGCGCCGCACCGGCCGGGATCACGATCCACAGCGGCATGTGCAGGCCCTGCGGAAACATGGCCGCGATCCAGGCGAAGTTGTCGGTGAGGTGCGGCGAGGCCAGCATGCCGAACATATACGCACCGATCGCGTAGAAGGCCACGAAGCCCAGGTCGAGCAGGCCGGCATAGCCGACCACGATGTTCAGGCCCAGGGCCAGCAGGATATACAGAAGCGCTGTGTCGGCGATGCGAACCCAGGCGTTGCCCTGTGTTTGCAGCAGCAGTGGCAGTACCAGCAGCGCCACCGCCGCCACCGCGAACACCACGTACTTGTTCTGCTTGTTGATGAAGTCCATCATGGTCAGGCCTCCTGCCGAACCGCCTTAAAGGAGGCCTTGGCCCCCTCGGGGGGCAGCGAATGAAAATGAGCGTGCGGGTCCATATCCTCTCCTTAGGCCCGGTCCGCCACGCGTTCGCCCAGCAGGCCGGAGGGCCGCAGCGTCAGCATGATGATCAGCACGATGAAAGCGAAGATGTCGGAGTAGTGGCTGCCCAGCACGCCGCCCGTGAGCGCGCCGATGTAGCCCGAGCCGATCGATTCGATCAGCCCCAGCAGGACACCGCCCACCACTGCGCCGGCAAGATTGCCGATGCCGCCGAATACGGCCGCCGTGAAAGCCTTGAGCCCGGGCAGGAAGCCCATGGTGTGTTGCACGGTGCCATAGTTGGAGGCGTACATCACCCCGGCGATGGTGGCCAGGATGGCGCCGATGATGAACGTGGCCGAAATCACCGTGTCCGGCTTGACGCCCATCAGCGCCGCCACTCCCGGGTTTTCAGACGTCGCCCGCATCGCGCGGCCCAGTTTGGTGTAATTGACCAAGTACATCAGGACCGCCAGCGATACCATCGTGAGCCCGAGGATCATGATCTGCGTGGCCGTGATCACGGCGCCGGCGACCTGGAACGGCACGGGCGGCAGCAGGGTAGGGTAAGGCTTGTAATTGGGCTTGAAGATGATCATCGCCAGCGTCTGCAGCAGGATCGACATGCCGATGGCGGTGATCAGGGGCGCGAGCTTGGGGCTGTTGCGCAGTGGCCGGTATGCCACCTTCTCGATGGTGAAATTCAGCGCCGCGGCCACCACGCACGAGATGATGAGCGAGATGATCAGGATGATCCATCCGGGCATCCAAGGCATCGACTCCCGCATCGAGACGATGATGGCCCAGCTGGTGAGCGCGCCCACCATCAGCACCTCGCCATGCGCAAAATTGATGAGGTTGATGATGCCGTACACCATGGTGTAGCCCAAGGCTACCAAGGCGTACATGCTGCCAAGAACCAGACCGTTGATGATCTGCTGCAGCAGGATTTCCATAAGTGGTTACTCCGTTTGTTTTCTGGCGCCGCCGGCCTCGTGAGCCCCGCCATCCCCATCTAGCAAAAAACCCGCCAAGATACACATTGGGCGGGTTTGTGGTGACGGATTGTAGCCAAGCGGCCCCACCCCCATATTGCGGGCCCACGGGGGTTTACCCTGGCATGGCCCGGCTCCGTTAGGGACGTTGACCCACCATTACTTTTTCTCATCGTTGAGTTTTTTGAGCTCGCGCAACTTGTCCGCCAGTCGAATTTCGAGTCCCCGCTCCACGGGCCGGTAAAGCTGGGGCGGCTGCATGCCTTCGGGGAAGTAACTCTCGCCGGCCGCGAAACCGCCGTCCTCGTCA
>JACDFR010000060.1 GCA_013815685.1 Ramlibacter sp.
GAAGTGCGCGGAAGAGCCGCGCGCGGCTCCGGTGCCGGTAGCTTCGCCCGTTCGGTCGCAGCTTCTTGCTCCGCGTCTTACCGCTCGCGCCGTCCGAACGAGTTCTTCAACACAATAGGCCAGAAGCAGCCATTCGGCCGCGGCTCGTCGCGCATACTTGGCGGATGCTGATCCTCTTCTCCGCCAGCTTGGTACTTCTGCGCAATGGACCCTGAGAGATCGGCACCACTGGCGCCTCCTTGGAGTGGGGGGTGTTCAGTTGCGTCAGCGCAAATATGCTGAGAGGATGTCGAGGTTAGTCGCGAGCGGGACAACGGACAACGGCGTCAAATACAACCAGTTCCGTGAGCGAAGCGTCGCCCGGTTTTCGCGCATGTGCGTTCGCTTTGAGGAGTAGTGATGGCGGATGTAGTCTGGGTCGCCCTGGTGATGTTCGTCGTGTGCATGCTGGGGATCATTCTGTGGAGGCAAGGCCGCCGCGCAGAGCCGCGATCACCGGTCGAGATATCCCCCACGCCGTGGAACTTTTGGCGGAAGCGGTGAGATTCGAACTCACGAACGGTTGCCCGTTGCCGGTTTTCAAGACCGGTGCAATCGACCACTCTGCCACGCTTCCAGCCCGGGCATTTTAGCCCCTAGGCCAGCAGCAGGCCCTTGCGCTCGATGAACTCGACCACCTCGGCCAGGCCGTCGCGGGTCTTGAGGTTGGTCATGACGAAGGGCTTGCCCTGCCGCATGCGCAGCGTGTCGGCCCGCATCACCCCCAAGTCGGCACCGACGTAGGGCGCCAGGTCGGTCTTGTTGATGACGAACAGGTCGCTCTTGGTGATGCCGGGACCGCCTTTTCGGGGGATCTTTTCGCCGCCGGCCACGTCGATCACGTAGACGGTGAGATCGCTCAGCTCGGGGCTGAAGGTGGCGGCCAGGTTGTCGCCGCCCGATTCGACGAAGACGATGTCCGCCTCGGGAAATTCGGCCAGCATCCTGTCGATCGCCTCGAGGTTGATCGACGCGTCTTCGCGGATCGCCGTGTGCGGACAGCCTCCCGTTTCGACGCCCATGATGCGCTCGGCCGGCAAGGCGCCGCTGACGGTGAGCAGCCGCTGGTCTTCCTTGGTGTAGATGTCGTTGGTGATGGCGATCAGGTCGTACCGGTCGCGCATCGCCTTGCACAGCACCTCCAGTAGCGTGGTCTTGCCCGAGCCCACGGGTCCGCCAATCCCGACGCGCAGCGGTGGCAGCTTCTTGGTACGGCCTGCGATGTGGTGAAAGTTCATGATCGGAACAGCCTCGAGTATTGGGTTTCGTGCTGGGCCGACAGGATGGCCAGCATGGGAGAAAAGGCCTGGCGCTCGTCGTCGCCCAGGGCCAGCGCATGGTCGACGGCCGCCGGTATCTCCCGGGCCAGGCGCGCCAGGATGCGCTGGCCCGCGCTCTGTCCCAGCGGAATCGACTTGATGGCCGCCTGCATCATGTTCTCGGCCCAGCCGAAGGCCAGGGCCAGCAGGGCCTGACGCACCGGCGCCTGGGTGGCGGACACCGCCAGTGCGCAAGCCACCGGGTAAGTCGGGTGCTCGCGCACCCGCGCGGCCTGTTCGGGCTGGACGGATTTGAGCCACTCCACCATCGATCGCCCCATCTGCTGCGTCTGCTGCTGCAGCTCGGCGCTCTCGCGGGTCTGCAGCACCCAGGCATTGAGCTGCGCGATGCGTGCCTCGTCGGATGCGCGCCAGGCCGCAATGGCCTGCGCCATGACGGCGAGGTCCGAACGCGACAAGGCCAGGTGCAGTTGCTCGACCAGCCAGCGCGCGGCGGTTTCCTCATTGCTCACCCAACCCCGATCGACGGCCGCCTCCAGGCCTTCGGAATACGAGAAGCCTCCCACGGGCAGGGCGGGAGAGGCCAGCCAGATCAGGCCCAGCAGGTCGGAATCAGTGATGGTCGTGCCCGTCATGCGAGTGCCCGCCACCATGCCCGCCATAGGCCCCGCCCTCGGGCTCGAAGGTGGCCAGTGATTCCTTCACGATCAGGTGCATGTTGCGCAGCATCCCGGCCAGTACATGGTCGGGTTCTATCTTCAGGTGGTCGGGCTTGAGCTCGATGGCCACGTGGCGGTTGCCCAAGTGATAGGCGGCGCGCGCCAGGTCGAAGGGCGCGCCGTGCAGGCCGCAATGCGTGATCAACAGCACCGGCTGCGGCGCCGCAATCACCTTGACCAGCGATCCGTCTTCGGCCACCAGCACATCGCCACCGCGCACGGTGGTGCCCCGGGGCAAGAACACGCCCAGATGGCGGCCGGTCAAATCGGTGCAGTCGAAGCGGCTTTTCCGGCGCACGTCCCAATCCAGCTCGACCGAAGCGGCGCGCTTGAGCAGCACGGGTGCCAGGCCGTGTCCCCCGGGGAGCAGCTTGGAGACCTGGAGCATCTAGAACAGGAAATAGCGCTGCGCCATCGGCAGCACCGCGGCCGGCTCGCAGGTCAGCAGCTGCCCGTCGGCCCGCACCGCATAAGTCTGCGGATCGATCTCCATTTTGGGCAGGTAGCCGTTGTGGATCAGATCGCCCTTGCGCACGTTGCGGATATTCTTCACCGCACTCAGGTTTTTCGCCAGGCCGAAACGCTGCTTAATGCCGGCACCCAGCCCGGCCTGCGACACGAAGGTCAGCGAGCCGCGTGCGACGGCGCCGCCAAAGCTGCCGAACATCGGCCGGTAGTGCACCGGCTGCGGCGTAGGGATGGATGCGTTGGGGTCCCCCATCGCGGCCATCGCGATGAAACCGCCCTTCAGGATTAGTGCCGGCTTGACGCCGAAGAAGGCCGGCTTCCAGACCACGAGGTCGGCCCACTTGCCCTGCTCGATGCTACCCACCTCGTGGCTGATGCCGTGCGAAATGGCGGGGTTGATGGTGTACTTGGCGATGTAGCGCCTGGCGCGAAAGTTGTCGTTGCGCTCGCCATCGCCCGGCAGTTTGCCGCGTTGCGCCTTCATCTTGTGCGCGGTCTGCCAGGTGCGCATGATGACCTCGCCGACGCGGCCCATGGCCTGGCTGTCGCTCGACATCATGCTGATGGCGCCCAGGTCGTGCAGCACGTCCTCGGCGGCGATCGTCTCCTTGCGGATGCGGCTCTCGGCGAAGGCGAGGTCTTCCGCGATGGCGGGGTCGAGGTGATGGCACACCATCAGCATGTCGACATGCTCGTCGAGCGTGTTCACCGTGTAAGGCATGGTGGGGTTGGTGGAGGAGGGCAGGAAATTGGCTTCGCCCACCACGCGCAGGATGTCCGGCGCGTGGCCCCCGCCGGCGCCTTCGGTGTGGAAGGCGCAAAGCGCCCGGCCCTTGGTGGCCGCGATGGTGTTCTCCACGAACCCGGACTCGTTGAGCGTGTCGCTGTGGATGGCCACCTGGATGTCGGTCTCGTCGGCCACGTCCAGGCAATTGCTGATGGCAGCGGGCGTGGTGCCCCAGTCCTCGTGCAGCTTCAGGCCGATCACGCCCGCGTCGATCTGCTCGCGCAGGGCCGCCGGCAGGCTGGCGTTGCCTTTTCCCAGAAAGCCCAGGTTCATCGGGAAGGCGTCGGCGGCCTGCAGCATGCGCTCGATGTTCCAGGGACCCGGGGTGCAGGTGGTGGCGAATGTTCCGGTCGCCGGGCCGGTGCCACCGCCGAGCATGGTGGTCACGCCCGAGGCCAGCGCTTCCTCGATCTGCTGCGGGCAGATGAAGTGGATATGGCTGTCGATGCCGCCGGCCGTGACGATGTTGCCTTCGCAAGAGATGATCTCGGTGCCGGGCCCGATGACGATGTCCACGCCGGGCTGGGTGTCCGGATTGCCGGCCTTGCCGATGGCCGCGATGCGCCCGCCATTGATGCCGATGTCGGCCTTGACGATGCCCCAGTGGTCGACGATCAGGGCGTTGGTCATGACGAGGTCCATCGCCCCTTCCACGCGGGTGCGCTGGCTCTGCGCCATGCCGTCGCGGATGGTCTTGCCGCCGCCGAACTTCACTTCCTCGCCGTAGCCGCCTGCGCGCAAGGTGTAGTCGTCCTCGACTTCGATCACCAGCTCGGTGTCGGCCAGGCGCACCCGGTCGCCGGTCGTCGGGCCAAACATTTCGGCGTAGGCGCGGCGTCCCGTGGTTGCCATCAGTGCGCCTCCGCACGGGCCGCCCCCAGGGAGGCGACGGCCTCCTCGGGGGGCAGATAGCGAATGCGAATTTGGGGGCTCACAGTTTCCCTTGCACCAGGCCGCGAAAGCCGAAGACCTTGCGCTCGCCGCCCAGGTCCACCAGTTCGATCGTGCGCTGCTGGCCCGGTTCGAACCGTACCGCGGTGCCGGAAGCGATATTCAGGCGCATGCCGCGCGCGGCGGCGCGGTCGAACTGCAACGCGCCGTTGGTCTCGGCGAAGTGGTAGTGCGAACCGACCTGGATGGGCCGGTCCGCCGTGTTGCCCACGACGAGCGTCAAGGTCCGGCGGCCGGGGTTGAGCGCGTGGTCGCTGCCGTCGGTGAAGAGTTCGCCGGGCGTCACGGGCGCCTCAGTCGCGGCGCGACAGCCAGATGGCGATCGAAGCGAGCAGCGCGACCAGCGCCAGGCCGCCGGCGTCGGTGGCGTGCCAATGTCTGCCGGCCAGGCCGTGGCCGTCGTGCGCGAGCGCGAGCGGGGCCGCGGCCAGCCAGGCGGCGGCTGCAAGTGCTTGCTTGGCGGGTTGCATGATCTTTCTCCTCGAAGTGATGCGGTTCAAACCACGGGCTGGTGCACGGTGACGAGCTTGGTTCCGTCGGGGAAGGTCGCTTCGACCTGGATCTCCGGGATCATTTCGCCCACGCCGTCCATGACGTCGGCGCGGGTGAGGACGCCGCGCCCCTCGCTCATGAGCTGCGCGACCGGCTTGCCGTCGCGCGCTCCCTCCATCACGGCCGCCGAGATCAGGGCGACGGCTTCCGGATAGTTGAGCTTGAGCCCGCGCGCGCGCCGCCGCTCGGCGAGCAGGGCGGCCGTGAAGATCAGGAGCTTGTCTTTTTCGCGGGGGGTCAGTTCCATGGGCGGCCCATCTTAGTGCAAGGGCCGTGCCCGGCCATACGCCGAAAGGCGGACGGCGGCACGGAAACTGCAATCTCCAGCCCGTGAGCCCAATCGTTCCCATCCTGCCCGTGCCCCTGGAAGCGCCCCAGCGCGTGATGAAGGTGCGGCGCGACTACAACAGCTGGGTGGCCAGCGAGACGATGGAAGACTGGGCGCTGCGCTACACGCCGCAGCGGTTTCGCAAGTGGTCCGAGTTCCGCGTCGCCAACACCGCTTTCGGCGCCGCTTCGTTCCTGATCCTGGAAGCCGTGGGCGCGACGCTTCTGGTGCAGTACGGCTTCCTCAATGCCTTCTGGGCGATCGTGGCCACGGGCCTGATCATCTTCCTGGCCGGGCTTCCGATCAGCATTTATGCCGCGCGCTATGGCGTTGACATGGACCTGCTCACGCGGGGCGCTGGCTTCGGCTACCTGGGCTCGACCATCACCTCGCTGATCTACGCCACGTTCACCTTCATCTTCTTCGCGCTGGAGGCGGCCGTCATGGCCTATGCGCTGGAGCTGGCGCTCGGAATCCCGCCGAGCTGGGGCTACCTGGTCTGCGCCCTGGTCGTGATCCCGCTGGTGACCCACGGGGTTTCGGCCATCAGCCGGCTGCAGGTCTGGACCCAGCCGCTGTGGCTGGTGATGCTGGTGGTGCCCTTTGCCTATGTGCTTGTGCGCGATCCTGGTGCGTTCGCCGGGGTGCTGCACTACGGAGGTGAAAAGGGCGGCAGCGCGAATTTCGATATGCACTTGTTTGGTGCCGCGCTCACGGTCGGGATCGCCCTTATTACGCAGATGGGCGAGCAGGCAGACTACCTGCGCTTCATGCCGGCCAAGACCGAGGCGAACCGCAAGGCGTGGTGGCTGGGGGTGTTGGCGGGCGGCCCGGGCTGGGTGGTGCTGGGTGTGCTCAAGATGCTGGGCGGTGCGCTGCTCGCCTACCTCGCGATCAAGCACATGGTGCCGCCGGATCGGGCGGTGGACCCCAACCAGATGTACCTGGCGGCCTACGAGTACGTGTTCCCGAATTACGGCTGGGCGGTGGCGGCCACGGCACTGTTCGTGGTGGTGTCGCAGTTGAAGATCAACGTCACCAACGCCTATGCCGGCTCGCTGGCGTGGTCGAACTTCTTCTCGCGCGTGACCCACAGCCACCCCGGCCGCGTGGTCTGGGTCATCTTCAATACGGTGATCGCCTTCATGCTGATGGAAATGAACGTGTTCCACGCGCTGGGCGACGTGCTGGGGCTGTACTCCAACATCGCGATCGCCTGGATGATGGCGGTGGTGGCCGACCTCATGGTGAACAAGCCGTTGGGCCTGTCGCCGCCCGGCATCGAATTCAAGCGGGCCTACCTGTACGACATCAATCCGGTCGGCGTTGGCGCCATGGCGCTGGCTTCGGCGCTGTCCATCCCCGCCCACCTGGGCATGTTCGGTCACACGGCACAGGCCTTCTCCGCGGTGATCGCGCTGGGCGTGGCGTTCGCCGCGGCGCCGCTGATCGCCTGGGCCACCAAGGGGCGCTACTACATCGCCCGTGAAGGCGAGGGCTGCCGGCCCTCGGGCGCCTATCTGGCCACCACGCTCAAGCGCTGCGTGATCTGCGAGAGGGAATACGAGGCGCCCGACATGGCGCATTGCCCGGCGTACCAGGGCCCGATCTGCTCGCTGTGCTGCACGCTCGATGCCCGCTGTGGCGACCTGTGCAAGCCGCACGCCAGTCTTTCCGCGCAGTGGTCGGGGGCCTTGCGCTGGCTGCTGCCGCGTCGCGCCTGGCCCTATCTCGACACCGGCCTGGGGCACTTCCTGCTGCTGATGCTGATCATCGTGCCATTGCTGGCCACGGTGTTCGGCTTGCTGTACCACCAGGAGCTGCGCGCGGTGGCGCAAATGCTGGATACCGCCGAACTGACCGAAGGGCCGTTGCGCTCCGGCTTCCTCAAGGCCTACATGGCCTTGCTCGTGATCGCCGGCGTCGTGGCCTGGTGGCTGGTACTGGCGCACAAGAGCCGGCAGGTCGCACAGGAAGAATCGAACCGGCAGACCCATCTGCTGATGCGCGAGATCGAGTCGCACCGCCGCACCGACGAAGCCCTGGAAAACGCCAAGCTGCTGGCCGAGCAGGCCAAGCGCGCGGCCGAACAGGCCAACCAGGCCAAGAGCCGCTACATCAGTGCCATCAGCCACGAGCTGCGGACCCCGCTCAACAGCATCCTGGGCTACGCGCAGCTGATGGGCGAGGACGCGGGCGTGCCGCCGCATCGCAGGCAGGCGGTCAATGTGATCAGGCGCGGCGGCGAACACCTGCTGTCGCTGATCGAGGGAACCCTGGACATCGCCCGCATCGAGAGCGGCAAGCTCACGTTGAATGTCAAGCCCATGCGATTCGCCGATTGCGTTCACGAGATGGCGGGCATGTTCGAGCTGGAGGCGGCGGGCAAGCGCCTGGCCTTCCATTTCGACGTGGAAGGTGACTTGCCCGAGGTCGTGCGCGCCGACGAAAAAAGGGTGCGGCAGATCCTGATCAACCTGCTCGGCAATGCCATCAAGTTCACTGCCGAAGGCCGAGTGACCTTCCGGGTTCGCCACGCCCGCGAAATGGCGCACCTCGAGATCGAGGATACCGGCCCCGGCCTGTCGCCGGGCGAGCGCGAACAGATCTTCGAGCCGTTCGCGCGCGGGGCCAGCGCCAGCCATTCGGCGCCCGGCGCCGGCCTGGGCCTGACCATGGCCAAGATGCTCACCGACCTGATGGGCGGCGAGCTCACGGTGGCCAGCACACCGGGTGCCGGGGCCGTGTTCCGCGTCAGGCTGTTCCTTCCGGAAGCAAGCGGCACCGCCAGCGCAGGCGCCACCGTCGCCATGCCACCGCGCCGCGGCTACGAGGGACAGCGCCGCAAGATCCTGGTAGTGGACAACGAGGAGGCTGACCGCGACCTGCTCAAGCACCTGCTGGAGCCCCTGGGTTTCGAGTTGCGCACGGCTGCAAGCGGCCACGACGCCCTGGACCTGCTGGCCGCGGGCCTGGTGCCCGACGCCATCCTGGTGGACCTGGCCATGCCCGGCATCGACGGCTGGGAAACCATCCGGCGACTGCGCCGCCTGGGCCATGAGAACGCCAGCATCGCCGTGGTATCGGCCAATGCCTTCGACAAGAACCTGGACAACGATGCCGGGGTGCGCGCCGAGGACTTCATCCTCAAGCCCGTGCGCCACAGTGAACTGCTGGATTGGCTGGAGCGCCAGCTCGGGTTGCGCTGGACCTATGCGCCGCCGGCGCAGGAGGTTCCATCCAACCGGCCCTGGACGTGGCCGGCAGCGCAGGCAATCAAGGCACTCCATGAGGTCGTGCAGCTGGGCTATTACAGAGGCGTCCTGAACCGGCTCGACGAGATCGAGGCGCGCGAGCCGCAGTGTTCTTCTTTCACCGCGGCGATGCGCGAAATGGCGCGCAACTTCCAGTTCGAAGCCATGAGCCAGCGGCTGTCGCAAGCCGGCGATGCCGTGGGGGAGCCAATCCCATGAGCGCCCGGCCGCTGGACCAGGCGCTCGACCGCGCGAACACCGAGGTGGTGCTGATCGTGGACGATGTGCCCGACAACCTCTCCGTGCTGCACGACGCGCTGGACGAGTCGGGTTACACGGTGCTGGTGGCGACCGGCGGCGAAGCCGCGTTGTTGCGCGCGGCCCAGACTCTGCCCGACATCGTGCTGCTGGACGCCATGATGCCGGGCATGGATGGATTCGAGGTGGCGCGGCGGCTTAAGGCGTCCGCGGCCACGGCGCATATCCCGATCATCTTCATGACCGGCCTGACCGAGACCGAACATCTGGTCGCCGCGCTCGAAGCCGGTGGCGTCGACTATGTCACCAAGCCGATCAAGCCCAAGGAAGTGCTGGCCCGCATGGGGGTGCACATGCGCGGAGCGCGCCAGGCCCGGCAGACGCGCAATGCGCTGGATGCCTTCGGCTACGCCAGCATCGCAGTGCGGGCGGGCGACGGCAAGCTGATGTGGCAGACACCGCTCGCGCGCGAGCTGCTGATGGCCTACTACGGTACCGCGGCACCGAAGACCCCGCAGCCCGTGGTCGACTGGCTGCAACGGCACCTGGAGGACGCCAAGCGGCAGGTCGAGCCACCGCGCCTCACAGCCGAACTCGGCGCGCGGCGCCTGACCTTCAGGCTGCACCGGCAGACCGGCGACGACGACTGGCTGATCGTCATGCGGGAGGTGTCGGACAGCGCGGTGATCGAGGCCATGAGCCTGTCGTTCAAGCTCACCGCAAAGGAGGCCGAAGTGCTGTACTGGGTGGTCAAGGGAAAGATCAACCGCGACATCGCCGATATCCTTGGTTCCAGCCCGGCGACGGTCAAGAAACACCTGGAGCGGGTGTTCGCCAAACTGGGGGTGGAAACGCGGACGGCAGCCGCCGGCATGGCGATGAATCGCATCCGGCAGCTGCATCCGCAGTTCGAAGGCTAGCTTAGGGCCTGTTCACACTATTTATGCAAGATGCGTTGCGGATCAAAAAGGTCATGCGCAAGGCGCGAAACGCAGCCGGACTCAGTGTCCGGCAAGGCTTCGCAACGCGGCGCATGGCCTTTTTGGCCGCAACCCGAAGGGAACGTGGTTAAAACAGCGCCACTCGTTGTTGCACTCCTAGCCCAGGCGGCCAGCCTGGGCGTCGCCCTGCGCCTGGATTGGCGCTGTTTTAACCACGTTCGCACTTGCATAAATAGTGTGAACAGGCCCTAGCCTTTATGCAGACCCATCTGTCGCCCGAATTCAAGGACACCGCCGAAGGCCGCGAGGCCGAAGCCATCCTGCGCAAGTGCGTGCACTGCGGCTTCTGCACCGCGACCTGTCCCACCTACCAGGTTCTCGGCGACGAGCTGGACGGCCCGCGCGGGCGCATCTACCTGATCAAGCAGGTGCTCGAAGGCGAGGCGCCCACGCGCAAGACGCAGTTGCACCTGGACCGGTGCCTCACCTGCCGCAACTGCGAAAGCACCTGCCCCAGCGGCGTCGAATACGGACACCTCGTTGACATCGGCCGACGCATCGTCGATGAAAAGGTGCCGCGGGGGACAGGCGCGAAAGCGCTGCGCTGGGCCCTGAAGGAGGGCCTCGCCTCGCCCCTGTTCGCCCCGGCGATGAGGGCCGGCCAGGCCTTGCGGCCATTGCTGCCGCAGGCGCTCAAGGACAAGGTGCCCGCGCGCCAGGATGCCGGGCAATGGCCGGCCCGCGCGCATTCGCGCAAGATGCTGATGCTCGCGGGCTGCGTGCAGCCGTCGATGGCGCCCAACATCAATGCTGCGACGGCGCGGGTGCTCGACGCGGCCGGTATCGAGGCCGTCGTCGCCCGCGAAGCGGGCTGCTGCGGCGCCGTGAAGTTCCACCTCAACGACCAGGAGGGCGGGCGCGCGCAGATGCGCGCCAACATCGATGCCTGGTGGCCCCGCGTGGAAAGCGGCGAGGTCGAGGCGATCGTCATGAACGCTTCCGGCTGCGGCGTCACGGTCAAGGAATACGGGCATCACCTGCGGCACGATGCGCACTATGCGGCCAAGGCGCGGCGCGTCAGCGACCTCACCCGCGACCTGAGCGAGTTGCTCCCCGAACTGGTGCCGTCACTGCAGGGCAAGGTGCGGCCCGCGCCGGGGCTGCTGGCGTTCCATCCCCCCTGCACGCTGCAGCACGGCCAGCAGCTGCGCGGCGGCGTGGAAACCTGCCTGGCTCAGCTTGGCTTCACGGTGCGGGTAGCGCTGAACGAGTCGCACCTGTGCTGCGGTTCGGCCGGCGCCTATTCCGTCCTTCATCCGCAAATGGCGCATGAATTGCGCGATCGCAAGTTAGGGCACCTGGGCGAGATGGCCCCGCAAGCGATCATCTCGGCCAACATCGGCTGTATCACGCACCTGCAGGGCGGAACGCGCACGCCGGTCAAGCATTGGGTGGAAGTGCTGGACGAGGCGTTGCCGCCCGCCTGACATCACCCGGCCGATCACGGGTTCCAGCAGCGGTTGCTGGGGTCGGAATCGATGCGCACGAGTTCGCTCGCGCCGCCGCCGAAGACGTTGCCGCCCGTATAGCTGAGGCAGCCTTCGCCCTTGTAGAGCGCTTGCAGGCGCTGCGAGTCATTGCCGAAGTAAAAGGGAATCCAGCGCTTGCCGGTTTCGTTGCGGGTGAGGTCATCAGGCGTGCCGATGAGCGCATTGATCTCGCTCAGGGTCATTCCGATCTGCAGCTTCGAGAACTTGCTGCCCGGCCTTGGCGTGCCTTTCATTTCCCCTTCGAACTTGCCATCCCGGGAGCGCACCGTCCGGGCGTTGTCGGCACCGGCCGAACGCGAAGATGGTGCAGAAGCTGCCTTGGCAGGGGCCGGGGCCGCTGCCGGCGCGGGGGCTGATGTCTGTTGAGTGGGCGCAGCGCATGCAGCCAGCAAAACGCAAGCTGCAAGCGCACATATCCTGGTCGACTTGTTCATTTGTTCTCTGCCTTCGGTGTCAAAAAAGGAGGCATTATGGGACGCCTGACCCGTGCCCGTGCCCGTCACGGTAGCGACGGGTTGCGCGCGCAGTTCGGGCTCAAGCCGCGAGCGCTTTTTCCAGGTCCTTCGCCAACGCGGCCGGCGAATCGGCGGGTGCATAGCGCTTGATCACCCGCCCATCCTTGCCCACGAGGAACTTGGTGAAGTTCCATTTGATGGCCTTGGTGCCCAGCAATCCGGGCGCTTCGGCGCTCAGCCACCGGTACAGCGGGTCGGCGCCCGAGCCGTTCACGTCGATCTTGGCCATCATCGGAAAGCTCACGCCGTAATTGACCTGGCAGAACTGGGCAATCTCTTCGTTGGCGCCGGGGTCCTGCGCGCCGAACTGGTTGCAAGGGAAGCCCAGCACCACCAAGCCCTCGCCGCCGTAGCGCTTGTGCAGTTCCTCGAGCCCGCCGAACTGCGGCGTGAACCCGCAAGCGCTCGCGGTGTTGACGATCAGCAGCACCTTGCCCCTGTATTCGGCCAGGGGCACCGTCTGGCCGTCGATACGCCGGGCCTTGAAGTCGTACAGGGTGGTCATGCGGGTCATTGTGCGCCATCGCCCGGCGGCGGTGCGGGGCTCGCCGCGGGCCAGGCCGACCACACCGCCGCCGCCAGTATCAGCGCCCCGCCGACCCAGGTGCGCAGGTTCATCTGGGCCGCCCCCAGCGCCACGGCCGAGAGGCTCGCGAACACGACCTCGGACAGCATGATGAGGGCCGCCGCATGGGCATGCATGCGCGAGGCACCGTACTGCAGGGCGACATTGCTCGCCAGGAAGCCCAGGCTGAGTGCCAGGCCCACACCGGCCCAGGCCGCATCGGGCGCGGGCAGCGGCGGCACGGAACCCAGCGACATGCCCAGCAGGCCGGCCGCGGTCGCGAGCACCGCGCCGCCGGTGAACATGGCCAGCACGCGGGGCGCGGCCTCAATACCCTGGAGCTTGCGCAAGACGATGTTGGTCAGCGCGAAGCTGAAGCCGCCCGCCAGGGCCAGCCAGTCGGCCACGCTCTCGGGCACCGGCCAGGGCGACCCCGGCGTCTCGAGCACGATCACCACGCCCGCCATCGCCAAGGCGAGCCGCAGCAGCGAAACGGCGGTGGGCTTTTCACCCAGAAGGGGCCAGGCCAGGAGCACGGTCCAGGCCGGCATCAGGTAGAACAGCAGCACCACCCGCACCACGTCGCCCACCGTGACGGCCCAGTTGAAGCCCACGTTCGTCAGCCCAGCCGAGGCCATCAGCAACCAAAGCAGCGGGTGGCGGGCCAGGCCGCGCCAGGCGTGCGGCTTGACGGCCAGCAGCAGGGCAAGCGATACCAGGTAGACCAGCGCAGTCGCCCACAGCGGATGCAGGCCCTGCTCGTGCAGCCGGCGAAACGGCCACCATGAAACGCCCCACACGAACGCGTTGAGCACCAGCGCCAGGGCCGGCAGCGCCGGACTAGCCATGCATGTTGTCGTGCCGGGCGATTTTCAGCAGGTGGTCGACTTCTTCCTTGTACTTCACGGTGTTGCTGGCGTGCCAGCGCATGATCAGCCACATCACGCCGGCCACCACCAGGCCGAAAGCGGTAATGGCCCCGAAGGCCGACATGCCCATGCCGGTGGACAGGCTGTAGAAGGCGCCCAGGCCCAGGATGCAGGCCTGCTCGTTGAAGTTCTGCACGGCGATCGACCGGCCGGCGCCCATCAGGTTGTGGCCCCGGTGCTGCAGCAGCGCGTTCATCGGCACCACCAGGAAGCCGCCCAGGCCCCCCATCAGGATGAGGAACGGCGCCGCGACCCAGACATTGGTGATGAAGTTCATCACGATGATCAGGACGCCCATGATGATGCCCATTGGGATGACCTGCGTGGCCATGTCCAGGCGCATGCGCACCGATGCGACGATCGCGCCCACCGCGGTGCCGATCGCCACCACGCCCCCCAGCGAGGATGCTTGCGTGGTGCTGTAACCCAGGGCCGCCGCGCTCCAGGCGAGGATGATGTAGCGCAGGTTGCCGCTCACGCCCCAGAACAGCGTGGTGGTCGCCAGCGAGATCTGGCCCAGCTTGTCGCGCCACAGGCGCGAGTTGCAGGTCCAGAAATCGGGCACCAGCTCCAGCGGGTTCTTCGGCATTGGCCGCATCTCCACGCCGGTCAGCGGGATGCGCAGGTTGAACCAGGCCGCCACCATGTAGACGAAGATCAGCACGAAGATCGCGGCCTCGGGCGCGGTATCGATGCTCGTGTCGATCAGCGGCGCATCCAGCGCCAGCATGCGGCTGGACACCGCGTGGCCCACCAGCTGGCCGCCCAGCAGGATGCCCAGGATGATCGAAGCGATGGTCAGCCCCTCGATCCAGCCGTTGGCCTTGACCAGCTGCGAGACGGGCAGCAGTTCGGTGAGGATCCCGTACTTGGCCGGCGAGTAGGCCGCCGCGCCCAGGCCCACCACCGCATACGCCATCAGCGGGTGGGTCCCGAACAGCATCATCAGGCAGCCGATCACCTTGATCGCGTTGCTCACGAACATCACGTTGCGCTTGGGCCGCGCATCGGCGAAGGCGCCCA
The DNA here is from genome assembly GCA_013815685.1 of Ramlibacter sp. GTDB lineage: Bacteria > Pseudomonadota > Gammaproteobacteria > Burkholderiales > Burkholderiaceae_C > Ramlibacter. The sequence continues at coordinate 14,160 of JACDFR010000060.1, forward strand.
GCCAGGGCGCGAGGATCACGTAGAACAGCGCGAAGATCGGCACCAGCGCCGCGCGCTGCCATTCGGCCCCGCCGCCGCTCTTGATCAGTTCCACCGCGGCCACAAAAAGCGCCTGGTCGGCCAGCGACGAGAAGAACTGGGCCGACATGAGGGTGTAGAAACCGCGCTTCATTGTCTGTGCTGTGGCGCATCAGGCGGGCTGATGGGCGGTAATTTTTAAGGCTGTCTCCAAGCGACAAGGGGTTATATCACGCGGGGTAATGACAAAATCGCGCGATGCCGCGTCCGATCCAGGCCACCATCCACACCGAAGCGCTGCGCCACAACCTCGCGCGCATGCGGGCGGCGGCGCCGGACGCCAGGGTCTGGGGCGTGGTCAAGGCAAATGCCTATGGGCATGGCATCGAGCGCGCTTTCGACGGCCTGCGCGGTGCGGACGGCTTCGCCCTGCTCGACCTGGACGAGGCCGGGCGTATCCGCTCGCTGGGCTGGCGCGGCCCCGTCCTGCTGCTCGAAGGCGCGTTCGAGCCGCGCGACCTGGAGCTGTGTTCGCGCCTGGGCCTGTGGCACACGGTGCATTGCGACGAGCAGATCGACATGCTGGCCGCGCACAAGACCCACCAGCCGCACCGCGTCTTCCTCAAGATGAATTCCGGCATGAACCGCCTGGGCTTCGCACCCCACCGTTACCGGTCGGCCTGGACCCGGCTTCAGGCCCTTCCCCAGGTCGACGAGATTTCCCTGATGACGCACTTCAGCGATGCCGATGGCCCCAAGGGCATCGCGCATCAGGTCCGGGTGTTCGAGGAGATCACGCGCGACCTGCCCGGCGAACGCACGCTGTCCAACAGCGCCGCGAGCCTGCGGTTCGGCGGGCAGGCCGGGATCCGCGCCGACTGGATCCGGCCCGGTATCGCCGTTTACGGCAGCGCTCCCGACTACCCCGAAAACGACATCGTGTATTGGGATCTGCAGCCGACGATGACGCTGGCCAGCCGGATCATTGCCGTGCAGGAGCTGGCCGCCGGGGACACCGTGGGCTACGGCTCCAGCTTCAGCGCCGAGGCGCCGCTGCGTATCGGCGTGGTGGCCTGCGGCTATGCCGACGGCTACCCGCGCCACTGCAGCACCGGCACGCCGGTGCTGGTGGACGGCGTGCGCACCCGCATGGTGGGCCGCGTCAGCATGGACATGATCACCGTGGACCTGACGGCGCATGCGCAGGCCGGCTTCGGCGCCGAGGTAACGATGTGGGGCCGCGCAGGCAATGGCGCCCTGCTGTCCATCGACGACGTGGCGCGCGCCGGCGGCACGGTGGGCTACGAGCTGATGTGCGGACTGGCGTTGCGGGTGCCGGTGGTCGTGGAATAAGCGCGGCGCGTTAGCGCTTGCGCATCCCCAACCGGATCACGGCCGCGACCACGATCAGCGCGCCGCCAACCTGTACCGGCGCGATCGCCTGGCCCAGGATCAGCCAGCCCAGCACCAGCGCGAACACCGGCTCCACGTTCATGATGGCCGAATTGCCCACCACCCCCAGCTTGGGCAGCACGGTGAACATGATGGTGAACGCCGTACCGTACAGGAAGGTGAGGGCCGCCAGCCCGCCCCAGCCGGCAGGCGCGTCGGGCAGGTGAAAGCCGCCCTGCACGCCGACCGTGGCCAGGGCCACCAGGCCGGCAATCGTCATGGTGGTGGCCGTGCGCACGCGCCCGTCCACATCCGCCGCTTCGTGCTGGGTGACGACCAGCGCCAGCCCGAAGGTGCCTGCCGCCGCCAGGGCGAAAGCGACGCCGGCGCCGATGCGTGCCCACTGGCCCGCGGCCCCCAGGCCCGAAGTGGCGCCCAAGACGTCGAGCGCGAGCGCCAGGCCCAGCAGGATGACCGGCATGGCCAGCAGCAGCGCCCGCTCGGGCCGCTGCCCATAGACCAGGCGCGCCCACAAAGCGGTCCAGATCGGGTAAGTGTTGAACGCCAGCAGCGCCAGGGCCACCGGCAGCCGCGCCACCGCCGAATACAGGCACAGGCTCTGGATGCCGATCAACAGCCCGATCAGCGGCAACATGCGCTTGTGACGGGCTGTGAAGCTCACCCGCACGCCCTGGAGCGCCAGCAGCGCCACGATCACCAGCGCCGTGACGGCGCTGCGGATCACCACGGCGGTGGCCACGTCCACACCGTGGTTGAAAGCAATGCGCGCGGCGACGTGGTTTGCCCCCATCATCAGCGCGATCAAGAGCAGCGTCGCGAAGGCCGTGCCGCTGATGGCCTTGCCGGATACCGCCATCAGCGCGCCGCGCTCGCGCGCGTGCGCACGGCCTGGGCCAGGCCTTCGAGCGCCGCCACCGTGCGGTCCCAGCCGATGCAGCCGTCGGTCACGCTCTGGCCATAGCGCAGGCCCTGGCGCCCATTGCTGATGTCTTGCCGGCCTTCGACCAGGTGGCTTTCCAGCAGCACGCCGGCAATGGCGTCGGAACCGGCCGCCACCTGGCGCGCGATATCGGCCGCCACCTCGGGCTGGCGCCGCCAGTCCTTCGCGCTGTTGCCATGACTGCAATCGATCAGCAGGCGCGCCGGCAGGTCGGCATCCTTCAGGGCCTTCGCTGCCTGGGCCACGCTAGCGGCGTCGTAGTTAGGGCGCGTGTTGGCGCCACGCAGCACCAAGTGCGCGTCGGGGTTGCCGGTGGTGGCGACCGCGATGGCGCGCCCTTGCAGTGAAATGCTGGGAAAGCGATGGGCCTGCGCCGCCACATGGATCGCGTCGATCGCCACCTGCACGCTGCCATTGGTGGCGTTCTTGAAGCCCAGCGGCGCAGACAGGGCCGAAGCCATCTGGCGATGCAGGGGGCTTTCCACCGTGCGCGCGCCAATCGCGCCCCAGCTCAGCAGTTCGGCGTAATACTGGGGCGTGATCAGGTCCAGGATTTCCGAGGCGGCGGGCATGCCGAGCGCCGCGCATTCCAGCAGGATGCGGCGCGCCGCGCGCAAGCCCTCGCCGATATCGCCTTCGCCGTCCAGTCCCGGGTCGTAGATCAAGCCTTTCCAGCCCATGCGGGTGCGCGGCTTCTCGAAGTACACACGCATGACGGGAAACAGGGCGTCCGCGTTGCGCTCCATCAGTTCACGCAGCCGCCCGGCGAATTCGACGGCCGAGGCCGGCTCGTGGATGGAGCAGGGGCCCACGATCACCAGCAGCCGGCGATCCTCGCCGTGCAGGATCCGGCGCACCGTTTCGCGAGATTTCGCGATATGCGTGGCCTGGGCTTCACTGCAGGGCAATTCTTCGCGCAGCGCCTGCGGCGTGGGCAGTGCGTCCTCGCGCGCGATGTGCAGATCGGAGATGCGGGTGGTCATCGGGCCGGAGGTGCCTCAGAAAGCGTTGATGGGCGATGGGCGCTGGGCGCCGGGTGTGGTGGCTTTGGGCATGGCGGGCGATTGTCGCGGATTGCTTCAGGGCAGGCTGGCCAGATGCGCGCTGGCCGCTTTGGCGAGCTTCTCGTCGAAGGTGGCCAGGGGCGCCTTGAGTTCGGCAGCGAGCCAGAGATAGGCGGCATCATAGGCCGAGAGCTTGTATCGATCCGCCAGTGCGCACTGCGCGGCGACGTCGGTTTCGCGCCGCTCGATGGGATATTGCGCGTAATCGTCCAATGCCGTCGCCAGAGACTCGCGCGACCAGTTGAGCCGATGCTTTTTCAGCGCGACATTGGCAACCTCGTGATCCAGCAGCCAGGGCGCGAAAAGCGTCCTGCCGGCAATGCGGCTCATGGCTTCGGCGCGCCAGGGTTCATCGAACAGGATCCCGCAGATCGCGCTGCAATCGATGACGATGGGCGGCCGTACCTGGTACTCGGCCGGCGGCTGCGCAATGTAGAGAGTGCGGACCGGGGCCTTCATCGGCTATCGCGATCTTGCCGAATGATGTCGACGGACATCGGTCCCTCCGTGAAGGGTGTCGGGAAGCGTTTCAGGTGCTCGGCGTAGATTTGCTCGATGGTCTTGCCGCCTCGACGGGCGACACCCGCCGAACGACGCAGCGCGCCATGCGTCGCATTCTGGACAGAGGGCTCGGGAATGCCGGTCGCGGCGGCCTCGATCAACGCCATGAGTTCGCCCTGCAGCGATCGGTGATTGCGGGCCGCCCGCTGCCGAAGCGCTTGCGCCCACTGCTCGGGCACATCCTTGATCGACAGTGTAGTCATTTTGACTCCAGAATCATTCTATGGAGCCATTTTGGCGTCAAAATGCCCGCGAAGTCAAACGTCTCAATACAGCCCGCGAACCCGCGCATGCAACCGGGCCAGGCCCAGCAGCGCGTCGGTGAAGGGTGTGGGCACCTGCGTCAACTCGCCCAACTCCTTCACCACCGTGACCAGCGTGTCGAGTTCGACCGCCTTGCCGGCCTCGACGTCCTGCAGCATCGAGGTCTTGAACGCGCCGAGCTTGCGCGTGACCACATGCCGGTCTTCCGGGGTCTGGTCGATCGGGATGCCGATGCGGGCGCCGATCTCCTTGGCTTCCATCATCACGCTGTGGATGAAGCGTCGCACCAGTTCGTCGTCGAGCACCCGATCGGTGGTGGCGCCGGTGATCGCGCTGATCGGGTTCATCGTCATGTTGCCCCACAGCTTGTACCATGCGTCCTTCTGGATCTGGTCCGAGACCACCGCCTCGAAGCCGGCCTTCTCCAGCAGCGCCGCCAGCTCGCGCACCCGCGCCGTCTTCTCGCCCGAAGGCTCGCCGATGATCAGCTTGTTGCCGAAATGCCGGCGCACCCGCCCCGGGCCGTCGAGCGAGCAGCTGGCATGCACCACGCAACCGATGATGTGCCGCGCGGGCACCGCCCGCGCGATGCCGCCATCGGCATCGACGGCCTTCAGGCGGGTGCCGGCGTAACGCCCGCCGAAGCCTTCGAAGAACCACCAGGGCACGCCGTTCATCGCCGTCAGCACCACCGTGTGCGGCCCTAGCAGCGGCGCGATGGCCTTGGCGACTTCGGCCATGGCGGTCGCCTTCACGGCGACGACCACGAGGTCCTGCGCGCCGAAGTCGGCGGGATGGGCGCTGGCCTTCACCGGTGCGCCAAGGGTCTCGCCGTCCTGCTCGAGCCGCAGGCCCTCGCGCTGCAAGACCCGCAGCGTCTCGCCGCGCGTCACCGCGCTGAGCTCGCAGCCGGCCCGCGCCAGCTTGACGCCCATCCATCCGCCGATCGCGCCGGCGCCGTAGATGCAGACTTTCATCGCAGGGCCCGCCCGGCCGTTCCGAAGGGCACTGCGCGCCCCCTCGGGGGGCAGCGAACGAAGAGAGCGTGGGGGCGCACCGGCAGGGCCCGCCCGGCCGTTCCGAAGGGCACTGCGCGCCCCCTCGGGGGGCAGCGAACGAAGAGAGCGTGGGGGCGCATATCCCTAGATCCTGTAGCTGTCGTCGATGCGGTCGACCCGGCGCACGAGGGCGTCGAACACGTCCTGGCCAGCGCCGAATCGCTGGTCCCACTGGAAAGAATCGTCCGTGGTCTGCCGCGCCACCGCCTCGGGAACCGGGATCGCCTGCCCGAGCGCGGCCTGGGCCACCTGCACGTCGCAGGCGCGTTGCAGCGTCCACAGCCGCACGAAAGCGAGCGGCAGCGTCCGGGCCCACGAGAGCAGGCCATGATTGCGCAGAATGACGGCGGGCTTGTCGCCGATGTTCTTCAACAGCCGCGGGGCCTCGTCCGAGCGAATGGTGATGCCCTCGAAGTCATGGTAGGCCACCAGGCCATGCAGCTGCGCGGAATAGAAGTTGTTCTGCGCCAGCCCTCCCTGCGTGCAGGCGACGGCCAGGCCGGTGGTGGTGTGCGTGTGCATCACGCAGTGCGCCTCGGCGATGTTGTCGTGGATCGCCGAGTGCACCGTGAAGCCCGCCGGATTGACCGGCCACGGATTGTCATCGAGCTTGTTGCCTTTGAGGTCGATCTTGAGCAGGTTGCCGGCGGCGACTTCGCTGTAGTGCAGCCCGAAGGGGTTGATCAGGAAGTGCTTTTCGCCGCCCGTCACGCTGTCGGGCAGGCGAATCGTGATGTGGTTGTAGATCATCTCGGTCCAGCCGAGCATGTCGAAGATGCGGTAGCAGGCGGCCAGCTGGACACGGGCCTGCCACTCGTCGGGATGCATGCCGCCGGCGCCGGGCTTGAGCCGGGCGTTCATTTGAACTTCGCCGCGAGGGCGCTGGTGGCTCTGGCGAGCAGGTTGGTATCCAGGCCCACCGCGACGAAGGTGGCGCCCAGCTCCAGGTACCGGCGGGCCAGCGTTTCGTCGGGGCTGAGGATGCCGGCCGCCTTGCCGGCCTTGTTGATGCGCGCGATGGCGTCCGCGATGGCCTTCTGCACGTCGGCGTGGCCGGGATCTCCGAGATGGCCCAGCGACGCCGACAGGTCCGCCGGGCCGATGAACACCCCATCGACCCCGTCCACCGCGCAGATCGCATCCAGGTTGTCCAACGACTCGCGCGTTTCGGCCTGGACCAGCAGGCAGACCTGCGCATTGGCCTCTTTCGCGTAGGCGGGGTAGCGGCCCCAGCGCGAGGCGCGGGCGCCGCCCATGCCGCGAATCCCGCCCGGCGGGTAGCGCATGGCGCGCACCAGGTCGGCGGCCTGCTGCGCCGTATCGACCATCGGCACCAGCAGGGTCTGAAGCCCCAGGTCCAGGTACTGCTTGACCAGCGCCGTGCCGACGTGGCCGTGCCCCACCGGAACCCGGGCGATGGCATGCGAGGGATAGGCCGCAATCACCTGGGCCTGCTGCAGGATGCTGCGCAAGTCGTTGGGCGAGTGCTCGCCGTCGATCAGCAGCCAGTCGAAACCCGCGCCGGCGCAGATCTCGGTGGTGTAGTGGTCGGCCAGGCCCAGCCAAAGGCCGATCTGCGGCCGCTTGCCGGCCAGTGCCTGCTTGAAGGAATTGACGGGTGAATGCATGCGGGTCGGCGCCGGGCCATCTCCTTGTTAGACAAAACGGAATTCGAAGCGGCCCAGGCGGCCGTAGTCGGCATCGACCAGGTCGCCCTTTTTCGCCGCGACCGGGCGGGCCCGCAGTTGATGTGGTATTCGCTGTTGACCTGCCAGTGCACGTCGAACACCACGATGGTGTCGACGCCGAGGGCGCGGCAACGCCGGTCGATCTCCTTGTGGCCGTCGATCGCGGCTTCGCGGCA
>JACDFR010000061.1 GCA_013815685.1 Ramlibacter sp.
GCAGGCCAACCCCAAGAACCGCGTGCCTTTCAACATCGAGGACGCCCACTTCGCCATCGCCGCGGTGAGCGTGCCGGGCTCGGCCAGCACCGGCTCGGTGTTCCAGGCTTCCAAGGCCGAGGACTACTTCAGTTCCGACCTGGGTTTCACCAACAGCCAGCCGCGGGCCCGCTGGGTAGACACCAGAGGCCAGACGGTCGAGCTCACGAGCCCATCCCGGCTGATGGCGAACACGCCTGCTGTTGTCGCGCTGACGTCGGTGCCCGGGGCGCAGCGGTTGCGGGTGAACTCTGCCGTGGTCGGCAGCAGCAGCGCGGTTCTGGGTCCCGGCGCGTGCACGCAGATGCTCATCGGTTGGGGATTCCTCGGCTACTACCCGCGCGACGGCTTCATGGGACGCGTCTATTCGGTGATCGCCGGCAAGGGCGCGCCGACGACAAGTGAGTTGGCAGTGCTCGAGCGCTACCTCGCTTCGACCGCCGGCCTCAGCCTCTAGACATCATCCCGCCTCGCCAGCCTATCCGGCTGGCCGCATCCCCACCGCGCAGCAAGCGGGTGGGGCTTATTGCATGGCTTCGCGCCGAGGGGCACGCATCTTGCCCTATTCGTCAGGGGACAGCAAGCGCGCCCCACGTTCGAGTGGATTACAACTTTAGAACTACTCGGCCGAGTGTCGAGGTCGTCCTACAAGAACTACGCAGCGTTTCCCACACCAACAAAAACGTGAGCGTTCTTACATTGGAGGTCCCTAAGAACATCAACTTTTACACGCCCATCCGGTATCGAAAATTCATGAGCGCTCCCACTACCAGGCCGGACCACGGTCCTGCGCACTTCTTCGAGATTGCGGGGCAGGGCGCGGGCGGCAAGGCCAATCCCGAGATCGGCTGCATCCTTCAGATCAGCGAATTCACCGTCAAGAATTGCATGAGAAGTATTTTCAGCAAGTTGGACGTGACCCACCGGGCCCAAGCCGTGCCCAGGCTCACACGGATGAGCGCACATGCTGCCTAAAGCCGAACCCCTGCGCCACGGCGTTCCGCTGCCGCTGCCGTCGGCCGCCGCCGCCACGCCCCTGGCGCAAAGCCGCCTGCTGCTGGCGCTGGAAGCCATCCTCGAACCCCTGGTCACCGTGCTGTCGCTGTGGATCCTGGTGTGGTTCGTCGAAGGCGATCTGACGCCTCCGTGGCTGATCGCATCCATTGTCGCTTTCGCGCTGGCCTTTCCGGGCCGCTCCTTGCTGCGCTCCCCGCCCGACCGCGTGGTCATCAGCACTTTGCTCTCGTGGTCCTGGATCGCCGGCCTGCTGCTGGCGATGGGATTCGCCACCGGCCACCTCTACGACTTCTCCGCAGTCGTCGTGGTGAACTGGCTGTGGTTTGCCCCGGTGTCGCAGTTGCTGTCGCACCTGGCACTGCGCACTGCCGCGCCGCACTTGGTGCGCCTGCAAGGGCCCGCGCTGCGCGCCGTGGTGGTCGGCATGAACGAACAGGGTTGTTCCCTGGCCGACCGGCTGGCCGCGGCGTCGTACGCCGGCATCGAGCTGGTGGGCTTCTTCGACGACCGCACGCCCGACCGCCAGTACGGCGGCGACCGGCACCGCCTGCTCGGCCGTGTCTCGGAGATCGCCAACTTCGTCAAGGCCAACCGCGTGCAGCTGATCTACCTGTCGCTGCCCATGGCTTCGCAGCCGCGCATCAAGGACCTGCTGGACGCACTCAAGGACACTACCGCGTCGGTCTACTTTGTGCCCGACATGTTCGTGACCGACCTGATCCAGGGCCGTACCGACAGCGTCTGCGGGCTGCCCGTCATCTCGGTCTGCGAAACACCGTTCCGCGGGCCGGCTGGCTTGCTCAAGCGGTCGAGTGACCTGGTTTTGGCGACGATCATCCTGATCCTGCTGTCGCCGGTGATGCTGGGCATCGCCCTCGCGGTGAAGCTCGGGTCGCCCGGGCCTGTGATCTTTAAGCAACGCCGATACGGCCTGGACGGCCAGGAAATCGTTGTTTACAAATACCGCTCGATGACCGTTACCGAGGACGGCAGCCAGATCCAGCAGGCCCGCAAGAACGACAACCGGATCACCCGCCTGGGCGCGTTCCTGCGCAAGACGTCGCTCGACGAACTGCCCCAATTCATCAACGTGCTGCAGGGCCGAATGAGTATTGTCGGGCCCAGACCCCACGCCGTGGCTCACAACGAGATGTACCGGCCCCTGATCAAGAGCTACATGGTGCGCCACAAGGTCAAGCCCGGCATCACCGGCTGGGCCCAGGTGAACGGCTTCCGTGGTGAAACCGAGTCGCTGGAAAAGATGGAAGCACGCATCCGGTGCGACCTCGACTACCTGCGCAACTGGTCGTTGCGCCTGGATTTACTGATCATCTTCAAGACGGTGCGGCTGGTTTTCCGCGATACCGCCGCCTATTGACTGGACTATAGTGCGACTCGAGCCATTGCTGGAGGCGCGCCCTGTGCGCCAACATCAACTCAGGGCCTCGTTGCTCACCGAGGCCCTGGGCGCATTCCCCGGCGCACGGGAGCCGCACCACGCGAGGAAACTGCCTTGAAGAAACTGTCCATCTCACCATTGATCTCGATCGCCACGGTGCTCCTGGCGCCAGCCATGGCGGGAGCTCAGTCCACGACGGCGCCAAGCGCCCCGAGCACCACGACCGCTCCGAGCGCGCCCACCGCACCCAGCACTCCCAGCGCCACGGGAACGTCGGGTTCCTGGAGCATGCCCGGCACCTACGGCGGCATGCCGAGCACCACGCCGACGAGCAGCGCCCCGAGCACGCCCGCGAACATTTTCCAGTTCCGCGCGGGCCTAGGTGTCGAACACGATTCCAACGTCTTTCGCCAGCCCGCGGCGCAGTCGGACACCATCGGCAGCCTGTCCGTCGGCTTCAAGGCCGACCGGCGCATTGGGCTGCAGAGATTCAGGGGCGACATCGAAGCCACGGCTTACAAGTTCCGCAACTTCTCGACGCTCGACTACAACACGTTGAACTACAACGTCGCGTGGGATTGGTCGTTCACCCCCGCCCTGCACGGCGTCATCAGCGCGGACCGCAGGCAGTACCGCGAGACGTACTTCGACACCACAACCGTCCCCGGGTTCACCACCAACCGCGTTGGCCGCCGCACCGAGCGCACCGAGTTGGCTGAGGGTGTCTACGAACTGGGCGCCGCGTGGCGCCTGCTCGCCGGGGTGGCACACACCAGCAGCAAGAGCAGCGAGCCCGGCAGCTGGGATGCCAGCCCGTCGGTCAACAGCGCCCACGTGGGCGCGGGCTATGAATTCGCCTCAGGCCGCTCGATCACCGCCAGGCTGCGCCGCGGCGATGGCGAGTACAGCGAGGGATTCGCGGGCGCCGGTGGCGACTTCCGCGAAACCGAGGCCGACGTCCTGGTGAAGTGGCCCTTGACGGGCAAGACCGCGGTCGAAGGCCGCCTGGGCCGCCTGGAGCGCACCCATTCCGGCGCGCCGCAGCGTGATTTCGACGGCTTCGTGGGCAACGCCTCCCTCAGCTGGGACATCACGGGCAAGACCCGCTTGCAGGCCGGCCTGGCGCGCAACCTGAATGCGACCGGCCAAGCCACCGGCGGCTACGTCCAGAGCACCCAGGTCTGGATCGGCCCGCGCTGGACGCCGACCGCACTCACCGCCGTCAACCTTCGCTACGAGCGGACCGCGCGCGACTGGCGCGACGTCACGGCCGGATCCATCGACGCCGGCCGCCATGAAATCGGCCAGGCCGTGATGGCGGGATTCGAGTACACACCCCGTTCCTCGCTGGCTTTCGGGGCGTCCCTGCGCAACGAGCGGCTGAAGTCGAATCTCATCAACTCGGGCTATCGTGCCACGATCTTCGGCGTCACGGCGAAAGCTTATTTTTAGACCCGATCCTGCAACTTCAACCACAGGAGAACTTCCATGTCCCAACTGATCCGAACCACGATGTTCCTTGTCGTCGCGTTCTGGGCCGCGCTTTCCGTGACCCAGCCGGCAAGGGCGCAGCAAAGCGCCGACTACAAGCTGAGCCCCGGCGATTCGATCAAGGTCCAGGTCTATCAGCAACCGGACCTGACAGTGGAAGCCCGCGTGTCCGAAAGCGGCTCCATCAGCTACCCGCTGGTGGGGTCCGTCAGGCTCGGTGGCCTGAGCATCAGCGAAGCCGAGAAGAGCATTGCCAACTCGCTGCAAAAGGCCAACATCCTGAAGCAGCCGCAGGTCAACATCGTTCTGCTGCAAGTGCGCGGCAACCAGGTATCGGTGCTGGGGCAGGTCCAGAAGCCCGGCCGCTTCCCGCTGGAGGCCAACAACGTCCGGGTTAGCGACATGCTGGCGGCCGCGGGCGGCGTCACGCCCAGCGGCGACGACATACTCGTTCTCAGCGGCACCCGGGACAGCAAGCCATTCCGCAAGAGCATCGACATTCCCGCCCTTTTCCTGGGCGCCCAGTCCAAGGATGACGTGCTGCTCGCTCCCGGCGACACGATCTTCGTCGACAAGGCGCCCATGTTCTATATCTATGGTGAAGCCCAGCGCCCCGGCCCGTACAAGATCGAGCGCGGCATGACCGTCCTGCAGGCGCTGGCCCAGGGCGGCGGCCCCACCAACCGCGGCAGCCAGAACCGCCTGCGCCTGAATCGCCGGGCCGCCGATGGCACCGTGGTCCAGACCGAGCCGCGCCTGACCGACCCGGTCCAACCCGGCGACGTGCTCTTCGTGCGCGAGAGCCTGTTCTGAAAGAGCCGCGATGAGTTTGTTCCAATTTTTCTACATCCTTCGAGCGCGCCGCGGCCTGGCGGGGCTGATCCTGCTGGCCACGATCGCCATGGCGCTGGTCTGGATCGTGCTGCGGCCCTCCAATTACACGGCCCGGGCGCCGGTGCTGATCGACGTGCGCACCGACCCGGTGAACGCGACGCCCCAGCACGGCCTGGTGACCCCCAGCTTCATGTCGACCCAGATCGACATCGTGAAGAGCGAGCGAGTGGCGCAGCGCGCCGTCCAGATGCTGCCGGCGGACCAGCCGCCGATGGCCAAGATGCGCGAAGGCGCGAAGAAGCCGCCGACGCCCCAAGTGCTGGCGCACCAGATCCAGCAGCGGCTCGAAGTCAAGCCGGCTCGCGAGAGCAACATCATCAACATTGCCTGGACCGGCAGCAGCCCGGCCGAAGCCGCACGGGTGGCGAATGCGTTCGCACAGGCCTACCTGGAGACCAGCCTGGAATTGCGGACCGACCCGGCCAAGAAATACGCCGACTGGTTCGAGGAGCAGGTCAAGACATCGCGCGACAAGCTCGAGAAGGCACAGGCCAAGCTTTCCGCCTTCCAGCAGCAGTCGGGCATCCTGTCCGCTGATGAGCGCGGGGACTTCGAGAGCGCGCGCCTGACCGAACTGTCGCAGCAGCTGATGGCCGTGCAGGGCCGCGGCCGCCGCGGCGGCGAGAACTCCGGTGCCGTGATGGAAAGCCCGCTCGTGAACAACATGCGCGCCGACGTGGCAAAGCTCGAGGGCAAGTTCCAGGAAGCCGCGGCCACCATGGGTTCGGCTCATCCGCAGATGCAGCGCATGCAGGCCGAGCTGGGCGCGATGCGCTCGCGGCTGGCCAGCGAATCGTCCCGTGTGGGTTCTGCCGCCGACTCGTCCTTCGCGGCCAACAAGAACCGCGAGCGCGAATTGCAGCAAGCCCTGGCCGATCAGAAGACCCGCGTGCTGTCGATGAACAAGCAACGCGGCGAGCTCAGCCTGTTGCAGCGTGACGTCGATACGGCGCAAAAGGCCTATGAGGCTGTGAGTGCCAGCGCCGCGCAATCGCGGCTGCAAAGCCTGTCGACCCAGACCAATGTGATGCGCCTGGCTTCCGCCGTCGAGCCGCTCGAGCGTACCGGTATTTCCGGCATGCTGGCGCTGATGGTGGCCGCCGTGGGGGGCACCCTGCTGGCGATCGCCACGGTGCTGTTGCTCGAGCTGCTCAATCGCCGCATCCGCTCTGTGGAGGATCTCTCGAACGTGACCCGCTTGCCGATTCTCGCCACGGTACCCGCCGCGGGATCGTCCTTCGTGCCGCTGCGGTTGCCCGCCTCCCGCCGACTTGCGCTCGGGCCGCGCAGGAGCCTGGCATGAACACCCAGATCTATCCCTTGCCCAACCGGGAAGATCTGGAGATCACCGTCCCGACCCGGGAGGCGGCGCAGACCATCGGCGCCTTGCTGGTGAGCGCCGGCCACCTGGCCCCGGAAAACGTGCAACGCATCCTCGACTACCAGAAAAAGGCCGGGCTGCTTTTCGGCGAAGCCGGCGTTGCCATGGGCCTGCTGGAGGAAGAAGACGTCGAGCGCGCCCTGGCGCTTCAGTTCGGGCAGACTTTCCTGTCGCCGGACTCGGGACTGAGCACGGAATTGATCGCAGCGACCGACCCGAACTGCGCGGCCGTGGAGCATCTGCGCGTATTGCGCAGCCAGCTCATGTTGCGCTGGTTCGAGAACGACGCGCGCCAGGCGGCGTTGGCGGTGGTAAGCCCCGGCTCGGGCGAGGGCCGCAGCTACATCACGGCCAACCTGGCTGTGCTTTTCTCCCAGCTGGGCAAGCGGACGCTGCTGATCGATGCCGACCTGCGCCGGCCCCGGCAGCACCAGATCTTCGGCCTTCCGGGCCGCATCGGGTTGTCCAGCGTCCTCGCGGGGCGGGCGGGCTGGGACGCGATTTGCGAGGTCAAGGCCTTGCCTCACCTTTGGGTGCTGCCGGCCGGCGCGCCGCCGCCGAATCCCCAGGAATTGCTGGCACGCCCCGGGTTCGGCAAACTGATCCAGGCGCTTCGGGCAAGCTACGACGTGATCCTGGTGGATACGCCTGCGGCCGCTTCCAGCGCCGACGCGAGCACCATTGCCACACGTGCCGGTGCCGCCCTGATGCTGGCTTGCCGCGATGCCACTTCGGTGCCGCGTGTATCGGCCCTGGCCGAAGACCTGCGGCAGTTCGGCGTGACCATCGTGGGCGCGGTGCTCAACGGCGCATCCCGGGCATGACCGCGCCTGCGGCCGGGGCCGGCCAATGGCAGCCGCGCTGGCAGGAGCTGGTAAAGGCGGTGGTCCGGGTGCACTCGGCGAGCGGCGAGGAGCAGCTGCTCGAGTTGCTGTCCAGCCCGGCCGAACCGCTGGTGCTGGCCTTCGTGAATTCGCATGCGATGAATTCAGCCGCGGTCTCGCGCAAGTTTTTCGACGCGATCATGTCGGCGGACCTCGTCCTGCGTGACGGCATCGGGATGGAAATCCTGTTCCGGCTGCTCAACCAGGAGCCGGGCCTGAACCTCAACGGCACCGATCTTATTCCCAAGATCGTGCGCCGGTATGCCGGGCGGCCCATCGCGTTGTTCGGCACGCAGGAGCCTTACCTCGGCCAGGCTCGCGCCAACCTGCTGGCCAGTCTGGCACCCGGCAGCGACTGCATCACCGCGCACGGCTTCGACGACACCGCGGCCTATGTGCGGCTGGCGGCGGCCCACAGGCCTAGCCTCATCGTGCTGGGAATGGGCATGCCGCGGCAGGAGGAGGTCGCGGGCGTCCTCAGGGCGGCGCTGGGCTTTCCCTGCCTGATCGTCTGCGGCGGCGCCATCATCGACTTCATGGGCGGCAAAACCCGCCGGGCGCCGCGCTGGATGCGCCGCACCGGCCTCGAATGGGCATTCAGGCTGGCGCTCGAACCCAGGCGGCTGTTCCGGCGCTACGTGATCGGCAACCCCTTGTTCATCGCGCGGGCCTTGAGCCTCGCCGCGGCAACCTTCTGGCCCGGGCCGCGGGGCCACCACCTCAGATGACCTCAATCCTGTTGACGGGGGGCGCCGGCTACATCGGCAGCCACACCTATATTTCGCTTCTCGAGGCGGGCTACACGCCCGTCATCCTCGACAACTTCGCCAACAGCCACCCGGCGGTCCTCGAACGCCTCCAGGCCATCACGGGCCGGCCCGCGGTGTGCGAGCGCGGAGATGTGCTCGACACCCCATGGGTCGAGGAAGTGCTGCGGCGCCATCGCATCGGCGGAGTGGTCCACTTCGCGGGCGACAAGGCGGTGGGGGAGAGCGTGGCCAAGCCGCTCAAGTACTACCGCAACAACCTGGGCGGCGCCGTCAGCCTGATGCAGGCCATGGAAAACGCCGGCTGCGGCACGCTGGTCTTTTCGAGCAGCGCCACCGTCTACGGCGACCCGCAGAGCGTGCCCATCGCCGAAGACGCGGCGCGCAGCCATACCAATCCCTATGGCCACACCAAGCTGGTGATCGAGGACATGCTCGCGGCGCAACGCGTGGCGCAGCCCGACTGGAAAGTCGCCGTGCTGCGCTATTTCAACCCGGTAGGCGCCCATCCCAGCGGGTTGATCGGCGAAGACCCGTCGGGCATTCCCAACAACCTCATGCCCTTCATCACGCAAGTGGCCCTGGGCCAGCGGCCGCACCTGCAGGTGTTCGGCAGCGACTATCCCACGCCCGACGGAACCGGGGTGCGTGACTACATCCATGTGTGCGACCTCGCCGAAGGCCACGTGGCGGCGCTGAAGGTGCTGCTTGAATCGGGACGCAGCCTCAGCGTGAACCTGGGAACGGGGCAGGGCCACAGCGTGCTGGAGGTGGTGCGCGCCTTCGAGGCCGCGAGCAGCCGGCCCGTGCCGTTCCAGCTGGTGCCGCGCCGCCCGGGCGACGTCGCCAACGTCTATGCCGATCCCCGTCTGGCGCAGGAGCTGCTGGGCTGGCGCGCCACGCGCACGCTGGCGCAAATGTGCGCGGATGCCTGGCGTTGGCAGAGCCGCAATCCCACCGGCTATCGAACCGCGTAGCGATTGACCACGTCGGGCGGGCAGCCGGTTTTCGCGACACGGCCGGGGTTGCCCACCACGATCGAATGCGCGGGAACGCTTTCGAAGAGGCAGGTGCCGGCACCGAGCCTGCTTGCGCGACCCACGGTGATGGGACCGGCCACCACCGCGTGCGGTCCGATCCACACATCGTCCTCAATGACCGGGTTGCCCCCGCCAATGCGCGTGCCGTCGTCCATGATGGTTTCGCCCCAGCCGATCGTGACGCCGTGAAAGAGCGTGACGTTGCTTCCAATCACGGCGCCGTGGTTGACGACCATGCCCCAGCCGTGCGTGACGGCCAGCCCCGGCCCGATGCGAGTCTGCCAGGGCAATTCGATCCCGGCTGCGTGGCATGCCAGGCGGTGCAGCACACGGGCCGCCAGCAATAGCGGCCGGCGCCAGAAGCGGGCGGCGCATGCGGCGCCCTGGCACAGCCGCACACAAGCGACGGCGCGGTAAGCGGGCCGCAACGTAAGGCCCCGCAACGCGAGTGCCCAGGAGAACCGGCCGTATTGGCGCCAGGTATCGCCCTTGAACCCGTCCAGGGCCGCGGAGATGCCGGAGTTCATTTCAGCGAAATGCGAAGTGCTTGCTGCCCAGGTAGTTGACGACCAGCGCAACGATGGAAGCAATCCCCAGCGGCACGATGGGCATGGCGGCCATGGCCTGCGACGCAAACACCAGGACGCTGTAGACGATGAAGTTGACGCTCGCGCCCACGGCGCTTACGGCGGCGTAGCGCACCAGGCTTGCCAGCACCGGCCCAGCCTGCGCCTGCGCAAAGGTGATGGTGCGATTGAGCAGCCAAGTCGCCAGCACGGCCACCGGGATGGCCACCGCCCGGGCGCCGATGGGGCCCCAGCCGGCCAGGCTGACCAGCGCCTGAAGCACGCCCGCGTCCACGGCGAAGCCGACCACCCCGACCATCGCGAAACGCAGGAAGCGCGAGGAACCCGGCATGGACAGCTGCGAAGTCACACCGCAAAGGACTGGAAGTCGAACAGGCGCGTCGCCACCCCGATCGCGAGCACGACAGCCAGCGCGGCAAGCCCCCCTACAAGAGGCGCCGAGCGCTTGCGCAAGCCCTCGGCCAGGTGGGGCGCGACCAGCAGTGTGGCAGCCAGCATCGCGATGAGCGTCCAGTAGTGATAGCGCATGTCCGTGGCCACGCCCACGACCAGATAGGCCAGCGAGTAGCCGAGCGCCGAGATGATCAAGACGCGGGCCAGCACGACCGGGCTTTCGTCGGGCCGGCGGGAAAGGAATGCCAGGACGAACGCGCCCCAAACCAGCCAGGTCACGGGCCAGACGAATGGGTTCTTGCGCAGGATGTCCAGCTTGATGTCGCGCTGCGTGAACACTTCAAGGGGGCGGAACGCCGGGTCGCCGCTGCGGTATTCCGGGGTGAGCCGGATGTGCTTGGACGGAACCGCGAAGAGGATCGACGAATTGAAATGCTTCAGGCGGTGGATCGCGTAGGCGGCGGGATGCGCGGCGATGGTCCTGGCCCACTGCAGCGGCAGACCCTCGCCGATGGTCGCATGGTCGGTATCGGGACGGTGCACGCGGGAAGCGCAGCGGCCCCACGGGCTCAGGCTGTCCCACCAGTAAGGCGTGTAGCAGGCCGCGAGGTCGGCCTTGCTGAGCGAGGCGCGAGGCTCGATCAGGCCGGGGTCTTTGGTGTGGGCGGCGATGCCGGTCAAGTCGAAGAGGAACAGCGAATGCACCGGGTCGCGGCTCTGCGGATCGAACAGCAGCCGGTTGGCCTGCTGCGTCACCGGGATCGCGAGCAGGGCGATCAGCACCGCGCCGGCCATCAGCCGGGTGGCTCGCAGCCACCGCGTGGGCGCTAGGGCGAACATCAGCAGCGGGCCCAGTGCGAACAGCGCATTGCTGCGCACCAGCGTGCCGTAAATCAGCAGCGCGGCGGCGAGCAACCCCACCACCGCCGGGAGGCGCCGGCCGTGTGCGCGAAACCAGAACAGCAGCCCCACGGCCGCCAGCCAGGACGCAACCATGCCGACGTCCTTGACCACATTGGCGTTGAGATAGAGAAACGGCGGAAACGCGCCCGCAAGAACGATCAGCAGGCCAGTGCGCGGATAGCCACCGCGGCGCATGGCATCGGCAAGCAAACCGAATCCCGCCCAATACAGGGCGAGGTGCAGCAGCAGGAAGGGAGCGGGTCCGTCCCCCAACAGCCGCAGAACCGACCACAGCCAGGCCATGACCGGGGGATGCCAGTCGGTGTAGCGGCCGCTCACGGCCTCGGCGTACTGGTTGATCGAATCGTTGGTCATCGTCCCCGGGAAGTGGAGGACGACGTTGGCGGTAAAGAGAAGGCCGGCCAGGAGGGGCAAAAAGCCCGCGCGCGCACCGGCCAATGCCTTCACGGTGCCTGCGTTGTGCGGCCCGTTTGTGACCGGGCGCCCGACAAAGCCCGGATCGGTTCGGATGGCCACGTCGGGCAAGCCGCCGCAGCTCAGGACAGGGCCAGCGGGCCTTGCGGCAGCACAACGCCGCTGGGGTCGGTCTCGGCGCGGGCGCTGCCGGCAATGCGGCCACCCGAAGCCAAGGGCAGGCCTTCCGGCATGACGGGGCGGACGCCGGCCGATTGCGGCCAGCTCGGCGCGCGGATTTCGAGGTACGCCAGGCGCTTGAGCTCGCGCCTCGAGTGCGTCACCGTGTCCAGGATGAGGCCGCAGAACATCGAGAGGAACGCCAGCAGCATGATCGCTGCGGAAAGGATTGCGGTCGGAAAGCGCGGCACCAGGCCGGTCTGCAGGTATTCGAGAACCACCGGCGTCGCCAGGCCGAGCGACAGCAGCGCGAGCATGACGAACGACAAGCCGAAGAACATGAGCGGCCGCTCTTCCTTGACCAGCACGCCGATCATTCTCAGGATGCGCAGGCCGTCGCGGATGGTGTTGAGCTTGGAGGTGGAACCTTCCGGACGGTCCTTGTAGCGGATCGGGATCTCGGTGGTTTTCATCCGCAGTTCGAGCGCATGCACGGTCAGTTCGGTCTCGATCTCGAATCCGCTGGAAATGGCCGGAAACGACTTCACGAAGCGGCGGGAGAACACCCGATAGCCGGACAGCATGTCGTTGAACTGCTTGCCGAAGATGTGCTGGACCAGGCCGGTGAGCAGCTGGTTGCCGAAGCGGTGGCCGAAGCGGTACGCTTCCTTGATCGACGTCACGCGCGCGCCGTTGACCATGTCGAGCTGCTTGTCGAGCAGGGCGCGGACCAGCTTGGGGGCGGCTTCGGCATCGTACGTGTCGTCGCCGTCGACCAGCACATAGATGTCGGCTTCGATGTCGCTGAACATCCGCCGCATCACGTTGCCCTTGCCCGGGTAGGGCTCGTGCCCGACGATGGCACCGGCTTGCGCCGCCACTTCGGCCGTGCGGTCGGAGGACGCGTTGTCATACACATAGATCTTCGCGCCGGGCAATGCCTGCCTGAAGTCACGAACCACGCGTGGTATCGCGATCTCCTCGTTGTAGCAAGGAATCAGGACCGCAATTTCGAGTTGCTCGAATTCGTCAGCCATTGTGTTCTCCAGCAAAAAAGATCAACCTCGTCGATAACATGCGCCCGGGCAGTATGCAATCCGAAACAATTGCCACATCGCGTGTGAATTGATACTAGCGGGGACGCGGGCAACTCGTCGTAGGACGGCGCCTCAACTGGTGTGGGTATCGCCGCCCAACAACGGAAGGCCTGTCTTCATGCTGGTGCTTTGCGGGCGCATGTACCACGCCGCGGATTGATTCAGCGCCTCCTCGTACGGCGTCCATCGCAGTTGCAGGTCGCGTTCGGCCGACTTCGAGTCCAGCCAGAGGTGGCGCTCCCACAGTCCCAGCAGGCCGGGAGGCAATGGATCGGGCAGTGCATGCGACGGCAGGCCGGCGCGCGCCAGCGCCAGCTGCGCGAGCTTGAGCGGCGGGGAGGCGAGAAGCGCGTCCAGGCGCAACTGCAGCGGGGCGATGCGGCGCACCGGCGTGGCGCCGATCGCCAGCCCCAGGTCGACGAAATAGTCGTTCCAGCGCGGGCTGTCGGGGGCGGCCAGGTTGTACGTTCGGATTTCACCTTGCGGCTGGTCGCGGCACAACGCGGCCAGCACAGCAGCGCACACGTCGTCGACGTGAACGAGATTCGACCAGCCATCGCCAGCGGCGCCCAGGTCGCCCAGGCGGCCGGCCCGCAGCAACCGCGCGATGCGGCCCACCCACAGCTCGCTTCCGGGGCCCCACACGCAGCCGGGGCGCAATGTGACCACGGCGCCGCCCGCGCGGGCGAACGTGGTCATGTGGGCTTCGGCGTCGCACTTGGCACGTGCGTACCAGCCCAGCGCCGGATCGGTGGGCGCTTCTTCCCGAACGGCGCCTTCCAGCATTCCATACACCGCCATGCTGCTCAGGTGCACGACGCGTCGGCACCCGGTCGTTGCGCACGCCTGCGCCAGCGCCCGCGCGCCCTCGGCGATCGCGTCCGCGCTCCCGGCCACGCAGTTGACGACCGCGTCCATGCCTTGCAATGCAAGGGTGAGCGACGCCGCGTCCCGGGTGTCCACGCGCACGCTCTCCACGCCCCCGGCGCGGCTGCGCGACGATCCGCTGACGGGGCTGGCCCATCCGCTGTCACGCAGCATCGCGCAAAGACGCGAGCCGACATAGCCCGAGCCGCCCAGCACCAGAACCCTCATGACGCGGCCTCGTGGAGACGGGCCACGCCGGGAGCCAGCCGCTGCGAAAGATGCTTTCCCAGCCGCAGCGACAGGGCGATCAGCGTGAGCGTGGGATTGGCCTGGCTCGAGGTCGGGAACACCGCGCTGCCCGCGACGAACAGGTTGCGCACCGAGTGGACGCGGCAATCGGCATCGACCACACTTGTGCGCACGTCGCTGCCCATGCGGGCGGTGCCGATGTGGTGGCCGCCATAGGCGCCGAAACGCATCAGGTCCTGCTCGAGCGTTTCGCGCCGGTAATCAAGGCGGCCCGCGCCACTGCGTTCGAACTCCTCGCCGATCAGGTCGAGCGTGAGCGCGACGGATTCGATGTCGCTGCTGCTGTAGCGCCAGTCCACCCGCAGCTGCGGCATACCCAGCGCGTCCGCCTTCTCCGTCAGCGTCACGCGGCTGTCCGGTCGCGGCGCCTGCTCGCCGTGCATTTCGAGGCTGAACCGATTGGTGCGGTTGCGCAGGATGACCGACGGGAATTTGCGCTGCGCCAATGTACGGCGGGTGATCCAGTGGGTCAGGAACGCGGTCGTGTCGATCGGGTCGGTCATCACGTTGAGCAGGTGGCGCGCATACAGGCCGGCCGACATGCGCGTGCCGTCGTTGAGCCTCTTGCCGTACTCGTAGCTGATGAGCCCGCGCGCCAGGAACAGGCCGGACAGGACGCCGTTGCGGTGACGTGGGTCCGTGATGCGGGGGAAGTGAAGGCGCGCCACGGCGTTGGCCAGGCCGCGCCTGCGCTGTTCGCTAGGGGATACGGCCAGGCGCCTGCGGCAGTACACGCCTTCGGGCGTCACCTCATAGCCATGGCGCACCTCGTTCGGGCGACCATGAAGCACCAGCGTGCCCACATTGCCGGCCACGTGGCACATGTAGTAGCGGCCCACCACGTCGTGTTCATTGCCGATCCCGGCGGGCGCCACGTCGCGCGACGCCAGCAGCAGGCGTGCCGTTTCCAGCCCACCGGCGGCGAGCACCGCAGTCCGGGGCGCAATGCGAAAGCGCTTGCCGGAAAGCGTGGCTATTTCCAGCTCCCGCACGGCCTGGCCGCCGGCCTCGAGGCGGATGCCGGTGCAATTCGCGCCGAGCAGGACTTTCACGTCCGAGGCGACCTGCAGGCGCCGCGCATAGCGCTTGCCGAAGTCGGTGGGGCAGGAGAAACGTTCCAGGCCGTTGGTGCGCACCAGCTCGCTGTCGAAGCCGCGAATCATCGGAGCTGCGGTGGGGCCCATCGCATCGACGGCGTCATAGCTGAAGCGTCCGGCCTCGGCCAGCGTATTGGCCTGCGGGTAGAACGGCGCCAGCTCGTCGAAGGAGATGGGCCATCCGCTGTGTGGCACCTGGCTGCGGGTTTCGAAGTCGATGGGGTCCAAAGGCATGCAGCGGCCACCCCAGATGGTGGTGGAGCCGCCCATGCGGCGCTGCCGGTATTTGTCGGGTGGGCTGTGCATGCGCTCATCGCTGACCTCGCCTTGGTACAGGGCCTGCGTGGGCGCATGCGCGGCATGCTGGCCCGATTCGAGCAACAGCACGGTGAGCCCGTGGCCCGAGAGCGACAAGGCCAGCGAAATCCCCGCAGCGCCACTGCCGACGATGCACACGTCAGTCGTCAGGCGCGCGCCCGACTCGATCGTGTTGGCGTCAACGATCAAGGCGCCTGCTCCTGCGACAAGAACTCTTCGCGCGCCTGCCCGGCAATGCCGAAATGCCGCTGGTGCAAGCGCGCCACCCGCGCGAAAAACTTTCGCAGCGAGAATTGCTGCTCATACAGCGCGCGCCCATTGCGGCTCAGCGCGGCGAGCAGCTCAGGATCGCCCAGAACCTTTTGCAAGCCTTCGGCCACATCCTTCACGTCGCCCGGCGTGACGAAGAACGCATCGACGCCATCGGTCAGCAGCGAGGGGATTTCGCCCACGGGCGTGCAGACCACGGCCACGCCGTTGGCGTGCGCTTCCAGGATGACCAGCGGCAGGACTTCATCCACAGAAGGCAGCACCAGCAGGTCCGCCGCGGCCAGCAGCTTGCCGGTCTTGTCCTGGTCGCACCAGCCTTCGAAGCGCACGAAGTCATCCACGCCCAGGGCCCGTGCCTTCTCGCGATAGTGCTCCAAATCACCGCCGCCGGCGATCACGACCTGAAGGCGGTCGCGGTCGAAACCGGGCTGTGCCAGCGCCTGCAGCAGCACCGTCATCCCCTTGCGTTCGGACAGGTTGCCGATGAAGAGGATGCGTTGCGGCTCGCCCGGCTGGGCCCGGTGCCGCGGTTCGGACGCGTCGGGCACGCCATTGATCACAATCTCGACGCGGTCGGACGGCACGCCCAGCACCTCGATCACAAAACGCCGGGCCACCGGGCCGATCACCACCACCGTGGTGGCCGCCGAAAACACCCAACGGGTCAGGTTCTTCAGGAACGCCGGCATGGGCGCATAGAACAGGTCCATTTGCGTGTGCAGGTGCAGCACCGACGGCACGCCCACGGCCCGGCACATGGCAATGATGGTTCCCTTGCGAAACAGGCTCATCCGGCCGGCCATGTTGACGTGGACGCCGACCAGTTTGCCCGACAGCCTTCCCATCAGGATCTTGGCCAACGCGGTGAGCAAGACCCACAGAGAAAAGGCGGGACTTGCGGCGCCGCGGGAATCGAGGGGGCGCAATTGCGCGGCATGAGAAGGCGTCTGCTGCGCCTGCGACTGGATCAGGTAGTCGGCGACTTTGAACATGCCGCCACCCACCGGCGTCCAAGGGCAGGCGATGTAGATGTAGAGGTCGCTTTGTTCCGATGCCATCGCGGTTGCCATGGATTCACTTGATGGGCGCATTTGTTGCATGGTGGTTAGGGCCAGAGGCTTGGGGAAAAAGGTAGTGTTTGAAGAAGCTCGTCATTGGCTTTTCCAGCCAGACGTGCGAGAGACCGCCGACCACGACGACCATGCAACCGACGATCAGCAGGATGGCGGCCGGGTCGTGGATGCCCAACTTCTTCAGGGCCAGCACGCCGGCGGGCACCACGAAGGCGTGCGACAGGTAAATTGAATAGGAGGCGTCACCCAGAAACGCCAGCGGCCGCGCGGCCTTCAGTCCGGCGATCCAGGATTCGCACCACACAATGCCCAGTACGATGAGCGTCGCGCCGAGCTCCCACGGCACGAGGCGCGAGCCGCGGTCGTCCCAACTGGGCCCGAGCGCAAACAGGAAGCCAGCGACTGCCAGCAAGAGGCCGAACGCCGCCTTGGGTGAACCCAGGCGCGTCACCAGATGGGCAATGCAAACGCCCAGAAGGAACTCGAAGATGATCGACTGGCCGTAGAAATGCAGGATTTGGATGCCGGGCCACCACTGCGCCGCCGCGAAGATCAAGGCAAAGACCGTGGCGCAAAACACGATGCGCGCCGTACCCAGCGCGATCGCGACCGCGAACACGGCGTAGAACAGCATCTCGAAATTGAGCGTCCAGCCGACCGGCAACACCGGCCACATCAGGCCTTGTTCATTCGCCACCGGAATGAAGAAGAGGGACGCTGCCACATAGCCCGGGGTGAGTACGAATTTGGCAGCCAGAGCGGGGAGGGCCAGCGCCAGCACGATCTTAAGCAGCGTGTAGAACCAGTAGAGCGGCACGATGCGCAGGATGCGCCGGCGCATGAACACCCATGCGGCCGTGCGCCGGCCAGGGCCGAGCCTCGGCAGGTGCTGGGTGGTGATAGCCATCGCGAAGCCGCTGATCACGAAGAAGATGTCCACGCCGAAATCACCCGCGCCCCAGTAGTGGCCGTCGCCCAGGCCCGTGATGTGGATGGAAGTGGCCTGGGTGACGTGCACGACGACGACCAGCATCGCGGCCACGAACCGCAGGATCTGTACGCCCGTGAACTGCTCCGCGTGCTGTGTCATGCGTAATGCTCGTGCCGGGGCTCGAGGGCCTGCGGCGGTTCGTGAACGATCCGGCTGCTGATGAGGCCGCGCGGCGGCTGCTGCGGATGCAACAGGCCCAGCACCAAGCCCGCGGCATTGAAGCACCAGGAAACCACGGAGTACATGGCACGAGCCATCGAACGCTTGCGCCACGCCATCAGCAGCAGCGGAAGAACAGCCACGGCCGCGAAACCCAACCCCCGCGCGAGCGCGGGCAGCGGCCAGAACGCGATGCAAAGGAGAATCGCCCACCACGCCAGCACCGCGCTGTAGATGCGCAACTCGCGCATTCCGCGCAACACCGGCCGCATGTGGGGCTGGCCCAGCGCGGCATGCACTAGCTCACCGAGCCCGCAAACATAGCGGGATCGCCAGCGCCGCTGGAGCAGCTGGTAGGGTGGCGCATCGTGGCCATAGTGCGTGACCGCGTCCACTGGGATGCGCCACAGCTTCCAGCCCAGCGAACGCAGCCGCACGGCCAGGTCGAACTCTTCATAGCTGTGCAGATTGCGGTCGGACAGGTAGCCCGCCTCCTCGACGGCTCGCCGCCGGTAGAGGCCGCCGCCGTCCAGCCGGTCGACCTCGCCCGGCGAGAGATGCGCGGCGTTGCGCAGGCCGCGCTCGCGGTACTCTAGGGTTTCGTTGTTGAGCTCGATGAGCCGGCCGCCCACACCCGCCGCTTCGGGGTGCTGCGCGAGAAAGGCCAGGGCTTCCGGCAGGAAACCGCTCACCATCTTCATGTCGCCATCCAGGATGTACACATATTCGCCGCGCGAATGTTGATAGCCGAGCTGCGGCCCGACGCCGCAGCAGCGCTCCTCGGGGTTCAGCAGCTGCACGACGCGGATCGGGTACTTCGAGGCCAGCTCCACGGTGCGGTCGGTCGAGCAGCTGTCGGCCAGGATGACCTCGCCGCCGACCTCGGCCACAGCCTCAAGGCTGCTCTCGATGGCGGCGCAGATCTTCTTTTCTTCGTTGAAGGCCTTGATGATGACGGAGACGCTGCAGCGTGCGGCGCCATGGGCGGAGTCGGGCATGGAGATGTCTCTCATGGAAGCGTTCCTTGCTGTGCGAATTCGTCGGCGCTGCGAAGGCGCCAGCGCTGCCAGCGGTCGGCCACATTGGCAGGCAGGAGCAGGGCCATCAAGGCCGTGAGCTGCCAGCGCCTTCCCGCCGCCGCATGCCTGGCCCGCAGCAGGCAGCGCAGCGCCTCGCGGCGCTTGCCCGATGCCAGCATTTTGCGGGCCAGCGTTACTTCCTGTTGCGCGACGAACCAGAGCGCCGAGCGCCGGTGCGCCGGCGGAATGGTGCCGTCCAGGGCCCGCTGCCGCATCCTCAGCATGAAGGGGGCGAGCTCCCGGGGCTGGGCCGCCGTCAGCGATCCCGGCACGGCCACGCGATAAGCGGCGAGCGGCGCATGCACCAGGGCGACCGGCGTTTCGTCGGCGAGGCGGAACCAGAGATCGAGATCTTCACCGTGCGATTCGCCTTCGACGAAGCAGGGCTGCATCCCGCGCAGCCGCCGGGTACGCACCGCCACGCTGCTGGTGAAGAAGGGCATGCTTTTCATCCAGCGGGCGCGCAGGTCTTCGATCAGCTCGACTTCGCAGAACGCCTCGGGCACGGGCCATTCGTCCAGCTCGCCGCCGTCCTTCTCGAAGACCTGGCGGAACCCGGTGGCCACCACATCCGCGTCGGGGCAGGCGCGGTGCGCTCGCACGAGCCCGGCCAGGAACTCGGGATGGTGCCAGTCGTCCGCGTCCAGGAAAGCGACCCACTCGCCCGAAGCCAGCCCTATGCCCCGGTTGCGTGCCGCCGAAACGCCCGCGTTGGCCTGCCGCACCAGGCGAACGCGCGGGTCGCCGATCCGCTCCACCACCGCGGCGCCGTTGTCGGTCGAGCCGTCGTCCACGACGATGATCTCCTGCGGCGGCAGCGTCTGGGCCAGGGCCGAGCGGACCGAGCCCTCGATGAACCTGGCCTTGTTATACAAGGGGATGACCACTGAAAAATTCATGAGGCAGTCCGGTAGAAGGGCCTGGCGCGGGCTTGCGCTGCAGGTTCGCGGGCGCTGGCGGCAGAGGCGAGCGTGATGATCAGAAGCAGGTGAGCGAAAAGCTCCGTGCCGTAGCCGAACAGGATCAGGGGAACCTCGCTGATGGACAACAGCGCCAGCGCCAGGAACAGTGCGAGGCTCAGGCCCCGGGTGGCGCTGGCGTAGCGAAGGGAAAGGACCAGCAGAACCAGGGCATAGAGCACGAGCGCGGCCGCCCCCACGCCGCCGGAGCGCGCCAAGGTGTCCATGAACTGGTTGTGCGCGTTGGTGGCGTTGGGCATGTTGATGCTGGCGCGGAACTCGTCGTTCCACAGGCCCGGACCGTAGCCGAACAGCGGGCTGGACCGCCATTCGTCGATGGCGATGGCCCAGATCTGGTCGCGCCCGGTCATGGACACCAGCTGCGCGCCCTGCGCCGTGTCGAAGAAGCCGGCCACGTCCGATCCGACGTCCGCCACCAGCAGCGCCCAGATGAGCGCCACGGCTATCGCGATGGCCGAGAGGCAGGCCCCGACACCGAACGATGCTTCCTTCGGGTCGCCCATGCGGTTCAGGGCGGCGGGGCCGTTGCGAACGACCGTCATGGCCAGCGCGCACAGCATGAAGGCGATCCAGGCCGTTTTCGACTGCGCGACGAACAGCACGCCCAGGCCCAGCAGCCAGGCCGCGCGCTGGAGCCATCGCCGCCGGAAAGGCCTGGCCCAGAGGCAAAGCATGGCGGTGACGGAGAACATGCCCATGGCCACCGGGTGAGGCGCGAGACCGCCGAAGCGCGGAAGTCCTGGGATCAGGCCCTGGTTGTACGAGGCGTCCATCACCAGCGAGAACGCCACCGGTATCAGCGCCACGCCAACCAGCATGAAAAGAAACAGGGCGTTGCGCGAAGCCTCGAGGATCTTGTCGCGCTCGGGCACGGTGGTCAGCAGGCATGCGAATCCGAAAACCAGCGGATAGAGGTACTCGTGGGCGAGCTGCGGGTGCGAGCCGAAGAAGGCCGGTGCGGCCACGCTGCAGACCCAGTAGATGAGGAACGTGGACGTGAGCAGCACCGACGGCATGCGCTTGTGCATGGACACGTGGTTGAAGATCCGCTCGGCCGAGGCCCCGAGCAGGACCAGCGAAACCAGGCGCTGCGCCCAGGGGATGAGCGGATGTTGGACGCCGGCGCCCGCGGGCCCGGCCAGGTCGTTGAAGGCCTGCGAGAGGTCGCGGCCCGAAATCAGGGCGCCCAGTGCCACCACCGACAGCATGCCGGGAAAGACCCAGTACAGGTAGCCGGATGTGCGTTTCATCATGCATGCCCGCCGGAATCTGCGCCGACCGCGCCGGCGGGCGCCAGCCGCGCGCCCACGCCGCCCGGGATCAGCCGGGCCAGGGCGCTTCGTGCCTCCAGGCCCAGCACCTGCGGGCGCACCATCACCAGCGCCACCATGGCCACCAGGGCGCATGCGCTCCCGGCGTACAGCGAAATGCCCGGGAAGGTCAGCGCCGCCACGGCGTGCTGGCCGGCCAGCAC